>CAZAJF010000044.1:17460-30605 GCA_964485395.1 uncultured Treponemataceae bacterium | reverse complement strand
ACGCGTACGGCGGCCATCGGGCATGCCGTGCGCGTAATCTTTAGATACACCGGAGTCAGCGCATGAATAAAACCAAAAGACTTCTCATCGTGCTCGCCGTGTTGGTCGTCGCGTTAGCCTTTCTCTCCCCTTCCGTAAAGTGGTATTACCTTACCCCGAAGGAAGATCAGGCACTCGCTCTCGGCTCCCGCGAGCAGATACGCGACTATGCATGGCGCATGGCGCGAACGGACTACGCCGAAATCGAGAAACTGGCGCTTGCCAAAGACGAGAATCCGCTCACGAGCCAATACGCCTACGCCATCAAGCTTGCGAAAAAAGCATACAAGGCATTGAAACTCGCCACGCCGGCCGTCTGGAACGCAAAAGGCGTCCTGGCCGCCTACGACAAGCGCGAAGACGTCATAGCGGACCTCGAAGGCTATTACCGCAATAAGATACTCAAGCTGAAAGGCCTGAACAGCAATTCAGTCAAGCTCGGCCTTGACCTGTCCGGCGGTATGTCCATCGTCATTCGAGCCGATATCGAAGCCCTCCAGGCCAAATCCAAGACCCCCCTTACCGATGCGGACAAGGCCGACGCGGTTACTCGCGCCATCGAAGTCCTCAACAACCGCATCGACAAATTCGGCCTTACCGAGCCGGTAATCCGAACCCAGGGTAAAGAACACGTATACGTCGAGATCCCAGGCGCCGCAGATCCTGAACGCATCAACGGCATCATCATGGGTAAAGGCCGCCTGGCCTTCCATATTATCGACGACGAAGCTTCGGCAAAATTGGACACCTACCTGGCGTCGAATCCCAACGGCGTTGACGAAAAATTCAACGTACTGGATCCGACCATCGTTCCAGCCGGCAAAATCGTGCGCAAGTTCTTCCGCAAGGACAGCTACGGCCTGGACGAGTGGACCGGCACCTATCGCGTCATGACGGAAACCGCCGGCCTCGACGGTAACCATATCCAAAGCGCCACGACCTCCTCGGACCCCATTACCGGTCAGCCTAACGTCGTGTTCAACCTCGACGCGGAAGGCGCGGAGATATTCTACAAGCTTACGAGCGAAAACGTGGGCAAGACCATGGCAGTGGTAATGGACGACCGCATCAAGGCGGGCGCCCGCATTTCCGAGCCCATCCGCGATGCCGTGCGCATCACCGGCTTCAACGCCGAGGAAGCCCAGAACCTCGCGCTGACCCTTCGCACCGGCGCGTTGCCGGTCGAGCTTATCGTGGAATCCCAGCAAGCCATCGGCGCCTCGCTCGGCGAGGATTCGATCGCACAGGGAACAAAGGCCGTCATCATCGCGGTGCTCGCAGTTTTCGTGTTCATGTTCATGTACTATAAAGGCGCAGGCGTAAACGCGACGATCGCGCAGATCCTGAACCTGTTCCTCATGCTTTCCATCCTCTCCGCCTTCAAGCTGACGCTGACCTTACCGTCCATCGCCGGCTTCGTGCTTACTTTAGGCATGGCAGTCGACGCAAACGTCATCATCTTCGAGCGTATCAAGGACGAACTGCGGCTCGGCAAAGGCCGACGCGCGTCGGTTGACGCGGGCTTCCATAAGGCCTTCTGGGCTATCTTCGACTCCAACCTGACCACGATCATCGCGGCCTTGTTCTTGGCTCAGCTCGGAACCAGCGCGATCAAGGGCTTCGCGATCAGCTTGGCCATCGGTAACATAAGCTCGCTCTTCACGGCTCTGTTCGTGTCGCGCCTGCTCTTCGACTTCAATACCGATCTTTACAAGAAAAACACCATGTCCATCGGTTGGGGGGTCAAATGAAACGAATCATAAGGTTCCATAAGGGCTTCCTGCCGGCGACCATCTTCTCAGTGTGCCTGATGCTCTTCGGAGTCGTGGGTATTCTGGTGAAGGGCTTTAACATGGGCGTCGACTTCAAAGCAGGCGTCAATCAATACATCCAGCTTGCCTACCCTGCCGCGGACATCAGTTATACCGGAACGGGAACGCCAAACCTGAAGATTACCGAAACGGTATTCCAGGTCGTATTCACCGGGGCGAACGTAGAACAGCGCTCCGTTACCTACGATCTTACCAAGTTTGCCACGATCAACGACCTCGCCGCCGAGCTTGCGAAAGAAAGCATCGTACTTACCGGCCGCGATGGCGGCGCTCTTTCACCAAAGCTTCTCGTACCTACCTACCAGGGTGAATTCCTCCTTTCCACGACTCCTGGCCTGCTTCACCGAACCCCGCGGGATGCGGGAGAGGCATTCGGCAGCATCGAGGAAGTCCGCAAGGCGGTGGACCCGATAGGCTCCGTCGCCGTGCAGACGTATGGCAAGAAAGATTCTCTGCAGTACGTGGTCCGCGTAAGCCAGGAAGGCGACGAAAACGACTTCATCGGCCGAATACCCGTGGTTATCCGCGCCGCGCTCGAAAAATCGTTCGGAGCCGAAAAAGTAGTCTTCATGAAGAACGACTCGATCGGCGCAAAATTCTCCGAAGATCTCGGCGGCCTTTCATGGAAGGTCACCGTGCTCACCATCTTGGTGATCCTGATCTATTCGTGGGTACGCTTCAAGCTCCAGTTCGGAATGGGCGCGGTATTGGCAATCGTTCACGATGCCATGGCGATCGTCACCTTCATCGTTTGGTCGGGAATGGAATTCAACACCTTGTCCATCGCGGCGATCTTGACGATCCTGGGCTACTCCATCAACGATACCATCGTAATATTCGACCGTATCCGCGAAAACATGAAACTGTCCCCCACGGACAAAATGACCACGATACTTGATCGATCGGTTACCGAAATGCTCGGCCGAACGATTATCACGACGGGCGCCACGCTGCTCGCGGTTTTCGCGCTGTACTTCTTCACCGAAGGCAGCATGAAGGACTTTGCGCTCGCGCTTGTCGTAGGTATGATTTCCGGAACATATTCGACGATCTACATCGCCACTGCCTTTATCAGCTACTGGGAAACCATTAAGCAAAAAAGGATTGCCGCAGATATGGCCAAACGAAACAATACCTTGGCCAGCACTCCCAAGCTTGCTAAAACGACTAAATAGGGCAAAAGAGCCTGTTTAGGGTAAAAAAAAGAAAAACCGCTCCTTTTGGAGCGGTTTTTCTTTTTTGGCATGGCTTTCTGACCGGGAATCGCTTACACTGAAATAGAAACAAAGAATGGGCAACCCGAAGGAACACAAGCTATGCTTACTGGCGACGCGCAACCTAAAAGCGGCATCCTGGCATCGGACCAAGAGCTCGCGACAATCTGGCTTTCAACCGGATCGACAAGCGGGCTGGCTTACAAGCCATACTTGGTAAAATTCAAGGGCGGTACGGCGATATCCTTCTATAAAGACGGAAAAGTGCAATCAGGCACCTTGGCGCAACGACAAAATCTCATCAAGTCGCTGCCCCAAGGCGGCGGGCATCCGAATTTCATCTCCGTAAATGCCGACACAGTCGTACAGTTCAACAAGGACGGCTACGTAACGGGTCTGTAGCGCGCTTATCTCTTCAAAAGCTCCGCAAGCACCGCATAACCTCGTCGCACGGCAACGTCGTAGGCGGTTTCGCCGTTTACGTTCCGGATGCTCACATCGGCTCCCAGGGCAAGAAGGCTTAACAGACCTTTTTCCAAGCCATTTGCGGCGGCATAATGCAGCGCCGTTTCACCCTGCGTATCTTTGAGGTTTACCTTGGCGCCGAACATCGCCTTGACCGCCTGATCGCCCGATGAGAGCGCAACGACCGCGGAACACAAACCTTGGGCGTCCCGGATGAAGGGATCCGCCCCGGCGGAAACCAGCTGGCTGATAATCTCAAAATACAGATTCTGCGCGGCGATAAGAAGCGGCGTCCTGCCCTGCGAATCGCGATCGTCTACGGGGGCGCCGGCACCGAGGGCCGTCTTGATATAATCAACCCCGGGCTTGGCTTCAAGTATTACCCGTATAACAGAACGGCCGTCCGCATCGGAAGCTCCCACTGTTTTTTCATTGAGCACCGCGCGCAGCACGGCCGTTCCTTTTTTAAGCGCAAAACTGAGCGGACTCTCGCCGGATGAGTCCCTGGCATGGATCGAGGCTCCCAGGGAGGCGAACGCGGCTGCCGCCTTTGCGTTTTCAGAAAATACCGCCTCCAGAAGCGGCGTAGTGCCTGCATCGTCCCGTATATCCACGTTCCTTACCTTGGGGCCGAGCAGCAAGACCAGCCGTTCGTCGGGAAGCCTGGCGGCTGCATGGAGCGGGGTTTCTCCGCTTGAGTCGCGCGCCCTGACATCGGCGCCTTTCTCCAAGAGGAAGGTAGCCAAGCCGATATCGGCTTTGTCTACCGCGGTACGCAGCGGCGTTTTTCCGGTGAAATCGCGCAGATCCACGCTTGAGCCCGGACGCGCCAGAATCTTGAGGCAATTTTCAGCCGCCCAGTACACGGCCAGATGCAAGGGAGTAGCGCCGGTGGCGTCTCGGCTTAGCGGGTTAGCGCCCAGCGACAGTAAGGCATTGACGGCGACGACGGAATCTTTCTGAAGCGCCAGCATAAGCGGCGTGCGGCCGTCGTTGTTTACGGCATCCACGGGGATGCCCTTGTTTACGAGAAAAATAATGCCTTCGTTGTGTCCGGCCAAGGCCGCGTAATGCAAGGGACTGTTTTTCACACCGTCGCGCGATGCCAGTAATTTTGCGTTGAAAAACCAGGTTAAAGTACCCGAAGGAGAGCTTAGAGCCAGGAGAATCGGATTCAGCCCGGCGGAATTCTGGATAAAAGGATCTGCCCCCGCCGCCATCAAGGCTTCGCCCTGTATTCGGGCCGGAAGCCTGCACGCCAGGTGCAATGCAGTATCGCCGTCGTTATTGCGCAGTGACGGGTCGAATCCAAGCTCCTTGAGCACGGCGATGCTATCCCCTGCCGCTCCCTGCCGTACGGCGTAGTGAAAAGGTCCTTCGCCCCTGTCGTCCCGGGAATCCCGGGGCATGACCGCGGCCAGTTCCCGCACGGTGGCCGAGCCGTCGATGAACGCATAATACAGCGGCGGATTACCCAGGATGTTTTTAACGAACAAGCTTGCGCCTGCGTTTGCCAAAGGCGCGAACAATGAGAATCGGCGTTTTTTAACGGCCAGCGACAAGCTTGTATCTCCGTCTGAATTGACGCTGTCCGCCTGCGCGCCTTTTTGCAGCAGCAGGGAAATTACCGAGGCGGGATAATCGAGGCTCACGGCGGTATGCAAGGCGCTGTTCCCCCACTTATCCTTGATCGTGGGATCGGCGCCACGCTCGAGGAGCAGCGATATTACGCTCTGCGCGACATTCGGCGAAAGCGGCAGATTAAGCGGGGTAAAGCCCTGGCCGTCGCGCGCATTGGCGTCCGCGTTTTTTGCAAGCAGGATTTTTACGCACTCGAGCCGCCCCAGCTTCAGGGCATCGTGCAGGGCGCTTGCCCCGGACGCGTTTTTCAGGTCTACGGGAACCCCGCGATCCAGAAAAAACTGCAGGTAACCGCGATGATCGAAACGAACGGCTTCGTGCAGGACCGTAGCTCCGTCCGCAAAACGCGAGCGGCCGTAATTGGTGTCGCGGACGGCACGCACGAAATATGAAAAATCCTCGAAGGAAGTTAATGCATTCCGGGCCACGAGCAGTTCCGCGATAGCGGGTCCCACGGGATTATTCGGGTGCAGGAACGCCGAATCAAGGGCGGTCTTGCCGCTTTTATCCTTGAGCGAAAGATCGGGATTGAGCGCGAGGATAGCGCGCACGGAATCTATGGACATGCGATCCACGGCCACGTGCAACACAGTCTGGCCTTGGGGACCAAGGGCTAAAACGCTGCGCGCGTTCAATATTTTTCCGGCGAATCCGCCGACGATCGCGGCATCCAGGGGGCTGACCCCGGCTTTGTCCACGAGGAACAGCTGGGCGCTTTTCGCCAGTAGCGCCAAGGCCACTGGCGTGTCTGCCTTGTCCACCGCATAGCGAAGCGGGGTCTTGCCTTCCGCGTCCAAAGGATCAACCCGAGCGCCCATGGAAAGTAAAAGATCGACCATGTCCACGGAGCCCTTGATTACCGCCATGTGCAGCGGGTATCGGCCGTCCGCGGCAGGCTTATCGGCAAGCTCGCGCCCCTTGAACAAACCGGCCAGGGAGGCGGTATCGTTATTTTGGATGAACAGCGCGATATCGGGTTCGGGCGCCGCAACGGGGGTTACGGGGACAGGTTCCGACGGCGTCGGCGCTTTTGGCTGCCCGACGCATGAAGAAAAAAGCAAAGCGCCGGCAAAAAACATCGCCAGGCAGAGGGTGGTTGCATCGAAATTTTTTTTCACGAGTATTCCTTCTTGCATGAGCCTTCGCATTCGCTCCGGTTTTAGGGAGCCCCTACTATGAACATCGGACTACTTTCTACTACAATATAGTCCATGCGTATAGGTTTTCACGTTCCATTGAACAAAGACTGGATGACAGGCATAGAGACTCTCGTCGCGCTTCATTCAGCCGAAGCCGAATTCATCCTGGGACCCGAGGCCTGCCAGGAAGCGGTCGATTCCATCGATATTCTCGTGGCCAACCTCGTTCCCGAGGGTTTTTACGAAAAGGCTACGAAACTGCAGGCACTTTTCGTTCCGTTCGTAGGAATAAACCATTTGCCCATAGATTTGTTACAGCGGAGGAACATCAGCGTCTTCAACTGTCACGGGAACGCGTTCTACGTGGCCGAACGAGCCTTGGCCTTGACGCTTACCGGTTTTGGCCGCATCGTCGAGTATCACAACGACCTTAAAATGGGCCGCTGGCATGGATTCTGGGCAGGAAAAGGCTCGGAAGATTTTTGGCGCTCTCTGCATGGAAAAACCTGCGCCATTTTAGGCACGGGAGCCATTGGGGTTGAACTGGCAGGGCTTCTCAAGGCGTTCAAATGCACCGTCCGCGGTTACAGAAAAAATCCGGCACGTGTACTACCGGCCAATTTCGACTCGCTGCACATCGAGCTCAAGGAAGCCCTGAGCGGGGCTGACGTCGTCTACATCGCGCTTCCGCTTACCGATGCCACGAAAGGCCTCTTGGGCGAACGGGAATTGGGCTGGATGGAAGGAGCTTGGCTCGTAAACGTGGGTCGCGGGGAAATAGTCGAGGAAGAGGCGCTGTATGCCGCGCTTCGCTACGGAAAACTCGCCGGCGCGTCCATTGACGTCTGGTACAAGTACCCGAAAGCCGGAAGCGATCACGGCCATCCTTCCAATTTTCCGTTGGATGAGCTGCCCAATGTCGTGCTTTCACCGCATGTCGGCGGCTCAACACGCGACGCCGTCCTCCAGAATATCCGGCAAAGCTGCGAGAACCTGTCGCGCTTCATAAAAACCGGAGACGCCGGGCATCGCGTGGATTTAAAAGAAAACTATTGAACAAAGCCTAAGGAGACCAGATGGAAACCCGCGTTATAGAAATAATACTCGCAATCATGATACTTGTGCTGATAGGAAAGGTACTTCGCCGAAAACTCGCGAAAAAGAGACGAACGCAAAGCGAAGAAGCACCTGCGGAATCATGGGAGACAACGGACAGCATGAATGCCGAATTCCTGAAAAACGCGGAGGGCAGACAGGTCCTTAACCTGGTACGAACCTATAATCCCGGCGATCTGGCTCTGCTGCGATCACTGCTCGATTCAGCAGGAATAAACACCTTCGTGAATTTCAGCGCCATGAACAGCCTCTATCCCGGCGTAAACTTGGGCGGCTATACCGACATGATCGTAACGATATTCGAGGAAGACGCCGAGGAAGCCAGGCAAATCGTCTCCGGATATCTGGACGGCCAGCGCGGCCATGACCCCGAGAAAACCGGGAGCCGCGTCAGAAACGTAGCGGAAGCCGTTCTTGGCCATTTCGTAATTCCGTCCGGTCGCAATAAAACGCTGCCGGAACTGCTTATTTAACATCCTGCTTCACGTTTAGCCAAGGATGCTTCGGGGCGCCTCGATGAGCAGATCGGGAAAATTCCTGTACGCGCTCATCACGTCGTAGAGCAGCTCAAAACCCGCGTATTCCCGGTCAAATGCCAGAAACGGCATCGTTTCGACGAGCTTGGGGCTGGGCATGGTATTTCCCAGGATAAATATGGTTTCAAGTTCGCGATCCGCGTGGATCGCGTGCAGGGCAAGCGATTCCGAGGAGGTTGCGAAGAACAGGCGCGTCTGGTACGTCGTTTGAGGGTCCAGCGAATATAATCGCGTAAGATCCAGGAAATGGTCGGCTACGCTGAATGCATCCTGCAACTTTTTCTGAGTCTTGGCGCTCGGAATGGAATTTTCGGAACATAGGACAATTTGCCACAGGGCAAAAGGATTCTCGCGGCCCAAGGAGGTACTGACGGCCGCCAAGCGATGGATTTGCTCGGGGTTGTCCGCATCCACCACCAGGGTGATGGAATTGGCCAGATTGCCCTGGTTTACGAGCAGCGAGTCTATGGCGCCGGGCTTCCTCGTATCCACGCACGAGATGAAACCTTTGCGGGATTCCTTGAACAGCGGACTGATCGGCGGAAACAGGGCTACATCGAAGCTCTCCTCGAAATCGGCCACCGCGTCCAGCATGTCCTCTTCCTGCATGGTTTCCGTTTCCACCACCCAATACGGCGGAACATCCAGCGACTCGGTAATTCCGAACTCCGTGGCGCGCGCCCGGCATAGCGTACCGGGTCGCAGCATCAGAGGCTTCAGTTCGGCATCCTGGCCAAGTCCGGCCATGCCTAAAAAGTCGAATGTCTCGATGGTTGTCTCGTAGGAGTCGAAAGGAAGCCCCAAATACAGGGAAGGCTTGACCATGGCGCCGCCGGAGGTGATGAGATGCGCTCCCCGCTCGAGGGCGAGTTTATCCTGGGCTTGCCCGAGGGCTTCCAGCGTCCGAGGATTCGTAGATAGCAGCGGAGTGCGCATGATCGCCAGCGTGGCATCCAGCCATAATTGCGCGTGGTCCTCGCCCAGGAGCTGCAGGTTGCTGTGCGCAAGGAGCGGGATACCCTGGTGATTCGCAGCGGCAAGCGACTTGATATAGCCGCTTGCCCGTACCGGGTCGATGAGGCCCGGGTCGGCCAGCGCCACTTCACGGGCTCCGTTGTCCGCGGCGAAGCGTAAAAGCCGCGGCGCCAGTTCCACCAAATAATCCAGCGGGGCGTCCGGAGGCAAAAGCTCATACGACGGCAAGCCGATGAATACCGGCTTCTCGGAGGAAACTGGAATCATGCCGGAAAGATAGGGATCCAGAACCGAGCATGCGGCAGGGCTGTACCAATCCGGCGCAGATGGTACTTTATAGCGGGGTTTGACGCTCCGCTGCAAAAAATCATGGATCAGATCCACAAAGGCGGGACCGTTGGCATACGCGCCCCTGCCCTGCGGCAAACCCTGAACAGAGTCGATGAGGGCATCGAAGGCATGGGCCTTGTACAAAGGCATGCCGGGTACTACTTCGGGGCCGACCCCGGCGAGACATGTGGCAGGAAGCTTGGCTCGGAGAGCTTTGGCGAGGTACAGGCTGCGCGCAAGATTATAGTCATGGAGGGTAAAAACAAGCATATCCGGGACATTTCCGAGAATATACGCGATGAGAGCCGCGTCGCCGGCGTTATCCTCGATATCGGGGTCGAGAAGAACGCAGGATTCTCGAGGCACGACGCCGCTATGGACAATCCACGCCAAGGCGGAACCTGCGACAAGGGGAACGTTTCCCCGGGCGGCCATCCCCTGGGGATCCTGCTCGGGCAGCTGTATAAATAGAATCTTCATGCGGCTCCCTTTATCTCACCGAATTCAATTCGCGCGGCGGATTGAATTTTCCTACGAACACAATACTAAAAACGGGGTGTCTCGCATAGTAGCTCGATTTTAGCCAACGTGCACGTTCGATATTTAAGTTATCCGTTGGCCTCTTGTAAACGAAACATTAAAAACCTAAACTATACAATACATGAATGATAAAACTACGCAGGATTCGGGCGTGTTAGACGAAATAGACCAAACTGCTCGTATTTTGCTCGAAGTTTCCAAAATCGTCAACTCAACATTGGATACGGATTGCATTCTGGAACGTATCCTGGAATCCGTGGGCCATGTTTTACCCTTCGACAACGCAATAATCTTTATTCGCAGGAACGATGATTTTTGCGTAAAGACCAGCTTGGGGTTCAAGGATCCGGCGCATGTCAATGCTTTGCGCCTTCCCATAGACCGATACCTGCTCATGAAAGAAGTACTGCAATCCGCGCTTCCCATGGTAGTGCGCGACGTGCGCCTGGATCCTCGCTGGGTACGGACGAACCTTGCCCCGGAAAGCGACCAAATCCGTTCCTGGATGGGCTTGCCCATTTCCGCCGGAAATAAAGCGATAGGTGTGTTATCCCTCGTTTCAGGCGAAGTGGACAAATATACCTCAAGGCACGTATTTCTCGCGACGGCTTTCGCCGCCCAGGTTTCTACCGCATATAAAAACGCGCTCATATATGAGGAAGCCAACCATAGGCTGCGAGAGCTTTCCGCCGTCAACGACGTCAGCGCGGCGATAAACCAGCATCTGGAACTCGAAAAGCTCTATTCAGTCGTCGGCGATACCGTCAGAAATATATTCAAGACCGAAATTATTTTCCTGGCCATCCTTGAGGAAGACGGCACTACGATAAACACGCCGTATTTTTACATAAACGGAATCCAGGAAAGCCGGCCGTCATTCCAACTTGGCCAAGGCTTGACGTCCGTAATACTCAAAGAAGGCCGATACCTGTACATCGACCATGATACGCGGGACCGCGGGCTGGACATGGGAGCCATGCTAGTCACGGCCACGCCGGTAAAATCCTGGCTCGGAGTACCCTTGATGTCCGGAGACAAGGCCATCGGCGTGCTGTCTTTGCAGGATTTCGAGCACGAGTATTTTTTCTCCGAAAACGACATAAGGCTTTTATCCATAATCGCCGCAAGCGTTTCCTCGGCGATACAAAACGCCAGGCTTTACAAGGAAACCGTGCGAAGGGAGCAGGAAGCCAATACCCTGGCGGAAATAGGCCTGGAAGTATCCATGTCGCTGAATCTGGAAACCGTAGTAAACCGCATCGTCGAACTTGCCCACCCGCTGCTTTCCAATCACACAAGCGCTATTTATATTGAGGAAAAACGCACGGGTAACTTCCGGGCAGCTTCCGCGGCGGGTAAAAACGCCAAGAAGATCATGAGCAGCGGTTCCAGTAGCGCAGACGGCATGCCTGACACCGGGCTCGTGCGCGCAGTAATCGCCAACGGCAGGGCCTGCATCGAAAACGACATCACGGATCCGACGCACAAGGGCGAACGGCTGCTCGCGGTTCCCTTCATCGCGCAGCAAACCGTTTTGGGCGTCCTGGCAGTCTGGCGAAGCATGGAAGAAAAATCGTTCAGCGCGCGGGACCTCCAGTTTGCCCAAAGCATCGCCCGCCAAACCGGCGCCGCGCTCCACAACGCCGTGCTCTACGAAAACGCGGAGTCCGCGCGTAAGGACGCCCAGAGCGCCAACATACTCAAAACCCAATTCCTTTCCAACATGAGCCATGAACTTCGCACACCCCTCAATTCAATAATAAATTTCGCTTACCTCATCGGGCAGGAAACCCTGGAGGAGCAATTCGAAGGGCAACGGGACATGCTGGGCCGCATCGAAGAATCGGGACGTCATCTGTTGACGCTCATCAACGACGTACTCGACCTTGCCAAGATAGAGTCGGGCAAAATGGAATTGTATTTCGAGGAAGTGGTATTGCAGGATCTGGTAAAAAGCATACTTTCCACAACCTCGGCCCTGCTCCGGGACAAACCGCTCGTGATACACGCCGACATTCCACCTTCGCTGCCCCCCTTGCGCGCGGACAGAACCCGCTTGCGGCAGATTTTGCTGAACTTGTTTTCAAATGCCATAAAGTTTACCCAGGAAGGCTCGATTACCGTTTCCGCCGCGCTTGAAGGCGCTTTCGTGCGCTTCACGGTCGAAGATACCGGCATAGGCATGAAACCGGAAGACATACCCAAGGCCTTCATGGAATTCGTGCAGCTGGACGGTTCGCTGGCCAGACAATCGGGAGGGACGGGTTTAGGTCTGCCCATCTCAAAGCGATTCGTGGAAATGCTGGGCGGCAGCATCGACGCGTATTCCGTACCGGGCAAAGGCTCTCGCTTTTCCTTTACGATTCCGGTCTTCCATACCTCCTCCAACACAGTCGCGGAAATTCACAAAGCTCTTCCCCCGGTGGACCACAAACAAGTCGCGGCGAATATTCAAGTACTGTTGATAGACGATGACGAAAGTTCCTGCAAGGCATTGACCGGACAGCTGAACCAAGGCTGGAAGGTAAAACAGGTTACAGATCCTTTAAAAGTCCTTGAACTGGTTCGCAGCGAAAAACCCGATGCCATAGTGCTCGACGTAATGATGCCCCACCTCGACGGCTGGGAAATCCTCAAGGCCATCAAGGCGGATCCCGAAATCGCGCCGATTCCCGTAATAATGTGCTCGGTTCTCCATGATCGCAGCCTGGCGCTCTCGCTGAACGCCCACGAATTCCTCATAAAGCCGGTTTCAAGAAGCGAGTTGCGCAATACGGTGGAGAAAATAGCCCCGCATGGAGGAACCATCCTCGCAGTAGACGATGACGAAAACGCCCTCGCCATAATCAGCCGGGTACTGGCGGGAGACCATTACGTGATTCGCAGCGCAAACAGCGGCGCGGGCGGCCTTGAATCCGCGAAGCGAATGAAACCGGACATCATCCTCCTGGATGTTGTCATGCCGGAAATGGACGGGTTTACCGTTCTTGACTCGATACGGCACGATGAATCGCTCGCCGACGTTCCGGTCATACTGATTACCTCGCAGGATCTGGACCGAAACAGCCGCGAGAAAATCAAGGCTGGCTCGGCAGAATATCTTCAAAAGGGAACTTTTACAGCCGATGATCTTATGAATATCGTAAGAAAGACACGTGCCGCAGCACCACACGAAGGACACAATGGAAAAAATGCAAAATAAACTTGAGACCGTACGGGTGCTTATAGTCGAGGACGATCCCAACAACTTGATGGTTATTTCCAGGCTCCTGAAGCTCACCGGGGTAAAGCCGGAAAACACCTGGGGATACCCCGGTG
>CAZAJF010000044.1:0-17450 GCA_964485395.1 uncultured Treponemataceae bacterium | reverse complement strand
ATAGAGAAAAAAGATGACTGGTTTATAGTATCCTTGCAATTAAATCTCCACTGATGATGAAGTGTATTGCCATAGATGATGAACCGCTTGCGCTGGACCTGCTGGAAGACAATATCAGCATGGTTCCTTACCTGCAGCTCACCGGCAAATGCAATAATGCATTTGAAGCCATGGAAATATTACGGCATCAGTCCGTAGACCTGATTTTCCTGGATATCCAGCTTCCTAAAAAAGACGGGTATACCATCATAAAGGAACTTCGGGAAAACTCCGGCTCGAAGAATTCCACCATCATCGCGATAACGGCGAACGTGATGAAACAGGATATCAAGCGCGCGCGGGAAGCCGGCTTCGACGGCTTCATCGGCAAGCCGATAGACGGTCGGCGCTTTTCGGAAACGGTCCTGAAAATACTCGCCGGCGAAACGGTATGGACGATTCAGTAAACCTTGCGGATCTGTCCCGCGAGATAGCCAAGCTGGCGAATCTCCTGGGCACCGCGGAAAGCTCGCTGCCGCTGACCAGGCAGATACAGCTCATGGCCGTGCGCGTAGCCATAATAAACGCGCATGACCGCGCGGCCATGCAGGCGGCGGAAACGCTCCGAATCGCATCCATAGAACTGACGCGTAATTTCGATATACCCATCGTGCTGGAAGCCCTGTTGGACTACCTGGGCTGGCTCCTTCCCTACGACTGCGCGAAAGTGCACCTCCTGGGCAAGGACGGAAGCATACATCAGGGTGCCGTGCGGGACTTTCGCGAGGCGAAGGACTTTCCGGAAACAGGTTCCTCCCCCGCGGGTGACCAGGCGGAGTCCGCCGACTGCGACGATTCGTGGCCAAGCCGCCAAGAAGCCGATGCGGCGATGACGGGTAAAGAATCTATTACAACATCGGATATCGGACGGGCTAACGGAATAGTCATCCGCCTCATCGTGCCGCTGCTGTGGGAAAACGAGCCTCTCGGCATAATCGCCGCCGAGCGGCTGGGATCGGGCTTTTCCGAGGACCAGCTTCACTATGCCGAGGCTTTGGCGAGCCAAGCCGCCGTAGCAATACGAAACGCGCATCTGTTCTCCGAACTGACGCGTGCGGACATCGAGCTCGTACGCTCCTACGACGCGACGATAGAAGGATGGTCCCGAGCCCTGGAACTCCGCGACCACGACACCGAGGGACATACCCTGCGCGTGACCGAGATGAGCCTCCGCCTCGGCGCCGCGATGCGCCTGTCCGAGGAAGAGCTCAAGCAGATGCGGCGCGGGGCGCTGCTCCACGATATCGGCAAGGTGGCCATCCCCGACTCGGTTCTGCTGAAGCCCATGCCGCTCAACGCCGAAGAGCGCCAGATCATGAACAGGCACCCAGAATACGCAAAGAGCATGCTGGAAAACATAGCGTTCCTGACTCCGGCGATGGACATACCCTACTGCCACCACGAAAAATGGGATGGCTCGGGGTATCCGCAGGGTCTGAAGGAAAAGGAAATACCTTTGTCCGCCCGCATATTCGCCATCGTGGACGTATGGGACGCGCTTACGCATGACAGACCCTATCATCGGGCTTGGCCCAAGGAAGAGGTCAAGCGCTACCTGAAATCCACGTCGGGGCTGCATTTCGACCCGATCGTAGTGAGCAGCTTCCTGCAGATGATCAGCGACGGCGCGGAATTTTAAATAACAGACAGCCCTAGCCCCGGAATTTCCTGGACATGCGCGCGTAGTAATGGGATGGCTGATCCTCGGGCATCGCGTCCACCAGCGATTGAAACACCGGCAGCGCCTCGGCGAACTGCTGCGAGAAGAAAAGCCTTATTCCATCGGCGAAACGCTCGAGCTGGGCGTTTTTCCTCTGCCTGAGCTCATCTTCGTCGCAGTCGAATATTTCATTCACTTCAACCGGGTTTTTGCGCCCCTTTACCGTTACCTTCCCGAGGCAGCGGACGCTGTGCGAGGCGGCGTCGGACACGGCCAGCAGATCGGCCGAAACCGCGATGGTAACGCCGAATTCCTTGGTAAGCGTCTCGAGCCTGGAGGCGATATTCACGGTATCGGAAATGACCGTAGTGTCTATTCGCATGGGCTCGCCGATGGTTCCGAGTATTACCTTTCCGCGATGTATGCCTATACCGGCCTTGACCGGGGAAAAGCCGGACGCTTTCCTGTCCCGGTTCAAGGTCTCCATGGCTTGGGTCATGGAGACGGCGCACGCTATGGCATCGGAGTTTTTTTCGGGAAACAGCGCGAGTATTCCGTCGCCGAGGTATTTGTCCACGAAGCCGCCGTACGACCGGATTATGGGTCCCATCTGGCCCAGCCAATTATTCAGGAAAGCAAAGGTGGCATCAGGCCCGAGTTCCTCGGATAGACCGGTAAACGAACGGATATCCATGAACAAGACGGTTATCTCTTCCTGGACGTGATCGCCGAGCTGAACGTCGTGGATATAGCTTCGCCCGAGGCGCTTCAAGAATTCGGAAGGAACGAAACGGCTCATGGACTCGTTCATTTTCCGCAGCTCTTCCGTAAGGCGTTCCGAACTTCTGAATGCCGCCGCGTTTTTCCTCGTCATCGCGATGGATAGGAACAAGATGAGGATGACGAGCCCCAAGGGCGAAAGGGAAGGCAATGCGATGGTGGCATTGGCGGACAGGATGTCGAGCAGCACGGTTGCCACCATGATCGTGAAGCCGATGCAGATGACGATGGATCCCGTCTCTCTTTTTATGACCGCTATCGCAAGGAAAACGAGGTGCGCGACGCAGGAAAGGGCCAGAAACACCCAGACCAAGGGGAGCAAGGCTGAAATAACCAATAACGGCAGTAGGACGATAACCAGGGAATACAGGAGACCAACCGCCAAATCTATGTAAAGTACGATGCGGGGTACCGATTTCGGGAATAAAGCCCACAAAAAAGCCGGTGCCGCAGCCATGGCGAGCGACATCGTAAGATATCCCATGCGGAACGACAGATGAAAAGGAATCTCCGGCCAGAGGCTGAAAATGGAGAATTCCCCATAGAGAAGCGGACGGAGACCCAGCGAAAGACAGAGGAAAAAAAACGCGAGCGCCGATACTTGGACTTTGCGCGCCAGCCAGACGAAAAGATAATAGAACGCCATGACGAGCATGATTCCTACCGTAAAAAAATCGTAGCCTACAAGAAGCGTTCGGCGATCCCGAAGCACACGCTCCTCTCCCAGCCAGAAGGAGCGGATCAGACTCAAGTTGCTGTCGTTGAACGAGGAGACGTGCAGCACGACAACGGTCCCGGCATCCTGCCTTGAAGGGGGAAAATCGTGGATGGCCGCACCCCATCCCGGTAGTTCCGTTTCGGAACTTGTGCCCGGAATACCGTTCGAAAAAATTTCCCTACCGTCCGCGAAAAGCTTCGATGCTGTTCCGATCTGCTGCGACTTGATGGAAACGCGCCCGGTCCAGGGAACGGCCACGATGCAAATGAGGCTTCCGAAAGGTTTGTTCTTATCTTGTAAAAGACCGTTGAGCTGGGTTGGGATTACGACGGGTATCGCCCCAGAAGGGATCCGGGTGCTGTTCGGGTCGATAAAAACGCCGGGAATGAAATACCAGCCCCGCTCCAGGAGCGCCATCCTCGCACCGTTGCGGTCCTCCGCCGCGAGCCGCACCGGGGTGTCCTGGGCGGCCAGGAGCGAGATCGCAAAAAGGATCATGCAGAAAATCGCTATAAATTTCTTTATCGGCACCATGGAAGCAGTATAATCCAAAAGATACGGTTTTGCACCATTAAAGAGACCTTTAGCGAAAAAGCTTCCTGCGCAATTCCGGCCGCAACCACTTTCTTCCCTTATACGCTATATAAACAAGGCTGCCGACGCTGAACATCAAGGCGAGAATCGAGCTGACCCGGTCGGTTGTCCTTCCTGAAAGCATGGCTGCGGGCAAGCACAGCACTCCGGGAACGGCGTTGATCAAAAAAGGCGCATAGCTTTTTTTCAAGGCGCGCTTATGGATTATAGCGTCAAATCCCAGTGCCAAAGACGAGACCACGACCGCTATCGGCGCTGCATAGCCGAAAAACCAGGCCGTGCTGTGGGCAAGCGCGGCGCTCATGCCCAAGAACGACACGACGCAAAACTCCGCCAGCAGGATGGTGTACGCGACCCGCGGCTTGGGAAGGTTCCTGGGCAGGCGCCACAGCATCCAGGCTGCAATGAGGCCGGCCACTGGATAGGCTGCCCAGATTCCACCGGGATTCGTAAGCGCGTTGAGAATCACGAGGAAGCCGCCGAAGGAAGGCAGTATCCGGCCGGCCAGCCTGATTATTTTTCTGTGACGTTTTTTTCGTGCCTGGGTTCCGTCCTCCGGTGGATAAAGCTCCCGGACCGGGTCCGTTGAATCTTGAGGCTCAAGACCGGAGACGGCAAGCTCCACGGCGATTCCCCCGGTTTCCAGTATCCTGTAAAAATTCCTGGCGACGCTGCAGTCCAGGGTATTGCACGATATCGTGACGTTCAGCTTGCCCTGATACCCGACTACGCCGCAGTTCAAGCCGGCGCGGCGTGCTCTGCCCAGGATAAAGTCGAAGCGGCTTATCCGGCTTTCCATGGCTTCCGGCAAGGACACCGCGCCGAGGTTGGAGAGGGAGGCGCTTATCTGGTTGTCGCCCATGATGGTAAACGCGGCCCGTATCGCGGCGCGCTTTAAAAATAGCGGCAAGCCGCGTATTATTCCCGAGCGCTCCGTGGCGACGTTCAGGGCCATCATGGAGTCCAGCGCTTCTTCAGAAAAGCCGTTTGCCATGGCGGCCTTGACGAGGGGAACGACTTCTTCCATGCGGGGAACCTCCTCTACCGGAGGCAGCGAAGCGTTCGTGAACAGGGAAAAATTCCTGAGGGTTTTACTGGGCTTTGTCTTGCGCATGTTTACGGGAATGGAAATCTTGACGGGCAATTGCGGAATGCCGTCCACTTTGCGCTGCTGTGCGTCGAACGCGAGCATCAAGGCGGAAACCAGGAATGCCGTTATGGTGCAGTCCATTTTCTTCGCGGCCGCGGACACCTGGGAGGAATCCATGAGCCCGTGAAATACCGCAAGGAAGGGAGGCGGTTCCGACTCGCCGGAAAGCGTGAAGGCCGCTGCTTCCTTGAAGCTTCCGCCCGAGGGAATTTTCGCATAGCGGGCGAACGCGTCTTCCGCCTCCTGTGGGTCCGGCCGTTCGCTTAAATCCAGGATATCGCCGCCTGCGGGAATAGAAATGCCTTGGAGCCCCAAGTAGGCTGCCGTCAGGGTCTTCAAGAAAACGGAAGCTCCGGTACCGTCGGTGAGGGAATGAAAAAAATCGACGGCGATGCGGTTCCGGAAATAGGTTACGCGAAAAAGATAACCGTTGTTGTCATGGGTGTCGGGCGGCATGCATGGGTATGCCTGCTCGGAAACCGCCAAGGGCGGCGCCATTATTTTTTCATGATAGTACCAGAAAAAACCCCGCCTGAGCGCCACCGCGTAGCAAGGAAACCGGGCAAGCGTCTTTTCGAGGGCCTGCTGCAGCGTTGGAGGATCGATAGGATCCTTGAGATAGCAGGCAAGCCGGAAAACGGCGCCCCAGTCACTGTCGCGTACCGCCGGATAGAGTTTGGCGGCATTATCCAAACCGTACCATTTTGGGTTGTTCTGCATAACACCTCGCACCTGAGAATTGCATTAAAGGCTACAAAACCAATTATAGACGTGCCAAGCATGGAGTTTCCAGCCTGGAGTTGATTTTTATGGAATTTAACACAATGAATATTACGGTATTCTCTTATAATTTTGACAAAGGCGGCGATTTGCATATACAGTAGCTTCGTGAGAAATGCAATTCTTGGTGCCGTAACTGCCGCTACTGAAAAGTTCGGCATAACCCGGTTTTTCAAGTCAGACAGCGTATACCTCCTGAGCTTTTTCCTGGGCTTGATCGCGATGGGTACGCTCATGCTCTGCCTCCCTGTCGCGTGGTCGGGAACTACTGCGCCTCGGAGTTACTTGCCGTTCATCGATGCCCTTTTTACCGCTACGTCGGCCGTCTGCGTAACGGGGCTGGCCTCCGTGAACACCGCCGATTTTTCGAGGTTCGGCCAGTGGGTAATCATGCTGCTCATACAATTCGGCGGATTGGGCATCATCTCGTTTACCTCGATGGTCCTGCTCATACCCGGAAGGCGACTTCCCTTCAGACGCCTCAAAACGATCAAGAGTTTTTCCATCGACGGCGTCGAGCACGATCCGGTCAAGATAATCCGCAATATCATATTCGCGACGGTGATCATCGAGTCAACGGGGGCCTTGGCGCTCTACGCGGCCTTCACCGGGCTCAACGTGCCGCACAGGGCGTTTTCCGCCGTATTCCACTCGGTCTCGGCCTTTTGCAACGCCGGATTCTCCACTTTCCCCGACAATCTGGAAAGTTTAAACGGCAAGCCCGCGGTTCTGCTGATAATCTCTTTCCTGATCGTAACCGGGGGAATCGGCTTCATCGTGATACAGGATCTGACATGGTGGATACGGAAGAAAAAAAAGACGCTCAGCTACCATACCAAGCTGATCCTCATCGCAACTTCCGTCTTGATACTCGGGGGAGCATGCGCATTCTGGTTCCTCGAGGCGAACAATACTTTCGCCGGAATGAACCTCGTGGAAAAAGGCGCCAACTCCCTTTTCCAGTCCATCACGCCGAGAACCGCCGGATTCAACGCGGTGCACCAGACGGATTTACGGCAATCCTCCAAGTTCATTACGATACTGCTCATGTTCATAGGCGGCTCGCCGGGTTCCATAGCCGGAGGCATCAAGGTTGCCACGGCCTACATCGTGCTTCTCGTGATGCTTAAGCCGTCCAACGAGGCGGGCGAGATAAACGCGTTCAGGCGAAGGCTTTCCCCGGCGACCATCAATACGGCCGTCGTCTATTTCATCAAGGCGATTTTCCTGCTCGTAGCCACCGCCGGCCTCTTAAGCCTCATAGAAGGTCCGCGAGGAGCGGATTTCAGCCAGATAATATTCGAAGTAACGTCCGCCTTCGGAACGGTGGGCCTCTCCCTTGATTTTACGGACAAGCTGAGCGTCCTTGGCAAACTGGTCATTATCTGTACCATGTACATTGGCCGCGTCGGCCTGCTCGCCATCATGTTCTTCGGCGGCTCCACGAGAGCCGATTCGATCGTATACCCCCAGGCAGACATACTCATAGGATAGGTTATAGAAATGAAACAACAATTCGCCATTCTTGGATTGAGCTACTTCGGCAAGAACGTGCTGAACGAGCTTTTGGACCTCAACGCGGATATCATGATAATCGACAAGGACAGGGAAGTCATCGACGCCTACAAGGATTTCCCCGTCAACGCGGTCGTCGTGGACATCACGGACGAGGAAATACTGAGCCGCGTACTGCCCAAGAACCTGGATGGCGTGGTCATCGACATGGGAGAGAAGATAGAAGCGTCGATACTCGCCACCAGCTACTGCCGCAAGCTCGGTATCCCGCGCATTTTCGTGAAGGCGGTAACGAAAGGCCATGCGGAAATCCTCAATCTCGTAGGCGCCACGAAGATAGTATTCCCCAACCGCGAGGCGGCCAAGCGCGTAACGCCGCTCCTTGTGTCCTCTAGCCTGCTCAATTACCTGCCGGTGTCAGGCAAGCTGATCATCGCCGAAATAGCGGTTCCCGAAAGGCTTTTCGGCCAGTCACTGCTGGAAGTGAACCTGCGCCAGGCATACGGGCTCAATCTCATCGCCGTAAAAAACGGGTCCGAGGAATACGGCTTGTTCACGCCGCAATACCGATTCAAGGCCGGCGACATCGCCCTGCTGTCCGGCATGGACGAATCCATCGATGCCTTTACCATGAGCAACGATAAAAAAGCGAAAGCAAGCCAGGGTTTGAGGACCATACAGAAGCTGTTCGGGTCCAAGAAGAAAAAAGAATAAGCGCGGCACGGCACTCGAGCGCTTGGGGAAAAATCAACCCCCGCCGGAGGCATATCGCCTGAGCCCCGCTCTCCACAGGAGCGCGGCCAACAGGCCGAACGGCAGCACCATGAGCGGCCCGAGCGCGTTGAGCCACAGGGGAAATCCGGGAAAGGCTTCCTTGCCGAAAAACAGGCAGACGGGCAGATAGACCACAGCCCCTATCGGCACGATTCCGATGAAGAGCATCTTCATGAAAAATCTATAACCCGAGAACGGATATACGGCCGCCTGCTGCCCGCCGTAGGAAAATGAATTCATGAGCTCGAGGCCTTCCACCGTACGGAAGGTGTACGCGGCCTGCACGAGAAAAATAAGGACGAACAAGACGGTTCCCGCGACGAAGGAGACCAACAGCATGCCGACGGCGAAAAATCCGTGGCCGAGCCCGGTGCCGAACGCGATGACAGCCAGGTTTTCCCGAAGCATCCACAGGGAAAGGCAGAAAACGGCGAGCCCCTGCGTAAACCGGCCGATGCGCCGAAGGGTAAACTCGTAGCCAAGGAGCTGCACGATGGGAGACAGGGGCCGCACGAGGAAGCGGTCGAAGTTGCCCGTCTTGAGGAGGCTCCCCATGGAATCGAAACCGTAGGCGATGGCGTCCGCGAGCGCGAAAATCATGTGCACGAAGCCGTACAGGAACGCTACTTCGGCCAGGCTCCAGCCTTTGAAGCTTCCGAAGCGCGCAAAGAGCGCGTATACCCCCGCGAACTCGATTGCCGTGATAAAAAATTGCCCGACGATGGACAGCGACAGGGCCTTGCCGTATCGCAGCTGGCTTTTTACGGACATCGCGGCCAGCTTGAAGTACATCCGCGCGGAATGCTTGATACCCATGCTCAGCCTCCCGCTACCGAGAGATCCGCAAGGCGACGGTTCATGAACAGCCTGCCGCCCACGACGATGGCCGCGAGCCACAGAGCCTGAAGCGCCAGGAATCCGGGCAGTTCCCCGGGAAGCAGCGAGCCCAGCCAAAACCTGTACGGCACGTCGGCGAGGGCCCGGAACGGCAGCGCGCGGGCGAGCGCGTCGATCCAACCTGAAAGAAGCGGCAGCGGCACCGTAAGGCCGGAAAAAAAACTAACTACGGCGGCCATGATCGCGGTGGCTCCAGCCTGGCTTACCTGCCGGAACTGGAAGCAGCTGACGCCAACCGTAATCGCGGCGGACAGGAGCGCCGCCATGGGCATGAGCGCCAGGAAGCAGAAAAAACCCGCGGGCGTGGGCAGCGACAGGGCAATATCCTCCATCCCAACCAGGGGCAAAACGAAGCAGCCGATGGCAAAGACGAAAAAGCAGCGCAGCGCCACCATCACGAGGCGCCATGCGAGCGTGCGTATGAACCAGAGGAAGTACAAGTCCAGCGGGCGCATGAGGTCGCGCGCTACGTCGCCTGAGCGGATAAGGTCGCGAAGTTCGGGGTCGGGGTTCCAGGGCAGCATGCTGAAGAACGCCTGCCCCAGCCAAATATAGCTGGAGGCCTGCGACAGGCTCAAGGGAGCCCCCGAGCCGCCGGTACCCGAAGAGTACCAGGATTCCAGTATCATCACGATGATGAAGCCGAAAAAAAACTGCGTAAAGATTCCGGCGAAGGCCGCTGCCCGATACTGGAACACAGCGCGGGCCCTTGCCCGAAACGCGGCGAGATAAGGGTTCATATGCCGTGCCTCGCGTACAGCGCGCTGATGAGCTCCTCCACCGGCTGGGCCTCCACTGCCATATCCGCCACCTTGAAGTTTTTCGCGGCCAAGGCGAGCGCCTCGGAGGTCGGCAGCTGGTCCGGATCGTACTCGAATGCCAGGCGGGAACCTTCCTGCACGATGAGACGCAGGCGCGCGTCGGGGGACGCGACCGATTTACCGTCCAGGCTTTCCGCCAGGTCGAGCACGACCCGCTTGCGCGCCCCGGCCTCCCGCCTGAGCGCGGCCATGTCGCCGTCGAACAGGTCCCTGCCCTTGCCTATCAGCACCACCCTGTTGGCAAGGGCGTCCACGTCGTCCATGTCGTGCGTGGTAAGGATTATGGTGGTGCCGCGTTCGCGATTCAAGCGTCCGATGAAATCCCGGAGCGCCAGCTTTGAAGGAGCGTCCAGGCCGATTGTGGGCTCGTCCAAAAATAATATCGCGGGTTCGTGCACCAGTGCGGCCGCCAGCTCGCAGCGCATACGCTGCCCAAGGGACAGCTGGCGCACCGGAGTATCCAGGAAGGAATCCAGATCCAGCTCCCGGCGCAGCGTCGTTATAGTTTGATCGCGTCTGGCGCGCGGAACCGAGTACATGTCGCCCAGGAGTTCCAGGGAATCGCGGGCGGGCAAATCCCACCACAGCTGCGTCTTCTGCCCGAACACTACGCCGATGCCGCGCACGTGATCCACGCGCTGCTTCCAGGGCACGCGGCCGTTCACCGTGCAGGTACCGCCGTCCGGATGCAGGATGCCCGACAGTATCTTGATGGTGGTGCTCTTGCCCGCGCCGTTGGGACCGATGTAGCCCACGACCTCGCCTTTTTCCATATGAAAGGAAAGCCCGTCCAACGCGCGTATTATATTTTTCTCGCGCCTGAACAGGCCCTTGCCTTTTTTAGAAACGGTATAATTTTTTACAAGCCCTTGTACGTGTATCATAAGAGGCCGAGTGTATACCCCGGGGGTGAGAGCCGTCAAGCGTCAAAGGCAGCGACCTAGCGCCGCTGCCCTTCAAACGGAAAAACTTAAGGGCGGCAGACTACGCGCAGACCGGATTCGGCATAAGCACCATATGCGAAATAATCGTCGTCACGATAGGTTAGCTTGAGATTATCCGCGGAACTATACCAACTGCCCCCCCGTAAAATTCGCGTGATGGCGGTTTTATTGTTTGCGGGATCTAACTGCGCTCCCACGGGATAAGCAGCCGAATAATCGTAACACCATTCCGCGACGTTTCCGCTCATGTCGTACAATCCAAGCTCGTTCTGGGTTTTGCCGCCTACCGCATGAGGCCGGTAATTGGTTAGATTGCCCATATACCACGCATAAGCGAGAGGAGAAGCCCCCGTCGTTTCGGGATTCGGGTCTCCGGCAAATTCTTTCAGGTAACCCGTTGTGTAAACTCCGCTTACATAGCCGCTCCCCTTTGAGGCACCCATGGCTGCCCATACCCATTCAGCCTCAGTGGGCATGCGATACCCGTTGGCGTTTTTATCGATTAAAGCATAATTCCACATTATTTCGTTCCCGGTAGGCACTGTTCCCCACTTCGCCGGATCAGTCTCAAATTCGTTATTCTGCAATATTGAATAGACCGGAACTTTTCCCTCCGCCATGCTGAGCATATTGCAGAATACGAGCGCATCATACCAAGATACGCTGTCTACAGCGCGATCAGGGGCATCGGTACCCGTCTTGTCAGAACTTGGGTTTGCCTTACCCGTGACCGCCACGTACTGGGCTTGGGTAATTTCATGCGCGCTCATGCTGAAGGAGCTTACCGTGGTTACGTTGGTCGCCGTCGCGTCGCGCTGGTAGCTGCCGCCTAAGATCGCGATCATGTTCCCGATCTTGGGTGAGCTGAAATCCTGCCACCATTCCGCGTGGACGGTTATATCCGCCGTAACGCCGGTGGTAGCGAAGAAGCTGCTTCCCGCGCCTTCCGGCTCCGTATTCCAGCCGCCGAAGACATAGCCGGTCCGCGTCGGCGGCTCGGGGAAAGTTCCCAGGCACAGCGCGGGACTGGATACCGTTGCGGAAGGAAGCCCGGCCGGCGTGTCCGCGGTGGGTGAACTGAATGTAACGACATAGGCATAGCTGTCCCACCGCGCGTAGACCTCAATGGAACCGGTGACGATGGTTGCGGCCGTAAAGGCGCTGCCCGCGCCATCCGGTTCGGTCCACCAGCCGCCGAAAATATAACCGGTCTTCTCGGGTTCCGAAGGAAGGCTGCCGATGGTCACAGTCGGGCTGGCTACGGTTTTGCTCGCGGGATATACGGTACTGGTGGCTCCTTGATCATCGAAGGATACCGTATATGAGTAGGCAATCCAGTACGCGTGGACGGTCACATCGGCCGAGACGGTAGTGTCGGCGGCAAACTCGGTTCCGCCGCCCGCGGAACCGGTAAACCAGCCACCGAATAGATAGCCTGTTTTCTTCGGCTGACTGGGCAACGCCGCCACCGTCAGAGAGGGCGAGGCAACTTGCAGGCTTGCAGGATCGGCCGCGGTCGTGGCGCCTTCGCCGTTAAAGGTTACCGTATAGGAATAGCTGTTCCATTTGGCGAATACGGTTATGTTTGCCGACACCTCGGTATCGGCGGTAAATTCCGACCCGCCGCCGTCTTTTTCCGTAAACCAGCCACCAAAAATGTAACCGGCTTTGGCAGGCGGCTCGGGCAGGAGTTCCACGGAGGTAGCAGGAAGAGTTACGAATAAGTCACCTACTTCGGATCCTCCGTTGCTGTCGAAGGAAACCGTGTAGACGGGGTTCGCGCTCCAGGAGGCGTATACCGTAAGGTCCTTGGACACGACGGTACTAGACGTAAACGCGGTGCCTCCGCCGTTTTTCTCGGTATACCACCCGGCAAAGGCGAAACCGGATTTGGCGGGCGGCGCAGGCAGCGTCCCCACCGTAACGTCGGGGGACGAAACCGTTTTTTTCGCCGGAACGGGTTCCACTGTGTCGCCTTGGCCATCGAAAGTTACCGTATAGGAATAGCTATCCCACTTCGCGTAGACCGTGCAATCGGCGGATACGACCGTAGTCGCGGTAAACTCCGTTCCCTTGCCGCTTGCCTCGGTATACCACCCGGCAAAAACATAGCCGGTCTTCACAGGCGGAGTCGGCAGCGTACCGACGGTCGTATCGGGGAGGTTTACCGTCAATGAAACCGGGTCGGCCGCCACCGTCGCCGACTGGCTGTCGAAAGAAACGGTAAAAGAGGAATCGTTCCATTTTGCGTAGACTGTACTGTTGGTTCTGACAATCGTGCCTACCTTGAAAGCAGTGCCGCCGCCATTTGGTTTCGTATACCAACCGCCGAAGTTATGCGACGTTTTTTCCGGCGGCGCGGGCAAATTTTTAACGGTAGTATCGGGGGACACGAAGACGAGGCTGGCAGGATCCGCCGCTTTTGTGGCATCCTGGCTGTCAAAGGTTACCGTATACTCGACCGCCGCGGGAGAAGGGCCGATGGGGCTCGGGCAGGACATAAAAACAAGGACTCCAAAGAGAGACGCCAGTACCGGCAGCAGCTTTTTCAAGTTTTTCTCCTAAAAATATTATTCCATGTCAAAAGACGGACTTCGCACTTGAGCGCGAGCCTCCGATACTCGCATCCTAGCATGCGTTTGTCAATCCAGCTTACGGTTCACGAGCCTCGAATACGGTATGCATGATCGCAGCAATCGTCGCCGCCCATCAGGGTTTTGCCTCTGGTAAACTCTATGGCGGAATTAAAGCCTTCGACGATGCCGTAGTCTCCCATGCAGAACAGCGCATGACCCACTTCCGCGAAACCATGCTTCAACGCTATTTCCGCGAACGGGCAAAAGGTGCATTCCATCTTTATGGTTCCGCTCGGAGTTTCAGAGGAGGAAAACTTCATGTCGATTTCCTTGCCCATCCCGTCCCATAAGACGCTTATCAGATCCTTCGCGGAATTTTCGCCATGCTTGATGCCGCTCCAAATCTTTCGCATCCTCTCGCTCTCAAAATTCCCAGTTTCCTTGAGTACCCCATCACCGAGTTTCCGGTATAAATGGTCAAGCAAGCGCAGTTTTTCAACGATACTTTTTTCTTCCTCAGCTGAAATCATATTCCCTCCAAATCGTCCTTGCGGCTCGGCGAAATCTCGCGGCCGGGCTTTTTTATTGAATAATCCAAGAAACCAGTGCTACAATCCGTACAGAGGTAATCATGAATCAATCTAATCCAAAGTTGCATGGTATCATCCTGTGCGCAACATTGCTATTCCTGGCAGGAGCCGACGCAGGGTATGCCCAGTCATCGGACACCGCCCTCCCCGCGGCAGCGGAAGGCGCAGCCATCCCCGCCGATGCCGAAACAGTCGAGATGGAAGATATTTCTATAACGGCAGAGCCCGAACAGGCCCAGGCTCCCACGGTGGAATCCAGCAGCTCGGCCAAGATAGACGACATGCCCACGGGAGGCGATCCTTTTGACGTGGTGCGATACGTGGATGCCGTGGTCGAAGAGACGCTCATTGCCGACTCAAACTATACCATCACGGATACCGTGCTTGGATTTACCCGCGGCAGCCGGGCTTTTTCCGTCTACGGCGGCGATTCCGACTTCAACTCGTATTACTTCGACTTCATGCGCATACCCATGAACAAGCACGCGGAATCCAACGCGCCTATCGTATCGGTATGGGCCATAGACCGCATCGATACCTGGAAGGGAATAACGCCACTGGAGCGGGGCCCGTGTATTGGCGGAACATTCGTGGCGGTTCCCGACGAGTATATGGAAAAGGACAGGCAGTTCATACTGTCGCCGGATACGTCCCTCGTCAATCTAACCTGGAAGCAGAAGCTGCCCGGCGGCTCCGGACTCGTGATCAGCGCTTCCAAGTCCCTTACCGAGCTGTTCGTGCCGCTGATCTTCAAGGGTTATCAAATATTATACGACGCGATAGGCATGCCGATCTTCGACGACGTGCTCCTCATACCGTCCTTCGGCGATATTTGCGCCAGGCTTTTCCTTAAAGGCAATGCGGATCGGCTGGACCTTGACCTGCTCGGTTTCTACGACTGCTCCATAACCAAACTGGACATGCCCGGCCGGTACGACGCGAGCGGCACGGCCCTGCCCTACTTCGTTTCCGGCGGCGGCAAATGGACCCACTCGCCCTCGGGTTCCTCGGCCAATTCCCTGTACGCCTATGCCAGCTGGCAGGATCGAAACAGCGCCATGACCGCGGATCTGGACATCGAGAGCTACCTCCGGGAATCCCTTCTGCGCAGCGGGGAGAGCCTTGGCGTAAGCGAGGCCGATATAGAAAAAACCGTCGCGGAGCAGCTTGCCTACGTGAGCGGTTCCGTGCAGCTCGAAGCCAAGCCGCGAATCCGCGTATTCGCCGTGGACGCAGGCGATACTTTCTCGTGGTACTTGAGCGAGCGGATTGCCTTCCAGGCCGGGGCAAGCGCGCGCTTTGCCTCGGTGGACGGCCAGTACGAAGGCTTTACCCACGCGAATCTGTCCATGTTAGGCTTTACCATGAAGGAAGACTATACCGTGCCGCTCGTCACCATGGCGGACAAGGTACTCAGGGCGCATGCCTTCGCGAAGGCTTCGTTCAGTGAGGATTCCTTCGCATCAAGCCTCGGAGCCGCGTACACCTGGTTTCCGCTGCACGGCACGTTCGTACCGTCGCTCGAGGCCGACGGCTCCTGGGATGTTTCCGAGCGCTTTTGCCTGGCCGGCCGCGCAGGCTGGTCCGCCGCCTACTACGACGAGTTCGCCTTCGCGGAGCGCAGGCTCAACGAGGACATACTCGGCATCGAAGGCAAGTCTTCGTACGCCTCTCTGCCGCGATCGCTCTCATGCACCTTCGACGCCGCCGTCAAGCTCGGGAAAGGCAAGTTCAGCCTGGAGCCTTACTTTGCATTTTATTATAACCTTTCGGGCCTTGCCCTCTACGCCTCCTGGATAGATCCCTACAAGGGTGATTCGGGCGGGGACCTGTTCAAGCAGACCTCCTCCGTGGATCCGGACATAGGACGCTCGCTTGGAACAAGCCTTTCGTGGGAATCCGACATTTCCGATTCTTGGAGCTCCAGGCTTTCCTGGACGCCAGCCTCCACGCAATACCGAAACCGTGCCGACGCATCCTGGTTCCGTAGCAACAACGACGTGTCCCACACGCTGAAATACGCGATCATGTACCAGCGGCCGACTGGCATCGAATTCACCGGCACGCTCAACGCCTACGCAGGCAAGCCCTTTACGCCCGAACTTGTCGTGGCGCCGGGAATACTGCAAAAGCAAGGGTTCAACACCGCCGCAGACTGGATACCGCGGGTATCGCTGGGCCTCAATATAAAATGGAGCGACAAATTCCTGAAGAAGCTGGAAGGCCGTTACGAGTTCAATTGCGCCAACGTGCTGGCCTTGTTCAGCCCCACGCTTAAAGGAATGAAAGCCGAATCGCTTCAGACAGTCGGAGCCTCTACGACAAGCTTCGAGCACAGAGATTACGGGTGGCTCAAGACCGACCTGTTCGCGCTCGCCTACGCCATGGGCTTAAAGTTAGGCGGCACCTACTTTTTCTAAAAAAGAAGCCGGGCCCCTTTCAGGACCCGGCCTCTATCTAAAACAGTTTTCCGCTTCCCAAACAGCCACGCCCAAAGCACCGATCTCTTTTCTCTTATTTTTTATTCTCTTCTTCTCTGTGCCTCTGTGCCTCTGTGGTTAAGCATTCTTAATAACACCGTTACAGTTCCAGCGAGTTGCTCAGAATTTTCCCCTGCACGTACCCAAGGAATTCCGCCACCGGCATGGACTGCAGCTGCCTTCCGTCGCGGAGGCGCACCGATACGGTCCCGTCCTCCATCTCCTTCTGACCCATCACGCACATATACGGAATCTTGGCGGTCTGGGCATCGCGGATCTTGGCGTTCATGCGCTCGTTGTCCAGCATGAACCTGGTGCGGATTCCCGCCGCCTTGAACTGCTCGCCCACCTTTTGCGCATACTCCGCAAAAGTATCGCCCACGGGAATTATCGCTACCTGCTCGGGAGAAAGCCACGCGGGAAAGTTGCCCGAGAAGTGCTCGATGAGTATGCCGATGAAGCGCTCGAGCGAACCCAGTATCGCGCGGTGCAGCATCACGGGAGTGTGCTTGGCGCTGTCCTCGCCGATGTAGTTCGCATCCAGCCGTTCCTTTGAGGGCAACTGGTAGTCCACCTGGATGGTACCGCACTGCCACTCGCGGCCCAGCGCGTCAATCAAGGTAAACTCCAGCTTGGGCCCGTAAAACGCGCCTTCGCCGGGTGACACGATATATTCCAGCTTCGCCTGCTTGCACGCGTCCGCCAAAGCGCCCTCGGCGCGGTCCCAAGTGGCGTCGTCGCCGACCCGCTTTTCGGGCCTGGTGGAGAACTTCACGATTATCTTGTCCTCGCCGAAGCCGAAATCCGCGTACATGCCTTTGAGGAGCGCGCAGAAAGCGGCCACTTCCGACGGGATCTGCTCCTCGGTGCAGAAGATGTGCGCGTCGTCCTGCACGAAGCCCCGCACGCGCATGATGCCGTGCAGAGCGCCGGACGCCTCGTTCCTGCAGCACGAGCCGAACTCGGCCATGCGCAAGGGAAGGTCGCGGTAACTTTTTATTCCCTGCTTGAAAATCTCTATGTGGCCGGGGCAGTTCAGCGGCTTCAGCGCAAACTCGCGTTTCTCACTCTCGGTCACGAACATGGTCTCCTTGTACTTGGACCAATGCCCCGAGCGCTCCCACAGGCTCTT
>CAZAJF010000043.1:0-32105 GCA_964485395.1 uncultured Treponemataceae bacterium | reverse complement strand
ACCACGGGGAAGCTGAAGCCGATCACGTAGATGCCTTCCTCGAGAAGGCGGTCGGCCATCGCGTGCGCAAGCTTCTCGTCGTACAGCATGACCGGCGTGATCGGGTGCACGCCGGGACGGACGTCCAGGCCCGCCTTGGTGACGCCTTCCCGGAAGCGCTTTGTGTTGGATTCGAGCTTGTCGCGCAAAGCCGTCGAGGCGGTCAGCATCTGCAGCGTGCGCAGCGTGCCTCCCACTATGGCCGGCATGAGGGTATTGCTGAAAAGGTACGGCCTTGCCTTCTGGCGTAAATATTCTATCACTTCGGCTTTGCCGGAAATGCAGCCGCCGGAGGCTCCGCCAAGGGCCTTGCCGAAGGTAGTGGTAATTATGTCCACGCGGCCCATGACGCCGTTATGCTCATGCGTGCCGCGACCGGTCTTGCCGACGAATCCCGTGGCGTGGCTGTCGTCCACCATCACCATGGCGTCGTATTTTTCCGCAAGGTCGCATATGGTCTTGAGGTCGGCGATATCGCCGTCCATCGAGAATACTCCGTCCGTGGCTACGAGACGGATTTTTTTGCCTTGCGCCGCCTGAAGTTTTTCCTCGAGTCCCTTGAAGTCGTTATGCTCGTAAATAAAGCGCTCCGCCTTGCACAGGCGAATGCCGTCGATGATGGAGGCGTGGTTCAGGCTGTCGGTGATTATGGCGCAGTCCGCATCCAGGAGGGGCTCGAAGACGGCGCCGTTCGCGTCGAAGCACGAGCCGAAAAGTATCGTGTCTTCCATGCCCAGAAAGGCGCTGACCGCCGCTTCGAGTTCCTTATGGGGAGCCTGGGTACCGCAGATGAACCGTACGCTCGAAAGCCCGTAACCCCAGGAATCGAGGGCTTTTTTCGCGGCTTCCCGGATGGAAGGGTCGTTGGAGAGCCCGAGATAGTTATTGGCGCAGAAGTTGACCACTTCCTTGCCGCTCTTTACCGATATTAGGGCGCCCTGCGGCGTCATGATGACGCGTTCGTTTTTGTAAAGCCCTTCAGCGCGGATCTGCGCGAGCTTGACCTTCAAGTCTTCCTTCATTGCACCGTACATAGCTTGTCTCCTTTGATACCGCTCGCGCGGCGGAGATATTGTACACGCTAGTACGGCGCAAGGCAACGGCAGAGCCTGAAAAAATTTTCTATTGCCCGGAAAACGCCTGCTTGCCTTCCCTGATTGCCTGGTAGGATACTATCGAATGCCCAGGAGCGAAGGTAGCGGAAATTGCCGCCGAATCCAAAAAATGGCTTCGCAAGGCTTCCTTTACCGCCAAAAGATTCCGCCCCATCGGCCTTACGAGGATATCCAGGGCATACAGCGTAAAATCATAGCGATGCTCGCCTTCCGGAGGGCATGGACCGCCCCACCCTGTTTCCCGATATCCGTTTTGTCCCTGCTTCATTCCATTTTCAAATTCATAGTAGGGAGGGATTCCTTCGAGCAGACGCGTTTCGGTGGGAGGAATATTCCAGACGAGCCAATGAATCCAGGGCACGCCGCCCGGACCGTTCTGATCCATGCAGATAAGCGCGAGGGAAACGGTTCCGACGGGCACATCGGTCCAGGCCAAGGCCGGAGAGCGATTTTCGCTTTCATACCCGGAGGCAAACGGCAACGGAGCGCCGTCCGCGAATGAAGGGCTGCTTAAATGCATAATCTACTCCTCATAAAACCTGATCGAGCTGTAAACCACTATGACACAATATTACTTTATGTCAAGTTAATAACAGCTCAATGGCTTATACCGATAATAGTACGACTATGCGAGTTAAGATGCAAATTCCGGGGCGGGAATCTAAAATGCCGGAGGATCCTGTCGGTGCAAAGCGGCGGATATATCGTCGGAGGCTTTCGCCTTCTTGACGAGACGGCCCAAATGCGCCAACCCGATTATCAGGACAAGCATGGATAGAAAGACGCTGGGCAAGGCGATCGGGGGAAAGGCACCCACCAGAAAAAGGAAAAAATCGTAGAAGCCGTGTGTCAGGACGGCGAAAGAAAAACCTTTGGCTATAAAGGCCCTTGCGGTCTTCGGGTCGGCTTGGCGCTTGGCCATGCCTAACCAGTATCCCATGATGCCGGCGGCGGCCGCATGCATCGGCACCGCGGTAAAAGCCCGGAAAACCAAGGCTCCCCGATCGGAGAGTCCGTACAGGATATTCTCTGCGAAGGCGAAACCCAGGCTTACGCAGACGGCGTAGACGATACCGTCCATGACTTCGTCGAACGCGGCTTTTTTGTAAAGAAATATTTTAACGCAAAAAAGCTTGATTCCTTCCTCCACGAGCGCGGCGGTAACGAAGGAAGTCCAGACGACCCGCGCCAAGGTCCCGAAGGACCCGCGTGAAAAACCGGGGGACGCGCTAAAAAACCCGCCCAGGAATTCGGCTGCGCCTTCCAGCAGCAACTCGATAATCACCGCCGGTATCGTTCCGAGAAAACCCAGCATGACGCTTTTAAAAATGAGGCGAAGCGGCTCCGGCCGAGCCTTGTCCTTATTATAGAACCAAAGGATAAGAACGGCGGAAGGCAGCGCCGCGCCCAAGGCCAAAAGGATGAAATCTGTCATGGCCTGCGTACCAGCCTAAAGCCGATGGCGCTGTATGCGCTGCCGGGCTTGCCGAAGTAACGGTAGCTGGAACGCGCCAACGCGGCTTCCGCAAAGCATCCGCCCCCACGGAAAACCCGAAACTCCCCGGAGGGGACGCCTTTCGGATTATCTGTTTCCCGCTGCCGGGAATAGGAATCTTTGGCGTACCAATCCCAGCACCATTCCCAGACGTTGCCGCTCATGTCATAGAGGCCAAGCTCGTTGGGCGCCTTGCTGCCGACCTCCTTGGTCTTGCTGCCCGAGTTGGAGGCGTAGAGGGCGACGACGCCGATATCGTTGGAACCTGAATAGGTGAATCCGCGGGATCTACCGCCGCCGCGGCTTGCGTACTCCCACTCCGCCTCGGTGGGCAGGCGCCAGCCGCTGGCCGTAAAGTCGCAGGCGACATCGTTTCCCCGTATCGTGTAGACCGGGTTGAAGCCGTCGGCCATGGATAGTTTATTGGCGAAGGCGACGGCATCGAACCAACTGACGGAATATACGGGATAGTCGTTTCCCCTGCCGTAGCCCGAGGCCGGGTTGCACCCGCAAATATCCTCGTAGGTCCGTTGCGTAAGTTCCGTGCTCATCATGTAAAAATCGGATATCCTCACTTGAAGCAAGGGTTTTTCGTCGGGGCCGCCGGTCAAGGAGCCCAGCTGGAACAGTCCTCCCTCGATGAATACTTCATGCCGGGAAGAAGCGGCGGAACTGCCCGGGGCGATGGCGGTGGAATCGCTGGACACCATGAAAACGGGGAGCGGGAGCGATTCTTCCGCCGCGATAGACATGAACAAAGCGGGCAGGAACGCTATAGGCAGAAAACGGCGACCCATGTTGACCTCATGGAAATGCATTATACAATAATAACACGTCTATGGGAATAGTCGAGCTCGCGGCGCACTGCCAGGGACAATATGGACATGGGGGTTTTTTCGTAGTATCCTTGCGCCGAGACGGAAACGGAGCCCACATGAACCAAGATCAGATAAAGGACCTGCTGCTCAAGATCGAAGAAAGCACCACGGAGTTTTCGGTAACCTTTACGGGCAAGAAAAGCTCGCTGGTCAACGGCCTATACAAGCCCCTCACCAGGGAAATCCTGATCCATAATAAAAATTTCGAGAACGAGCAGCAGCTCGTATACACCGCGATCCACGAATACGCGCATCACCTGCACTGCGAGCGAAAGGCATTCATTCCCGGGGCTCGCCACCACAGCAACGAATTCTGGTCGATTTTCCACGACCTCCTGGATAAAGCGGAAACCGCGGGAATCTACCAGAATATCTTCGGGCAGGAAAAAGCGTTCATGGACCTGACGGGACGGATCAGGGAAATAATGCCCAAAAACGGCGAGCTCATGCTTCAGATCGGAAAACTGATCGTGGAGGCGGAGGAACTGTGCCGCAAGCACTGCGTGCGTTTCGAGGATTACCTGGACCGCGCATTAGGCGTCCCCCGCACGAGCGCGAGCGCGGCGATGAAGGCCTTCAGCTTCCAAGTGCCCGCAGACCTCGGATGGGACGCGATGAAGCTCGTGTCGGGGATAAAAAAACCCGACGTTCGCGGAGCGGCGATAGACGCTTTCAGGTCGGGAAAAAGCCCGGAAGCCGTCAAGGCGCTGATCAAGAACGATCCTTCCGACGACGATATAAAAGAGCGCCTGGCCAAGGAACGCGCACGATTGGAACGCACGATCCAAAACCTGCAGCAGCGTCTCGCCATGGTAGAAAAAGAACTGTCCGCAATAGCGGAGGATTGAAACCGATGCTCAGTTTTTTGATACTCAGCATAGCCCTCACGATCCTCGTCGCGGCCTTGCTCATATCGCTGGCTGCCAGCATTGCCAAGCTTAAAGTGGAGTCGCCCAAGAATTCCCCGGAACGATGGCTGCTGCAAAACGGACGCCCCAGCGATTCGCCGCCGCGTGAAAAACCGGTTATAGTCTGCGCGGGAGACTCGCTGACCCATGGCACCGTAAGCGCAAATTGGGTGAACATGCTTCAAGAACGGCTGCCCCAGGCGTCTCTGATAAACGCGGGAATCAATTCGGAATTGGCTTATAATCTATATGGCAGGCTGGACTCGATAACGGCGCTCGACCCGGATTTCGTCGTGGTTCTCATCGGAACGAACGACGCGAATTCCACCTTTGGCCTGAGATCATCGCTGAACTATCTTGCCATGGAGCGGCTTCCCGAGCTGCCCACGCCCATGTTCTACCGCGAAATGCTTACCTTGATACTGCGCAAGCTCAAAAACTCCACGAAGGCGCAGATCGCGGTGGTCTCGATTCCGCCTATCGGCGAAGACCAGACGCATTACGCCTGGATTCGCGCGGACGAGTACGCGATGATCGGAAAGGAAACCGCCTTTGCCGAAAAAGTTTATTACATTCCGCTCCATGAGCGCATGTGCTCGTATATCGAAACGGCTCCCAAGAAAGAGTGCCTGCCCTTCGACCAAGTCGGGCGCGCGATAAAAAGATCCATCAGGGACCACTACCTGTTCGGCAAAAGCTGGGACGAGATATCCGCGGGCAACGGTTTCCACGTAATGCTGGACGGCATACATTTCAACAGCCATGGCGCTACGATGATGGCGGACCTGGCGGAACGATTCATACGCGACGGCATGCGCGAGGCTCGGGCAGTCCAGCCGACGCGAACCCCGTGACAGACTCCGTGCCAAATACAGCCACCGGCTACATCTGAAAAAACAGCGGAACTAAAATCGGTACCAACAGCGACAGGATGGCGCCGCTCGCGAAGCTGACGGGCACGGATTCGGGTCCCGCGCAGTGCTCTATCAGCGGCAGGGTCACGTCCATCGCGGTGGCTCCGCCAGCGCCTATCGCGGTAAAAGGACGGCTTCCGCGGGCAAGCAGGGGAATAAGGAGGAGCGCAAGCGATTCCCGCAGCATGTTAGCCAGGAAGGCGGTGGAACCCAGCGTCGCGTCTCCCAGGTTCGTGATGATCACCCCGGAAAGCGTATACCAGCCGAAACCCGCAGCCAAGGCCAGCCCCTTGCCCGCGGACAGACGGAACAGCAAGGCCGCGAGCAGGCCACCGCATAAAGTTCCTATAACTGTCCCCAGCGGTACTATGAACGTATCGACGCGCACGAAGGCGCTTTTAAGCGACAGGCCGGATTGCGCGAACTGTATGCCTATCATGAAGAGGAGTCCGTTCAGTACCCAGCCCATCACCCCGGCAAAGTCGAAAACCAGCGCCGGTGACAGGATGCCGGCCAGGATACCCGCAACCACGATGCCGAGCAACACGCCGGGCGCGCGAAAATTCGCGAACCCGATACTGACCGACCCGGCGGAATTTCCGGAAAACCGTGTGCCTTTATGGCCTTTGCCCGCCTCCGTCCTGGAAAATCTTTCGGCCGCGGCATACAGCAACCGGATGCCGGCAAGGGTTCCGGCCAGTGAAAACACCGCGACCGCCGCCGCAAGAATACCGATACGGCCAAGCTGGGCCATGAGATCGCGGGAGTTCCCGAGGCGAAACCCCATGAGGCCCAACAACACCCACAAAACAACCTTGATGAGAATATCCGTGACGCGCGGAGGCGGCGCAAGTCGGATCAGCTTCAGGATCATCCCTCCGCAGAGAAAGCCGGTTAGAATGAGTATCTGCAAAAATGCCGCCATGGGTCACCTCATCCTGAAAATCATGAAACGGACACCGTGCATTCGGAGGCGCCGCAGTAATCGCGGAGGAGCGAGGCGAAGCGCTCGCCAGTCGTCCGGAGTTGCGCCGGTGAAACCAAAGAAGCCGGCGCGAAAATGAAGCCTGCGAAATCGCTGCTCGAATCCTTGAGTTTTCCGGCCATGGAATCCTTGACCGGGTTTCCAAGGGGTTGACCTTCGGGGGAACAGACGCAGACGAGCCCTTCCAGGTCCATCTCATGGCCGGAAGCGTTAAAAATATAACGTTCTCCGGGACCGGCGATCCGGAGGCGCGGATTGCCATCGCAGGCCGCGGCGTCTCCGGGCAGGAGATTTGCAGCGGAAGCGAAAACCGAGGCGTCAAGGAGGCTGATGGGAAATCCCGTTTCCAGCGACAGGAAATTATTGCAGTCTACGGCAGAATTGATGACGGGGAACCGGCCTTCCCTGGCTGCCTGGGCAAGGTATTCGCTGGCGGGTTTCTGCCTGCCGGAAGGTTTGAATCCGCCGATGCGCAGCATGTCGCGAACCGCCTCCCGCACTGATTTTGCGGGAACTTCCTCCATCGAACAGCGCGCCGCAAGGACTGCTATCGCATCCGAGAGGGCTGTCGGCGTAGTTTGAATCCGCGCGTTGCAGGCATGTACCAGGCATACGCGAATAGCCGCAAGCCGCGGATCGTCATCTTTCCTTAAAATCATCCAAGCTTCCTCCAGCCCCAGCCTAGCCTATGCCCCGCGAAAAAACAAGCAACGCATGATCTTCGATATATTCGAGGGTGTTGTCTTTTTTTGAACTTAGGCATATTGTATGCCGGTTACCATCCGGATCTTTGTATAAGGATTCCAAACCCGAACTTATGGATTGTGTATGCGCAAGAATTTACTTTTTGTACTTATCGCTCTTTCACTCGTCCTTTTTTCCTGCAAGGACGCAAAAAAAGTCGATGCGGCCGCTCCTGGCGCCGTACCGACCGCGGAAGCCGCCGCCGAAACCGCCAAACCGGCGACAAAAGCCCAGATCAGCTACGCTTTCGGCGTTGCAATCGGCACCAGCCTCAAGCAGACATCGGTAAAGCTTGATTACAACGAATTCGTCAAAGGCATCAAGGACGTAATCGACAAGGACAAACCCAACATCACCATGGAACAGGTCCAGCAGATTATCGAGGCCGCAATCGCCGAAGGCATGAAAATAAAGGCCGCGGCCAGCGCCGACAAAGAAACCAAATTCCTTGCCGAGAACGCAAAAAAAGCCGGCGTAACCACGACTGCCTCCGGCCTGCAGTATGAAGTAATCACCATGGGAACCGGCGCCAAACCGACACCGGCCAACGAGGTTTCCGTACACTACGTAGGCACGCTTACCGACGGAAAAACCTTCGACAGCTCGCGCGATCGCGGAGAACCGGCGATTTTCATGCTCGGCGGAGTTATCCCCGGTTGGATCGAAGGCCTCCAGCTCATGCCGGTCGGCAGCAAGTTCAAGTTCTACATTCCGTCTAAACTCGGCTATGGAGAACAAGGAGCCGGCGAAGGCATCGGCCCGAACGAAACCCTCATTTTCGAGGTCGAACTTCTTTCCATCAATCTTCCCGCTCCTCCCGCCAAAAAATAATATAAAGCAGAAAAAAACCGCCGGGATACAATCCTGGCGGTTTTTTTATTTAAAATACCTTATACTTGCCTTATGCCACTCTATACCACGATAGCCAAGATTTATGAGCAGATATTTCCCGTCAACGAGAAAACTCTTTCCTTCGTCGGATCGCCGCAAGCAGGCTCTTCGGTTCTTGATATCGGCTGCGCCACCGGAGGCCATTGCATCGCCTTGGCCAAAGCAGGATGGACCGTTACCGGAATTGATCCCGCTCCAACGATGGTCGAAGCCGCAAACGCCGCAAAAAGCAAGCTTGCGGAAGAAACCGCCGCCCGTATCCAATTTAAACGGGGCGGCATGCAGGAAGTCGCCGCAATTCTGCAAGGAAAAATATTTAATCTACTGCTCTGCACGGGAAATACGGTTCCGCACTTATCGGGAGAATCGGACTTGAAAAGCTTCCTTTGCGCATGCAGGAGTATCATGGCGCCTGATGGAGCGATGATAATCCAGCTATTAAATTACGCCAAGATATTGCGGGAAAAGCCCGATGCGCTTCCTTCGGTTAGGGAGCGGGACTTTCTGTTTTCACGGGAGTACCGATATGGAAAAGACGGAAGTATCGCATTTGACACCCGACTCGAGACAGAAGGAAAAATTGAACGCGACACCACCCGCCTTTGGCCGTTTACCCTGGATTCCTTGAAGCGAAACGCCGCTGAGGCTGACTTGCGCATTACCGGCCTCTATGGCTCATGGGGCAGGCAGGTTTTTAACGAAACCGAGGATATGCAGCTTATTCTTGAGCTTTGCCCGCAGACCTAGGCTACAACCGTTTTTATCGCAAAGAGAATACTTTCTATTCTTCCTGGATCAGGTATTTTCTTTCCACCGAAACGCACAGACCGTCTTCGTTGAAGGTAAACAGCGCGGCCGAAAGACAGGCAGGTCCCTCGGCTACCTCCATCTTTATGGGCATCTGCGTCAAATTCCTCTGCAGGCAGGATTTCGGCTGAACCCCGATCACGGATTCCAGGGGACCGCACATGCCAAGGTCGCCAATATAGCCGCAACCGTGGGGAAGAATCCGTTCGTCGGCCGTCTGGATATGCGTATGCGTGCCTGCGAATGCGCTGGTCTTTCCATCCAGGTACAGGGATAAAGCTTCCTTCTCGTCAAAAGACTCAGCGTGAAAATCCACTAACACAAGGTGCACAATTGGCGCATCCAGGGCATCCTGCGCCTTTCCCCGCGGTTGAAGAACGTTCAGCAAGGTCATCCCTACGGAAAAAGGGGAATCGAGCGGCGTCATATCCTCGCGACCCTGCAAGTTAATCACAGTCCAGAGCGCTTGGTTTTTTACAACCTGCAAGAAGCCCGTGCCCGGAGCTCCCTGTGGATAATTCGCGGGCCTGAGGATGCGCGCATCGGAATCCAAGAGCTCCCGTATTCCTTTTTTCTCCCAAATATGGTTTCCGCTCGTCAGGCAATCGATGCCCGCCTCGAACAGGGCAGAAGCTGTCTCCGAGGTAAGGCCGAATCCACCGGCGGCATTTTCAGCGTTTGCCGTGATAAAATCCGCACCGGTATCAGAGGCGAGCGCGGGGAGCAATTTGCGTACGGTTTCTATACCTGAATTTCCTATCACATCGCCGAGCATCAGGGCCTTGTACTGCTTTTCCACTTCGCGTCCTCCAATACCCACAGGAAACTTCCCATGTAAAAGAGCCGCCTCATTCGAGGCGGCTCCTGTAAATTAAAATCTTTATCCGCGCCTTTAAGCCAGCGCGTTTGTTAGCGGGCGTACTCCACGATCCTGGTTTCGCGTATCAGCGTCACCTTGATGCGGCCGGGGTAGCGCATGTCGGTCTCAATTTTCTTGGCTATAGACTTGCCCAGTTCCCGAGCCTGATCGTCGGAAATCTGCTCGTTATTCACGAGAATGCGGAGCTCTCGGCCAGCCTGGATGGCGAACGCCTTGTCCACGCCAGAAAAGCTCTCCGCTATGCCCTCAAGGCTCTCGAGACGCTTGACGTAATTATCCATCGTCTCGCGCCGTGCGCCGGGCCTGGCGGCTGAAATCGCGTCGGCTATCTGGCACAACACGCTCTCGATGCAGGTAGGCTCCACGTCCGCATGGTGCGAACCGATCGCGTTGACGATACGAGGGTCTTCGCCCAGCTTCCTGGCCATCTCCATGCCCACCTCGGCGTGATTCTGGTCGGAATCCGTCTCGATGCCCTTGCCGATATCGTGGAGCAAGGCGCCGCGTTTGGCCAATTCCCTGTTCGCGCCGATCTCGGCGGCCAGCATACCGGAAATAACCGCGACTTCCTTGGAATGGGCAAGCACGTTTTGTCCGTAGCTGGTTCTGTAATGAAGGCGTCCGAGCGCTCGTATCAGCTCGGGATTCATATTATGAATACCGAGATCGAATACGACCTTTTCGCCTTCCTCGAATATTTTCTGGGATATTTCCCGGGTAACTTTCTGTACGACTTCCTCGATGCGCGCCGGATGGATACGGCCGTCGGCGATAAGGCGCTCGAGCGAGACGCGGGCGATTTCCCTGCGCACGGGGTCGAAACACGAAATTACCACGGCTTCCGGCGTATCGTCGATGATGACGTCGACACCGGTGAGCGTTTCCAGCGTACGAATATTACGACCTTCGCGGCCGATGATTCGTCCTTTCATCTCGTCGCCAGGCAACGAAACGCTGGTAACGGTGAGTTCGGCGGTTACATCCGCCGCCATTCGCTGCATGGTGGTTACGAGTATATCCCGAACGCGCTTCTCGGCGCCTGTCTGCGCTTCCTGCTCGATCTTGTTAAGGAGACTCTGAGCATCATGGCGGGCCTCGTTTTCGAGACCTTGAATTATGATGCGTTTGGCTTCCTCGGCTGATAAACCGGAAACATGCTCGAGTTCCTGCTTGTAGCGTTCTTCCTGACCGGCAAGGTATTCTTCCTTTAAGGTAAGACTCTTTACCCGTTCAGCCGCCGCTTCTTCCTGTTTCTCGAACAGATCGGTTTTTTTATCGAGATTCTCCTCTTTTTGTATGAGCCTGCGCTCATATCGCTGAATCTCGGCCCGACGTTCCCTTACATCTCGTTCCTGTTGGTTTCGTTCCCGAATGAGTTGATCTTTCGCCTCGAGCAAAATCTCTTTTTTTTGCGATTCTGCTTGCTTTACCGCGTCTTGCGTTATACGCACAGCACGTTGTTCGGCCGTCGTAAGTTGAAATCTGGCATAAAGCCATCTGATCATCCACCCAAAGAGCATACCAACAGGAAGAAGTGCTAAATAAATAGCCTTCATAGTATTCCTCCTGTTATATAAATCGATCGCCAAAAACTACAAAAGAGCCTGACGACCCTGTTCAAGTACAAAAAACACGTTTACACGTTGCTCCTATTATAGTGATGAGATTGCCTTTGTCAAGGAAAACTATGCCGAAGAAGGGCTTCGAAAGGAAGAAAACTCCCCTGATTTAAGATTGACCGGCAGGGCTTTCCACGATTCGCATTACGTGTTTACAAGGTTTCAGGAAGAGTGAGCCCTAGACGGGTTAGGCTCTCCTTAAAATAAACCGGTAAATCTGCGGTAAAACTACGCACTTCAGTAGTTCCGGGAAGAATAATCTGCAATTCCCGGGCGTGGAGCAGCAAGCCGATGCCCGGAAGCCGCTGACTTGGCTTCCCATACAAGGGATCCCCGACGATAGGGCAACCGAGTTTTTTGCAATGCACGCGCAACTGATGGGTGCGACCGGTTCGAGGACGTAGCAGCAAAAGACTGAACCCGTGCGCCGTGGCAAGGATTTTATAGTCGGTCCAGGCGCGCTTACCCGTTCCTTCGGGTGCTACGGCGAATAGTTTGCGGTTTTTAGGATTACGGGCCAGCCAATCGTCGATATGGCCATGAGAGGCAGGCGGCTGACCTTGCACGATGGCCAGGTACCGTTTTTGCGTAGCGCGGTCACGAAACTGGGCCGACAGGAATTCCTGGGCTTCCACCGTTTTGGCCGCGATTATGACTCCCGAAGTATCTTTGTCCAGCCGATGCACGATTCCCGCCCGATTTATGGGACGCCCCTCGTTGGGCAGGCGCAACTCCTTCACGCGGCGGCCGAGCAGGGCATTGGCAAGCGTTCCATGCCAATTACCATGGGCTGGGTGGGTAACCATACCCTGAGCTTTATTTATAACGATGACGCTTGTATCCTCGTAGAGCACGTCCAGGGGAATATCTTCGGGTACGAAGGCTGAATCCTCCAAGTCCTTGAGCAGCAGCGCAAAAGCATCCCCGGACGAAACGAGCCGGGACAGTTTTACAGGTTTTCCATTGACGCGGGCTTCCTCCAGCCGGGCTTTCAGTTGGCTCCTGGTGAGCAGTTCCATGACTTCCGCCACGTATTTATCGAGCCGTATCGGGACATCGGAATCTACCGTTCCCCTCAATTCCGCCATTCCGTACCCCTTTACCAAGCGTAAGCGCAAAATTATACTGTAGCTGATGAGCGTAGCGATACAGTCGATAAAAACAAAGCAACTCTGGTCCCGTTGGGGGCTTCCCGAAACCGAAAAAACCGGAGCTCCGAGAATTCACCGGATAGGGCTCGCATCCATTCTGGTAACCGTAGACAGCGCGGGCGAAAGCCCCATCATCGCCGTCAGGTCATATCTTACCGCCTCGCCGGGCAAATCCCTGAAACAGGCGCCCGAGCCGATTCCTCCGCAGGACGACCCTTCATGGATGCGCGCATTCCTGGGAGACGCCAGCGGCTACGATCTTTTACCCGCCTATGACGACAAACCCGTGTGCGTACAACTGCTGGAACCGTTTACCTTGCCGCCCGGAGCCAGCGCCCGAGGCTGGATATTCACCAACACGAATGCGGAGATTCACGTGGAAGGCCAGAATATTATCCACATTCCGCTCAAACCTGTCTTTAAGACACTTTACGGCACCCCAAGCGGCGGCATCGTATGCATCTTCGCCAAAAGCGGATTCCTCGCCGCCGACGACCTGGATTATACCAGCATACACGACGATCCTTCTACCGTCGCCCATCCTGTCCGGATAAAAAACAACTCGGATCTGGCCGTGGTGATACACGAGCTATGCGTATATGGGGAGCAGCTTTCCATATTCAGGCGCGGCGAACGGCTTCAGAGCGAGACCTTGATTTTTTCCTTTTCAGGATCGGGCGTGAGGATGAACATTGAATCGCCGGGAAAACTGCCGCAGGATACGGAAATACTGGTTCGCCCCCGAATCTCCAGCGAAGAGAAGGCATTCGAGCGCAGCGTGGAATTATTCAAGGCAATAACGAGGATGCGCTAGCCATGAATAAAAAGACAGCGCTATCCGGAATGATCCTTTTTGCAGCCACAGCTTGGCTTTCGGCGCAAACTGCCGCCGCTGCCGGCAGCCCACCCCCAGCGGTCGTCCCGACGGCCAACCCGCCCCAGAACTGGGGTCTCAAGACCATGGTCACGGATTTTTTCGCTAAAAACATAAACACCGTCGTGCTTGGGCGGGTCTTTCAGGTGATCATAACCATTGTAGTCGGATTCCTGCTGGTAGGCCTTATCCTGGCCATCGTAAAACGTATTACAAAGAATCGGCTGGATCCGCGATCCAACGCGCTGCTCGTCAAAATCGTACAGTATTTAGGCTTGGCCCTCATAGTAATCAATGCATTCAACGCAGCCAAGGTGGACTTGTCCGCCCTGCTCGGCGCGGCGGGAATCGTAGGAATCGCCCTTGGTTTTGCCGCCCAAACATCCGTATCCAACTTCATCAGCGGATTTTTCCTGGTTTCGGAAAAAACCTTTACCGTGGGCGACATTCTCAGCGTGGAGAATATCTCAGGCGAAGTCTACTCGATCGACGCTCTCTCGGTAAAAATCCGAACCTTCGACAACAAGCTGGTGCGCATCGCCAACGAAACCTTGATCAAGTCCATGGTAACCAATATTACGCCCTTTTCCGTGCGCCGCATGAACATTAAACTCAGCGTTACCCACGAAACGAGCATCGACCGCGTACGCGCCGTGCTCCTGGACATCGCAGACAGACTGCCCAGCGTCCTCAAGAGTCCCGAACCGTTTTTCATGGTGGAATCCTTCGGCAAGGATGGAACCGACATATTCTTTGGCGTTTGGTTTGAGCAATGCGACTGGGAAGCCACGAATTTAGGCATACACCATGGAATCAAGGAACGTTTCGAACAGGAGGGAATCTTGCTGGCGCACCAGACTTTGACCATAGAAAATATTGGAAAGACGCCTCCGAAACCGCGCTGAGACCGAGTTTTTGAACTGCCATCAAGCTTTTTTGTTGACTGCGCTACCATAATACCGTATCCTTGACTCACGGATACCGGGAATTGAACACCGGACATTATTAGAAGGCGCAGGTTTTCCGGCCGCCAAAAAAGAGGAGTAACTTATGGATAAAGAAAAAATACTTGCCGGCGTGAGCCTGTTTGCAAACCTTGAGCCAAAATTCATCAAGGGCATAGCGCAGATAAGCACGCAAAGAAGCTTCAAAGCGGGCGAAACCCTCATTAAACAGGGCGAGCAAGGCATTGGCCTGTTCATCATAATGAGCGGCAAGGTTCGCATTGAAAAAACCGATTCGAGCGGCAAACAGGTAGAGCTCGCCACGAACGGCGCCGGCGACATCCTGGGAGAAATGGCCGTGCTCGACGGGGCTCCGCGCACCGCGACCGTTACCGCCGTCGAACCGACGGACTGCCTGATCCTGGCTTCCTGGGAATTCAACTCGTTCCTTAAAGCGCATCCTGAAGTAGCCATCGACATCCTGCCAATCGTGGTGAAGCGTTTCCGCGAAACGAACGACGCGCTGATAGGAATCTCAGGAATTCGACTCTGATAGAAAGAAGATAATCCAAAAAACGGCGATCCGGAAGCTACGGCTTCAGGGTCGCCTTTTTTTATGCCGCCATAAATTGAGAGACCCGTGCAATGTCGTTATTCATCGTCCGGAATACGCTTACGCCTTGATAGGTGGAACACTCCGGCGACGGTCGAAACGATGGACGCCGAACACCATGAGCGCGGAGATCAGGGCCGTAACCGCGATGACCGGCCAGACGGCCTTGCTGCCGAAAGCCTTGGCCAGAGGACCTGCGGCAAGCGGCGCCAAGGCATTGCCGGCGATATAGGCCACCGAGATGGCGGAATTGATACGGCTGCGGTACGCAGGAGGGGAACGTTCCGCGATAAACGCGTTGCCGTTCGTCGCGCCTAATATCTCACCGATCGTCCAAACGGACGTAAGCGCCAGAACCATGGGAAGACCCGTCGCGAAATAGTACGCGCCGAAACCCACGGCATAAAATACGGAGCCGAGCGCCACTGCGCCGAGACTGGACATTTTTTTGCTGAGAAAACCGACGACCATGGTAAACACCACCACGGTAAGGCCGTTCGCGGTCATGACCAAACCATAGGCTTCCGGCCCCTGGGTCTGGCCCAGGAGATCGTTCAAGAACAGCGGGAGGGTAAAGCCGAACTGGTTATACACGAACGCGGTGAATACCGCGCTGATTCCGTAAAGCAGAAGCACCGGATAAGAAAGCAGTATGGAGAACATCGACTTTTTTTTATTTTCCGGAGGCTCTCCGCCTGCGGACATGGCCGCCTCGCGTTCTTCGGATGCCTGTTTGGCGGCGGCCGAGCCGGGGCCGACCTTGACGAAAACGGTAACGACGGCAGCCGCGATAAAGAGCGCGATGGCGTTTCCCACGAACAGCGCGCGGGGCATTCTGTTGAAAAGGAATCCCGCGATGAGCGGCCCGATGGAAAATCCGATATTGTTTCCCCAATAGAGCAGCGAAAACGATTCCTTGCGCCGTTCCGCGGGAGCCACATCGGCGAGAAGCGCGTTGATTACGGGCCAGGTGCCGTTCAGCACGCCCATGGCAAAGGCGATGATGTAAGGAAGATACCAGGTAAAACCGCCGACCGCGCAGGCAAGGAATCCAAGCGCCGCGATTATCTGAAGGTTTCGCAGGACGTGCGCCTTATTGAAGCTGTCGCCGAGTTTTCCGCCTACGAGGAGCCCCACGGCAAAAACCAGCGAAAGGACGGACATGAAAACCCCGGCCCGGGCTTGGTCGTAGCCCAGCTTCATCGTAAGGGTCATGGTCAGGAAGGGGCCTACGAAAGATCCTGCCGATACGACGAGGCGCACGACGAAAAGCGCCCATACGGCGCTAGGCAACGGGAGTGACTTGGCTTTTTTTGCGCGCATCGATTATCCTTTTGGTTCCGCAGGATAGAGCCGGAGCCGCGCCTTGTCAAGAACATGGCGGGCGGACATGGTTGGAGGCATTGCCAAGGACCGTGGACCGGGGGGAATCAGTATGGCCGAAGCTTGTGAAATCCCGCCGAATCGGGAGAATAGCTGCCGTATACGGAGTGGAAGCGGCCATGAGGTTTTTGCCCCAGGCGAAAAATAAGCGCATCCGCGTCAAATTCGGGCAACTGATCCAGACAGGTAATTACAAGATTACGGCGAGGAACAGGCAAGGCTGCGGAGAATCGCGCGAGCTCGCACTGATCCGACACAAGTGAATACTCGAGCAGATCGGGGTCCAGGCTGGCCGTGCGCAGCGTTCCCTGAAAACGATTTTCCACATTGGACTCCGCTTGATGGTTGACCAAAGTCACCTTACCCTCCGAGCTCATGGGCCCGGTGCCGTGCCGCGTCTGATAGCATCGGGTCACGTAGTAAAGATCGATGCCTTCCAATGCGACGGCTACCTGCCCCGACAGCAGTTCCAAAGCGCCGCGCGACCCCGAAGAACTCCAGGTAACGTGCGGATAGATACCGTGGTCCTTGTCCAGGAGAATTCCCTGGTGCCCCTCGAGGATGAGATGGCTTACACCGGCCGACACATCCTCAAGCTGCGCCAGGTTGAAAGATTCGATGGACTTGCGGCATTTTTCAATGAATGCGGCCGAATCTAAATCGGCTGACTCATACTCGAAGGCCGCCTTCAGCCGCTCGTTGCCGCCGGCTTGCGCGAGTGCGCGGTACCAGACTTCGATTCCGCGCAGCTTTTCGCCCAGGATCCAGGGAAAAAAAAGATCCTTGGCGTACAGCCTGATGCCGGCTGCGTTTCGCTCGATGGTCGCCCCGAAGCCTACCCCGCAGGAACCATGACCGTTCAAAGATTCGTTTGCGCGATTCCAGGCAATATCCCAAGGCGTGGCGACCATAGCCAAGGGATGCAGAAAAAGTTTGGGTTCATAATCGCGAAGCGCTTGAGCCTCAAGGGCGATGGCCGGGGGAAACACTACGGTTTCGGGCCCATACCAAGAGGGCACGCCGCGGAGACTCCCCGAGCCAAAATTGCTGAATACGTGCGTGGCGGCCCCCACGCGTACGGTGTGGCCTACCTGATGCCCGCCGCCGAAACGAAGCACCAGTGACGAATCGGGCTGGGCCGAACAAAGCCAGTCTACGGTAATGCCCTTGCCCGAATCGCCGAATCCGAGATCCGTTACTATGGATGCGCGCATCGCTTCCTTACAGCATGTCTTCGACGTCGGGCTTTTTGGGGACGTCCTTGCCGGCAGGCGCGCCGGCTGCGGTCTTGCCGGCCCTGCCCTCCGCCGAATAACGGTCGATGACCAGCTGCGCAATCCTCTTTGCCACGGCTCGATGATCCTTGAGCGTCATGAAATCCTGCCCAAGCAGCTCACGCCAGCCTTCCTTCCGGGCATCGGTGGCGGAAGCGTCGTCATGCTCGAGATGAAAGTGGCACACATGGTAACGCTTGCGCGCCTCCGCGAGGATCTGAGCCGACGTTACCGTTCCAGGCTGATTCTCGCTCGTAAGCCGGGCGATGATCTCGCGAGGAATGTTCGGGGAACAAGGTTCGTCCCCGATGGTGAAAACGAAGCCCTTGCGCTTGCGCTTCTCCCAGCAATCGATGGCCGTATGCCGCGCCGCCACGAGCCAGGCGAGGTTGTACGATTCGCAGTTGTTCCCGCCTCCGCCGCCCTCGAGGTAGACCTTGGTAAGCCAGCGGTCCAGTAATTCGGCGGAAGATTCAAATTGCCCGATCTGTAAAGGCGCCGAGTCATAAACGAAATCGCCGACGCCCAGGAACAGCACCTGAGGGTCGGGAATGCCCGCCTCAATGATGCTGCCCACGAGCTCGGGCAGAGTTTCCTTGACGATGATTTCGGGGACCAGCCCCATACTCCCGGTTACGTCGAGACCCACGATAATAGACACCGATTCGGGATGCTCGGCCGAATCCCTGGACTCACGAACCTTTACGGTCCGGGGATCCATCTCGGGATCGATCTGCCTTGAGGAGAATATCTGCTCGCGACTCTTGCCGTCGTAGTCCTTGCTTACCTTGATGGACTCGTAGGCTTCATAGGAAAATCGGCCGTTACCCATGCTTATACTCCCGCTTCTTCGTCGAACAGATAGCGAAGTCGCTCCTTGGCAAGCTCGAGCTTTATCTCGAGGTTGCGTATTTTTACGGAAAGTTCCAGATCCTTGACGACGTAATCCTTGGCGTCGAAGTCTGCCGCCAAGACGAGGCTCTCCGCGTGCGTCGGGCTCAGGTCCAGCATGTTTTCCTGTTCGCGCCTGAGCTTTTTGACTTGCAGAGCCAGATCCTCGACCTCGCGCTTATAGATGATCTGCGCATCCTCGACGATGGACGCGGCGCGGTCTTCCCTGATTTTGGCGTTATTCCGCTTCAGCGACTCGACGAACGCGCCTTTCATGCCTTCAGTATTGTTTGCCATGGTACCCAAGCCTCCTGTAGGAAAAAATACCGACCTCCGAGACATATTTTCACGAAGACCATCCTAAAGCTTATCCGGCGCACACCGCTTGTCAATATGGGGCACCCGAAAACCCATTACGGTTTTCGGGGCGCATCATATCCTTGCATCCATCCTGTTGCCCGACTCGTAACGACGCAGCCCCCTGTGAAAAATAAAATACGAGATTGCGGCGTACCCGATGGCGACGCCCCATAGCAAGGGCACGAGCTTCCAGTCAAGCGCCGCGTAGATGCGCAGCGGTACGAACGCGGTGAAGCCCGCGGGAACGAGCAAATAGCGGGCCAGGCGCATTTCCTTACCGAATACGCCCTCCGGGTACAGGGAGAAACTCAGGAGGAACTCGGAAAGCGCCGAGGATATCGCCCCGGAATTCCCCATGAAGAACACGAGGCTTTCCGCCGCGGAGAATACGGCGGCGAAGATCAGCGCGCCGGGTATCGCCAACGCGGTGAACAGGAGGAATTTTTCGACCGTGGCTCCCGGCAGCAGGGCAAGCACGATGTAGCCGTACGCGAAGTCGCCCCAGGCAGAAACTACCGTACGGGAGGCGAGCAGATTGAGGAGTACGTCCTTGGGCTGCAGGAGGTACACGTCCAGCCCGCCTGATATTACGATGCGCGACAGGCTGCGTATGTTGCCAAGCACGACGTGGGCAATGCCGAAGGCGGTGGATACCAATGCCCAGACGAACATGACGTCGTCAAAACCGTATCCGCCCACGCTGCCGGTCTTCTGGAGGAGTACCGACCAGAACGCCGCGAAGGCGGCGTTATTGAGCATCATGCCGAAAAACTGTATAAAAAAATTAACGCGATATTCCAGCACCGACTTTACGTTGGCCCCGAAGGCCGCGAGCATGAAACGCGCGTAGGCTTTGAACCGCCCTTTCTTTTTCATGTCATCCTCCGTTCACGGAAAGCCGGCGGCTTCCGAGGGCGAACACGCCCTTGGCCAGAAGCATCCCCAGCGCAACCCAGGCGACCTGTCTGAAGAGGAGCGACGCGGCCTCGGGCACGGAAAAAGAGACGAGCATCCGCGCGGGGGCGTACGCTATATAGGGAAAGGGCGTGAACCAGGCAATTTTGGCTACGGCGGCGGGCAAAAACTCGATGGGCATGAGCGTTCCCACCACGAGCGTAAGCTTCTGGTATATCCAGTGGAACGCCTCGTTCTCCTCGAACCAGAACGCCGTCATGGCGATGCTGAACTGAAGGAAAAAGTTGATGGAGCCCGACAAAAGAAGAGACAGGATTACAGCCAAGGCGCGCAACGCATGCGTCGATATTTCCGCGAACCCGCTCAAGCCCGACAACCCGCCTGGAAAAGCCGGCGGCGGTCCTACAAGCAAAAAACCAAGCAGCAGTCCCTCGGCCAGTATCACGGCCCCGTCCAATAAAGATCCGCCGATCTTGGACGCGTAGTTGAAGGACACGAATCCGTACGGCCGGTTTATCATGTAGGCGATGTCCCCGCTCTTCATCTCGGCGGACAGCCCCACGAAAAATCGGCCGAACGCGAAGCTCGGTACTTCGGCGATAATGAAATACCACACCATCATCGAGGAAGTATAACCGGATATATCGGAGCGTCCGGCGAACGCCCCGGCCCAAAGCCGCGAGAATATATAGATGAACAAGCCGTAGGTAAGCATGGCGCCGGCGAAGTTGCCCCGATACGCGAGCTTCTCGCGCAGCGCGGCGGAAGCCGCTATAAAATATTTTCTCGAGGATACCGCGAGCGTACTCATAGGCCACCGCCTTTACGCCCATGGTCGTCCCTGAGGCCTAAGCCCGCCGTCGTTATCGATGACGCTGCCAGCCCGCTCCTGGCGGCGTAGATGTCCGCTATCACGTTTTCCAGCGGTTCGTCCTCAATCGTAATATCCTCGAAATCCCCTTTATCGGCCAAGGTTTTTATAACATCGCGCAGCGCATGCCTGTTGGTATCCACCTCGAATTTAGCCGAGCGGTCCGTGTGCTTGACGGGTACCAGATCCGGCATGTCGAAGTTGACCGGGCCGTCGTAGCGGACGCTCACGTATTTCTTGGCCAGCGCCCGGTGCTTGAGATCCTTCATGGACTCGTCCACCACCACTTGGCCGTGATGGATTATTATGGCGCGCTTGCACACCTTCTCGATGTCGCCCATGTCGTGGCTGGTTATGAACACGGTTACCTTGTCGTTGCGGTTCAGTTCCTGCAAGAGCGCGCGTATCTCGCGCCTGGCTACCACGTCCAGGCCTATGGTCGGCTCGTCCAGGAAAAGGATGCGCGGCGCGTGCAAAAGACTGGCCGCCACCTCGCAGCGGATGCGCTGCCCCAGTGACAATTTCCTTACGGGCACGTCGAAGAACTCGCGCAGGGCGAAGCGCTCTGAGAGCTCGGCGATGCGCCTGGCCAGGACAGCCGGCTCCACCTCGTACACCGCGCCCAGGAGCTTGAACGAGTCCGACGGCGGCAGATGGAACCACAGCTGACTTCGCTGCCCGAACACCGAGCCGATGGACCAGGCAAGCTCCTTGCGTTTGCGCGAAGGGTCCAACCCCAGCACGAGGGACGAGCCGGAACTAGGCTGTAAAATACCGGTGAGCATTTTAATGGTCGTGGACTTGCCCGCGCCGTTGGGCCCCAGAAACGCCACGACCTCGCCCTCCTCCACCGAGAAGGACACGTCCTTCACCGCTTCGACGACGCGGTATTCCGGGCGCACGAGACTCTTGAGCGTGGAGAATCGGCCTGCGCTCTTTATGCGGGCGCGAAAAGTCTTGCCGAGACCCTGAACTTGTATGGCATGCATACTGCCTCCGAGAATTTCGGGGCTCGTCTTATATGGAAGGTTTTGATAACACAACGCGCAGACCGGCCGAAAGGCGGCGAAGCGCGTTCGAGAAAACCCACGGCGGACGGAACCCCGGAATCTTACGAGACTCCGTCCTCGGGCTTTTATCCCGTGGGTGTTCGGCCTCATATGAAGCCGGCGGCGCCGCTCGGTCTCTGACCCCGCCGCCGCCTGTAAAAAAGCCGCGCGCGGGAGGAACCCCAAGGCACCCTCTCGAAAGTAAGTGGCGTAATTATAGGCAAGAGGAAAAAAAAGGTCAACACGGTAAGAATAATCGAATCCCGCTTGGCGCCTCGCCGCAGTAGCGACGACCGGGCTTTCGGCTTTATCTTGTCGCGTCCGGTGCGCCGCGCCAAGGATACCGCCTCAATCCCTGGCGCACTTGCAGTCAGGCTAAGCTTCCCAGTAACGCTTCCTCGCGTAATTACTCCACAATTTTCAAACTATAGGACTTTTGAAAATTCTATTGCTAAACAACTTTTCCCTTGACGTTCAAATAATCTGAACGTTATACTGTGCGCTCCAGGAATCATAGCGATTCCACAGAAAACAATTTTTGGGAGATGCCCATGCGTAATGATTTACAACGGCTTCTGGAAGCGGCCATCGCCGCCGTTCCCGGAGCCCAATGGGTGGGATTGCGGAAACGCCGCTCCACCGCTTCGTATTATGTCGCCCGAGACGGTGCCTTTGACGCGGCCGGAACCGGTTCCGACGAAGGCATCATGGTGGAAGTGCTGTCCGATGGACAATTCGCCTACGCCGCTACCGCGGACTTGAGCGTCGCCAGCATCGCGCGCGCCGCCACGCTGGCCCTTGCCTCGGCAAAATCCGCCACAGGCCGGGGAATATTCAAGTTCGATAATTCGGTCAGACCGGCCACCGTCGTGCGCTACGAGACCCCGCGCAAGCTCAAGGCTCCCGTCGGCACGGATTCCATCTACCAGTTCCTGATGGAAGCCTGCGCCAAACTTAAACACAGCGACAAGGTAATCCAAACCCTGGCCATGGCCGAGCTCGGTCGCTACGATTACGAAATCGTGTCCAGCAACGGCGCAAATATCGAACAGACCCTATATTACTCGTCCGCGACGCTGCAATCCGTCGCGCGCGAAGGCGACATCGTGCAGCGGCGCACCGCCAACGGCCCGCGCGGCATGACCCGCCAGGGCGGCACCGAGCTCATGGACTTCCCCAAGCTTCTTGCCCAGGCCGAACAAGTGGGACGCGAGGCGGTGGAACTGCTCTCCGCAGCCCCGTGCCCCAGCGACACCCGCACGCTCGTGCTCGCACCCGACCAGATGATGCTCCAGATACACGAGAGCATCGGCCATCCTCTTGAACTGGACCGAATCCTCGGCGACGAGCGCAACTACGCCGGTTCAAGCTTCGTAAAGCTCAGCGACTTCGGTAAATTCCAGTACGGCTCAAAGATCATGAACATCACCTTCGACCCTACCGTTCCCACCGAGCTCGCCAATTACGGCGCGGACGAGATCGGCAACAAGGCGGTCAAGGAATTCATCATCAAGGATGGATTACTGGTACGCGGACTTGGAAGCCTTGAAAGCCAAAAGCGCACCGGTTTGCCGGGAGTCGCCAACCAGCGAGCCTCGTCATGGAACCGCCCGCCCGCCGACCGCATGGCAAACCTTAATATGGAACCGGGGACCACGTCCTTCGCCGACATGATTTCTTCCATAGAGAAAGGCGTGTACATGCAGTCCAATCGGTCGTGGTCCATCGACGATTACCGAAACAAATTCCAGTTCGGCTCCGAGTACGGCACCCTCATCGAGAACGGCAAGCTTACCAAAACCGTTCGCGATCCCAACTACCGAGGCATTTCGTCGAACTTCTGGCAGAACCTCGCCATGGTAGGCAACAAGGATACGTTCCAGACATTCGGCACGCCCAACTGCGGCAAGTGCGAACCCAATCAAGTCATGTTCGTAGGCCACGCGAGTCCCGTGTGCGCCTTTAAAGACGTAGAAGTATTTGGAGGCGGCAAATGAGCACCGCAAACGATTTCAAGTCGCATTTCAGCGCGGTATCCGCGTTTATCTTAGGCGAGCTTCGCGGCGATGAAAAAGCATCGATCACCTATTCGGGCGAATCTTCGTTCTTCATGCGCTTCAACAACGATAAAGTACGCCAACTGGGCAACGTCGACCAATCGAGCGTATCGGTCAAACTGTTTCGCGGCACTAAATCCTGGAATTTCGGTCTTGGGCTTTCAGGCAGGCAGGCCGATGACGAAAACCTCATCGCCGACGCATTAGGGCAGGCGCGCGTTACCTTAAGCCTCCTGCCGGACGACCAGTACATGGTGCTTCCCGAGGCCGCCGATAAATCGGAAGCCAATTACACGGGAAAGCTGATGGGCGAATCCGAAGTGGCCAAGCGCATCCTGGAACCGGCCGCGGGCCTGGACTTTGCGGGCATCTACAGCCACGGCGTCATTTGCCGCGGCGCGGCCAACACCGCAGGCGCCCTGCACTGGTTCTCCACCCAGACCTTCCTCGTGGACTATTCCGCCTGGCTGCCCAACGGCAAAGGCGTCAAGTCTTCCTACGCCGGCCGAGACTGGAACGACGCAGACTACGCCAAGCGGATCGCCGACACCAGGCGCTCGCTTGAAAACCTGTCCAAGCCCGAAACGGCGCTGAAGCCGGGCGCCTATCGCGCCTTCGTAACGGCGGACGCCCTCAACGAGGTCGTTACGTTCTTTTCATGGAACGGCTTCGGCGAGCGAGGCATCCAGCAGGGCGACAGCGCTTACCTCGCGCTCCGCGAAGGCCGCGAAACTTTCGCGCCGACGTTCGGGCTTTCCCAGGATTTCTCGCTGGGCGTGGAACCATCGTTCAACGCAGACGGGGAAACCGCACCGGCCCTCCTCCGCGTAATAGAAAAAGGAAAGCTCGTCAACACCATCGTCTGCTCGCGCACGGCAAAACAGTATAACGTGAAGTCGAATGCCGCCGGCGAGGACGAAAGCTTGCGCTCATGCTCCATCGACGCAGGCAGTCTCGCGGAAGACGACGCGCTCAAGACGTTGGGAACGGGCATCTACGTTTCCAATTTCCACTACCTGAACTGGAGTGATCCGGCCACTGCGCGCGTAACCGGCATGACCCGATTCGCCTGCCTCTGGGTGGAAAACGGAAAGATAGTCGGCCCCATCAAGGACATGCGCTGGGACGAGTCGCTCTACGGAATGCTGGGAAGCAAACTGGAAGCCGTGACCAAGGAACGGCACCTGATCGTAGAGAGCGCCACCTATGAACAGCGCGCCGTGGGCGGAAGCCTGCTGCCGGGCATCCTCGTAAACGGGTTAAGCTTTACTCTGTAAAAAGTCAAATATTTAGCACGGAGGCACGGAGAACACGGAGTAAGAAAAGAGAAGAGGGGAATGGGATAATAGAGAGGACAATAAGTTGCGCTCTTGTTTCTCACCTTATTTCCTTTTTTTCTTCTCCACGCCTCTGTGCCTCTGTGTTTCTGTACGGAACAAGTTTTAGGTTACCCCGCAGGGTGCTATCAAAAACTGAAGCTTTCGCCTCTCTGGCGTAATGGATATCCTCGGAGACCAAAACTTTCGCCTCCGAGGCGCAATGGATATCCTCGGAGACCAAAGTTTTCGCTTCTCTGACGTAATGGATATCCTCAGAGACCAAAGCTTTCGCCTCTCTGGCGCAATGAATATCCTCGGAGACTGAAGCTTTCGCCTCCGAGGCGTAATGGATATCCTCGGAGACTGAGGTTTTCGCTCCTCTGGCGCAATGGATACTCTCGGAGACCAAAGCTTTCGCCTCCCTGGCGTAATGGATACTCTCGGAGACCTAAGGTTTCGCCCCCGTGGCGTAATGAATATCCTCGGAGACCATAGCTTTCGCCTCCGAGGCGCAAACCGAATTTCACCGCAATAATTGCTCATATAAAATACTTGCCATTATCGAAACGCACATGGAACTACTGCTTTTATTTCTTTAGCATTTCTTCGCTTTCACCTTCTCAATTTTCCTCCTCGTTTTCTCCGTCCCTCCGTGTCTCCGTGTTGCTCTTCTTCCATTTTTTTTCCATCTTCTCCTCTGTGCCTCTGCGCCTCTGTGGTAAAAATCCAAATCCCACTCGTCCTCTTGTATTCTCCGTGTCCTCCGTGTCTCCGTGCAACTCTTCTTCCGTTTCTTTTTTTCTTCTTCTCTGTGCCTCTGTGGTAAAAATCCAAAGCCCACTAGTCCTCTTGTTTCTCCGTGTACTCCGTGTCTCCGTGCCATTCTTCTTGAAAAAGGCGGTTTTGGTTGACCGCCCGCCCGCATCGCCCTATAATCTAAGCATCACTAGTACATGATATTTTCTTGAGGTGTTTTTATGGAAAGCGTGCAGGTAAGCGAAGGCGTATACTGGATCAATATTCCCCGGGCAAACCTGCGAATCCTGTGCGGGTGTCCCGCCGATTCGGTGAAGCATTTGATGCGCATGGGACTCATCGCCAAGCGACAGCAGGACGGCAAGGAATACGAAACCGGCCCCAACGCGATCCTGCTCGCCGACACGTCTTCCCAGAATGGCGGCTTCTCCAATCTGGCCGAATTCCCGGTACTGCAAATATTCTACCGGCAGGGAACCATCATCCCCCGGCATCCCAACAATGACGGGTCGAAGCCCCTGCTCATAGGCAGCTCGGCGCAGGTCAAGGCCCAGATCGAATATATGGACATCGGAAAATACGGCATCGTGGACCCGAAGGAGCTGGAAAAAATCGGGCTGGATCCGACCGAGGCGCGGGAGCTCCTTGCGGTAAAGACGCGTTTCGCCTTCGGCCGCATCGAGAGCGTGGGCACTATGCTGGACACGCGCCTCATCGACCGGGAAGAATGCGAGCTCCGCAACGGAGTCTTTATCCGCCGCAAGGAAATAAACATATTCGAGATCCGCCATGGCACCGAAACGCTTGAAATAAATCTTAACCTCGCCCGGAATAAAATCTACGAGCCGGCGGTCCGCCTCGACTACCACAGCATCAGCCGGGAGTATTTCTCCGTGGTGCACATGGGCGAAGGCGACGGATGGGACCCGTACCGGCCGTGCATGGGCAGTCTCCTCTGCTACCAGGGAAAGCTCTATCTCATCGACGCCGGACCGCACATCCTCCGAAGCCTTACCGCGCTGGGCATCAGCGCAAGCGAGATAGAGGGCGTGTTCCAGACCCATGCCCACGACGACCATTTCGCCGGCCTGCCTACCCTGGCCCGCGCCGACCACCGCATCAAGTTTTTCGCGACGCCGCTCGTGCGGGCCTCGGTGATGCGCAAAGCCTCGGCGCTGATGGGCCTCTCGCCCCAGCGCTTCGAGGCCCACTTCGAGCCTGTGGACCTGGAAGCGGCGCGCTGGAACGACCTTAACGGGCTCGAGGTCATGCCCATACCCTCGCCGCACCCCGTAGAGACGACCGCGTTCTATTTCCGAGTTTTCTGGGAGGGCGGCTACCGCACCTATGGGCACCTTGCGGATATCATAGCCTTCGACACGCTTACCGACCTTGCCAAGAAAGCGCCTAAAGACTCTGGATTCCCCGCAGGGCTCCTCGAGCGCACGAGAACATTTTATCACATGAAGGCAGACGTCAAGAAGATAGACGCCGGCGGCGGAATGATACACGGGGCGGTGGCCGATTTCGCCAGCGACCCCAGCGGCAAGATACTGATCGCGCACAAGTCCGAAGCTTTGACGGACGCCGAAAAGGAAATTGGCTCGGACGCCGTATTCGGCTCCCAAGACGTGCTGATACCGGCAACGCAGGATTATGCCATGCGCACCGCCGCGCGGCACCTGGCGAAATATTATCCTGAGGCGCACGAGCACGAGCGATCGGTATTGCTCAACTGCCCGGTAGTCTCATACAACGCGGGGGAAAACCTCCTGCGGCGCGGCGAGCGCTCCTTGAGCGTGTTCCTGCTCCTGTCCGGCGTGGCTGAAATAATCGACACGGCCAAGAATATTCACCACATGGCCTCGTCGGGAACCTTCATGGCGGAATACACGGTATTGGCGGGCCAGGTATCGGACATCACCTTCCGGGCGGCGAGCTACGTCAAGGCGCTGTGCATTCCCGCCGAGCTCTACCTTCGATTCATATCGCGCAATTACGCGATGGGCGCCACGCTGAATTTCCATCAGCGCATGGTGGCGCTCAAGTCTTCCCATATTTTCGGCGACATGATCGCGTCCACCGTGCTCAGCTCGATCGCAAGGTCGATGGTGGACATCGAGCTGGAGCCGGGGGCCCAGATCGAGATATCCGAGCCCGAGTTGATACTCGTCCGGTCGGGCGAGGTGGCCGTTTCGTTCGGCGAAGTGGAAGTGGAGCGAATCGGCGCGGGGGGCATCTACGGCGAGGAATCCATCCTGCTCAGAAACACGGCCATGGGATCGGCGAAAGCCGTAAGCTCGGCATACGCCTACAGGCTGCCGTCAGCGGCCCTCGAGGGAGTTCCCGTGGTGGAATGGAAGCTGCTGGAGACCTACGAGCGCCGGATAGCGGCCTTCGCCATCCAGCTGGGCGCATGACCGCGGCCCCCTTCAGTCATTGAGCCGTGAAAGCAGCGAGTCCGCCCGCGCGCGCCAGAATTCCATGTCGGACCGGATCTGCTTCACGAAGGAATTGCCTTCCGGCGTGCCCAGCACCGCGCGCATCTCCTCCGCTCCCCGGAACATGCCCGAACGGAACCTGTTGGTGTAATCCTTGGTTCTTGTTATAAGAACTTCATCCTCGATGAAGCGCGTGGTCTCGTTGAACCTGAGCATCTCCTTGGTAAATACATGCTCGTCGAGCTTGCCCGTCCCCAGGAGGTCGTGCAGGCTGGCCCAGGCGTGGCAGGCCTTGTCCAGCGGATATTGCGTCCATAGAACCTGGTAGTCGTCATGGAGCTCTTCCCAGGTGGCAACCTCGCCCTTCTTGATGCGGTACACGAGGCTCTCCACCTTTTCGCGCGGTACGATCTGGCCGCCCATGTTCTCCCACTCGGTGACGCGCTCGCCTTCCAGCACCTCGGAGGCGTCCGCGAAGGAAACGTCGGGCCTTGCGGAAAAATACTCGATCAGCGCCTGCATCGAATACCAGCGGATCATGTGGCGGTACGCCTTGTACGCCCGCGCGGGCTTCAGGATGACGCAGGGGCGGGAGGAGTTTTCGATTTGCAGGGCGCGAACCTCCAGCTTGGAGATTATTTCCGCCGGTCCGGCAAGAAGTTCCCTGCCCCGAGCGCGGTACTGGTCCGCAGTCTTTTCCTCGTCAAGTCCCTGCGCCTCATACCAGGATCGGCCGGTGCACAGCTCGAGCACGCCCAGCGATGTGAAGATTTCTTCAATGGTATCCGGCGCAAAGGGCGAAAACTCGATATTTTGCTTCTTGTTGTGGCGCTTGTCGCGGGACAGGAATTTTGACTCGTTGCGGATCAGCGCGTACATGTTGTACATCCACCAATATGCCGGCATGATTTCGAGCTGGTCCTTCGCCATGTTGTTAATGACGAGCGAAAAAGGAAACGGTATGTCCAGTTCGTAGCTGTAGTCGCCCTTGGAGAGCAGGCAATAGCTCGCGAAACGCGAACTGTGCTTTACCGAGGTCGAGAGTCCCGGCCAGAAGCCCCGGCCGGCGTCTATCTCGCCGTCGTTTGAGCGCGAGTTGTGGTTGGACCCGACCGTGGCGCCGGCCGCCATGTTGGACTGCCCCTTCACGAGAGCCGCTACCAGGAAGCTCGTATTGTGGTGCTGCTCGTGCGCGGGGAATATCAGGTTATTTAATATTTCACAGCAGGAGACGGTGGAATTATCACCCAAGACCGAATGGATGAGCCTGGCTCCGTACTTGAGCGCGGAATTCGTGCCCATGACGAAGCGAACCGCCTTGGAGCCGTAAAACACGCGGCAGCCGTAACCCACGATGCCGTTGACGAGCTCGACTCCTTCGCCGATTTGCGTGCGGTTCATGTCGTTCGACTTTATCGTTATATTCTTCAGTTTATTGGCGCCTTTGATATACGCGCATTCGCCGATCTTGACGTCTTTTATGATATGATTGCTCTTGAGCACGCTTCCGGCGCCGATCATGCCGTACTCACCACGCGCGGTTTCGAACTTCGCCTGCGTCATTTCCTTGAAACGATCCATGAGCGCCGAATCTTCGCGGCGTTTTGCCCACAGCCAGGCATCTGCGCAAATCAAGCCGTCGAAAGGCAGGATGGCCCGGCCGCCGGCCTCGTTCATCACGTCCATCCATACCCGTATATCTTCCTTCTCGCCATCCTTGAGGACACCGTTTCCCCACTTGGCATGATTGCTTACCTGGATCTCGTCATTATTGAATAAAATGCAATTATTCCCGATTATATAGTGCGCGATATAGCCGCAGGAATGAATCGCGCAATTATCGCCGATGTCGCAGGAAACGATGCGGGCGCGGCTGATTCCCACGGGGAGCATCATGTCATGATGCTCCAGTATTCGGCGCTCGAGCATCCCGATCCTCACAAAGCCGTAGAAATGCGTACTGTCTATCAAGTCCGCGTTAAAAGGGTCACGAACAAGAACCTTATCCCAATCCGCGCAGGTATTGTGGTTTTTTTCAAGAATTTTTATTTCAGCCGGGGCAAGCCCTCGATAAGTTCCGGCGATTTCGCCAAGCTGACGGTTTCTTATGTAATATTCATTCTCCCCTTGCGGAAGAAATTTTTCAGGAACAAAGCCGAATCCCAATTCCGTTTCATCGTGCAAGCTTATATCATTCATAGTATTATCAATCCTTTTTCCGGGCGTAAAGGTTTTTTTAAACGGTCCAGTGACCGCCATAATTCAAGACTATACCCGTAGAAGGTAATTTTCAAGGGTAAAAATTCCTCTTTTTGAACTGCCCCTTCGTGTTCTTGACAAAGGTCGCTCATGCGTGACATGGTTCTTTCATGAGTCAGTTGGCATATCCCGTTGAAGACGTGGCAAACATCGACATGCAAAAAGCCGCCGAGGAGATTTTCCCGCTCTTCTCCGAAACGGACAACACCATTCTTCGCTGTCAGTATGCCTGCAGCATTGCGGACATATTGGGCACTCCCGGGGAATTCCACAAATACGTGCAGGGCAATGCGGGAGACCTTATAATCCGCAAGACCCGCCTCATGGCGATATTTCGCGACAACGTGCATTTATTGCTCACCAAAACATGGGTAGAAGAACACGACAGTCATAAAAAAGACGATGCCTTCTTGGAACTCGAGTCCTTCGTAGGGGAAGTCACCCGCGCAGAATATGACCGCGCCTTGGCACACTTCGTCAATATAGCCGATCTCCTAGCCCGACTCATGTTCGGAGAAGAGCCTGCCGATGAAGATTTCTTCCATTATGTGTACCGCATTGACCCGAAACTGGGTATGTTCTATTGGTTCGTGGAACGCTTGCGCCACCCCACCACCATGATGCCCAATCCGGAACTTACGCATTTACAGTTACTCGTAGGAATCTACGCGCTGGCCAGCTACTGAGCCGGGATATTCAATTCGCGCGTTAATTGCTTTTGAAGCGTTTCCCGAATAGTAAACTTTTGGTTGATTTAGGCTTGAGAGTATAATAAAACCATATTTCGAAACTTTGCCAGTTTAGGCAGTCACCAAAACCCGGCCTTATTCCCCGCCACTTCATACCCAGATATCCGGAAGATAAATTTCATGGCGCTGGCAGCCAACTCGTCTAGGGTCTGGATGTCTTGCATCTTCCGTGTCTTCTGCGCCTCGTGTCGGTTTCAAATACCAGTTCTCCTTGTTAAAAAGGGGAATCGTCATTCTTGGAACCATGGTGATTATTCTTGAGACCATGACTATCTTCATCCGAAGGATCAGGCAATTCGGGTTTTACCAAATCCGGGTTTGCCTGTCCGACAGGCGGCGTTGAAATAATCGACATCCAGCTTGAATCCGAAACTAAATCCGCGGGATCAAACGAATCTCCGTCAAGATTCATGGTCCACGAGCCCTCCACATCGTCGGCTGAATTAAAAAGAGTAAGATCCGGTTCTTCCGTTTGCGACTCTTCGGGCCGAGCACTGAATTCTTCCAGGGGTTCAAGCTCTCCCACACCCGATTCGGCTTTATTTTCATGGATAGTAGGGGAAGTATTGGAGCCGGCATTCTCGTCTTCCTCGTTATTATCATTGCTGTTTAAGCTGGCTGCTCCTTTTTTTGAACCACCGATCCCGCCCCCCGATGATCCACCGCTGGATACTTTTGGCACGATTGTGGCAGTAACGCCAGAACCGGTAGTGCCACCGACAGCGCTAGTGCCTGTGGAAGCCCCAGGATTGCTGGAATCGACACCGCCGACATCATTACCGTGACCATTGTCGTCATGCACGGGTTCTGGTTCCGCGCCAGGGCTTTCCGAATCACCGCCATGACTGCCGGTAGAAGCGCCTGGATTACTGGAATCCACACCGCCGACATCATTACCGTGACCGTTGTCGTCATGCACGGGTT
>CAZAJF010000042.1:0-34282 GCA_964485395.1 uncultured Treponemataceae bacterium | reverse complement strand
AGTAAGGTAGCTGACGGGGTCCTGTCGCATAAAAACAACAGCGCCTACGGCGTTGCTGTTTTATGCGCCACCCCGCACGTCGCTTGTAATACTATAAGCATGCGCCTGGGTTATATCGTTGTGCGCCGGAACATCTTCTTACCTCGGTATCGGGGTGCGGGGAGAAAAAGGAACCATTGATATAACAACGGCGGATGAAATTTTGGCAAGATGACGGACGGGGTCCTGTCGTAACAAAAACGCATCGCCATGGGCGATGTGTTTTTTTACGCCACCCCGCAAGGCATCTGGAATAAGATAAGCATGCGCCTGGGTTATATCGCTGTGCGCCGGATTTTCTGCTCACCTCGGTATCGGGGTGCGGGGAGAAAAAGGAACCATTGATATAACAACGGCGGATGAAATTTTGGCAAGATGACGGACGGGGTCCTGTCGCATAAAAACAACAGCGCCTACGGCGTTGCTGTTTTATGCGCCACCCCGCACGTCGCTTGTAATACTATAAGCATGCGCCTGGGTTATATCGCTGTGCGCCGGAACATCTTCTCACCTCGGTATCGGGGTGCTTCGCTGAGGGTTATTATTACGTACCTGATAGCAAAAACACAGCGGTAAAAAGAAATTAAAACCACCGGCTTCATTGCGGCGCACAACGATATAACCACGCCGCCGATACATGTATTGAAAGCGGCCGCGGGGTGGCGCTTAAAACAACAACGCCGTAGGCGCTGTTGTTTTTATGCGACAGGACCCCGTCAGCTACCTTACTAAAAAGTTCATCCGCCGCTGTCTCTTCTTATATTTGTTTAGCCCCTCATATTCCAGAAGTTTTTACTTCTTGAACATAATCACGGGACCTTCTTTGTATTCGCGGATCTTGCGCAGGTAGGCTTCTTCCTCAATCTTGACTTGCTCGATCACCGAGCCGGTTATGCGCTTGAGAAGAACCTTCCCGGTACGCGCGAAAAAAAAGATCTTCCGGGGCAGATTGCCGCCTGTATCGCTGGCGATTATGGGAATATTTTCCTTTTTCAGATAGGCAAAGGCAAAATCGACATTACCCTTGGGAATCTTGGTGGGACCCGTGCCGATGTTCAACACCGAGCCGCCTCCAAAAACCTTGGCTACGATGTCGCACTTTCTGCTTCCCGCCTTCATCATGTCGTTATAGACCAACTCGATGGCGAACATGCCGTATTTGGCGTTGCGGCTTTTTTCGACGTCGCGTTCCTCGAGATCGCCGGGAAGCATGAAATGATTGATGCCGCCAAAACAATGCGCCTTATCGAAGAGCGTAACAGAAACGCAGGACCCGAGCACCGTGCTTATTATTATATCCTCGTCGCTTACGAAATATTCACCGGGATGAATGGTAACGAGATTCTGGTCAAACCTGCTTATCTTGTGGCTGAACATCGGGATGCCTTAAAATAAGGTGACATCACCGCTGGAAGCGCCGGTTTCGGTGGTATCGGTGCCGTCAAGGTGTGCAATGCGGGCTGCGGCCTGCCTATGCGTGAATATCGTGAATCGTTCCACAATTTCCCTGAGGCGCTCATTGCGTATCAACAGACCGCCGGAAGAAGTCTGCTCCGCGCTGACTCCCAGGGCAGCCTCGGCCTCGGTGGCGTAGGCGGCTAGATTGTCGCGCATCGCAGCCAGTTCGTCCGCCACTTCCTGTATCCCGTCGGTCTTGTGCGCGGCACGCGCGATAGCCGCCTCGAAATTGCTGGAAAAAGGCTGGAAAGATTCCGCGGCCCTGCAAAGTTTCGTCCGAGAGTCCTTGAGGCTCGCGAATTCCGCATGGAGTTTTTTGAGCGCATCGTTGAAATCCGTGGAAGTCTCTTCCCCGCTATCGATGTACGAGTTGAGTTGCGAGCCGAGTGTCTTGGAAAAAGATCTCGTTACGATTCCGGCCGCGGCAATGTCTTCTTCCAGGCGTTCCGTCAGGTCCATCATGCCCGCTACCGTATTGGATACTATAGCCAAGGCGTTGTTTCGCGCGATTTCTATCCGCGAGGCGATCACGATATTCTTGAACCTGCTCAAGATCGTATTTACCGTGCGGAAACGCTCATCCATGCGCTTGACGCCTTCCGCTACATGCCGCGCGTTGATGGCTACCCGGTTTTTCTCGCGGATATAATCGGAAGCCAAGACATCGAATTCAGCCGAAACGGAGAACTTGGCCAATTTCTCAAGCCAAGAAGATTTTTCAGCGTGTACTTCATCGACGACGGCGCCGATATTTTCCATGTCAGTGCGGAATCGGGTCAAGCTGGTTATCACCTGATTATAGACATCGTCCAACAAAGTAGAGGACAGGCGGGTAATTTCTGCCAGGAAGGTCTGTTCCTCATTCTTGTCCGTTACTTCTACGCTTTGATTAATCTGGACGGCCTTGAGCGACAGGCGAACATGATCCAGCGATTGCCTGATGATATCGTGTACCTGAACGCCTTGCATGATTTCAGAAACCGGGCCGCGTACTTTTTCCGCCGTTTGAGCTAAACCCCTGAAATTCGTGGCAACTATCTCCACCTGCTCGTCAAGCAAGCGGAAGCCTTGAGTCAATGCTTCCTGAACCGCCTCAAAGAATATTTTTCGCTGTTTCGCCAGAGTCGCCAAGGAAGACTGCAGTTGACCGAGTTCGCCAAGTAAATCACCGCCCACCATGGATAATTCATTCGCGTGGAGAATGGTACGGGCGGAAAGACGCTTGAGTTCATCGGTAATTACGGAAAATGCGCGGCCGGCACTTCCCGATTTCAAGGCGACCGTCATCGCATTGAGCGAGACAAGTTCCATTTCTTCGGAATCTACGCGAATCCGGGCAATTATTTCGTCCAGTTTCGAGAGGCCGGAAATCCCTTCCTCGACTATATGGGAAAACGATTCTTCCTGCTCGGCGGCTTGGCTGAAAAACCTGGAGGAATCTTCGATGAAATCCTGCATATGACGGCGGGATTGTTCGGCGTTGGCACCATGACGCTGGCTTATTAGGATTTCATTGATTGTCGCTTCCGCGGCGCGGGCGCTTTCATCGATCGCAGCCTTTATAGCCGGAAAGATCTGGCCGAGCTCGAGAAAAATTACTTCTGTATCGCGTTCTATTCCATCAAGCCTGTCAACGAGAACAAGCGCGGAGGAAGAAATTACCTCGTTCATGAATTCAAACTATAGAGCATGCCAAGCGATACTTCAAGAACTTGTGCCGTTTTCATAGTTGATAACCCTTTTGCCGAACGAATAGCACGATTCAGAACTAGTGGAGTGCTGCGAACACCTTTGATAGTACAGGATTTCCGGGAATCGGTCAAAATAAATCTGTCTGAACAGGCGCTATTCCCTGTTTTTGCAGAGAAGAACGCCAAGCATTGAGCAAAACACCGAAAGCGACCCCAACGTTCAGACTGCCTTTCGTACCCAACATGGGAATGGTTACTGTGCGCTTGCATAGCGCTAAAGCATCGGGAGAAACCCCTAATTCCTCGGATCCCACGAGAATAATCCCTTTCTCCGGAAACCTGAAATCCTCGATGGGCTCCCCGCGCAGTTCAAGAGCGATAATTTCACCGCAATCCGCCAATTCAGCCAAGGCGGCGTGGTGCCAAGGTACGGTCGCAATAGCCCCCATTGCGGATCGCTCTGCACGGGGATGGGCCACATCCGCAGTGAAGCCGGAAATCAGTATCTCGGAAACCCCAAAAGCGTCCGCACTGCGAAACATCGACCCCACATTGAACGGCGACCGGATATCCTCCAGAAAAACCCGCATACCCGGAAAAATTCTGCGGCTGCGAGCACCGCTTGGCAAGCCTAGGGGCGATTCAAAATCCCAATCGGCTGGGGCTATTCCGCCTGCGCACTCAAGTGTTCGACGGAGCCTGTTTACCGTCCTTACGGCATTGCTCAAGAATTCAGCAGATCGGAAATCGGGAAGAGAGGCTATGGAATCATGCAGCAGTCTGGATAAATCTTGAATGGAGGCGGTCAAGGAGGCATCGCATGAAAAAGCCGAACCCAATTCCTGAAGCCACGGTAAAAGCACCGGAAGCCGTAAATCAGGGGCGTCAACGGAATCCCCTTGTCCTAAGACCTGTTCGCCAGACAATAATCTCCCAGACGTGACTACGCCCAAGGCAGCTCTCAGCGCAGATTCCGCCCGCTCAAGGCTCTGGGCTGCTTTGCGCATCCGGTGACCGGGAGAAAGAGTCATTAGTTTTTTAACGAAAATCATGGTCAGTAAACCGTCTTGATAAAGTCGAAAACATCGTCTACGGTCATGGAACGCGGTAAAAAGCTCATAAAGCCGAATTTTCGGGCGCTTTCCGCGGTTTCAACGAGCCGTTCCAACGACATATCAAAATCCTTGAGGCGACTGGGAATCTTAAGCATGCCCAGGCGCGTCCGTATTCCTTCCACAACCCGGTCCGCAGCCGCCCCGGACGTTTCATCGGAAGAAGCTTCCCCAAAAATCGGGGCAAGCTGCGCGATTTTTTCCAAGCGAGAGCGAGAAATAGTTTCCAGCAAATATGGCAGCACGACGGCGGACACGTTTGCCTTGGGCACTCCCCAGCGCGCGTTGATGGCAAAACTCACCGCGGTGCCCAAGCCTGCGGATGACGAGGCAAGCCCCATCGAGGTCAGGAAACAGGCGCGAGTACCGTCGATGCGGGATTGCGGATCGTCGGGGCGTTGCATAAGAATGTCCAAAGCCCGAATATACAGCGCTATTCCTTCGCGCAAGGCGATATCGGACAGGAAGTTTTCACGCGTAGAGGCGAATCCCTCGACCGCGGCCATTATTCCGTCCAGGATGCAGGCCGCGGAAGTTTTGGGCGACAAGCCTTCCATAAGACCGGGATCCAGGATAACCGCGCTCTCTATTCCGCGTCTCGCCTGCAAGTGCACTGCCCTGCCGGTTCTGGCATCGCCAAGGACAAGTTCGCCGGAAAGAAGGAAAGGATCGCGCCAGGTCGTAGGAATAAGAATCAAGGGAAGCGAATGACAGGTCGGGGCCTCGCCGTCCATCCAGCGCTCCACGGGATCCTGGCCGGGAACAAGCGCGGCAACGGCTTTTGCGACATGAAGCGCGCGTATTCCACCGATGCCGAGTACCAAAGGAGCACGCGCCCCGCGAGCTAAAACCACGGCTTCTGCGACTGCCTGTGCGCTCGGCTTATCGCCTAAATCATCAAACGTGATAATTTGAATTCCGCGGCCTTCTATTATAGTCGTAATTCGGGCAAGTACGCCTTTTTCACGAAGGTTCGGATCGGCTACGAGAAAGAGCCGCTCGGGCCCGCCCTCAAGGATAAGAGGCAACTTGAATATCGTCTCAGGCCCTACATAGCATTCAGCCCCGATATGAAAGCGAAAATCTGCCATCTGTCACCTCAATAAAAAAGGCGGAAGCTGCCTTCCGCCTGTCAGAATACTTGTACAATCCATACGTGCCGCCCGACTCCCGCTTTTTTGATTCAATTCCGGAGGAATTGAATCTTTTCTTCACAGGAGCTGGTCAAGAATCCGATCCGCCGTGCTGGACAGAATAGCATCGTTGATATATCCCGGATCGTTGATCTTGGCCTTAAGCTCGGCGATTCTGGCGGTGCGCTCGTCGGGAGCCGCTTTCGCAAGCTCGATAGCATTAAAGATTTCGGCTTTCTCGATGGCTTCCGAGGAGAGACTGACGGAGTCCCGACCTGCATCTGAATCGGTGCGAGCCGTATTTGGTGTTTTCTTGGGCTGGATAGGATCCAGTGAATTCAGTCTATCTATGGTCATCGAATGGCCCCTGCCTTTCTCATGTATAGTATCGGCACCAAAACACTTTTAGTTTACGCTTTTTTGCCTGGCGATACAAGTACCGCAAACTCGCCCTTGATGCTTTGCCGTGCCGCGAAGTCATCATGAACAGCCTTTGCTGTACCGGTGGCGAACTCTTCGTAGAGCTTCGTCATCTCCCGCCCGATACAAATGTACCGTTCACTATCGATATCGGCAATATCCGCCAAAAGCTTGACGATTCGGTAAGGAGATTCATATAAAACGAACGCTTCTTCCCTGCCCATCAGTTCCACAAGGCGCGATCTCCTGCGACCGGGCTTGGGAGAGGGGAATCCATCGAAGGTAACCGACTTAAAAAACACCCCTGCGGCGGAAATCAGGGCGGTAAAGGCGCTGGCCCCGGGAATCGGCACTACGTCATGCCCCTCTTCGCGGGCGCGCTTGGCCGCCAGGATTCCGGGATCGCTCATGCAGGGAGTCCCCGCATCGGAACAATACGCCACGTTCTGGCCGGCGTTTAAAAGCCCCAAGATGCGGGCGCTGCCTTTTTCCTCTTCATAGGCGAAACACGCGATCATGGGCTTTTTTATTCCCAGGTGATGCATGAGAATACCCGTGTGCCTCGTATCCTCGCAGGCGACGGTATCCACCTCGCCCAGGATTCGCACGGCGCGAATCGTTATATCTTCCAGGTTGCCTATCGGCGTCGCGATCATATACAGCGTTGACATGGGTGCAAGTATCGCGGTTTTGGCTCGGGCGGTCAATCGACCTTACAAGGGCAGTTCCCGCTGCATCGAAGTATCCAAAATAACGAAAGTCTCGGTGGACTGAATTTCATCAAGCCCCTGAAGGCGTTCAAACAGGAAGGCATGCAGGTCTTTCATCGATTTGGTCATTATCTTGATGAGCAGACTGTAGGCCCCCGTGGTGTAATGCACCTCGGTTACCTCGTCTATGGCCTGCAGTTTTTCCATAAGCGTACCGCAATCGTGGGCGCGCACCAGTTTTATACCGATAAACGCGCTGACCGTGTAGCCTAAACGCGCATAGTCGATGGTTATGCGCGAACCGCTGATAAGGCCTTCTTCACGCATTTTTGCAAGCCTGGCATGTATCGTTCCGCCCGCTACGTTGAATTTTCTCGCGATTTCCAGATAAGAAATGCGGGCATCGCGCTGAAGAATCCGCAGTATTTGCCTGTCTAAATCATCGATTTGGCATTCTGCTTCGTCCATAAAGATTCCTCCTGCCATATTCTCGTAAAATCTACCATTTTGATGATAATTTATCATCGTTTAATAATAATTGCAATCATATTGACACTATGCTATCCCGTTATCTAGCATATCGGCAAGGAGTACTTCATGATTGCCAGCCTACAAAAACCCTATCAGCCCATCCTCTCGGTAAAAGAAACGGAACACGCCATCCGTACTATTAAAGAATTTTTCCAGATAAATCTGGCAAGCGAGCTGAACCTCTCACGGGTTACCGCGCCGCTATTCGTCCTTGCGGGAACCGGCTTGAACGACGACCTGAACGGAACCGAACGTCCCGTTTCTTTTCCTGTAAAGGCACTGGAAGACGCCAAGGCTGAAGTGGTGCACTCCCTGGCCAAATGGAAGCGCTTGGCGTTATCCCAATACGGCTTTAAACCGGGATTCGGCCTGTATACCGACATGAATGCCATACGCGCCGACGAAACGCTGGACGAGCTGCATTCGCTGTATGTGGACCAATGGGACTGGGAACGAGTCATCCAGTCGAGCGACAGGAATCTGGATTTTTTGAAAAACACCGTGGAACGAATATTCTCGGCGCTTAAACGGCTGGAGTTTCACCTTCACGACCGCTATCCTGACCTGCCGGTATCGCTGCCCCATTCCATTACCTTCATACACGCCCAAGACGCGCTAGACCGCTACCCGTCGCGCACGTCCAAAGAGCGCGAAGATTTACTGGCGGAAGAATACGGCGCCGTGTTCCTGATAGGCATCGGCGCCAAGCTCTCTGACGGCGCGGCGCATGACGGCCGCGCCCCGGACTACGACGACTGGTCCACCCAAACGTCGCCGGGCTACCGGGGCCTGAACGGCGACATCCTGCTCTGGAACGAAACCCTCGGTAGATCCCTGGAGCTGTCGTCCATGGGCATACGAGTAGACCCGGAAGCATTGCGCGCCCAACTCGCGCTAAGCGGCCAGGAAGGCCGAAAAAACCTTTACTTTCACCGGCAGCTACTGGAAGGCAAACTGCCGCTCTGCATAGGAGGCGGCATCGGCCAGTCCCGCCTCTGCATGCATTTCTTGCGCAAGGCGCACATCGGCGAGATACAGGTAGGCCTATGGCCTAAAAGCATGCGGGAAGACTGCGAACGGCGCGGCATACCGCTGCTCTAAGCTTGCGGCCCAAAAAAGGCGGCGCCACCCGAACATGCATCCGGGGGCGCCTCAGCTTGGTACGGGACGGTTTTGTTCGGTATTACGGCGAGCAGCGCTTGAGCGTGCGCGCAAACGGTATCGTTTCGCGTATGTGGTGTATGCCGCATATCCAGCGCATCATCCGCTCGATACCCATTCCGAATCCCGAATGCATTACCGAGCCGTATTTTCGCAAATCGAGGTACCAGCTGAAATCCTCCAATTTCAGCCCGTGCCCAAGAATGCGGCCTTTCAGGAATTCATAATCCGATGCCCGCTGGCCGCCGGTTATTATCTCGCCGAAGCCGCCATGCATCAGGCAATCACTGGACAACGCCAGCTCGGGCCGCGCCGGATCGGGCTCGATGTAAAAAGCCCTGCACTGCACCGGGTATTTATAAATGAAGAACGGCAGGTCGAAGCGCCCCGTCAGCCATTCCTCCTGCTCCACCGAGAGGTCCTGCCCCCAGACCAGGGGCAAATCGCTCTGGGCCAGCAGCTTTTCAACCTCGTCGTAGACCAGCACCGGAAAGCTCTTGTCCGCAAACAGCAAATCCTCGGGCTTCCTGCCTATAAACAGGAGATCAGCCTCGCGTTCTTTCGCTACCTTCGCCAGAATCGCCCGTATAAAACGCTCCTGGAACGCCATGTTCTCTTCGGCGCCTACCCAGGCCATCTCGGGCTCCACTCCCCAAAATTCGGTCAGATGCCGGCGCGTCTTGGATTTTTCCGCACGGAAGCAAGGGCCTAAGCTGTACACCTTTCCCAGTGCCGCGATGCCTGCCTCGCTGTACAGCTGCGCGCTTTGCGACAGGTACGCGGGCTCCCCGAAATAGTCCAGCGTAAACAAATCGGTCGTGCCCTCGCAGGCGGTCGGCGTTATGAGGGGAGAGTCAAACCTGAAAAAACCTTCACCGTGTAAAAACTCCGCGCAGGCAAATTCGAGGCTGCTCCGGATTCGCAGGTAGGCCGCTTGCTTGGGCGCCCGCAGCCATAGATGCCGCTGATCCATGAGAAAATCCGGGCCGTGCTCCTTGCGCCCGATAGGATACTCCCCAGCGGAAGGAAAGAGCCGAAGCACGGCCGCCTGAATCTCGCAATGGCTTTTTCCTTCGGCCCGCACCACCAGTCCGTCCGCCTCGATTGCGGATTCCAGCGGAAGCGTCGCGAGCCGCCCAAAATCCTCCTCGCTGATTTTCCCCGACTCGCAGACAAGCTGGATCAATCCCGTGCCGTCGCGCATCTGCAAGAACGCTATTTTCCCTTTTACGTATTTTGCGGCAAGCCATCCGCGAACGCTTACTCGCTCCCCAATATGGCGGCTTGTGTCCGCCGTAACGATATACATGATAATTTCCTTTCGCACAGCCGCCTCATTACCGCGGCGAGGTATTCCAAAAGCTCAGGCTCCGGGTACAGCCGGAAAAACTTTATCATGCTATTTTTAAACCGGATGTAACCGGCCGTTAAACGCTGATACATGCCACACTCCTTAAAAACAAAAATCACGGCCGGCAAAGCTACGCATCCGGCGGAATAAAAAAAAGCGGCACCCTGAGGTGCCGCCCGTATACCAACAAAACGTCAGTTCATACAAAAACACGGCCCCCGCCAAGCGCGGTTCCGTTATTATTGAGTGAATCGACTCCGACCATAAATAAAAACATAGTAGATGAATAATGATGTTTTTTTTTAAGCTAGTCAATAGTAATGCAAAGACCTGATATTTCACGCAAAACTTGACAACGGCTCATGCCTGCCATTAGAGTTGAACCTATCCTCACCTATACGGGAGGATGGATTCCGAAAGGAACACGATGGATTCGAAGAACGCCATATTTAAAAATCTCGCATCGGCAATCTCCCGCATCGATGAAAAGGCCGGTCTCGACGAAACCGATCGGCGGCGTCTGGTAATTCTGCAATACTGCAATTGCCTGGCGATATTCTCAATGATGCTCTTCATCGTTCTTTATCTACTGGCCGACCCCACGATTCTGTTATTGCCGATACTGCTGTCCGGTATTTGCATTCCGCTTTACCTGCTATCCATGTGGCTGAACAGGAAGGGACTCGCACTGCCGGCAAAGCTCCTGTTTTTTTCCGTTTTCACCGCTTCCGCGTTTCTTTCTACAGCATTTTTGCTGGGACGCGCCCCCGGCGTTCATTTTTATTTTCTTCTGGCGGCCGTAGTTCCTCTTTTTATCTGGTCAATCAAAAAGCCTTTCTGGATACTGCTTTTTATGGCGGCCAACCTTGCAAGCTTCTGCTATATACAATATCGCGTCGACGAATCAAACTTGCTGATCAAGGAGTTTCCCGGCCAATGGCTTGTTTTCTTCAATGCGCTATCGGTCGTAGCGGTCTACCTGATTACGGTGCTCATACTCGTCTTGTTTCAGCAGCGCGCCGAGGAAGACGCAAAAACGCTGAACGCCAAGGCAAGAATAATGGAAGACCTCATGAGAAAATTCGAGGAGCTTTCCAATACGGACACCTTGACCAATCTGCACAACAGGCGGGCAATGCTCATATGGATGGAAGAAGAACGGATTCGCATGAACAGGAACCATACCGCATTCGCGGTGATTATTTGCGACATCGATTTTTTCAAGGATATCAACGATAAATATGGCCATGAAGCGGGAGACGCCTTTCTGATCGCAATCGGGGGGAGACTTAAAACGTCGCTTCGCGATGTCGATCGACTCGCTCGCTGGGGCGGAGAGGAATTTTTGATCTTACTGCCCGACACATTCATTGAAGGAGCACTGACCGTTGCGGAAAAGCTCAGACAAGGCATCGAAACGTTGCGGGTTCCCTGGAACGGCAAGAATCTCCAGGCCACAATGACCTTTGGAGTTGCGATGCACGATATAACTCATACGGATTTGGATAAGACTATCCGAAATGCAGATGCTGCGCTCTATAGGGGCAAAAACAGCGGACGAAACCGCGTTAATTATTAAAAACGGGATAATAACACTATAGAAGGTCAATTCAAACACTATGGCTTGGTAGCCATCACAAAAAAAAACGGCCAAATTCCGAAGAATGGCCGTTTTCCATGTGATAGCGCACATTATTTGCGGGTCTTATGTCGATTCTTTCTCTTCTTTTTCTTCCGCTTGTGCGTTGCTATCTTCTTGAGCTTACGTTTTCTTCCGCAGGGCACCGTTGGTCTCCTTACTAAACCGGCAATACGCCGAATACGAACTGCCATTAAAAGGGCTTTAGCTGATTATGCACGGGGTACTTGGCATCGTCAAGTGGCATCGTTCGTAAAAGACCCTTATTATAAAGAAAGAACGTTTTAAAGGCAGTCCACCGCACAAACCAGGATTGTCCTGCACCCAAATCGTCAAAAGCAAAACTTACCCCTTGCGGATTTCTTGTTCATGCACTATAAATTTAGAAGTAATTTGATAAGAGCATTTCCGCTTTTGAGCATTTTCATTGCTCGATTAGCAAGGAGCGTACGAAACCATGATCGCTAAAACCGATATGCCCAATCTGAACGACAAAAAGCCTGAAGGGCTAAAACCAGAGGGAACTCCCTACCGCGTCATGATTGTCGACGATTCCATGTTCATCGCGAAGCAGCTCGGCCAGATCCTGACATCGGAAGGTTTTGAAGTTATAGCCACCGCGTCGGACGGCCTGCAGGGCTTGGAAAAATACAAAGAACTATCCCCGGGAATCGACCTGGTAACCATGGATATAACGATGCCCCAGATGGATGGCGTAACCGCGCTCGAAAAAATACTCGAGTACGATAAAAACGCCTGCATCATTATGGTAAGCGCCCTTGGTAAAGAAGATATCGTCAAGAAATCACTGCTTCTTGGCGCAAAAAGCTATATCGTTAAGCCCCTCGACCGAAAAAAGGTTCTCGAGCGGGTATTGTCGATACTCAAGCGCTAGCTTTCCATGAGCCCATTTGAAATAATAATGCTTCTCTGCTTCGGGGCGGCATGGCCTTTCTCTCTGCAAAAATCATACAAATCCAGAAAGAACGCAGGCAAAAGCGTTTTCTTTCTATTCGTGATCGTGATTGGCTATATAGCGGGCATCCTGAATAAACTCATATACCATTACGATAATGTCATATTTCTTTACATCGTCAATGCGGCGATGGTAAGCGCCGACATCCTGCTATGGTTTCGCAACCGAAAATTGGAACAAATACAAAAAACCGTCTAAAAAGACGGTGTTTTGTAGAGACATTGAATTATCAAAGGATCTAAGCAAACTCAAACCGCAGGGAAAAGTCTCGAACCATTCCGGCTTCCCGAGACTCTCCAAGCGTATATGGGCTTTCTTTATACGTGCTTGACGACTTTATTGGCCTTCAGGCAGCGGGTACAAATCTTAATGGAAATTACGGTTCCGCCGATCATTGTCCTTAAACCGACAAGATTGGGGCGCCAGGTTCTGCGAACCCTGTTTTTAGCGTGGCTTACGGTGTTTCCAAATATGGTTCCCTTGCCGCAAATATCACATTGTCTGGACATATCGTTACGTCTCCATTTCTTGAACAGTGTTGGTAAAGAGTAGATTCCAAAATACGCACAGGGAACCTAAAGCGTCGTGAGTATACCGAAAAACCAATACGTGTGTAAAGGTGCTATCGGGGTTTCTACGCCTTCCCGCCCATCATTTTTTCAGTCATCTTCTTGTTCTTTACGGCCTTCCTCATCATGAGGCGGGATTTCTCGAATTTTTTTATGAGACGCCCCACTTCTCCGGCGGAAGTACCGGACCCGCGTGCGATCCGGGAACGTCGCGTCGGACCGATTATCAAATAATTATCCCGTTCTTTTTTGGTCATGGACAGGATGATGGCTTCCTCGCGTTTCATATCCGCCTCATTGAGCTGGTCTTCATTGATCTGTCCGGCCAAACCCGGCATCATCTCCATAAGATTTTTAAGCGAGCCCATTTTTTTGACGCGCCGTATCTGGTCGAGATAATCCTGCAAGGTAAAGGACTCGTTAACCAGCTTTTGCTCGAGCTCCTGAGCCTCCTTCTCGTCGATCGTGGCTTGCGCCTTCTCGACCAAGGATACCACGTCGCCCATGCCGAGGATTCGGCTGGCGATGCGCTCGGGATGAAACGGCTCAAGCCCTTCGGGCTTTTCGGAAACACCGATGAACTTGATTGGCTTGTCGGTAATCGCCTTGAGGGACAGTGCCGCGCCGCCACGGGTATCGGAGTCGAATTTTGACAGAATAACGCCGGAAATTCCGATTCGCTCGTTAAAGACCTTGGCGATTTCCACCGCGCTCTGACCGGTCATGGAATCTGCCACGAGCAAGGTTTCATCGGGCTTTACCAAATCGCGCATGCGTTCGAGCTCGTGCATCATGGGCTCGTCTATCTGCATACGTCCCGTAGTATCGACGATAACGGTATCGTAGAGCTCTTTTTTTGCTAGCGCCAGGGCATTCTTCGCGATGGCGAGGGTATCGCTTCCCGCCTCACGATGTATCGCAACGCCAATTTGGGCTGCCAACACCGCCAACTGCTCTATAGCCGCAGGCCGGACGAGATCGCAGGCGACCAGCAGAACCCGGCGCCCTTTATTTTTTAGATGGAGACCAAGTTTCGCCGCGGTCGTCGTCTTGCCCGAGCCCTGCAGGCCCACAAGCAGTATAACGCTCATGGAATCGGGGTTTTTCAAGACCAGATCCTGCCTGGTATCGCCGAGGAGCGAAACCATGCGGTCGTGCACGATTTTTATGAACTGCTGCCCGGGGGTTACCGAGCGCAGAACCTTGTCGCCCTTGGCCTCTTCTATCGTAGCATTTACGAAGCGGCGAACGACGCGCAGATTGACGTCCGCCTCGAGCAAGGCCATCTTGATCTGTTCAACGGCTTCTTCTATGTTTTTATCCGAAATTGAGGATTTTCCGCCGATTGTACGAAAAATATCGCTGAATTTCTGTGAAAGCTTTTCCATCATTGCAGTAGTTCTCCGTTGCGATTATTGCCCGCTGGCAGCGCGTTCGTCAATCCGGCAAAGCGGACAGCGCCTATTTAATTGGCATTTTTTTAAAAACTGTTTTATAATCTGCCTTATGAAATTAAAGTGTTCCTTTCTGGCTTTTCTGACATTGCTCTGCATAGGCTCGTTGATTTCCCAGGAGAAACTCAGCGAAGCGGAGAAAGCCTGGCTGGCTAGCAAACCGGAAATAGTTTTCGTTGGGCAAACATCCTACCCTCCTTTTGAATTCGTGCACCCCAAGCGGGGCGAATATTCAGGAATGGCCATCGAGCTCATTCGCTGGATAGGCACCGAGTACGGCTTTACCCCCGTCTTTAAACCCATGCCGTTTTCCGCGGCGCAACAGGCGGTCCTGATCGGAACGGCAGACGCAATCACCGGAATATTCGAAAGCGAAGAGCGCAAACAGCGGTTCGATTTTACCGACGAAGTATTCTCGGTACCCGCTTCCATTTTCGTCAAGACGGAACGCACCGACATCCTGGAGATAGAAAATCTTCAGGGAAAGCATATCGCCGTGCAGCGGGGCGATTATGCCATCGAGTACCTCGCGGCCAAAAAGATTCAGGTAGAGTGGATTTATACGAATGATTTTCCGTCCGCGCTGAATCTCGTCGCCAACGGGGAGGCGGACGCGCTGATCGGGGATGAACAAATCGTTCTATATTATATGTTTGACGGGAATCTATCGCAACGGATAAAAAAAGTTGCGGATCCGCTCTATACGGGAAAAGATTGCATAGCGGTTGCGCGAGGCAACTTGATGCTGGCATCGATTTTGCAGAAAGGCCTTACCAGCGCCAAGGAAAAGGGCGTTCTTTCCAGCATCTATAAAAAATGGCTGGGCATTACATATGTTACCGAGGTTGGATTTTTAGAAAAATGGGCTTTACCCCTTTATATCACCCTGGGGGCATTATTGCTGGCGGCCTTGATGGGCAGCATCTGGATTTTCCAACTCAGGATCGTAGTCAGAAAAAAAACAGCCCAACTAACCGCAGTGAATGCGGATCTTTACAAATCCAACGAGAGTCTGCTTTCGGCAAATAGCCAACTCGTTAAAGATATGGAAGAACGGGCGCATCTGGAAGAAGAACGAAGACGGCTTGAAGCCCGGATGGTAAAAACACAAAATTACGAGAGCTTGGCCCTCATGGCCGGTGGGGTTGCCCACGACTTCAACAATCTACTGACGGGCATCATCGGTTCCCTGGAAATAGCCATCATGTCCTTGGAAGACAATCCTTCGGTGGTAAAGGGTTTGCGGGAAGCGATCAATACCGCAAAACAGGCAGGGGAACTGGCTCGAAGAATGCTCGATTTCTCGGGAAGAAGCGCTCTTAATATGGTGGATATCGACTTGGTTAAACTCCTGGGCGACATGAAGCCCGTTATAGAAGCAACGCTGCCCAATCGAACGCCCGCAAGTTTTTCGCTTCCTGACGCCGTCATTAAAATCAAGGCGGATCCAATACAGATACGGCAGATCGTAATGAATCTAGCCTTGAACGCCGCCGAAGCTTCGGGTAACACCGGGAAATCGATCTTGATCCAGGTACTTTCCAAAAACTATGGGGCGGAAGTCCTGGCCACTGCGAGGGCTGGCGCCGACGTGCCGCCCGGTCGCTATGCGGTTATCGAGGTAAAAGACTCCGGCAGTGGCATTGAACCACGCACCCTGGACAGAATTTTTGATCCGTTCTTTACGACAAAAAAAACCGGCCGGGGCCTCGGACTTGCCGCCATAGCCGGTATTATCAAGTCTCATCAAGGCTGCATACTCGTAAACAGCACCCCTGGAAGCGGATCGTCCTTCGATGTGCTCTTCCCGCTCGTAGATTCCGAGTCCGCGGCTGCTGAAACGGAATCATCGACAGAAAGCAACTCACTACCCGCGCTACATGGCAAGATTCTCGTGATAGACGATGAAGAAACTGTAAAGAAAACAACCGTGCTCATGTTGCAGAGCCTTGGCTTTTCCACCATCGACGCAATTTCATGCAATGAAGGAATAAAGCGCCTCAAGGAAGTCGATGGCCAGGTGGATGCAGCGGTAATAGACCTGAACATGCCGGGGAAAGATGGTTTTGATACCTATTGCGAAATCCGTTCCCTCTATCCGGAAATCCCGGTCATGATCTCGACTGGCTTGAATGACATCAGTATTCAGGAAAAATTCGAAGGAAGACCTCTTGCCGGTGTTCTGGAAAAGCCTTTTGATAGATTTAAGCTCGCTCAAAGCATGCAAAAAGCCTTTCCAAAACTAAAAAGCGCGAAAATGGATTAAAAAAAGGCTCTTCCAGCCATCTTGACGTTCAGGAAAATATCAGTACAATGCCCCCGTAACTTGCGATACATTACAGCATTTTCATGGGGGCGCATTATTTTCACGCATACCGTACCAAAACGAGAGTATTCTTCCGTTGTTTATCGCTTGTTTATAGGCTTACTTCTTGCTTCTACGCTATTTGCCTGTTCCAGAAACAATAACGAAGCACTCTATATTCCCCTCAGCTTTCAGCAATTGAGCAGCTTGTCCGCAGAAGAATTCCCCGGAGCGCTGAAGGCGCTGCGAAGCGTGGATCATATAAGCTCATTTTACGCGGACGATCAGACCAGAGCGGCAACCTTGGATTTTTTTGGGGCTTTAACCGGATCGCGCGAAATCAGCGAAATTATTTTAGCCGAGGCGCAGAATAAAAATGTGACGCCGGGCTTGGCCTTCGCCCTTGCCCACGAAGAAAGCAAATATAATCCCAAGGCCATCAATCGAAATAAAGATTCCATAGACAGGGGTATTTTCCAGTTGAATTCAAAATCGTTCCCCAAGCTGAAAACCGAAGAATTCTACAACCCGGAAACAAACATCCGCCTAGGCCTGTCCCATCTTTCTTTTTGCCTGGAGCAGGGAAAAAACGATATCAGCGCGCTGGCTATGTACAATGCCGGACTTACCCGCGTACGAAAAGGCGGCACACCGGAGGCTACGCTGGGATATATATTCAGGATAACGAATTACCGCACCAACCTTGAAGCTCTTTTTGAGGCACAGGTTGTTGCGCAGTTCACTTCGGACACACGCCTCGCAAGCGCGAAAATACATCCACTGAAAGATTGAAAACCGGAGAAGCCATCCTGACGCTACAGGCGGCGCTTCGTCCAGGCAGGATTACCGAACTTTTCTTCCGCCAATGCGTCTGCGCGCGATAATTCGGTTTGAGATGGACTCTCGGGAATGAGGGACAAGCCCATAGCCTCGGCAAATCCAGTCTTGAACGCCGGAATCGCATCCTCATAGCTGAATTCGCGACCTAGCATTAAAGAAACGGATGATACGCGCGCCTTCACATCCTGAATGAGCTTGCCCTTGAGCTTCTCGTTCGGAACCTTGAGCAGGGCAAACATTTCGTCGACATCCACTCCCAGCAGAATGGTTCCATGCTGCAAAAGGCAGCCATGCTTGCGAGTCTGCGCATTGCCCGACAGCTTCTTGCCTTCCGCCACCACATCATTGATCGGGGCGAACTGGGCAGTGATTCCGAGTTTTGCCAGTCCCGCGATAACACCGCCGCAGATGGTCCGATAACTAGCCAGAATATCTCCCGAAGCAAGCTCATGATTCTCCGGCATAACAATGCTGTATGTCAGCTCCTGGGCATGAAAGACCGCTCCCCCGCCCGTTACGCGACGGACGACGTCAACGCCTCGCTGCTCGCAGGCCAGCAGGTCCACTTCGTCGTTCAAGCCCTGAAAATAACCGAGTGATACCGCACGGGGAGCCCAGGCATAAAATCGGAGCGTAGGAAGCTGGGTTTCCGCGGCTACCGCCTCTAGAATGGCTACGTCCAGCCCCATATTCCACGATGCTTTATGGAAGGAAGTTTCAAGATACCTGAATTTCATGCCTGATCTCCCCTGGATTTTAATAGAATCTCGCGTATCGCGTCTTCCAGATCTTCAGGAAGGAGACCGTAGACGGTAACGCCGTAGGCGACGAGTGCCCGCTCATAGAGATTTCGTGCTTCCGTGAGGGGAATCCCGCGCAAGGCCGATTCCAGTTTATCGAAACCTTCTTCTGGATGCGCGAAAAAATCGCCGCGGATCTGCATGGATTCCACGGTATCACCGTGCCAATTCAGGGTTAAGCGCAGGAGCTTGCCGCCTTTGGCCTTACCGATATAGTTTCCGGTCATAGTGCCGCCTTGGGGTCCGTCCCCGCAAAACTTTCAGCCGCATGATAGCTCGTGCGGGCAAGAGGGCTTGAAACCACGAAAGAAAAACCTTTGGACCGCGCAAGTGCCGCATATTCCGAGAAACGTTCGGGGCTTACGTATTCCTGAACTTCCAGCTGCAATTTCGTGGGTTGCAGGTATTGTCCCATGACAAGAATATCACAACCTGCCAGACGTAATTCATCCATCGCGGAGGAAAGCTCCTCGCAGGTTTCGCCGAGCCCGATCAGCAAGCTGGACTTGGTGGTTACGCCTGATTTTTGCTTGGCCTGGGCCAATGTCTGCAGGGAAATGTCGAAGGTCGCGCGCGCATCGCGCACATTTTGAAGGCGTCGCACGGTTTCCACATTATGCCCGAGCACGTCCGGAGCCGAGGCGAGGAGCGTATCCAGCTCGACATCGCGAAAATCCGGGATTAGCACTTCTACCTTCACGCCGGGATTGAGCGCTTTGACCGCGTTGACGCATCGCGCGAAATGTCCTGCACCGCGATCCTGCAGATCGTCCCGGTCAACGCTGGTGATGACGGCGTATTTGAGCCCTAGTTCCTTGACGGCTTGGGCAAGCTGCTCGGGTTCGGCCTCGTTGACGGGGCGCCCGTCCTTGCCGGTAGCCACGGCGCAAAAACGGCAACCGCGCGTGCAGACATCCCCAAGAACCATAAAGGTGGCCGTTCCACAAGCCCAGCACTCGGCCTTGTTGGGGCAAGCGGCTTCGTCGCATACGGTATGAAGGCCGTTTTTAGCCAATAGCCGGCTCATGGTTTTCCAGCGGGCGCCTTGCGGAAGGCCTACTTTAAGCCAGGAAGGTTTTCTAAGCATGGGTTCCTCTCGAAAAGATAAATCAATCGGCCGAGACGCGAAGGCGGTCTATAAGCAGGTGGATGGTGTCGGCAAGATCGCCCGATTCGATCCTGTTCAATACGGCGATGCGAAAAAATGCCGCTTCGACGACAGTATAGAAAAGATCCGCGACATTGCGCACGGGAACCTTGGCAAGCTCTCCGTTTTTCTGGCCTGCGATGACGATGCCGGAAATGATGTGCCGCATGCGAATGGTCCGGCGGCGGACCCGTTCGTAGGGATCGACCCCCGTACGGCGAAGGTGCGACAGGTAGTCGCTGATGACGGATAGCAACCTGGCATGTTTTGCGCAATGGCTTACGACGATATCCGCCAGCGCGTGGAGCTTGGCCGGGGTGTCGAGGGAAGAGTCGGTCTCTACAACCCGAATCTCGTCTTCCAGGAGCTCGGTAAAACGCTTCAAGCTGAATATGAAAATATCCCGCTTGTTCTTGAAGTAAAGATAGAGTATCGTGCGGGTGATTCCGCACCTGTCGGAAATTTTCTGGAACGTGGTATCGGTGTATCCTTCCTCCACGAAAACGTCGAGTGCCTTTTCAAGTATTTCCTGTTTTCGTTTATCATGCTCTACCGCGATGGACACCAAAAACCTCCCTATGCGTTCAGTTAAAAAGCCTTGCTCGCTTGTGATTTTTACCGAACTGGTTTAACGTAGACCCACTTGGAATTTTAAATGGTACTATAGGTAAATTGACGAAATATGCATATAATGTCAAGTAGTGGCACCAGAATCAGGCTACACAGGATGGTACGATGAGCGCAGATACAAGTCGGGAAAGCATGGCGGAGCGAAATCTGAATTTCAGGGAATTGCCCGAAGAAATAGCCCGGCAGAAAAAATTATTCTTGGAAAATCCCTCGGTGGCGATTTTCGAGGATATGCCCCTGCTTGTTTTCGTCCTCAATAGTTCCCGCCAAATCGTGTGGGAGAATAAAAAGGTCGTTGAGATGCTGGGAGGCGCTTCCGGCATCGGGCTTCGCCCGGGCGAAGCCTTTGGCTGCATCCACTCGTCAGAAAATCCTGTCGGGTGCGGAGGAGCCAGCCTCTGCCGATTTTGCGGAGCTCCGAAAGCGTTTCTTGAGGCCCTGCGCAAGGAAGAAGACATCGAGGAATGGGTAATCCAGCGGGGCGAACGCTTCCGCTATGAGGCGTTCGACCTGCTGGTATGGAGCAAGAGTCTCCTGGTGCAAGGCGAACAATTCGTCATCCTTACCGCGCAGGACGAGTCCCAGAAAAAACGCCATGAAATGATGGAAAGAATTTTTTATCATGATATCGGAAATACCATCAACGGCATACGCTCGATCATAAGCCTCATGGACATTCAGGACGAAGATCCGCACAAGGACTACCTCGACCTGGTGGATGCCGCGACCGAACAGCTCGTCGAAGAAATCCAATCGCACAAGGCGCTTCAGGAAGCGGAGGCGGGAGAACTTTCTCCGCAGCTCTCGCTTGTACGCATAAGCGCTCTCGTGGACGATATCATAAAGCTCTTCTCCTACTCTCTTTACGGTAAGGATATTTCGGTTTTAAAAGAAGAAATATCGGGTGAGCTTTCGATACGGACCGATCCCGTCCTGCTCCGGCGCATCGTCATAAACATGATAAAAAATGCCCTGGAGGCTTCCGGTCGCGGCGAGATCGTGCGAATCGGCTTCGAGCCCGAGCCTGAGGGAATCGGCATATGGGTCTGGAACGCAGCCATCCTCAGCGCCGAATCCCGTTTGAGGATTTTCCAGCGCTCCTATACCACGAAAGGACGGGGACGGGGCTATGGCACCTACAGCATGAAAATGCTCTGCGAACGGTATCTGGGCGGAAGGATTTCTTTCAGCTCCGATGCCGGCGAGGGAACCAAGTTTACCATAGCGATTCCGGATCTCGGCCGAACCGGCAAGGAATACCCCCGATGAGCTCAACGCAAAGGGTAGAGGCTATCGATATTGTCCGCGGTATCTTGATCCTGTGCATGGTGGCGTTCCATAGCCTGTATATGGCGGTTACCTTCAAATTTTCAGCGCTGGATCTCTGGTCCGGGTTCTGGTGGTGGTTCGCACGCGTTACGGCCGCCGGTTTCGTGCTGCTTGCCGGCTGGAGCTACGCCGCCCAATCCGCACGGGAACGAACGCCGGCGCGCTATCCGGACATGGCGAGACGATCCTTGAAATTGGGGGCCATCGCCCTTGCCATTTCGATAATAACTTTTTTTGCGTTCGGTGCGACAGGCTTCGTATTCTTCGGGGTGATCCACCTGATAAGCGTCTGCTACCTCGCGGCGTGGCCTCTCCGAAATCGCCCCTGGCTCGCCGCGCTCACAGCCGCAGGCATACTGGCCGCAGGCCTTTTCCTCGGAAAGTACAGCTTCGAGCGGCCTTGGCTCGCTTGGCTTGGATTCAGGCCGACCAATCTGTTTCCTGCGGATTACCTTCCGCTCTTGCCGTGGGCAGCTTGGTTTTTTTTCGGCATCGCCGTATTTCCGGCCACTTCGCGGGCGTTTTCCGAGCTTACTCGAAAAACCGCGCAAAACAAGCGCAAGCCTCTGATATTCCCCTTGAGGCAACTCGCCTTCGCAGGGAAACATTCTTTGACCATCTATCTGGTGCATCTGCCGACATTATACGGCCTTGCCTGGCTGCTGTCCCTGCTGTTTCCAGCGCTGCATAAATAAAGCGGCGCACCGTGACAACATCGTCGCACTAGAGTATTATTGAAACAGGAGAATAGGCCATGACGCAAAAACAGCAACCGTCCCTATCCATTCAGCTCCCCGGATTGACAAACGCGCTGGCCGGCTCCTCGCTGCCTGAGGACGCCGAAAAGTCCTTCCCGGTCTCCAGGCTCGCCCGCATCAGGTTTGGCTTGCACGCGGCGCCGTTCACGAGCTCGGGGTCGGTTATTTTCCCCGACTTTTTCGCGGCGAGGCAATTGGCCGCAAAACTGAATGATCTCAGGCAAGGTCTTCCTCCGCTCAAGGCCGGCGCGCTTAACGCCATGGCGATTCTTCATGAAATTTCCCACGTGGTCTGCAATTATTACCGGGAAAAAATTAATGCGCAGGCCTTTGGCATGGCACTCGATGAAATAAAGAACACGATCGGCGATACGCAGACCCACGCCTTGCTGATAGGTTTTCTCGACCAGTTCCCTCCCAAGGACGTATTCGACGGGAAGATCGACGCGGAATCCTGGCTGAGGGCATCCACGAACAATATTTCCAATGCGCAGATCGCCTTGGAAGAATTATTTCTCGTAAGGCTCGCCAACGAGAATCCGGCCTTTTCGCCGTACCGGTTTCTTTTTGACGACAGCGGCCTTCGGAACAAGTTCCCCGTGGACAGGGCGCTGGCGGCCCTTGAATCGTCCTTCAAGAAACAGCCGGGATTCGGCCCGGGCAACGAAGACTTGGCGCAGATTCTCCGGGCTCCCATGCGAAGCTCGCCTGATTCGCTTTCCGGACAGCTGGCGTTCGTACGGACCCGATGGGGATTGCTGATCGGCGCTTTCCTGGACAAGCTCCTGGGAGGCGTTGATATGCTCGCCGAGGAGGAGAAACCTTGGTTTCCGCCCGGCCCCGGGCCTTCCCAAGTCCTGTCGTTCGAGAAGGCGGAGCATGAGTACGAGCGCTTCACCATGGACAAGGACTGGATGCCGCGCGTCGTCATGATGGCCAAAAGCGTCCTCGTCTGGCTCGATCAGTTATCAAAAAATTACAAACGCGACATTCGCACGCTGGATGCCGTACCCGACGGGGAACTGGACATGCTGGCGTCCCGCGGCTTCAACGCGCTCTGGCTGATAGGCTTATGGGAACGCAGCGACGCCAGCCGGCGCATCAAGGAATTGTGCGGCAACCCCGAGGCAGCGGCCAGCGCCTACGCGCTGTTCGACTACGAGATAGCGGGCGAGCTCGGAGGCTGGGGCGCGCTGGAGAACCTGCGCCGCCGCGCCGGGATCCGCGGCATACGGCTGGCGGCCGACATGGTCCCCAACCACACCGGCATAGATTCGGCCTGGGTGCGGCAGCGGCCTGACCTCTTCATACAGCGCGGGAGCGCGCCCTTCCCCGGATACTCCTTCTCGGGCGAGAACCTGTCGAGGGACCCCGGAATCGGGATCTGGCTCGAGGATCATTATTACGACAAGCGCGACGCGGCAGTGGTATTCAAGCGCGTAGACTTTGCGACCGGCGAAACGCGATATATTTATCACGGAAACGACGGCACGAGCATGCCCTGGAACGATACGGCCCAGATAGATTTCCTGAAACCCGAGGCGCGCGCCGCCGTCATCGAGCGAATCCTCCACGTAGCCAGGAACTTCTCGATAATCCGCTTCGACGCCGCCATGATCATGGCCAAGCGGCACTTCAGGCGCCTGTGGTATCCCGAACCGGGGCATGGAGGGGACATAGCGAGCAGGGGCGAATACGCGATGCCGCGGGACGAGTTTGACAGGCGAATGCCCGAGGAATTCTGGCGCGAGGTCGTGGATACCTGCGCGACGGAAACGCCGGACACGCTGCTTCTCGCCGAGGCGTTCTGGATGATGGAAGGCTATTTCGTGCGAACCCTGGGCATGCACCGAGTCTATAATTCGGCCTTCATGAACATGCTGCGCCAGAAAGAAAACAAGAAGTACCGCGACACCATAAAGAACACGCAGGAATTCGACAAGGACATACTCAAGCGCTTCGTCAATTTCATGAACAACCCGGATGAGGAGACCGCCGCTTCCCAATTCGGCAAGGACGACCATTACATCGGCGTCTGCACGCTGATGGCTACGCTTCCGGGGTTGCCCATGTTCGGGCACGGTCAGGTGGAAGGCTTTTCGGAAAAATACGGCATGGAATACCGCCGCGCCTACAAGGACGAAAGCCCGGACCAGAACCTCGTCTATCGTCACGAAAATGAGATATTTCCTTTACTCAAGAGGCGCTACCTGTTCTCCGGCGTCGAGCATTTCGCCCTCTACAACGTGTTCCGCCAGGACGGGACGGTAGACGAGAACATATACGCGTTTTCCAACGGCCACGGGGACGAACGGGCGCTCGTCCTGTTCAACAACGCATGGGAACGGAGCTCGGGCACCATCCACCATTCGTGCCCCTGGGCTGAAAAGCTTCCCGACGGCTGCCGCTCTCTCGTGGAAACCACCATCGGGAAAGCGCTGGGCCTTTCCCACGGCAGCGCAAAATTCCTCGTGATGCAGGCGCAAAAGACGCGTCTCTGGTATCTGCGCCGCTCCGACGGCATCCATTCAAGCGGCATGTACCTGTGCCTCAACGGCTTCGAGGCGCAAGTATTCCTTAACTTCCGCGAAGTGGACGACACTCCCGGAAGGGCATATACGAAGCTGTTCTCAAGACTCAGCGGCGCAGGCGTTCCGGACATGAACGCGGCCATGCAGGACATCGAGCACGAGGACCTCTACGCGGCCTGGACGCCTATCTTCGCGGGAGCATTCGATTCCTGCGCCCCGGCAAAAACCGCAGGCGCAACTGCCGCCGATATCGGGAAGGCGATACTGACGCTACTCGACCAAAGCGGACTGGCGCTCCCGGCCGATGAAAAAGCAGACGCGTTGCGCATCGCCGGCGACGCCAAAAAAATAGCGGGGGCTCTCGAGGCGATCGCAGGCTTCCTGACCGCTTTTTACGCCCAGAAAAAAATATTGCCCACTATGGAACAGCAAGCTACGCTCGCCGGCGCTATCCGGATTTGCGTCATGCTCGAAGCGGTTCGATCCGCCATGCCGCCTGCAGGGGCCGCGACTCCCGCGCAGGGAGCCTCGCCTACCGCGACGGCCGCGGACCTGCTCCGGGAATACGGCCTTGACAGAAAATTAACCGAGGCCATGACGGCCGCCGGCATGACAATGGAGTCCGCCGCCTCGTCATTGAGCTTCGCCATCGTAGCGAGCCCTTTCCTCGCCTTGTCCGCAAGGAATCCCGCGACCCTCATCCAGGCAATACTTACCGACGAAGATGCGCGCAGCATGCTGGGCGTGAACACCTGGCAGGGGCAGACATGGTTCAACAAGGAACGATTCGAATTCGGGCTTGGCTTGGCCTCCTGCCTTTCCGTCATACGGCCGGCGTTGCTGGGTGAAAAAGCCATGACAGCAGCGGAGGCCGGGCTGGCCTTGGCCATAAAAAATATTTACGATCCTTTGCATAAAATGGCCGAGACCTCAGGATGGAAATTGAACCTTTTCCAGGAGGCCTGCGCGGCTTGGTTGCCATCCGGTATGAAAGGAGCGGATTGATGGAAAGAATTTTACGGGAAATCAGCCTGAAAAAGGCGGCTTTCAACCCCTTCTCCCTCGTTTCGCAGGACTGGATGCTTATTACCGCCGGCCCCGCGGAGAAATGGAACACGATGACGGCGAGCTGGGGAGGCTTCGGCTATCTCTGGAACCGCGAAGTGGCCTTCATCTTCGTGCGCAAGACCCGGCATACGTTCGGCTTCATGGAAAGCAATGCCTGCTTTACGCTTTCATTTTTCCCCTCCAGCTATAAACAGGCTCTCCTTACCTGCGGCTCGGTTTCCGGCCGCGACAATGACAAGGCAAAATTGACGGGGCTGCATCCCGAGGCGCTGAACGGCGAGACGGTAACCTTCGCCGAGGCGAATTTCGTGCTGCTCTGCGAATCCGCTTACAAACAGGATCTCGACCCCACCTGCGTCATAGACGCGACCGTCAATGAGAATTACGACGACGACTACCATCGAATGTATATCGCGACAATTAAAAAAGCGTACACGAGGGAAACCTGAGCGGGGATGACAAAAACCATAGAACGGGAAATAATCGGGGAGCTTGAAAACCGGACGAGCATCTTTGTTTTCCATAGCGAGATAGCGGCCGCCTCATGGCTGGCGAGAACGCTCTCCCTGGGCAAAAAAAAGGCGCTCCAGCTGAACCGCTTCATCAGCTGGGACGCCTTTAAGCGGGCGGTTTTCGAGGGGGAGCGGACCGAAAGGCCCTCTTCCCGCGTCCTCCGGACGATATTCGCGCGGGACATTCTTACCCGCAATCAAGCCACCCCGTTTCTGAGGCATATCATCCCGGAAGGCAGGCACGAATTTTCGCTAGGATTTACGAGGCATATCGCCTCCGCGCTTCCGGCCCTTCATTCGCTTCCGAAAACCGGAACGGCGCTCGTGGACGAATGGAACGTCGTTAGAAGCCTGTATGCCGAGTTCCTTCGCGCGCACAATCTTTACGAGGCGAGCTGGCTGGAGAGGCGCGCATCAGCCGTCACGGATAACTACATCCTTTTCTATCCCGATCTCACCGAGGACTGGAGCGAATACTCCGCCGCCATAGCCGAGATTCCGGGAACGAAGATTTTCACCTGCGACAAGGAAAACCAAGCGCCTGTCCGGGCGGCCAAGTTCTCCACCACCCTTCAGGAAATCCGGGCCGTATTGGTGCGAATCAGGAAGGCCGTGCTCGATGGAACGGATCCCGCGGATATTACGATAACCGCGGCCTCGCCGCAGTCGATGATCCCCATCCTGGCGCGCGAGGCGAAAATCGCGGGCGTTCCGCTGAACATTCGGGAAGCCGATCCGCTCAGCGCAAGCTCGGGCGGGAAGCTGGTTCGCGATTTGCTCGACGTTGCCTCCACCAACTGTTCCTTCGACTCCATACAGAAACTCGTGCTCGATAAATCCAGGACCTTCGCCGACGAGGCAAGCGCGCGCGCACTCGTGGAAACAGGGTTGCGAAAGCACGTAATCGCTCCTATCCCCGGAGCGCCGGGGGACATATGGGAACGTTCGATGGATCGGTCAACGCCCAAATCCGTCGTCGAGCTTTACCGCCGCATTAAAAACGGGGCTAAGGCCCTGGCGGAGGCCTCCTCGTTCATGAAAGTCCGCCAGGCATTCGACTCCTTCAGAAAGACATGCCTTAATGAAAAATTATTAACTAAAAGGCAGGATGACGAGATTGCCCGCTGCATCATCCTGCTCGACGAGCTTCACGACGCCGCCGAAACGGTGGGAGTATCGAGAATAGAAAAAGCCGCCGAGCTTTTTTACGAGCAGCTCGAGGAGACCCGGTATCTGCCCGTCTCCACGGCCGAGGGAATCCCCGTATACAAATTCCCCGTCGCGGCCGCTTCCTGTCCTGCGCTTCATTTCGTGCTGAACGCCTCGGAAAACGCGGCGGTCGCCCTGTCGCGGCCTTTACGTTTCCTTCGAGACAACGAACGCGAGCTGGCTTCCGTTTTTGACACCGATATTTCCGCCGGATTGCTGCGACTGCTTTCATCTTCGGGAGAAACCGTGCTGATCAGCTTTGCCGAACAGGGCCCCGAAGGGGTACGGCCGCCGCATCCTATTTTAGAAGCCTTTTCGCCCAAGGACCTTTCTTGGGATTACAGCTCCGTGGATTGGCTGCCGAACTTCGACGGGAACCCGGGATTCCCGCATACGGGGAGACTGCAGGTTTTCCCGCTCCAAAAAAAATCCGCGCTGGCTGCGATGCGGTCGGCCTGCAGAAAACCAGGCATGGACTTCTCGAGCGCAGGCAAGGAACATCCGGCACACCTTCCCGAGACGGTTCGCGACGGCATACTGGAAGCCCAAAGCGACGACGGGCTCCTGCGCCTGAGCGATTCCAGCATCGAAGCCTATCTCGCCTGCCCGTTCAAAAGAGTATTCTCGTCATCATTCATGCTCAAACCCATCGTCAGCGGCCTGTCATTCATCGACGCGCCGATGATAGGCTCGGTTTATCACGATGCGCTCGCAAGGCTCTTCGGCGCGCTCGCGGAAAAATCCCTCAGCGTCGTGAATGCCGCCGAGGCGGGGGAAACCGCCCGTCCCCCGGAAGAAAACGTCTCCGCGTGCCTTGATGAAGCGATACGCGATTTCGAGCTTAAAAACGGTCCGTTCCCGGCGCTCATGCTCGAATCGATGCGGCCCTCACTCATCAGGAATCTCGAAACCTCCGTAGCCGGCCTCCGCGAAATCCTCGACGCGTGCGTGCCCATCCATACCGATTCCGAATATTTCAACATCGACATGGAAGACTGCAAAGTCAGGCTTACCGGCAAACCGGATTTGGTCTGCGAGAGAGTCGCGGCAAATCAGGGCAGGCCAGAAAAAACCGTCGTTCTCGTGGATTACAAGAAAAAAAAGATACCGGAAAAAAAGCAGCTGGGCATCAGTGAGACCGGGATCGTCGAAAAGCTTCAGATGCCCATCTATGCCATGCACCTCGAGGCGCAGAACTACAGCGTAGAATCCGCGAATTATTTCTCGATAGAGGAAAAAACCGCCACGAAAAAAATTTGCGTGGCCATAGGAATCGGCAAAAAGGCCGTTACCCAAATCGCCGACATGCCGAAGCTCAGGGCGGCCGTCGTCGCCGCATGCATCGAGACGGCCAAAATCATGCGAGCAGGCGAAATATACACGCCGTCGAAGGCAGCGCAGGAAACGACCTGCGAAAACTGCCCGATAAGCGCGGTATGCAGAGAAAGGTATTCGGTACCCTGATGACCAATTGGGAAAAGCTTCTTTCCGGACTTGATGCCGAATACCAGCTGCCCGCGGTACTCGACCCTCGCAATACCATCGTTTCGGCCGGCGCGGGCTCTGGCAAGACACGAGTCCTCGCCATACGCTACCTGTACCTGGTGCGAGAAAAAAATATCACTCCAGATCGGATTCTCTGCCTCACCTTCACAAACAAGGCCGCGACCGAGATGCACGAGCGCATCTACTCGATGATGCGCCAATGCGCAGAAGACGACGAGAGCTTCCGTAAGGCCATCGCAGCCTTCGGTTCCGCACCCGTATCCACGCTGGATTCCTTCAGCGCGAGCATAGCGAGGAACGGCTGCCTGCGCTGGGGAATTCCGCCGGATTTCCTGGTTGACGAGCGCGCGGCAAAAGAATCGATGGAAAAACTCGCGCTCGAGTATCTCCTGGAAAAACGAGGCGTCGGCCTGGTCTCATCGTATATCGCCGCGAACGGTTTCGAGGCGGCCATCGACGGGCTCGTTTCGGTGACGACCTCACGGGACGGCCTGTTCGGCCATGACGCAGGCGATTAAAACGCCACCGTGCAAAAAATACTGTCCGCAATGCGGACGCTGCACGGGCGGCTCCTGGACTTGATGCTCCCTGGAGCCTCCTTGGAATTCGGCGGCGCAAAAGCGGCCAGGGAATGGGCGCTGAAGGCGTCAACCCTGCCCTCCGCCGCTCCCGCGGATGCCGATGCAACGATGGCGTCAGCGGCCAAAGCGATCTATGACGGCATCGCTAAACTTTCCAAACCGACGGGCGGCGCCGAAGGCCCCGCGTATTATTCATCGATCGCCTATCAGGCCAAGGATATCTCAGCCATACTCTCCCTCTGCTGCCAAGCGTTATTGGAAAACAACTTCGCCGAACTGCATTCCTTCATCGAGGGCTTCGTGGCGCGCGCCGTGGACGAGCGAATCCGAAGCGGCGTCCTCGGCTTTGCGGACGTGGCTTTCATCGCAAAAAAAACCTTGGAGCAGGATCCAATCCTCAGGGAATGGTATAAAAAGAAGTTCGACTCCATAATGGTGGACGAATTCCAGGATGACAACCTGCTGCAAAAGGAATTGCTCTACCTTCTAGCGGAAAAATCCGGCAACTGCACAGAGGGCATCCCCCGTCCCGAAGCATTGAGTCCTGGCAAATTGTTTTTCGTCGGAGACGAAAAACAGAGCATCTACGCCTTTCGCAATGCAGACGTTTCGGTATTCAAGGGACTTTCCGAGGAACTGCTCGCCGCGCCGGGAGGTGTAGGAGAGCACAAGCTTCTCACGAACTGGCGATCCGAACCCGACTTAATAACTTTTTTTAACTCGACATTTTCCGCGCTCATGCCGGCGCTCCCGGAATCCTCGGCTCCGAAGGAGACGCCGGCTCCGAAGGAGACGCCGGAGACGCCGCTCGAGTACGAGGCAAGATTCTCGCCGCTCGGTGCCGGTCCGGCCACTTCAGGAGTCGTATCTTTCGTTTCATACCAGGAAACCGCCGAACCGGAAGAATCGGAAACGACGGACACGCTGTCGCCGGCCGAGGCCGAAGCCTGGCATATCGCGGAAACGGTGCGGACCCTCATCGAAAATAAAGAATTAATAACGGGCAAGGGCGCCTCCGGCGGAACGAAACAGGCGCGACCCTGCGCCTACGACGACATCTGCATATTATTCCGAAGCACCGCGAAACAGCACTTGATAGAGCGGTATTTCAGGCTGTTCAACATACCGTATACATCCAAGACGACTACGGGCCTCTACGCGGAATCGGTTTTCGCCGATATCTTCTGCATGCTCAGGCTCGCGGTGTACCCGGAGGACGCGCTATCGTTCGCGGCGGTGCTTCGCGGCCCCTTCGCGCGCGTTTCGGACGACTCGGTCGCTGTCATCCTCGCCGCGAGAGGCGCAACCGCGTTCTCGTTTCCCGCGGACAAGCTGCCGGATTCGGACGCAAGTGCGTACATATCCGCCGGAGAAACGCTGGAAACGGTTACGCGGATGGCTGACTCCTCGACCTTGGCCGAAATAATATCCTGGCTGTGGTACGACGCAGGCCTCCGATGGAACGTTTTGAAGGATGAAAAGAATTTTTCATATGCGGAACATTTCGATTACCTCTGGGCCATGGCCAACGATGCGGACAAGCGGGAGCAGCGTCTCGCCGGCTTCGTGAACGAGCTGGAGCAAAAGCTGGGTACCGTGGAGAAACTCGACGAGACGAATCCTTTCCGGGAGGAATCGAAAGGCGTCTCCCTGCTTACCATTCACGCGAGCAAAGGGCTTGAATACCCCATCGTCTTCCTTCCCGCTATGGGCAATGTGGGAACGAACGGAAAAACCGAGGCCTGCAGCATCACGAAATCTTTCGGGCCTTGCATAAGATCCCTCGATGCCGAAGGTTTTACCGCGAACACCGTCGCCGCGATCGACGCCAATCTCAGGCGCATGGGAAAGAAGTATTCCGAGAAGAATATGGATGAACAGCAGGCTGAGAGCATTCGGCTTTTTTACGTCGCGTGCACGCGCGCGATTTCCCGGCTTTACTGCACTTCCACGAGACCGGCAAAAAACGATAACCAAGGCAAAAGCTTCCGCTCCATGCTGCTGAAAGCTTGGCCGCACCTCATGACGTCATTGGAAACACCCGACGACGCACCTTCCGCTTCCGTGCCCAACTCTCCGATATTTTCAAGGATCGCTTCGCGCAGCATCCAGGAATATTCGCGTCTGAAGGCATCTGCGGAAACCGGCGGCACCGGCGAAATTCTGCAGACAGCTTCCCTTCCGGCTTTCGCCGTGTTCCAAAGGCAATCGCGCTGGTCGGTCACGGAGGCGGCCATTAAAACCGCAAGCCGCTACGTTGCGCAAAATCCGCAACTATCGCCGACGCAGTCCAAGGATGCGGCGCAGTCCAAGGATGCGGCGCAGTCCGGAACCGGAGAATTTTCCGAAACTGACTTTGGTACCCTGTGCCATGATTTTACGGGAAAATTGATAATGGAGCCGGATACCGAACCCGTCCCCGACCGGCGAATGGCGGTAAAGCTCAATCGCCTTGGCAAGCGGGAAAAAAACGACATTCTTACTGACGCCCTGGCGATAGCCCAAACGTTCGCGCGATCCGGCCGGGGCCTCCAAGCCAGGGAGGCGTTCGTCGGCAGCCGCAAGCACGGGGCGGATTCCTTTTTCTTCCTAGAATACCCTTTCGTATGGCGGGGCGAGGCCGGAGGCAAATCAGTATTCGTCTCGGGCATCATGGATCTTGTGTATGGAGACGCGGATTCCGTCACCGTCATCGACTTCAAGACCGACCGGCTTATCGTCGAGGGAAGCCATTCATTTCAGCTGGCCGTATACAGGGAATCGGCGGAGAACATCTTCGGGCTCCCCTGCAAAGCCTTCGTACACTTCCTGCGCAACGGATCGGAAACGGAAATCACTGATAAAATATTTACCTCGGATCTCGTTACGCAGGTTCCGCCGTTTTTCAGGGAGCTCGCGTGAACGAAAAAAAACCCGGCGTTCTTTCGATATTCCTAGAGTTTTTCCGCATTTCTACGCTTACCATAGGCGGCGGTTACGTCATGATCCCCGTTATCCAGAAATCTCTCGAAAAAAAACAATGGCTCCCCGAAGAGGAATTCTACGACTTGTTCGCCACGGCGCAAAGCATCCCCGGTCCGCTGGCCCTCAACACGGCCATGTTCGTGGGCAGGCGTATAAGAGGCCTGCCCGGCTTCTTCGCTGCGATGCTCGGCATAATAATTCCGCCGTTCGTTTCCATACTGCTATTCTCCACGATTTTGACCATGGTGGACAAACTGCCGTTCATGAAAGGTTTTTTGGACGGATCCTATGCCGTCGTCCCCGGTCTCGTCGCGGCCCTCGTCTTCAACATGGTTAAAAAAAGAAAATGGAACGCACCGCGTATCGCGATCACGGTTGTCGGCGCCATCGGTTTGATTCTTGCGGGTAGTTTCGCCGTACCCGCGTTTTTCGCGCTGGTAGCCTTCGCTTGGCTCATGGAATCGCGACGATGCTGAAACTCATACTGGTTTTCCTGAAAATCGGCGCCGCCGCCTTTGGCGGAGGTTGGACGGTCGTCGGAATAATCCGCACCGATATCCTGGCACAGGGATGGATGTCTCCGGAATCCTTCGCCGATCTTGTCGCCATTGCCCAGATTACTCCCGGCCCGATCGCTCTGAATGCCGCGACTATGGTGGGATATCGACTCTATGGCTTCTGGGGAGCCCTCGTCGCAACCCTGTCAGTCTTGGCCATTCCGGCGCTCTTGGCTTTTATCATCACTGGATTATCTACCCGAAAAAACGATAAAAAGCAAAAAACGCTTATCGAAGCGTTAAAAACAGGGACCTTTGGCCTGCTTATCATGACATTATGGGCTTTTGCACCCTCAACCATCCAGTCCTGGCAGTATATCGCCTTTGCCCTCGCCGCATTTCTCCTGAATATTTTTACCAAAATAAATCCCATCTGGATAATTTTGGCCGCAGGTCTTATTGGCGGGCTGGCGCGACTTGTATTTTAATCAATTTAAATAATCCTTCAAAATCACGACATTTAATGTTCGCTACAGGCATTTTAAAAATAACACTGGCAAGTTCCAAAAAAATGGATATAATTGTCCATGACCCTGAAAACGTAAAAGGCGGAGCTTTTGGATGAACAATGAACGTATCCTGATCGTTGAAGACGAGAAAATAATCGCCATTGACTTACAGCGGCGCCTCGAACGCTTCGGATACGTTGTGGTAGGCATGGCGGGAGACGGTGAAACCGCTGTCAAACTGGCAAAAGAACTCCGCCCCGACATAATCCTCATGGACATCATGCTTGTAGGCGCCATGGACGGCATCGAGGCAGCCGGAATCATAAAAAACAATCAAGATACGCCCTTCATCTTTTTAACGGCCTATACCGACGAAAAAACGCTTGAGCGCGCCAAGGCGGTGGAGCCCTACGGATATATCCTCAAGCCGTTCAAGGAACGCGAGCTCTACACGACCATCGATATAGCGTTGTATAAGCACCGGATAGAAGGAAAGCTGACCAAGCAGGAACGCCTCTTCAGCGCCATCCTGCACTCGATCAACGACGGCATCATCGCGACCGACATGGACCTGAACATCCAGTTCATGAATCCCATCGCGGAGGATATTACCGGCTTTAAGGAAGAAACCGCACGGGGCAAGAATATTTCCCAGTTCCTGGTTCTGGTCGATCCTAAAACCCAGCTGGACATGCTTTCCTACACCGCGCGCATCGACGACCGGCCCATTTATATACAGGACGTTACGGTTCGCAACGCGCTGGGGCAAAGCCTTATCGTGGACGGGTCCATTACCAGGATCAACGAGCGGGAAAACTTCACCGACGGTTTCGTGATAACACTGCGGGACAT
>CAZAJF010000041.1:0-34309 GCA_964485395.1 uncultured Treponemataceae bacterium | reverse complement strand
CGAGCAGCGGCGGCGCCACCGAGATCAAGCGGATGTCCGCGACGATCAGCTACCAATCAAGCCATGACAATCTCACCGGTCTCTCCAACCGAGAGGAATTCAGCTATAAGCTCGGCGAGATAATCAAGAACGCCAAGATGACGAACGCCTCCCACTCGCTGGTAATCATGGATGTCGATCGCTTCAAGGCGGTCAACGATACCTGCGGAGCGTTGGCGGGCGACGAAATTCTGCGGCAGGTCGCCAGCCACATCCAGACGACCATCCAGAGAAGCGATATCTCGGCGAGGATCGGTGGCGATGAATTCGCCATAATCCTCATGAATTGTGACATTCAGGACTCCAAAAACGTGGCATCGCGCCTCCAGGAAGCCCTGCAGCGGCAGCGTTTCAGCTGGCAAAAAGTCAGCTTTCCCCTCAGCCTTTCCATCGGCATCGTGCCGCTCGACAAAGACGTCGGGGACATCCACTCCGTCCTTGCCGCGGCGGATGACGCCTGCCATATCTCCAAAGAGGAAGGCGGCACGAAAACCACGGTTTTCGAGGCGCAGGAATCCAAATTCAGGCGCAGGCGCGGCGATATGGAATGGATCGGCAAGATCAACCGCGCAGTCGAGGAAAACAGGTTTATTCTTTACTACCAGCCTATCGTGCCGCTGGACAAAAAGGGCCTTAACCGCCCAAAACTGGAAATCCTGCTCAGGCTCATCAACGAGGACGGCAGCATCGCGAGGCCGGACGAGTTCATTCCCGCGGCGGAGCGCTACAACCTGATGCCCCAGATCGACCGTTGGGTGGTGGAAAACTCGATGCGGTCTTTCCGCATACTGCAAGACCAAAAATCGCCGCTCGTGGATTCGGTCTTCTCGGTCAACCTCTCCGGTCCTTCCCTGTTGGACGAAACCCTGATCGACGCAATCATGTATTACCTTACCAAGTACGCCCTTTCCGCGACGGATTTCTGCTTTGAGATAACCGAGACCGCCGCGATCCAGAATCTTTCGTACGCGACCCGGTTTATCAATCGGCTTAAAAGCGAAGGTTTTACCTTTGCGCTTGACGATTTCGGCGCCGGCTTTTCATCCTTCGGATACCTGCGCAACCTGCCCGTGGATTACGTAAAAATCGACGGCTCTTTCGTGCAAAACATCGACGAGAGCCTCATCAGCTTTACCATGGTGGAATCCATCAATGCCATCGGTCACGTGATGGGTTTAAAGACGATAGCCGAATTCGTAAAAAACGAAGCGATACGAAACAAGTTAGATCTGCTGGACGTGGATTACGGGCAAGGATATTTCTTCGCCGAGCCTCGCCCCCTGTTTAACTGAACGATTTCGTCCAGTTCGCCGGTTTTTTAAATTTTCATGATTCTCAGCACAACTTTATTTACTTATAAGCATACTCCAATTATACTATATAGTAGTTTCTCTATAAAGGAGTTTATGTATGATGAAGAAAGTTGTTTTACTGTGCGGCATTTTAATCATAATGGCGTCATATGGATTATTGGCGCAGGATTCGGCACCACCCGCTCCGCCACCGACTTCTCGGATACAGGTAGTTCCGCATTATGAACTTGGAGCGACCGCGATTCTCCATCACCTGTATCAATCCGGCAGCACGGGAACACGGCTGAATTTTCTTACGCAAGGGGGACAGGACACACTGTTTCCGTACCAACGATATTCCGTGGATCTTGTATTGGCGGAAAAATCCAGGATTACGTTTCTATACCAGCCGCTTACCTTGAACACCCGTATATCGGTGGACCGCAATGCTTCCTACGACGGTTTGCCCCTGATCGTCGACGGCGTGTCCTTTCCCGCAGGAACCCCGGTGGACATTACCTATGGTTTCGATTTCTGGAGGCTCAGCTATCTCTACGATTTTGCGGGCGATCCGCGCACGATACTGGCCGCCGGTATAAGCCTGCAGGTACGTAACGCGTCCATCGTATTCAGCTCGGCGGACGGAGCGCTCCGGGCGGTACAGCAGAACATAGGTCCGGTACCAATCCTCAAGGCGCGCGCGGCGCATTGGTTTACCCGCGAGTTCGCCCTTGATTTCGAGGCGGACGGATTCTATGCTTCCAGCGCGTTCTTCAACGGCTCGGGAAAATCGTTTACGGGATGGATCTGGGATTCTTCGATATCGGCCAAAACCCGTTTGGCGCCCGGTGCGACGGCGTTCCTTACGTTGCGCAGCATCGGAGGCGGCGCGGAAGGAAACAACGCCTACGGCTATGTTTCAAGCACTACGAGCTCACCGGGATCCTATACCTACAACGCCCTGGCAACGATGGCCCTGACGCTCGGCGCATCCTTCGGCGAATAAAAACTAACACACGATAAAAGCCCCTCCGGCAGAGCCCAAAAAGAAAGCCGCCCCTTCCGGAGCGGCCTTTTTTTACACGATCCAACAGACCCACGAAGCAGAGCGTCATTTTCTCAGCGAAACCTCCGCCTTCCTCCGTGTTCTCCGTGTCTCCGTGCCGAATATTCTTTGCAAAAGCCTTACTGTACGGCCTTCATCCCTTCCTCGATCGCCTTCATGTTCATGGGAATGAACTTGTGCTTGCTCTCGGGAAAGAAAGTCTTGAGTATGGCCTCGAGCTTGTCGAGCTTTACCGCGCCGGTAGCCTTGGACAAAGCGCCCATCATGACCATGTTGGCAATCTTGCCGTCGCCGATTTTTTCGGCGATCTCGTTGCACGGCACCTTGATGACACGGACGTCCTTGCGCTTAGTCTCGACTTTTACGAGACTGGAATTGATGAGCATGATTCCGTTGGGCTTGAGGCATTCCTCGCAGAGCGGCAGCGAATCGAGGTTCATCACGATAGCAGAGTCGGGAGTGGTTACGAGCGGGCTCGCGATCTCGTTGGAAGATACGATGACGCTTGCGCGCGCGACGCCGCCGCGCTTCTCCGCGCCATAGAACGGAAAGAAGGTGACTTCCTGACCTTCCTTCATGCCGCAATACACCCAGAGCATTCCGAGAGAAATGATGCCTTGGCCGCCGAAGCCGGCCATGAATGTTTTTTCGGTCACTTTGCTGCTCCTTCGGCGCCGGCCAGGGTATTCTTGATCTCGCCGAGCTTGTAGAACGGAATCATGTTTTCCTCGAGCCACACGGTACTCTCGCGAGGGTCCATGCCCCAGTTGGTGGGACAGGGAGACAGTATCTCCACCATGGTAAAGCCTTCGCCTCGCAGCTGCGCCTCGAAAGCCTTCTTGATGTATTGCTTGGTCTTGCGGGCGTTGGCCGCGTTGTTTACCGAGCCGCGCGCGAGGTACTTGGTTCCACCCAGGGTAGCGAGCATCTCGCATACCTGAATCGGGTAACCCATGCCTGCCTCGTTGGGGTCGCGGCCGTTTGGCGCGGTTGTCGCCTTCTGGCCGATCAGGGTGGTGGGGGCCATCTGGCCGCCCGTCATGCCGTAGATGGCGTTGTTGACGAAAATCGTCGTAAATTTTTCCCCGCGGTTGGCCGCGTGGATTATCTCGGCCGTGCCGATGGCCGCGAGGTCGCCGTCTCCCTGGTAGCAGATGACCAGATGATCGGGCAATACGCGCTTGATGCCGGTTGCCGCGGCGGGCGTGCGGCCGTGGGGCGGCTGGACGGAATCGAAATCGAAATACAGGTCCGCCCAGATCGAGCAGCCTACCGGATTGGTGACGATGGAATGATCCTGTATGCCCAGCTCGTCGATCACCTCGCAGATGATGCGATGGATAGTGCCATGGCCGCAGCCGGGGCAATATTTGGTCTGTATGGGCTTAAGGCTCTTGGGATGGCCGTAAATAAGTTCCATGGTTAGCTCCTACTTTTTGAGCACGCGGCGGATTTCCGCGAGCACTTCTTCTTCGGTGGGGATCATGCCGCCGCAGCGACCGTAAAAAAGCACTTCGCTCTTTCCCTTGGTGGACAGGCGAACGTCCTCGACCATCTGGCCCATGCTCATTTCCACGGCCATGAAGCGCTTACCCTTATTGGCGAGCTCGAGCATCCTAGTTTCCGGGAACGGCCACAGGGTGATCGGGCGGAAGAGACCCACTTCGATGCCGAGTTTTTTCGCCATCTCCAAGGCCCCGAGGCAGACGCGCGCCGAGGTTCCGTAGGCGACGAGCACGATCTCGGCCTTCTCGATGTTTATTTCCTCATAGCGCTGAAGCTTGGACTTCATCTCGTCATAGCGCTTGAAGCGCGCGATGACGGATTGCTCCAATTCTGCGGGAACGAGATTAATGGAAGAAACATGGTTATTGGGGCGGTGGGTTTCAGCCTGGTGGCCTGAGGCCCACGGTTTCCGGGGAAGGCTCTTGGGATCGATAGGCTCGGGAAGCACGACGCCTTCCATCATCTGTCCGATGAGGCCGTCCGCGAGGATCATCGCGGGCATGCGCCATTTATCCGCAAGCTCAAAGGCTTCGAAGGTAAGGTCTGCCGCTTCCTGGACGCTCTTGGGAGCGAGCACGAGGTGGTAATAGTCGCCGTGTCCGCCGCCGCGGGTGGATTGGAAGTAGTCCGCCTGGCCGGGGGAAATGCCTCCGAGGCCGGGACCGGAGCGCGCCACGTTGACGAGAACCATCGGAAGGTCCGCGCCGCACGCGTAGGAAATGCCTTCCTGCTTGAGCGACATGCCCGGGCTCGAGGAACTGGTCATGGCCCTGACGCCGACAGCCGCCGCGCCATACACCATGTTAATCGCGGAGACTTCGCTTTCCGCTTGGATAAATGCTCGTTTCTTGTCCAGCATGTGCTTGGCCATATATGCGGTAAGCTCATTCTGCGGGGTAATCGGGTAACCGAAATACGCGGTGCATCCTGCGCGGATCGCCGCTTCGGCGATTGCCTCGTTACCCTTCATGAGGCGTTTTTCTTCTGCCATGATAGCCTCCTTACGGCTTATAGACGGTTTTCGCGCAGTCAGGGCATACCTGATAGCAATTGCCGCACGCGATACACTTGTCCAAGGCGACTACCTTAGACGGATAATAGCCCCATGAGTTTGCCGCAACATCCGCATCAAGAACCTTGGTGGGACACGCACGCACGCAGAGGAGGCAACCTTTGCAGCGTTCCCGATCGATCTCGGGCTTGCCTTTGTTAGCCATATGTACTCCTTACCAGATCAAATCGACTGTTTCAAAAAAATAACGTTAAACTCTAAAGTCCGCCACGGAGGCACGGAGTTCACGGAGAAGAAAGAAAGGCAGGAAAAAAAAGAAAAATACTTCACATAAAGATCGCGGATCGAAGACAAGCAGAACTCATTCTCTTGTTTCACAGACTTTTCCTTAGCACTTCTTAACTCCGTGCTCTCCGTGTCTCCGTGCTATCTCTTCTTCTTTATTCGCTATCCCTACTCCTTCTTAGCACCGTGTTCTCCGTGTCTCCGTGCCCAATATTCCTACAGAGACAATATAGCCAGGGCTATGCTGGCCAGTTTGGTTTCGGCGGTGTCGGCGCGGCTCGTGAGGATTACCGGCTTGGCTGCTCCCACGACGATGCACGCGCCTTTGGCTTGCCCCAGATCCAGGAGGCACTTATAAAGAATATTGCCAGACTCGATATCGGGAGCCACGAGAATATCCGCATCGCCGGCTACGTCGGACACGATCTTCTTGATCTTGGCGCTCTCCGCGCTGATGGCGTTGTCGAGGGCCAGGGGTCCGTCGATAATACAGCCTTTTACCTGACCGCGCCTGTTCATCTGCGTGATGATAGCGGCATCGGCGGTACAGGGCATCTTGTCCCAGTTTACCTTTTCCACCGCCGCGAGGAGCGCGACCTTGGGAACATCGATGCCGAGGCCCTTGGCCACCTGCACGGCGTTGGCGATGATGTCCAATTTACCGGGGATGTCGGGATTAATGTTGATCGCCGCGTCGGTAACGATGAGCAGTTTATGGTATGTAGGCACCTGCATGACGGCCACGTGGCTCGTAAGCCTGCCCGCGTTCAAGCCGTTCTCCTTGTTGAGCACGGCCTTGAGCAGGATGGACGTATCCAGTATGCCTTTCATGACGAGATCCGCCTCGCCCGCCTTGACGAGCTCGACGGCCTTGGCCGCCGCCTTGGCATAATCTTTTTCTTCTATTATACGGAACGCGCTTATATCGGCGCCCATCGTTTTTGCCAGGTCCTTGATCGCGACGGTATCGCCGATGAGTATGGTTTCGGCGAGGCCGTTCTTGTAGGCGTCCACCGCTGCTTCCAATGCGGATTCTTCCTGCGCGGCCGCGAGGGCTATGCGTTTCCTGCCGGCTTTCTTCGCGCCGTCGATTATTTCGCTTATAGTTTTCATGCCTTGTACACCTGTGCCTTTACTTCGCCGGAGACCACACTCAAGCCTGCCTGCGCCAGCGCTTCCAGCTCGCCCTCGCCGGGATACACCGTATTCGGGGCGATCCATCCGGTCATCTCGGCGATGCCGTCCTGGATATGCTTGCCGTGGGCGATTCCTCCGGTAAGGATGATGCCGTCGACCTTGCCGTTCGCCGCAGCGGCGAGCGCGCCGATGGCCTTGCCCATGTTATAAATAAATGCCTTATAGATAAGGACGCTTTCGGGCTCGCCCTTGAGGAACCGGCCTTCGAGCACCCTCATGTCGTTGGTATCCGAAAGGCTTACGAGACCGCCCTGCCCCGTTATCATCTTGAGCACTTCCTTTTCCGTATATTTTCCGGAAAAGCAAAGCGAGGCGAGCTGTCCGGCAGGCAACGTTCCCGCGCGCTCGGGACTGAATGGTCCCTCTCCGTTCAGCGCGTTGTTCACGTCCACGATACGGCCTTTTTTATGAAGCCCAACGGAAACGCCGCCGCCCATATGCGCCACGATGAGATTGACGTCATTATACTTTCTGCCGTTCTCGCGGCACCAGCGCCTTGCGACCGCTTTCTGGTTGAGCGCATGAAAAATGCTCCGCTTGCGGAACAGCTTATGCCCATAGATACGGGCAACGTCATCAAGCTCGTCTACGACCACCGGGTCGGCGATGAATGCGGGAACCCCGATTTCCGCGGCAAGCGCGTCGGCGATGAGACCGCCCAGGTTCGAGGCATGCTCGCCGTTTTTAGCAGCCAGCAATTCTTCTTTCATGGTTTTTGAAACCGCGTAAACGCCACCGGGAATGGGATCGAGAAGACCTCCCCGACCTACGACGCACGCCAGTTTTTTTATGTCGAAACCGCGTTTGGCGAGTGCGTCCCGTATGTGTTTCTCGCGGAACGCATATTGCGACGCAATGGACGGGAATGCGGCTATTTCCTCGGCGGAATGCGCGACATTCTCCGTAAACAACTCTTTGTCACCTTCAAAAACACCGATTTTGGTCGTGGTGGACCCAGGGTTGATTACAAGTACGGTAAACGACATGCCTACTCCTCGATAATGCAGCTGATTACTGGTTAAAGACACCAGAATATTATGGTTGTGTCACGCACAAAGTATACTATTAAAAGAGTATTGCGCAAGCCTCACAACCCGAATTTAGGTGAAATTTGAAACATGATTTTATATAATGAAATGTTTTCACGTGAATTATTTAATTTCTAAAACGAATATAAACAGCTTTTCAATCCTCCACGTCGAAATCAATGTTTTTTGAATATATATTTTACAGTTAAAAATATTGCCATTCCTCTCGAAAAACCAAAGCTTGTCTACTATACTTCGATAGTCCTATTTTTCGGGAGCAGCAGGATGGCGGCAGTCGGCAAGAAAATAATTCTCCTCGTGGAAGACGAAACCATCATCGCCATGGTGGAGAAAACCATGCTCGCGAATCAAGGTTTCGAGGTAATCACCGTAAGTACCGGCGAAAAGGCCATCGAGACAGTGAATACGATGCCGGGAATCGATCTCATCCTAATGGACATAGACCTTGGAAAAGGCATTGATGGAACCCAAGCTGCCGCGATAATTCTGAAAAACCACCGGATACCCCTCGTATTCCTGTCGTCCCATACGGAACGCGCCATAGTAAACAAAACGGAGGGGATCACCTCATTCGGGTATATCGTAAAAAATTCAGGCGAGACGGTGCTTATCACCTGTATAAACATGGCCTTCAAGCTCTTCGATGCGCAGAAAAATATTGAGGCGCAAAAGGTGGATATCCAGTCGGCCTATGAAAAAATGCAGCGAGCCAACGAGGACCTTGGAAACACGATACAAGCCCTCAACGCGACGAACGCCGAGCTCGAGAAATCTCGGCAATCGTTGTCCAAAAGCGAGGAAAACTATCGGCGACTGGTGGAGAACAGCCACGACATCATCTACACCTTTACGCCAAACGGCATTTTTACCTATGTCTCGCTTGCCTGGACCGAACTGCTCGGACACAGCCCCGACCAGGTAATAGGACGGCCTTTCCAGGATTTTGTGCACGAGGATGACGTGGCGCGTTGCCAAGAGTGGTCGGCTGAACTCATCGAGACGAGAACGAGGCGGTCAGGGATCGAATACCGGGTACGTCACGCAGACGGAACTTGGCGCTGGCATACATCGAGCGCCGTACCGCTTCGAACCCCGGACGGCACGATCATCGGCTATGAAGGCATCGCCCAGGACATAACCGAACGCAAGCGAGCGGAAGAAGCTCTGCAACAAGGAGAATTGAACCTTAAGACCATTTTCGACGCCATCGACGAATCCATCTGCCTTGTGGCGAAAGACGGAACCGTCCTGACCGCGAATACGACGTTCGCCAGGCGATTGGGCAGGGAGCCCGATCAATGCGTCGGCCATTCCATCTACAGCCTGGTTCCTCCCGAAGTAGCCAATCGCCGCAAGGCATTCGTGGAAAAGGCCTTCAAAACGGGAGAACCCCAAACGTTCGAGGACGAGCGCGAAGGGCATTGGATACACCAGATCCTGTATCCCATTAAGAATGCAAACGGCCAAACCGACCGGTTCGTGATATACGCCTCCGATATTACCAAGAACCGCAACGCCGAAAAAGAGCTGCACGCGGCCGCCAATTACGCCCGCAACCTCATCGAGACAAGCCTTGACCCGCTCGTTACCATAGACAAGCTCGGGAAAATAAGGGACGTCAATTTCGCCACCGAACGAATTGCCGGAAAAGACAGGGGCGTACTTATAGGGACGGATTTTTCCGAATGTTTCACGGAGCCGAAATTAGCCCAAAAAGCCTACAGGCTGGCATTCGAACGCGGCACGGTCATCGACTACCCACTGACGGTCTTGAACGCTTCGGGGGATACCACCGACGTGCTCTATAATGCATCCGTTTACCGTGACGAGAACGGCGAGGTCCAGGGAGTCTTTGCCGCGGCTCGCAACATCAGCGAGCTCAAGCGGTTCGAGGACGAGTTGGCGGAGAGCGAGAATCGCTTCCGCAGCGCGTTCGATTTTGCGTCCATCGGCATGGCGCTCGTATCGCCTGACGGAAAATGGCTCAAGATAAACCGGGCCACCTGCGCGCTGCTGGGCTACTCGGAAGCCGAATTGATGGCCATGACCTTCCAGGAGATCACGCATCCAGACGATCTCGCCGCCGATCTGCAGTCGGTCGGCCGCATGCTGAACGGCGAGATAGAAACCTATGGCATGGAAAAAAGGTATATCCACAAAAACGGAAACCCCGTATGGGCTTTTCTGAGCGTTTCGCTGGTCCGGGACGCTCAGGGCAGGCCAAGCTACTTCGTGTCGCAGATAGTGGACATCAGCGCGAAAAAAAAGGCGGAAAAGGCCCTCAAAGAAAGTGAAGAAAAATACAGGCAGATAGTTACCACGGCGAGGGAGGGAATCTGGATCCTGGACAAGGACGCCAATACCGGTTTCGTAAACCGCTACATGGCCGACCTGCTGGGCTATGATGAAGGCGAAATGCAGGGAAAGCCGCTGTTCGACTTCATGGACGCCGAAGCCGCGAAAGAGGCGCGCGTCCTCTTCGAGCGCAGGTCGCGGGATGTCTCGGAAAACCACGACTTCAGGTTCAGGCGCAAGGACGGCTCCTATATCTGGGTCCTCATCGCTACGAACGCCATCCTGGACGAGAACGGCGCATTCGTGGCAGCCCTCGGGATGGTCACGGACATAACCGAGCGCAAGGAAACAGAAAAAAATATAACAAGACTGCTGCGCGAGAAGGAAACCCTGCTCCGTGAATCGCATCACAGGATCAAGAACAACATGGGCACGCTGATCAGCCTTTTATCCATACAGGCAAGATCCCAGGCGAATGCGGAAATACGCGCCGGTCTTGAGACGGCTTCGGGGCGCATACGCGCCATGATGATCCTGTACGACAAACTGTACCGGGCCGACGACACGAGGCAACTCGGCGCCCAGGAATTCCTTCCGGCGCTCGTGTCGGAGATCGTGGGTATTTTTCCCGAGGTTCCCCCTGTATCGGCCGGGGTGGAGAGCGATGTTTTCTCGCTCGACTCGAAATCCATGTCGGTCATCGGTATCATAGTAAACGAACTCATTACCAATTCCATGAAATACGCTTTCCGCGGTCGCGATGCCGGACGGATATTCATCCAGGCGAAATCCCGTGACGAGGAAATCCGGTTGGTATACGAAGACGACGGAATAGGATTACCGCCCGAGGAAAAGCTGAAGCTTGCCACGGGTTTCGGCATGCAGCTCATAGAATTGCAGGTACAACAGCTGGAAGGCACGATGCGCATCGTCCGCAATGACGGAACCCGGTTCGAGATACGGTTCCCTGATCCAAAAAGAGAGGCGCACACGCAAAAACAAAGGAAGGTCGATGATTCACGATAAAAAGAAAACAATCCTCCTCGTGGAAGATGAAGCGATAATCGCCCTCGCGGAAAAGACAATGCTAGAAAATCACGGCTTCAACGTCGTCTCCGCCAACTCAGGCGAAAAAGCCGTGGAGGCTGCCAATACGATGCCTGGAATAGACCTTGTCCTCATGGACATAGACCTTGGCAAGGGCATCGACGGAACTCAAGCCGCCACGCAGATACTGGAACGGCACGAGTTGCCGCTAGTATTCCTTTCGTCCCATACCGAGCCCGACGTGGTTGAAAAAACCGAAGGAATAAGCTCCTATGGATATATCGTAAAAAACTCGGGCGAGACCGTCCTGATTGCATCCATAAAGATGGCATTCAAGCTGTTCGACGCGCAGCAGAGCATCCAAAGGCAGAGGATGGACATCGAGGCCGCCTACGAGGAGATGCAGGTTTCCAACGAGGAGCTCATAGAAACCCAAAACGAGCTGATACACCGAGAGATGGAACTTCAGGAGAGCGAGGAAACATTCAGGGCGCTTTTCGAGAAGGGCCCGATCGGCGTCGCTTATCACCGCATGATTTACGACGACGCCGGCAAACCGGTGGATTACTATTTCATCGACGCGAACGACAGCTACCTGAAACTCACCGGGGTAAATCCTGTCGGCAAGCTCGTTACCGAGGCGTTCCCTGGGATAGAAAAAGGGCCGTTCGACTGGATAGGCACCTTCGGGAAAGTGGCAAGGACGGGTGAGGAAATCCGCTTCAGGCAATATCTGGAACTCAACGATAAATGGTACGACTGCGTCGGGTATCAGTATAAGCCCGATCATTTCGTGGTGGCGTTCCTGGACATAACCGAGCAAAAAAAAACAGAGGAAACCTTGCGCCTGAGCGAGGCTCAATTCTCCGAATTCATGCTCAACCTTCCCGCGGCCACATTTATAAAAGATCACGAAGGCCGCACCGTCTTCATAAACAAGTACTTGCAGGACCTGCTGCCGCCCAATGATTGGAAGGACAAGACCACGCCGGAACTCGTTCCGGCAGAGCTCGGGCGGCAAATGGCCGCCGACGACATGGAAGTCCTACGTACAGGAACCCGGAAGATATTCGAGACCATGCCGGACCGTGACGGCTCGATGCATTCCTACCAGACGATCAAGTTTCCCATACACGTGGCGGATAAGCCGCCGTTGCTCGGGGGAATATCCATCGATATCACGGAACGCAGGCAAGCCGAGGATAGAATAAGGGCATTGCTCGAGGAAAAGGAGTTGGTCCTCAAGGAAGTGCACCATCGCATCAAGAACAACCTGGGCGTGATAAGCAGCATGCTGACGCTGCAGGCGAACGAACCCTCCGGCCAGAGCGCGCCCAGCATACTTTCCGATGCCGCGGGACGCGTGCGGAGCATGATGCTGCTCTACGATAAATTGTACCTCTCGGGAAATTTCGACGACGTGAACGTGAATAAATTCCTGCCCAACCTGCTCTACGAGATCGTCGCCATATTCCCCTCCGGCAAGGCCATAACGACCGAGTTGCAGATCGGCGATTTTTTACTGGGTGCCAAGATAATGACCGCGTTGGGAATAATCATAAACGAGATGATAACGAATTCCATGAAATACGCGTTCAGGGACTATAAGCAAGGAATCATTCGCCTGAAGGCGGAGAAAACCGGAGATACCGTCACCATCACCTATTCCGACAACGGCGTAGGTCTTCCGCAATCGGTCGATCTGGATAAATCCGACGGATTCGGAATGCAGCTGATGCGACTGCTTACAGCCCAGATCGACGGAAACATTCGCCTTGAGAGGGACTGCGGGACTCGATTCATCCTCACTTTCGAGGCGCCGCGCGATGATACCTGAAAAAACGATACTGCTCTTCGAGGATGAGGCGCTGATCGCGGCCCACACCGGCAACTTCCGAAACCGCGTGACGCGCCATGTAATAATCAACGGCATAACCGGACGAAAACGCACTGAAAGCAGGATGCGGCAGATAGACGGGACGGTACGCATCGAGCGCTGCAACGGCCTCGGTTACGTCATCGAATTCCAGGTACCCAATGCAGGAACCTAAGGCACCGGGCTCGAGCGGCACCGTAAAGCCCATCCGTAAAAAATTATTGCCCCCGCTCGCGATCTCCTTCATTGTTGTGATAGCCTCCTTCAGCGCCGCGATGACCGCATCCACGTATGCCCATCTCTCAGGCGTTACGCAGACCTGGGTCGATACCGCGAAAAACCTCCTGCCCAGGCTGCTGGCTGAACAGACTAAAACGCTCGAGGCGCTGGCTGAGTCGATACTTCTGGATGAAGGCCTGAGGAAGGCGATGATTTCAGGCGACAGGGAAACCTTGCTTGAAAAATACGTACCGCTCTTTACCAATCTGCGCGCCAGCCATAACATGACGTATTTTTATTTCCTTCGCCCGGACGATACCTGTCTGGTACGGATACACGACCCAGAGAGCCTCCAGAACGAGACACTGCGGCAATTCACGCTGGAGGAAGCGAAAAGAACGGGAAAAAAATTCACCGGTCTGGAGTTGACATCCCAAGGATACCTTGCCCTTCGGTCGGTTCACCCGGTGTACGAGGGTAAAATCCTGATCGGTTACCTCCAGCTCGGCACGGAGATCGAGGAGACGCTGAAGGCCTTGCGCGAAAGCCCAACGATGGAAATAGCCCTCCTGCTCCACAAAGGGAAGCTCGAGCGGGAATGCTTCGAGGCCGGTATGGCGCGGATCAACCGGCCTTCCGACTGGAACCTCCTCACAGACGACGTAATCGCATACTCGTCGCTCGCGCCGTTTCCCGGGGAGGCGGCGGCCTTCCTCGCTTCGCGCGACGCAGCCAGGGACATCTCCTTCGGAGGCAGGACATGGCGTCCGGCGGCATCGCCCATCGCCGACGCTGGGGGGAATGAAATCGGTTATATTATTTTTATGCAAGACATCAGCGAGGCGAAGGCGGCCGCGGGACGGATACTCGCGCTGGGCGGCATAGGCCTGTCCGCGGTGCTCGGTGCGCTGTTCTGGCTCCTTACCGCGCTTTTGGGAAAGACGGACCGCGACATGGCGGCCCAGCAGGCGCAACTCCGCGAAAGCGAGGAAAAGCACCGAATCATGTTCGAGAGCTCGCGGGACCCCTACCTCATCCTGGACGACAATGTCATCGTGGACTGCAACAGCGCCGCCGAACTCGCCCTCATGGGAACCCGCGCGCAGATCATAGGCAAGAGAACGGATGAAATCTCGCCCGAGCTCCAGCCGGACGGCTCCAGCTCCAGGACCTCCGCGCACTCGGTGATCGCGCAAAGCCTCGACCACGAGTCGCACACCTTCGAGTGGCTCCACCGGCGCTTCGACGGCCAGGAGTTTTTCGTGGAGGTGTCGCTTTCCCCCATGGTCTCGAACGGGCATCAGGTTATCTTTTGTTCATGGCGCGACATATCGGAGCGAAAGCGCGTGCAAGCCAAGATACAGGAGACGAACAGGCAGCTCGGCGAGGCGATATCCCGCGCCAACGACCTGGCGGTGCAGGCGGACGCCGCGAACAGGGCCAAGTCGCAATTCCTGGCCACCATGAGCCACGAGATCCGCAGCCCCATGAACGGAATCATAGGAATGACGGGGCTGCTTCTGGACACGGACCTCAGCGCGGAACAGCGGCGATACGTCAAGATCGTGCGAACCAGCGGAGACTCCCTGCTTGCCATCCTCAACGACATCCTGGATTTTTCCAAGATCGAGGCAGGCAAGATGGCCCTTGAGGAAATAGACTTCAACCTTCGCGTCACCATCGAGGATTCGATGGACATTCTCTCCATAAAGGCGCGCGAAAAAAACATCAGGCTGTCGTACGTGATCGACCAGGATATTGCCGCGTACTTGAAGGGAGACCCGGGACGCTTGCGGCAAATCCTCATCAACCTGACGGGCAACGCCATCAAATTCACGGGAAAAGGCAGCGTGACCATCCATGCCGGCATCGAGTCGGAAGAAAACTCGCGCGTACTCGTGCGCTTTTCAATAATAGATACGGGCATAGGAATACCCAAAGAGAAACAGGCCTTGCTGTTTCTCCCCTTCTCGCAGGGAGACAATTCCACCAACCGCAGGTACGGCGGCACGGGACTGGGATTGGTTATTTCCAAGCAGCTCGCCGAGCTCATGGGCGGCAACATCGGCCTTGAAAGCCGCGTAGGAGAAGGATCGACGTTCTGGTTTACCGCCGCATTCGAAAAAAGGGATGAAGGGATCCTTACCGCGGCGCCGACCTTTGCCAATCTCAGCGGCCTGAAAGTACTGATCGTCGACGACCACGACGCCAACCGTATACTGGCCAGCTCCATGCTGGCATCCTGGGGGTGCCGTTTCAGGGAAGCCAAGGACGGCGTATCCGCCCTGGCCATGCTGGAAAAAGCCGCGCTTGAAGGAGATCCATTCCTCATCGCCATAATCGATATGGAAATGCCCAACATGGACGGAAGCGAGCTGGGCAAAAAAATCAAGGAGACCGAGGCGCTGCGCGACACCTTGCTCGTCATGATAAGCTCCGTGGGAAAACGGGGTGACGCGACCAGGCTCGCGGGAATCGGCTTTTCCGGATACTTGACCAAACCCTTGCGCGAATCGCAATTCCGGGATTGCCTGGCGCTGGTGGCCGGTCGCGAGCTGGAAACCGGGAATACCGAAACACTGCCGCTCATCACCAAATACACCGTTTCGGAGTTTAAAAAAAGCAAACTTCGAATCCTCCTCGTGGAAGACAATGCGACGAACCAGCTTGTAGCCATGAAGATCCTGCAAAAATTGGGGTATCGCGTGGACACCGCAGGAAATGGCCTGGAAGCCCTCGAGGCAATGGGCAAGAACGCCTATAATTTCGTACTGATGGACTGCCAAATGCCCGAGATGGACGGCTATGAGGCAACCACCAGGATACGCTTGGATGAAAAAAAGAATAGATCACCGCGCATACCAATCATAGCCATGACGGCAAACGCGTTGGAGGGAGACCGGGAGAAATGCATCGCGGCCGGGATGGACGATTACCTGAGCAAGCCGGTAGAACCGTCTAATCTGCAAGCCATGCTGGAATTCTGGCTGCATGATGAATCGAATGGTACAAGCGATGGCGGAGTCGATCTGAATCCGGCCGAACTTCACCCACTGGACAAAGAGGGAACCCGGCAAATGAACGGTGAAAAATCCAGTACCGCCGTTTTCAGCGGGCATAAATTCAGCGCACTCGCGTTCGATGAACCATCCTTTCTCGAGCGGACGATGAACGACCGCGAACTGGCCCAGCAATTAATCGCCATGTTCATCATGGACATCCCCGAGCAGATCGAAAAATTAGCCGCCTTCTCGGCGTCCGGCGACATTCAAAAGGCCCAGAGTACCGCCCACAAGATAAAGGGAGCGGCGGCGAACATGAGCGGAAGCGCCTTGCGCGAAACGGCGGCCGAAATAGAAAAGGCCTGTAAAGCCGGCGAATTGGGAATCGCCGTAAGCCTGCTGCCGCAGTTGAACGAGCGATACGGTGAATTAAAAAGAATACTCGAATCTTTTTCATAAAGCCCATTGCCGTGTTTGCAGAGGATTCGGCCAGAAACCTTTTCACGGGTAAAGGCAGGGGGTTGCCCGAATCGGTCATGGCCGACCAATAAAATTTGCAGAGGCACACCTGATGTATTATATTTAAGTAGCCTATTAGAGTTTCTTATGTATTTTGGCGTTTTGGAGTTATGCTATGATTCCCGTTCTTCATAAAGATATCCTCGAAACAGCTCCCTTCGGGTATGCATATCATGAAATTATATGCGACGAAAACGGAAAGCCCATCGATTATCGCTTTTTGGAGGCAAACCCCGCTTTTGGCAGTATGACTGGACTTGAATCTCGAACCATCATCGGAAAAACAGTTAAAGAGGTTGTTCCGGGCATAGAAAAGGCCGATTTCGACTGGATTGCGTTTTATGGCGGCATAGCCCTTAACGGCGGCACTGAAATTCTTGAGCAGTATTCCGAAAACCTGGGGCGCTGGTATCAGATACAGGCGTTTTCTCCGGTAAAAAACTACTTTTCAACGGTTTTCGTTGATATTTCCAAAGGCAAGCGTACAGAGGAAGAACTACGGGCGAGCGAGCGCCAACACAGACTTTTAATACAAAATAGCCATGACATCATATATACGCTCACCCGGGAAGGGATATTCACTTTCGTGTCTCCTTCCTGGACCGAACTTCTCGGGCATCCTACCAGCCAGGTTGAGGGGCAATCATTTGAACCGTTTATTCACCCTGACGACATACCCGGCTGTCTTGCCTGGCTGCAGGAAGTGCTTAAAACGGGAAAACGGCTTGAAGGCATCGAGTATCGTGTACGCCATCTTGACGGCAGATGGTTCTGGCATACTTCAAGCGCTGTTCCCATGCTTGACGGCACAGGAACCGTCATTGGATTTGAAGGCACCGCGAGAGACATAACGGAGCGCAAAAAAGCCGAAGGCGGGCTCAAATACTCACACTCTCTGCTCAAAGCGGCGCTGGAGGCGTCAGCCGACGGTATATTGATCGTAAGCAGGGATGGCAAAATATCCAAATGGAACCAGAAATTCATCGATTTATGGAACGTTCCCGAGGGACTTGCCAAAGAGGGGGAAGATGACAAGGCCCTTGCCTTCATAATGGGTCAAGTAAGCCAACCGGAAATTTTCCTGGATAAGGTTTTAAGCCTATACGAAAATATCGAGGAGACAAGCTTTGACCAGATAAAACTTCTCGACGGCCGTATCTTCGAGCGCTATTCCTTTCCGCAAAAAATAGAGGACCAAATCGTTGGGCGCGTCTGGAGCTTTCGCGATGTCAGCGAGCAGAAAAACGCGGAAAACAGGCTCAGGGAAAGCGAATCCAACTTCCGGACTTTCTTCGAATCGATGAACGACCTGATTTTCATCGGCGACCAGCAAGGGAAGCTCTTCTATAGCAATCCGGCCGTAACGAAAAAGCTCGGATATTCGTCCGAGGAACTCGGAACCATGCACGTGCTGGACCTGTACCCGCGCAACCAGCGGGCCGAAGTGGAGCCGGCCTTCGCTTCCATGCTCGCCGACAGGAACGATTCATGCCTTCTCCCCCTGGTAAAAAAGGACGGAAGCTTGGTTCCGGTTGAAACCCGCATTTGGTTCGGTATCTGGAACGGAAAAGACTGCATCTTCGGCATAGCCAAGGATATATCCAAAGAGCAGGCCGCTTTGCAGAAATTCAACAAGCTTTTTGACAACAACCCCACCCTGATGACGCTCAGCACGATCTCGGACAAGATATTTACCGAGGTAAACCAAGCCTTCCTCACGGCGACCGGCTACACCCGCGAAGAATGCATCGGCAGCACCGCCAAGGACCTGGGCATTATAACCCAACCGGAAAAGCACCGGCAGATGCGCGACTTGATCCTCGAATCTGGCCGGGTCACGAATCTGGAAATGCAGATTAGAACGAAAAGCGGAAAAATACTTGACGGGCTTTTCTCCGGCGAAGTCATTGAGAGCCAGGGCCGCGAGTATCTGCTGACGGCAATGACCGATATAACGCAGCAGAAGCTCGACGAAAAAGCGCTGAAATCCGCATCGGAACGCCTGCGACTCGCGCTGCGCACCGGAGCCGTCGGCATATGGGAATTCGACTTCATTAAAAACAAGCTTGAATGGGACGACCAGATGTTTGCGCTGTACGGGGCGACGAGGGAGACATTCAGCGGAGCGTACGATGCCTGGATAGCCGGATTGCACCCGGATGACGTGAGCCGGGGCGACGCCGAGATTCAGATGGCCATCTCCGGCAAAAAGGAATTCGACACCGAGTTCCGCGTGGTCTGGCCGGACGGTACCGTGCACAACATCCGGGGCATCGCCACCGTCGTCCGCGATAAATCCGGCGCGGCCATAGGGATGCTCGGTACGAACTGGGACATAACCAGGCAAAAAGAAATGGAAGGACACGCGTTGGCGGCGAGCAAGGCGAAATCCGAATTCCTCGCCAACATGAGCCACGAGATACGCACGCCCTTGAACGGCGTGATAGGGTTTACCGATTTGCTCCTTTCCACCCCGCTGAATCCCGTGCAGCAGGAGTACGCGTCCAACGCGAACACCGCAGGAAACGCACTGCTCGGCATCATCAACGACGTCCTGGACTTTTCCAAGATAGAGGCGGGAAAGCTGGAACTGGAAACGGTGGAGACGCATATTCCACGGCTCATGCAGCAGGCGACGGACATCATCAAGTACCAGGCCTCGCAGAAAGGCATCGAACTGCTGCTGGACATACCTCCCACCATGCCCCGCCTCGCCGTCGTGGATCCGGTGCGGCTCAAGCAGATACTCATCAACCTGCTCAACAACGCGATCAAGTTCACCTCCAGGGGCGAGGTGGAATTAAAAGTAACATTCACGTTCCTCGCCGAGGGAAGGGGATCCTACGCCTTCGCCGTCCGCGATACGGGAATCGGCATCGGCGAGGATCAGCAGGCCAAGCTGTTCAAGGCGTTCTCGCAGGCGGACAGCTCCACCACCCGAAAATTCGGGGGTACGGGCCTGGGTCTCATCATCTCCAACCTGCTTGCCATGAAAATGGGCGGGCGCATCGAGGTGAAGAGCGCCACGGGGCAAGGCAGCACCTTTTCGTTTACGGTCGAAACCGCGTGCGATACGGGAGCGGAGGCTGCGAAAAAAAAACCGGCCGCGAAAAACCTTGACGTCAAGCGCGTCCTGGTCATCGACGACAACGACAACAACAGGCTGATATTGGAGCACAACTTCAAACATTGGGGAATAGACTTTACCGGCTGCGATAACGGCATGTCCGCGCTCAAGCTGCTGGAAAAATCCCCGGCGTTCGACCTTCTCGTCGTCGATTACCACATGCCCTACATGGACGGACTTGAGACCATAACGATGATACGCGAGAAGCTTCTGATGACGCCCGAGAAACTGCCGGTGATCCTCCTGCACAGTTCCTCGGACGACGCCCAGCTGCGCGAGTCCTGCAAGCGCCTGAAAATAAGGTTCACCCTGGTAAAACCCGTCAAGGCAGAGGAGCTTTATCATTCGATTCAGAATATAAACTCCGCCGAAGAAGATATCCCGAAGGAAGCGAGTGCGGGAACGCTGACCTCGGACCCAAACCAGAGGCGCAAAGCGCTTATCCTGATCGCCGAAGACGTGAAGATGAACATGCTGCTCGCGAAGACCCTCATTTCCAAGGCGCTTCCGTTCGCGAGAATACTGGAAGCCGCAGACGGACTGGAAGCCGTACGGATGGCTACCGAAAACGACGTGGATATCATTCTCATGGATATACAGATGCCGGAAATGGACGGAATCGAGGCGACGAAAACCATTCGCGAAAGGGAAAGGGATTCCGCCAGGCATGTTCCGATAATCGCGCTTACCGCAGGCGCGCTTACGGAGGAGCGCGATAAATGCAAACTCGCAGGCATGGATGAGTTCCTTTCAAAACCGATTAAATCGGACCTCCTGATTCCGCTCCTCCACCGATTCCTCTCCACGACATCGCGAACCGAGACATTCAAAAGCTTCGACAAGGATAACTTCATCCAGATGCTCGAAAACGACAGCCAGCTTTACACCGAGTTGCTTTCTGCCTCCCTGGACATCAAGAGCCAATTGGATTCGCTGGGCCAGGCCCTGAAGGAAGGCGATGCCGATGCCGTCAAGAAAAACGCGCATAAGCTGAAAGGCTCCTGCCTGACCATGACGTTCAACAAACTCGCCCAGCTCGCTAAAATCCTGGAAACGGAATATAAACGGGGCGGAGACGAAGCCCAAAAAACTTTTGGGGAAATGATGATCGAATGGACGCTGCTGGAAAGCATCATCAGGGCGGAGCTTGCATGACGAAACCCGATTCAACCAGCCACAAAAACGAAACTTCCCTCGTGCTCATCGTCGACGACGACATCCCCACGACCCTTATACTTGACAGCCTCCTCCGCAAGGCGGGATTCAGGACGACAAGCGCCAACGACCTGGGCAGCGCCGAGAAAACAATCCGCTCCGAGCCGGTCTCGCTGGTTCTCCTCGACGTCAACCTGCCCGACGGCAACGGGCTGGAACTTTGCGGGAAGCTGTCCGCGGATTCGACGGTGGCCGGCATTCCGATCATATTCATTTCCAGCAGCGACGACGTGGACATCAAGGTTCGGGGTTTCGCCGCGGGTGCCGTGGACTACATCACGAAACCGCTGGCCGGGGCGGAAGTCCTGGCCCGGGTAAGAACCCATCTGCGCCTGCGCGCCGCCTATGAACTGCTTTCGGAACTTCAGGACGAGCGCATCCACAGACTTGCCTCCACGCAAAAATCTTTCATGCCCCAGCCTGACGACCTGCCTGAAGCGGGCTTCCAGGTTTGCATGAGGCAAGCCCTGCAGGCAGGCGGCGATTTCTACGACGTCATACTCTCGGGCAACAGGATTACCGATTACATCGTAGCTGACGCCAGCGGACACGACCTGGGAACGGCCCTGTGGACCGTTTCCTTCAAGACGCTGCTCTCCGAATATTCCTCGATACTCTACGAGCCCCTGGATATCTGCAGACGAATCAACGGCTCGCTGCTGCGCCTTCTGCCCGAAGGCTCGTATTTTACCGCGATGCACGCGCGACTGAACCGGGCGACCAATAAGCTCACGCTCGTCAGCGCGGGACACCCTTCCGCAATCTTGTTCTCCGCAAAAACTGGACAAGCCGCAATTATCCCGCAGGAAGGCGATCTCCTGGGTATATTCCCCGATCCGGTCTTCGGCCAGGTGGAAATTCCCGTTCAGACGGGAGACCGCATATTTCTGTACTCAGACGGTCTCATCGAGCTTGACGGCCCCCGCGAACGCGGCATGGAACTGCTGGTAAAAGCCTGCCGAGATTCAGCCTCCCAGACCTTGAAAATGGCGGTGCTGTCCATCGTCAACTCGCTCTGCTCCCAGGCAGTGCCGGAAGACGATATCGTGCTCCTGGGAATAGAAGTATGAAAAATCCCGGAACGCTCAAGGTTCGGGTTTCAAGCCTCTGTCAACTCGACTCCCTCTGCTCCCGGGCCAAGACCATGATGGAAACCAGGGGTGAATGCGAGCATGCCTTTGCCGTGGACCTGCTGCTGCGCGAATTCGTCAACAACGCGATCCTCCATGGTCACCGGGGCGAGACGGATAGGCAGGCCACGGTACTCCTGAAGGTATCCCGAGACTGGATCAAAATACAGGTGACGGACCAGGGACCGGGCTTCGATTGGCGGGCAAGGAAGAAAGTTCCGCCCGATACCGATGCGACATCAGGCCGCGGATTGGCTATCGGTTTGCATTATGCCCAGCGGATGCGCTACAATTTCAGGGGAAATAGAGTTACCCTTTGGATTCGAAAAAATAGAAGGAGCGATATATGACCGATACCGGAATAACGCGCGACGGAAAAAACGCGCTCGTCGCATTAGGCGTGAAATTGACCGCGATAGAGGTTCCTTCGCTGCAAGCATCGCTGAAGCAGGAACTCGCCGCCGGGGTAACTCTGATCGTCTTCGACCTTGCAAAAACCACGACCCTGGATTCGACGGGCATCGGCCTCCTCGTGGCGGCCAACAACAGCCTTGCCACCGTGCAGGGAAAAGTCCGGATGGTCAACGTCTGCGCCGACATCCTGAAGCTGCTGCAAAGCATGCGGCTCGTGGATCGCCTGCAAGCCAGCTCCGCGGGAAAGGAATGATCCGATGGAAGACATGGATGACGAAGTATTGCAAGTTTTCATAACGGAATGCCGCGAGCATCTCGTTACCATCGAGGTTGACCTGCTCCTCATCGAGGAAGGCGGCGCGAACATCGACGAAGCCTTGGTTAATAAAGTTTTCCGCGCGGCGCATTCCATAAAGGGCGGCAGCGGGTTTTTCGGACTCGTCAAGGTAAAGGAACTGGCGCACAAGGCCGAAAACGTCCTGGACATGATACGCTCGCGCAAGATCATACCCAACGCGGAGGTCACCAACGTACTGCTCGCCGCCTTCGACAAGCTCCGCGAAATGGTAAACAACACGAAGGAGAGCGAGCAGGCCGACACCTCGGAACTGCTCGAGAGCCTCATCGGGCTTGCGTCGTCCTATCTTCCCATAGAACAAAAAGCATCGCTCCAGGCAACCGTGACGCTGCAAGCGCCTACCGGCACAAGCCGGATCGTGCTTCCGCAAACCGATATAGACCGGGCCAAGCGCACCGGACAGTACGTCTACTGGGTGGACTGCGACCTGATCCACGACATCGAAAAAAAAGGCCAGAATATTTCCGCGCTGTTCAGCAACCTGTCCGAAAAAGGAGAAATCTTGGACAGCAGCGTGGACTACGCGGCCGTGGGTACGCTGGACGAACCCGTGGGCAAGCGCGTACCGCTACGGCTTGTGGTGGCCAGCAACCTGTCGCACGAAGCGTTCGCCAAATTGTTCGAGACCATGGATCCGGAAAAAATACATGTGCTGCTTGCACCCGATTCGGTCGTAAAACCAAGTGAACCCGAAAAACCGGCGCAAGCAGCCGCAGAGACTCCGGCGCCGGTAGCGGCAGCCGAAAAACCGCCCGTCGCGAGCGCACAGCCGCCTGCCGCCCCTCAGCCAGAACAGCCGACGTTACAGCCGGCGAGCGCGACGGCGGGATGCGCCGACGAGACCAAGCATGCCGCGGGGCCAGGCAGCGCCGCGGGGACTGGGGGTCCCGACGAGACGCTCCGAGTCAACGTAAAGCTGCTGGAAACCCTGATGAACCTTACGGGCGAGCTTGTGCTCAGCCGGAACCAGCTTCGGGCAGCCGTGGCTACGAACAACCATCAGTTGCTCGTGACCGCAGACCAGCGCGTGAACCAGGTAACGTCGGAGCTTCAGGACGTAATAATGCAAACGCGCCTTCAGCCCATCGGGAACGTATTCTCGAAATTTCCGCGCGTAGTACGGGATCTGTCCATGTCGCTCGGCAAGGAAATCCAGCTGGACATAGAGGGCAAGGACATCGCGCTCGACAAGACCTTGATAGAAGGGCTCTCCGATCCGCTTACCCATATGGTGAGAAACTCGGTGGACCACGGAATCGAGACGATGGAGGAACGCACGCGCGCCGGCAAGAAACCGATAGGGCACGTGCGCATCGAGGCTCGGCACGAAGCCGGGCTCGTCGTGGTGGAAATTTCCGACGACGGCAAGGGCATCGATCCGCAAAAAATAGCGGAAGCCGCCATACGCAAAGGATTATTAACGCCCGAGAAGGCGCTGGGCCTCTCGGACCAGGACAAGCGGGCGCTCATATTCCTGCCGGGCCTTTCCACCGCGGAAAAAGTATCGGACGTTTCGGGGCGCGGCGTGGGCATGGACGTGGTAAAGACGAACCTGGACCGCCTCGGGGGCCAAGTGGAAATCACGTCGGAAGTCGGCAAGGGCTCCACCTTCCGGATCAAGCTGCCGCTCACGCTTGCAATAATTCCTTCACTCATCATATCCGTGGACAAGGAACGCTTCGCCATTCCCCAGGCCAACATCGAGGAACTCCTGAGGCTTCGGCCCGACGAGGTGAAAAACCGCATAGAAATAGTCGGCGATTCGGAAGTTCTGCTGCTTCGCGACCGAATGCTGCCGCTTACCCGTTTCGAGGACATCCTTCAGGTTTTCCCCGTTTACAAGGATCCCGTAACCGGGCACCAGGAAATAAGCAGGCGAAGCCGCCTGGCCGACCAGCGATCTCCCCACTACGCCATTACGGACGGTAAAAGCGAAAACCCAGGCGCGCAACCGGCCACCCCGAGATCGTCCGGCGACCGGCGGCGATCGGCGTCCTCGTCGCTCGAGATAGCCGTGGTAACCACGGGCACCATGTCCTACGGCCTCGTCGTGGGAACGTTCCACGATACCGAGGAAGTGGTCGTCAAGCCCCTGGGGCGGCGCCTCAAGTCGCTGCGCGAATATTCCGGGGCCACCATACTGGGAGACGGGGCGGTTGCCCTGATCCTGGACATCGCCGGCCTGGCGATGAAGGCGGGCCTCAGCTCGGTATCAGGTTCTGCCCGGGCGGCCCAACTGGCGGCCGAGGCCGAGGCGCACCGCTTCAATGACGTGCAGTCGCTATTACTGTATCATAACGGCAGCCAGGAGCCCTGCGCCATCCCGCTCGACCTCATACAGCGGATAGAAAGAATAGCTCCCGGCCAGATAGAGCGACTGGGCTCGCACCGCACGATGCAGTACCGCGGCAGCTCCCTCCCGCTGGTCACGCTTTCCGACATCGCCAAGGTAAATTCAATAGAAGGAGAGACCGACCTTGTCGTACTTGTTTCCAGCGTCAGCGGGCGGGAAGTGGGCCTTCTGGGCGTCATGCCCGTGGACGTGCTCGCCACCGACGCCGCCGTGGACCAGCACACGCACCGACAGAGGGGAATAGCCGGCTCCGCGATACTCAACGGGCGCACCACCTTGATCACCGACCTGTACGAGCTGGTGGACGCGGTGCATCCGGAATGGGCAACCCAGCGGCAGGACACCCGCTCCGCGCCGAAGACCGCGGGCGGACACCTGCCTACCATCCTGCTGGCGGAGGACTCCGACTTCTTCCGGGCTCAGGTAACTAAATATTTACAGGAAGGCGGCCTTACGGTATTGGCCGCCTCTGACGGCGAGGCCGCATGGGAGCTCCTGCTCAAGAACCTGGACAAGGTCTGCCTCGTCGTCACCGACATCGAGATGCCCCGCCTGAACGGCCTGGGCTTGGCGGCCAAGATACGCGCGGACAAGCGCACGGACGCGCTGCCCATCATCGCGGTAACCTCGCTGGCGGGAGACGAAGACGCCGAGCGCGGAAAAGCCGCCGGAATCACCGAATACCAGGTAAAGCTTGACAGGGACAAGCTGCTGGAAAGCGTAAAGAGAATGATCACAGCGCAAGGAGCCGCATGATGAGCAATATCAAAGACATGAAAATCGGGACCAAACTCGTTGGAATCGGGATTATCATCTCTGCTCTTTTAGGTATTGCGCTCATAGGCATTTCTTTGGGTCAAAGCAGCCGAACCGAGGCGATAGCTAAAGCCGAAGTACAAAAACTGGCCATAGAGATTCAGGAAAACATACTCGCGGGAGTGGTAAACATGGTGACTAGCCAGCAGGAATTGCTCGAGCAAAAGGTTACGGCCAATCTCAATGTTGCCAAGGATGTTCTTCGCCAGACTGGAAAACTTCGTTTTGATGCTCAAACCGTTGAGTGGGAGGCTGTCAATCAATTAACCAATGAGAGCAGCACGGTGCGTCTGCCGCGAATGTTGGCGGGTACCACTTGGCTGGGGCAAAACTCCGACCTTTCCAGTCCGACACCAGTTATAGATCGTATCTTTGACCTGGTTGGAGGCGGCGTCACTATTTTTCAGGCAATGAATGATAGGGGCGATATGCTCAGGGTAAGCACGAATATAGAGACGCTGGAGAAGAAACGGGCTATCGGTACCTATATTCCCGCCGTCAACGAAGATGGCTCGGCCAACGCCATACTGAAAAAGATACTGACAGGCGAACGGTTTGTAGGAAGGGCCTTTGTGGTAAATCGATGGTATGTGGCAGCCTATGAACCTATCATGATAGACGGCAAAGTCCTCGGAGCTCTTTTTGTCGGAATTCCCGAAGATAGCGCCATCAGCTTACGGCGTCAGATCATTGAAACAAAAGTGGGCGAAACGGGTTATATTTATGTACTCGACCATAAGGGGAACTATATCATTTCGGCTGGCGGCAAACGCGATGGCGAGAATATCTGGAAAACCAAGGATACCGACGGGAATCTTTTTATTCAGGATATCATTACGCAGGGAATGACCCTCAAGCCCGGTGAGTACAGAAAAATCCGATATCCATGGAAGAACGCAGACGATCCTGCTCCTCGATATAAAACCGTATCTTTCACTTATTATGCGCCTTGGGAATGGATTATTGGCGCAGGCACTTGGGATGAAGAATTCTTGACAAGCACCGAGATTATCCGCAAAGCCAACACCAATGGCAGGAATATCATGCTGTTTGCGCTCGCTTTGGCTCTTTTGGGCACAAGCCTTATCTTTGTTATCCTTGCCCGATCCGTTATAGTCGGTCCCATCTTGAAAACTGCCGCGATGCTTAAGGATATTTCCGAAGGCGAAGGGGATCTTACGAAGCGACTGCCGGTTAAGGCAAAAGACGAAATCGGGGAAATGGCAAACTATTTCAACCGCTTTGTTGAAAAGCTTCAGGGCATAATCAGCAAGGTAGCGGGAAATGCCTCCACCGTAGCAGCCGCTGCCACGGAACTTTCCGCCATCAGCCTGCAATCGGGCTGGAGCGTGCAGACCACGGCCGTGAAAACGGGTACCGTCGCCGCAGCAGCTGAAGAATCCGCGGCAAACACCGGCTCGGTCGCGACAGCCATGGAGCAGGCATCGGTTAATCTTTCTTCCGTGGCCAGCGCAACCGAGGAGATGAGCGCGACAATCGGCGAGATCGCATCCAACTCGGAAAAAGCCCGACTCATCAGCAACGATGCGGGAACCCAAGCGACATCCGTTTCGGCGCTCATGAAGCAGTTGGGCCAGGCAGCCAAGGACATTGGAAAAGTCACCGAGACGATTACCGGAATCTCTTCCCAGACCAATCTACTCGCACTCAACGCCACCATAGAGGCGGCACGCGCAGGGGCGGCCGGGAAAGGCTTCGCGGTAGTTGCCAACGAGATCAAGGAACTTGCCAAGCAGACGGCGGCAGCCACCGAGGACATCAAGGCCAAGATAAGCGGCATTCAGTCCTCCACGGGCAGCGCCATCATAGATATAGAAAAAATAACCGCCGTCATCAATGAAGTAAGCCACATCGTCTCGGGCATCGCCACCGCGATAGAGCAGCAATCAGCGGTTACGCGCGACGTAGCAAGCAACGTGGCGCAGGCAAGCGCCGGCGTGCGGGAGGCCAACGAACGCATAGCCCAGACAGCTTCCGTTTCTAAATCGATGGCCTCGGATATCGCGGGTGTCGATGTTGCCGCGAGCGAGATACGGGAGGGCGGCGAACAGATCAACGCCAGCGCCGCGGAATTGTCTAAACTGGCGGAGCAGCTGAAGAGCCTGGTGACGCAATTCAAAATTTAACATAGAGTCAGCCGGACGGAAGAAAGAGGAACAATGACCATCAATCGGAAATTGAGGTATCTATCGATACGAAGCAAAATACTCGCGATTATAATGTTGCCGCTCCTCCTTCTGTTTGGAATGGGAATTATGAGCGTGCGGGGCAGCATCGCTACCCGTGCGCTCGCCCGCAGCATGAACAGGAATGCCGTCCTCTTCCAGGCTACGAGCAACCTGATAACCGAATTGCAGCGGGAACGGGGGAGAACCTCGATGTTTCTGAGCGCGGCGTTGACCAAAGAGGAATTGGATGCGCAGAGGAGCGCCACCGATCAGATGTTCAAGCCGTTCACCGCGGCGATGGAAGCTACCGGGCTCAACGAAAGCTATAAAAAAAAGCCCTTGCTGGCCGAACTTGGAATCGAAGACCTCCGCATGCAAATAGGCACCGGCATTACTGCGCCTTCGGACGCTATTAAAATATACAGCGAGAAAATCGACCGCCTCGGAACCCTTATGGGCACCATCGCAAACATGCCTTCCTCCCAAGGGATCGGAAAGGAATTCACCTCCTTGCTGGGCATTGAGACGGCCAAGGAAAGCGCAGGGATAATGCGGGCTACGGTATCGGGAATCCTTGGGGTGAACAAACCTGTTCCGGAGGAACTGCTGCTAAGGGTGCTTTCGCTAAAGGGTGGAATAAATATTAACCTCGGCTTCAAGGGACTGGTCATATCCGAAAAAAACCAGGAACGGCTGCAAGCCTTGCCCCTGTTGCCTCATTGGCTTGCGGTGGATCGAATAATCAGCGCCGTGGCCATCAAGGCTCAAAGCGGCGATTTCGGAATCCCGTCGGCAGACTACTGGGATCCCGTCACGAAGATGATCGATGACCTTGGCGCCCTCGTAAAGGACGAGACCGGATTATTGCTGCAAAAAACCGTGCGAATCGAGCTTGGTGCAAAGCGCACGCTTATTTTTTCCACTATTGGTTTTTCGTTCATCATCCTCGTCACGCTGGCTTTTTCGCTTGTAATGTCCGTTAAAATAACGCTGCCAATACTCAAGGCCTCGAATATGCTCAAGGATATATCCGAAGGAGAGGGCGACCTGACCAAACGGCTGGATGTAACGAGCCATGACGAGGTCGGGAAGCTCGCCGCTTACTTCAACAGCTTCGTAGAGAAACTGCAGGTCATCATAAAAAGCATTTCCGCGAACGCGACCACGGTGGCATCCTCGGCGACGGAGCTTTCAGCGGTAAGCGCGGAGACCCGCCGGAGCGTTACGACCATGTCCGAGAAAACAGGAACCGTCGCTGCGGCGGCCGAAGAATCCAGCGCAAACACCGGCTCGGTGGCGGCGGCCATGGAACAGACTTCCATAAACCTGTCCTCGGTTGCAAGCGCCACCGAGGAGATGAGCGCCACCATAGGGGAGATAGCCTCCAACTCGGAGAAAGCCCGGCTTATCAGCGATGAGGCGGGAACCCAAGCCGTTTCCGTGTCTGCCATCATGAAGCAATTGGGCCAGGCCGCGGTCGATATCGGAAAAGTCACGGAGACGATTACCGGTATTTCATCGCAAACCAATCTATTGGCGCTCAACGCCACCATCGAGGCTGCGCGCGCGGGAGCTGCCGGCAAAGGGTCCGCCGTCGTGGCCAACGAGATCAAGGAACTGGCCAAGCAGACATCGGCAGCAACCGAGGACATCAAAACAAAGATTGCCGGCATGCAGGCTTCCACCGGAAGCGCTATTACGGATATAGAAAAGATAACGGCCATCATAAACGAGGTTGGCCATATTGTCTCCGGAATAGCGACGGCCATCGAAGAGCAGTCAACCGTAACCCGCGACGTGGCGGATAACGTCGCGCAAGCAAGCGCCGGCGTTCGCGAAGCCAATGAACGGGTGGCGCAAACGGCCGCGGTATCCAAGTCCATGGCGAAGGATCTTGCCGAAGTCGACGCCGCCGCCGGCGACATCCGCACGGGAGGCGACCAAATAAACTCCAGCGCCACCGAATTATCCAAACTTTCGGAGCATCTTAAAAACCTCGTGGGACAGTTTAAGGTTTGACAGATCATCGGGGATACATATACTTGAGTTGCCGGGTAGTGCGGCAAAAGAAGCGAGGAGGCTGACTATGGCTAAAAACAGAAAACAGCGCAAAGCGAGTTTAAGCATACGTTTTATAGGCTTGATCCTGGTAATGGTAACCATAATCCTGGTTGCGATCGGTGTGGTTCAATATTTAAACACGACATCGCTGTATACAAAGCTGATACACGACGAAATCGACATTACGGTCGGCCGTCTGGGCGTAACGGTAGCGGCTCCGCTTTGGGGCTTCGACAAAGATCAAGTCGATGGATTGCTGCGGGCCGACCTGAAACAGGAAGCCATCGTGGCTATAACCGTACGCATGGGTACGGAAAGTAAATTATTTTCCGGTCTCTTGAAAAATGGAACCGAGGAAATCGCGGTTACCGACGAGTCGACGCTTCCTAAAGGACTCATAAAAAAAGAATTCGATATTATTCAGGACGGTAAAACCATTGCCACGGGTATCGTCTGGTATACGCTCGCTGCCCTCAAAAAAACCCTTGCCAACCAGGTTTTCCAGACTGCGCTGCAAACGGTGATCGCCGACGTGCTGCTGGTACTGCTCATGTCTTTCATCCTGTCAAGCCTCGTAATCCGGCCCATCCGGCATACCGTGACCATGCTCAAGGACATCTCCGAGGGCGAGGGCGACCTCACCAAGAGGCTGCCTATAAAAAACCTTGACGAGATCGGCGATCTCGCCAACTACTTCAATCTTTTCGTGGAGAAGCTGCAGGGCATAATCGGCAGTATTTCCGCAAACGCCAATACGGTGGCGTCATCGGCGACGGAACTTTCGGCGATCAGCTCGCAGTCGGGCTTGAGCGTCAAGACCATGTCCGAAAAAACCTCGACCGTAGCCGCGGCCGCGGAAGAATCCAGCGCGAACACAGGTTCGGTAGCGGCGGCCATGGAACAGGCCTCCGCCAATCTCTCGTCCGTCGCCAGCGCCACCGAGGAAATGAGCGCCACCATCGGCGAGATAGCCTCCAACTCCGAGAAAGCCCGACTGATCAGCAATGACGCCGGGGTACAGGCCGACTCCGTCTCGGTACTCATGAAACAGCTCGGACAGGCGGCGCAGGATATCGGCAAGGTAACCGAGACCATAACGAATATTTCCTCGCAAACCAACCTGCTGGCCCTCAATGCCACGATCGAGGCCGCGAGGGCTGGCGCCGCGGGCAAAGGATTCGCCGTGGTGGCGAACGAGATCAAGGAGCTTGCCAAGCAGACTGCGTCGGCCACCGAGGACATCAAGACAAAAATCAGCGACGTGCAGAATTCCGCGGGAAGCGCCATCAGCGACATCGAAAAAATAACGGGCGTCATCGCCGAGGTCAACCTCATCGTCGCGGGAATCGCCACGGCGATCGAGGAGCAGTCCGCCGTTACGCGGGACGTCGCGGGCAATGTGGCCCAAGCCAGCGCCGGCGTGAGGGAGGCAAACGAGCGGATAGCCCAGACGGCCTCCGTCTCCAGGTCCATGGCCGCGGACATCGCCGGCGTCGACGCCGCCGCCGCCGAGATACGCTCGGGCGGGGAGCAGGTACAGGCCAGTTCTGCGGAACTCTCCAAGCTTGCGGAGCAGCTCAAGGGCCTGGTCGAACAATTCAAGATTTAGAGGGTAAAGAAGGAGATTCGGGATGGCACGTTCGGGCGGCGTAAAGCTAGGCAATAAAATATTACTTACGGTCATTGCGCTTTGGCTGCTCGGCTCGTCACTGATCGTAGTCTTGTCGTTCCTGCATACGAAAAGCGCGCTCATCGAGGGAATCAGAACCAGGCTGCGGGACTATGTGGCGCTGGGAAGCATGAGCATTCCGGCGGAGGCGCACAGGCAACTGCTAACGAGGGAGGACGAAAGCCGCCCGGAGTATGCGCTGATAGTCGATAAGCTCAGGCAAATCCGGGATAACAGCGAAGGCGTCATCTATGCCTACACGGTAAGGAAAAACCCGGACGGCACCGTTATTTTCGTGGCCGACGCGGAAGAGACGGAGGCCGACAAAAGCCATCTGCAGGATATTTGCAAAGTCGTTACGCCGCTTCTGGGAAAATCCCTGGAGAATCTCACCGAACCGGTAATCGAAAAGGAATTCTACACGGACGAGTGGGGAACCTTCCTGAGCGCCTATGCGCCGATCCGCACGGAGAGCGGTGAACTCGACGGGCTGCTGTCTATCGATATTTCCTATGAAAACATAAAAAAAATGACTACCGATCAACTGCTGCTGCTCATACTGCTGCTGGCGGGGATCACTCTCGTCATCATTCCCGTGATTATATTATTTTCACGCAGTATCGTCAGGCCCATCAAAGCCTGCGTGGACATGACGAGCATCCTGGCCCAAGGCGATTACTCGCAGGAAATTCCCCAGACTTTCCAGCGCCGCAAGGATGAACTGGGCGATCTCGCCCGAATGAGCAACATGCTCGTCGGCAATACCAGAAACCTCGTCGTGGCCATCAAGAAACAGGCCACCGTACTCTCGGGAATCGGCACGGAACTTTCGTCCAGCATGAACGAGACTGCGGCCGCGGTAAACCAGATCAGCGCCAACATCCAGAGCATCAAGAACCAGACCATCAACCAGTCGGCCAGCGTCACCGAGACCAATTCCACCATGGCGCAGATAACGCAGAACATACAGAAGCTGGACGCCAACATCGACCAGCAGGCGGACAGCGTCGCCCAGTCGTCGTCGGCCATCGAGGAAATGCTGGCCAACGTCGCGTCGGTTACCCAGACGCTCATCAAGAACGCGCAGAACGTCAGCGAGCTTACGGTGGCGTCGGACGGCGGGCGGTCGGACCTGGCGGCCGTTTCCGAGAGCATCCGCGAAGTGGCGCGCGAATCCGACGGACTCCTTGAGATCAGCGAGGTCATCCAGGCCATAGCCAGCCAGACGAACCTGCTTTCCATGAACGCCGCCATCGAGGCCGCGCATGCGGGCGACTCGGGCAAAGGTTTCGCCGTGGTGGCGGACGAAATCCGCAAGCTGGCGGAATCGTCCAGCGAGCAATCCAAGACGGTGTCCGGCTCCCTCAAGAAAATAAAGGACGCGATGGACCGCATCACATTGTCCACCGATACCGTGCTTGCCCAGTTCGAGGATATCGATACGCGCATCAAGAGCGTGTCCGAGCGCGAGCACCACATACGCAACGCCATGGACGAGCAAGGCGCGGGCAGCAAGGAAATACTGCAGTCCATCAGCCAGCTCAACGATATAACCACGCACGTCAAGGCAAGCTCCGAGGAAATGCTCGTGGGCAGCCAGGAAGTAATCCAGGAGAGCATCAACCTGGGCCGCATCACCGAGGAAGTCACGGGCAGCATGAACGAGATGGCGGCGGGCGTTCAGGAAATTACGCTCGCTGTGGGCAAGGTTAACGAGACAAGCAAAAAAAATAAGGATAGTGTGGACGCTCTTATGGCAGAAGTGGCAAAATTCAGGGTATAATCGGCCAAAATGACCATGAGAAGGGAACAGTAGCATGACGATACGGAAATCGAACGGCAAAATTAAAACGAGCCTGAGGGCTCGGTTTATCGGTATACTTTTATCAATCATTACGATCATTCTAATGAGTATTGGAATTATTCAATACTTGAATACGAATTCGCTGTACTCGAAACTCGTCAACGATCAAATGGCAGCCACTGCCACCAGGCTTGGAATAACGCTTGGAGCTCCGCTCTGGGGTTTTGATAAACCGCAAGTTGAAGGTCTCATGAGCGCGGATCTTTCGCAACCGGCCATCGTAGCCATTACCATAAACATGGGAGCGGACAATGCTCTTTTCAGCGGATTGCTGAAAAAGGGAACGGATGAAATCATTATCACGGATATTGCTTCGCTTCCCGCAGACCTGCTTAAAAAAGAATTCGCCATCACGCAGGCCGGCAAAGACATCGCGACCGGAGTGCTCTGGTATACCCTTGATTCCCTGCAGCAGGTATTATACGCGCAGATCGTCCAAATCGGCATAATTACCATTATTTCGGATTTGATACTCGTACTTCTGCTTTCTTTCGTGCTTTCAAACCTGGTGATCAAACCCATCCAAAAAACCGTAACCGTGCTCAAGGATATTTCCGAGGGCGAGGGCGATCTCACCAAGCGTCTCGATACGGGAGACAAAGGCGAGATCGGCGAATTGACCCACTACTTCAACCTGACGCTGGATAAAATAAAAAACCTCGTCGTGGCCATCAAGAAACAGGCCACCGTACTCTCGGGAATCGGCACG
>CAZAJF010000040.1:0-35486 GCA_964485395.1 uncultured Treponemataceae bacterium | reverse complement strand
GGCCAGGGAAATGCTCGAGACGGCGAGCAACCTCGACGAGGCCCTGGCGACGCTCGAGGGCAAGATTCCCATGGGAGCATCCGGCTGCGTCGTTTCCGACAGGATGAACGGCACGGGAGCCCACATTACCATGGTACCCGGCGGAACGGAAACCCGGCGCTTCGCCGGAGGATTGTTCCAGGATTTTAACACTATCGAGGCAAAATCGCTTAAAGACGGCGAATCGCCCTTAGTGCGTTTTACCGGAGAAGACTGGAGCAGATCCTGGTTGGCTTCCGGGTTTCCCCGAAAACCGTCGTATAACTCCAAAGACGCCCTCGATTTTCTGCGCCTTACCAGAGCCGCGGGAAAATCCGCCAGCAACTATTTCGAAATATTCTCCGCGGGAATCGACAATTCCAGCACGCAGCAATGCGCTATCTTTGACCCGAAGAGCGCCGATATTTTCCTTGCCCTTGCGCCGTCCTACGCGGCATCGCGGGAGATCTACCGGATTTACGCGGATTTGTCGATGAAGCCCACGGTTGAGTTTGAGGCAGAAACGATCGATCCTGCGGACGCCGAGCTCTGGATGACCGCCGACAAGAAAGGCGTAACGACAGCTGATTTCGTGGCGGTTTCGGCGCAATACCCGGAATCTGCCCAGGCCGTCTATATAGTGGCGAAAAAGCAGCTCAGGGCCGGCGACTACGCATCCGCCGTAAAAAGCTTTGAACGCTGCGAGGCGCTCATGCCCGGTACCCAGGAGGTTGCGCTGTTCGCTTCCTTCGCGGATATCATGCTTGGCCGAAACGAGCTTGCGGCGACGCGTTTAGCGCGACTTCCCGCGAAGCTCATGGCGCCCATGTTTTCGGCGATAATGCTTCGCTACCGTATAGAACTCACCGGGAATCCGGAAGCCGCCACGCTTAAAAAAGAGTATGCCTCATTCCTTTCGCAGTACGGATTCACGCCCAAGAGCTTCGAAGCCGCCGTAAGGCCGTATATGTTCAGCGGCAAGAAAAAAAAATAACGTGACTCGCCCCCGCGCGAAACAAGGCGGGGGAGAAAGAGCGGCTTCGCGAGTTCCGGATGGGTAATCGCCTCCCAAAACTCAAGTTGGTTTTCGGGTTATTAAAAGCGGGGTAATGATGGTTTTGCTCGCCTCGAGCAGGAGTTTTATGTTCGGATTCAGGTTGTCGCGTCGCCAGGCGATACCCAGCTCGATCGTTTGTCTGGCGTTCGGAATTTCCACGACGTGAAGCTCGTCTTTCCGACGGTACGGCAACATGGCGGAGTTGGGAACGATAGCCCAACCGAGCCCTGACGATACCAGCCGGCAGATGGTATCCAGCTGCCCTCCCTCGAACATCACCTTGGGCAAAAATTCATTCAAAAAGAAAACTTCCTCGATGCAGTCCACCAGACCGGAAGCGCTGGCGCGGGAAAAAGCTATGAAGGGAAGCTTTGATAAATCGGAAAGTGAGGGAGCCGGCTTGCCTAAAAATAGTTTAGGCGAATAAATTGCGATCAAATTCTCTTGCAGCAGTTTTTCGTACTTGAGTTCCTTGACCTCGCCCCAATACCTGAAAAAACCGACATCGATACGATTGTTCACCAATGCGTCCACTTGCTGGTCCGTAGACATTTCGAAAAGCTCGATCCCGATATCGGGGGATGCTTCCTTTATCTCCCTGAAAACGTCGGGAAGAAAGGTCTGGAGCACGTACTCGACGAAGCCGATGCGTAAATGCGAGTGTTCTCGCGCCTGAACCGCGATCGCCTGCCGTTTAACCTCGTCGACATGATCAAGCAAGAGCTTTGCTTCCGCGCGAAGATATTTCCCTGCTTCCGTCAGGATAATGCGCTTGGCTTTTCTCTCGAACAGCAAAACACCCATTTCCCGCTCGAGTTCCTGGATCTGCCGAGTCAGGGGAGGCTGTGTTATGTATAGTTTTTCCGCCGCGCGCCTGAAATTGAGTTCTTCCGCTACGGTCAGGAAAGACTTTAAATGCCGTAATTCCATTGTATAGAGCAATGATAGGATACCTCCGGCCGGTTTGCAAGGATTATCGTTCTTCCTCATGGTGATTCTCCATTAAAAACGGGATTCCCTCGCCTGTTGCCGCGATAAGGAATCCCGCTATTTTAGTCACGCACCTTCAGCAGGCTATTTCTCTATGAAAAACTGGACCCGCCTGTTTTTCCATCGGTTGGGGAGATCGCTGTCCAAAACCGCTTGGTCGGCCGCACCGACTCCCAGCGTCTCGAACCTGTCCCTGGAAATCCCGCGTTTTACGAGCGCGTCCATGATCGCCACCGCTCGTGCGCCTGAAAGCGGAATAAGGATGTTTTCCTGCTCTGCCTTGCCCGCCTCAGGGCGGTCCCAGTTGATCATCACGGCGTGTCCTACGATTTTTATGCGGTAGTCGGGGAATTTCTTAAGTTTTTCTATCAAGAGATCCAGGGTCTCGAGGTTCCGCTTGGCTCTCGCCGGTTGTACATTCATGAAATCCGCGGTGAAGGCCTTGAAAACGATGCTCGCTATCTGGATCTGATATCCCCGTTCAGTTTTTATCACCAAGATATCGATGGGCAGGACTTTTTTTGCCTCTGCGGTATTTCCGAACTGGTCCGATATTTTTACCCTGACGAGATAATCCTCCGCCGATTCGACGGTATCACCCGAGATACCCTTGCCGTTCCACGTTACCGATTCGACGGGCCAATCCGCCTTGAAGGAGATAAAAACATTTCCAGCGGGGTCGTAAACGCTCGCTGTCCAGGCGGAGATGTCGTGTTTTGATGAATCCGGCGCGACCTTCAGGATGGCCATATCGTCCTTGCCGTCCCCATCGGGTGAAAATAGCGAGGGCGATACCGAGAACCCCGCTTTAGGAGCCGTCGTGTCCAGGAGGAACGCATCGCTTGCGACCTTGACCGAGGCGAATACCTTTCCGTAGTTGATAGATAAACTCGCCTTATAGATGCCTTCTTTCGCGGCTTTTCCGCCATCGTCCAAACCGTCCCATGAAATGGAGGTCGGTATGGACTTCGCGTTTCCAGAAAAATTCTTAACTAATTTATCGTCGGCGCCCTGCGTGTAGATGGCGAGGGTCCAACTTTCCAAGGAGGCTCGGTCGCCGTAGCCCAGGCCAAAAGCCATAGTATCCATGACGGCATCGCCATTCGGGGAAAATCCACGGGCGTACAGGGCAATCGAGCTCGATTCATCGACGGGGGGCAAGGTCCCGGTCCTGATCGCTCCCAGAAAAACTCCTTCGTTGCCGTATTCGTCGCTGACAAAGGCTTTTACCTCATAGTTCTTTTGCGGATCGACTATGAGCCCTTCCGTGTCGCGCCCATCCCACTGAACCGAGTCCTTCGGTCAAGTTCCGGAAAATCGCGCTTTTTCCGCGCCGCCGGATTCGGAGATTGAAATCCTCCACGCTGTAACGGCGGCTTTGGATTGAAGCGGCCGAATTATGATCGTGGCCGTGTTTAACGCTCCTTTACCGTCGTATTCCAGTTCCAAAGGATCTATGGACAAAGATCCTTGAGGAGGAATCGCCACCAGGGAAAACAGCGAGCTTTTTACTGCCACTGGTTTGAACGCAGTGCCGTAATCAACGGATAAAAGCGCATAATACTTTCCGTCCTGCGCGGGATGCCCGCCGGTATCCTTGCCGTCCCAAGCGAGAAATTCGGGAATATCCCTCGAGTCACCCTTGAATTCGCGCATCTTCCCGTTCACGGGGCTGACGATATCCACGGACCAGGATCTTATCGACGGCTTGCTCCCGAAGGAAAGAACGATGTCCATGGTATTTTTTATGCTTGTAGTCGTTGGCGAAAACCCGCTCCGCCTCGGCGCGATGGTGCTTTGACCGATGGCAGGCGGAAGATCCCCTACGGGAACGGCGATGGAGAATTTCCCCTCCAGGCCAAACTCGTCGCGTACGGTCAACATGGCGTTATACGAAGATAACGGCGTAACGAAAGCACCGGCGGCCGATTTCCCGTCCCAGGATATTTTTCCTGCGGGCCATTTACCCTCGAAGCTCCTGAAACGGCTGCCGTCGGAGGCGAAAATATCCAGATCCCAGCTTTCCAACTGGGAAAAGGGCGCCGTGGCGTCAAGAGTCAGGCTTAGGGAAGCGGCTACGCCCGTCGCAGAAAGGCTGAAACCGCTTGCGGGATCGACGGTTATGGAAGCCTTCGGAGCCCCAAGCACAAGAGCGAAGGCTTTGGTGGAAATTTCAAAAACGGGGTCCGTTGCGCCATACGTCAGACTGGCTACCGCGACGTAATTGCCTTCCGCCGCAAGCGAGCCGGAATCCCGCTTGCCGTCCCAGGAAAAATCCGCCGGCGCCGGGCTTGATCCGGAATAGGCGCGAACCACGCTCGCTCCGTCGAGGACGTTGATTTTCCATGTCGACAATGCCTCTTTTCTCCCAACGAAAAGAGACAGTGAAATCTCGTCAGCAAAGCCGTCGCCGTTGGGCGAGAAGCCTTTCGCCTCTGCCTGGAAGGACGAATCGTTGCCGGCCAGGGGATCGACGCCCGGCTTCGTGGTCTGGCAGCCCATAATGAGAAACCCGGCAAAAACAAATAACTGTATAAGTGATATTTTTTTAAACATAGCTTACCTCCTCAGGTATTATCTCTATGGTTAAGATAAATCAACGCGGAGGAAACGTCCAATTCAATTACGGATTCGTTTTCGTGGGTTTGGGGTATCAAGTCCGCTTTGAGTTTTTCGCGATGGCCCTGAGGACCGAGCCGATCGGCCGGCGGGCGCGCCGCGGGAATCCTGCTCAGGTTTTAAACTCGAGCCGATACGCGGTCCCCCGGCCGCGTTCTATGCACAGCGTTCCTTCCATCTGGGCGGCGAGCATTTCGATCAGCTGCATGCCCAATCCGTTGCTGCTTCCGGATCTCGCGGAATCGGGCAATCCAATGCCGTCGTCCTTGAGCGCTATGGTTACGGTGCCGCCATCCAGCTTGGCGGATACCGAGATCAAACCGGAATCCCGCCCGATAAAAGCGTGTTTCATGGAGTTGCTTACCACTTCGTTCACAAAAATGCCCAACGGAGAAAGCAGTTTGACCGCGAGCATGAAATCGTCGACCTGCGTTTCCGTACGTATGGAGCTTCGATTGGGATACAGACTGATAATGTCGGTTAACAGGGAAGGCAGATACTGTTTCAGCGACAGTGCCCGTACGCTCTCCAGCCTGTACAGCTTGTCGTAGAGAATCGCCATGCTCTTCAAGCGGCCCTGCGCGTCCGTTAAAACCGCGGCCGCTTCGGGCGACTGCGCCCGCTGGGATTGCAGCGAAAGGAGGCTCATCATGGTAGCCATATTGTTTTTTACCCGATGGTGCACCTCATGAAGGATCAATTCCTTTTCAGCGAGCAGCTTTCGGATTTGCTCCTCGTTCTTTTTTTGTTCCGTAATGTCCTCGAAAATACCTTCGTAATATTTGGGTTTCCCCTCTGAATCTCGAATGATCCAAGCGCTTTCCCGCAAAAGCACCGTCTCTCCGTTCGGCTTCATCCAAGGAGACTCGAGCCCTATGACGATTCCCTTTTCTTCGATTTCCCTTCGAAATCGAGCACGGGAATAGGCGGGGTTGACTTCGCTATCTCCATGAGGAAGGTGTTCGTATTCATTCACAACTTCTTCCATGGACGAATACCCCGATATTTTCAACTGTGCCGGATTCATGAGAAGGGGACGCCCCTCGATGCTGGTCCGGTACATGCCCAAGACCGCATGATCCATGAACTGCGCGCGGCTCGCGTTGCTCTCGCGCAATTCCTCGGCTACCCTTTTTGCCTCCGAAATATCCCGGGCGGATGTCATGACTGCCTTTACGTTGCCATTTTCATCAAGCTCGGGCATGCAGAGCCAATCGATCCAGGTACCGTTTGGCAGCTGAAACTCCAGGCGCTGTACCGATCCGGTGATAAAAGTACGCTTCAGCGCGCCTTCCCATAATTCCACGAGAGAGAGGGGAAGAAACCTCAGCTCCCGGCAGGTTTTTCCCAAAAAAACCTTACTTGGGATCCCATATTGGTTCTTGGCCTGCAGGTTGGAGTAGAGAAGCCTGTATTCAGCATCGAATCGCATGATGACGTCTAGATTATTTTCCGCGAGGGCGCGAAAAGATGCTTCACTCTTCCGTAATGACTGGTTTTGTTCCTCAAGTTCGACAATACGGGCGCGCAATTCCTCAAGATTTTCAGGATGGCCATCAGTATTTTGGAAACTATCACTGTCTTGTCCGCGCCGATTTATTGTTTCCATATGTAAGGCTAAGCCTCCGGCACTCATTCCACTGTGATTATTTTAAACCAAAAAACAATACTGTCAATATTAATCAAGTTTAAGGTAATCGCGATAAGCTAAAGCATTGCATTATCTAAGGAGATTAAGTGCTTTTCAGATAAAGAATAACACTGGGTTCTTATAGAGCCCATCGAATTATCCATCACACACTAGGCTATAAAGCTCAAACAACATGACTTTATTGCCATAATGATCCATTGTTCTAAAAGCCCCGGTAGCATTTTTTTTTTACTGGTGATATATTCCAGCCCATGTCAGGAATACTCGAGGTAATTTACGAAGACAGCAATGTGCTGATGGTGAACAAGCTGGCGGCAGTACCCGTTTTACCGGATAAAAGCGGCGACAATTCCATTAAAGACTTCTTGCATGCCATGCGGCCGGGTCATTTTTTCGAGGCGGCGCACCGTTTAGACAGGCGCACGAGCGGAATCGTGGCATTCGGCAAGACAAAACACGGCGTCGCGGAGCTTTCAGAAGCATTCCGCGAGCATAGAACCCAAAAAACCTATTGGGCGGCAGTTGAGAATAAACCTTCTTCCATGTCAGGGACGCTGGCCCACAAACTGTTGCACGATGGACGCAAGAATGTCACTCATGCCGTTCGGGCAACTAAAAACGACAAGGGCGACATCGCCGAGCTTGCATGGGAACTGATCGGCGAAAGCGACCGCTATTTTTTATTGGCAGTTCGCCCTCTCCAAGGCAAAACGCATCAAATTCGTGCCCAACTCGCCGCAGAAGGCATGCCGATACGCGGCGACCTGAAATATGGCGCGCATCGATCCACGGGAAATGGCCTCATCATGCTGCATGCCCGCAACCTCAAGGTAGATTTGGGTAAGGGCGGCACAATCGAGGCCACGGCCCCGACGCCGGACGACGAGCCTCTCTGGAAAGTCTTCAGCCAAAACTGATTTTTCGCGTTCAGAGTATCGTTACCCTGCCCGAGCTTCCGTCTACGCGCACCCGCTGTCCCGTTTTAAGGCGGCTCGTCGCCTCGTGCACGCCCACGACGGCGGGAATGCCGTATTCGCGCGCTACTACCGAGCCATGCGTCATAACGCCCCCCACCTCCATGACAAGTCCCGCCGCGGCCAGGAAAAGCGGAGTCCAGGCAGGATCGGTTCCCGGGCACACGAGTATCTCGCCGTGGAGAAGCTCCGTCGCGTGCGGTTCGAAAACCACGCGGACGGTACCCTCCACCACGCCCGCCGATACGGGGCTGCCCGACAGCACGCCCGGGCCATCGCTACCGGAGGCTCCCATCCCGTCGTAGAAAGCCGTACCGTCGCCGAGCAGCACACGGGGAATTCTGCGGCGCTTCTTTTCGCGGCCGTAGAATTCCCTCCGCCCGGTGACGAGAGCCTTCCAGTCCCTGTCTTCACCGGCGGCGACGGCCTTAAGCTCGGCCACGCGCAGAAAGAAAATATCACCTTCGTTTTCAAGAATCCCCGCGGCCTTCAGGTCGCGGCCGCTGGCTAAAAGGCCCTCACGCATCGCGGTCAGGGCTTTTACCGCGCTGAACTTGGGCGTCTCGCGGAGTCCGGCGAGTTCGCGTATCCGCCGTATCATCCCGTCCACTCCCGGGACTCTAAGCCGCCCGCCGGGAAGCAGACGCGCCATTCCCAGAAGCTTAATCCTCGCCTCGGCGGCAGCCTGTCGACCCCTCTTGAACACCTCGTCAGGCGCCTTGTCGCCGTCAGGCATCGCCAAATACGACTTGATCGACTGGAACAGCGAAGTCGGCTCTTCCCTCCAACGCGGCCGGCCCAGGTCTATCTCGCCGACGCCGCGCATCCCGTAGCGATCCATGAACCCGGCGATCGCCTCCTGAGACAGGGGAGGTAATTTTTTTTGCATATAATCCCGCGCGAGGCTTGCCGCATCGCCGACATTGAAATACCGCTCCGAGGAGGCGTCCGCCTTGATTGCTCGTGATACCGCCCACAGGGTTAAATCCATTTCGGTGGTTACGTTGAAAGGCAAACCCCGCGTCAGCTCCATCACCGTCTCCGGACCATTCGGAATCTTTGAAAAAAGCCGCAGTAAAAGCTGCAACGGTACTTGCCCGGCGGCAATGCAGGGAACGAGCCGCCTATAAAAAACCGGCGGCAAGGAACGCAATACTTCCTCCATAAGGGCGACGCGCTCCGACAGATTCCCGACGCCGGCATTGCGCGCCTCTATATCGGAAACAAACTCCTGCACGAAACGCTGGATTCGGGCGCGGGCTTTCGCCGGCGCCACATTGCTGCGGAGCACGTTGAACGCTATCGATTTCCCCACCCAGAGGAATCCCATGGCCGTCCTAAGCTTCATGCCCGGTTTGCGCAATGCCAAGCGAGGATCCTCCATAAGGCGTGCGGCTATCCCATTCGATCCCGGGTCAATGGCGGATGTATAGAGACTCAGGAAACCTCGCCCGGGCTTGCTGCGGAGCAGCGGCGTAAAATTGAAGAAAATCCTGTTTCCGGCCTCATAGAGCCCGCGCTGGCCCTCTATAGATCCGGGAAGCCCGAACAGTGGAGCGATAGCCCCTACCAGAGTCTTGAAGGTATCGATTCCCAGCGGAGTGAAAGGATCCAGCATGCCCTGCATCGCCCCCATGGAAAACAGCGCTAAAAAACGGCCCTCGTCGTTTCCGGACAATGCCGGATACAGCGTCGTTATGGGCCTGGACTGAACAATAGATAACTTTCCCCCGGCCCAGGTCCACTCTATATCCTGCGGCTCGCCGAAGACTCGCTCGATGCGCCTGCCCAGCCGGGCTAGTTCGAGAATCGCGGCATCCGGCAGGGCTTGCAGCGATGCATTGTCACGTTTTACGGTAGCCGTGCCGCCATCGGTTTTCCCGTGGATGACGAGAGCCTTGGCCCCCAGCGTTTTGGCCGCTATCCGATCCCCGTCTACGGTATAATTATCCGGTTCGACAAGGCCCGACACGAGAGCCTCACCGAGTCCTATTGTAGCGTCGATAACGATCTGATCGCGGTTTTCGCTCATCGGATTCGCGGTGAACATGACGCCGGAAGCCTCGCTCTGGACCATTTTCTGCACCACGACGGCGAGCGTCACCTCTTCCTGCGCGATGCCGTTTCTTGCCCGGTAGGCAATGGCGCGCGCGGTCCACAGACTGGCCCAGCATCGGACCAGCGCATCGAGCAGGGCCGCTTGCCCGACGATATTCAAGTAGGTATCCTGCTGTCCCGCAAACGACAAGTCCGGCAGGTCTTCCGCGGTCGCGGAAGAGCGCACGGCGACGTGCTCGAATTCGCCCAATGAACAATAGGCCTCAGAGAGCTCGTCGATTACGCCTCTGGAGACGATCGCGTCCGAGAAAAGCGCGCGGATCTTTTCCGAGGCGCTTTCGAGCTCTTCCGGATTATCCAACCGGGAAGATTCAAGGGCGGTTTGGATTTTAGGCCATACGCCGTTTTCCACGACGAAGGATCGATATGCTTCAGTGGTGACGACGAACCCGCCGGGCACCGGAACCTGCGCCTGGATAAGTCCCCCGAGATTGGCGCCTTTGCCGCCGGCCAAGGGAAGATCGGATCGTGTCAATTGCGAGAGAGGCTTGATATAGCGCATGGCTGTCGCTCCTTGCGATTCGGGAAGATGCTTAAGGGAGTGGAAAACATATCACCGCGAGTCGATCCCGCGAAAAAATACGTCAAGGAGGTCATTCGCCGTCTCTTCGGCGGATGCAGGCCGCTCACCGCTCAGGTATGCCATGGAAAACGTTCCCTGAATCATCGTCATGAGAACCTTTGCCCCCGTCGCGGGGTCTATTTCCCGGAATGTCTTTCCGAGAATTCCCTCGCGAATCGCGCCTGCCAGAAGATGTCGAAAGTCCTTCAGGAAGCCGGCGTAATGCTCCTTCATGATTTCCTTGCCTGACGGCAATTCCCTGCGGGCAATCTGTATGATGCCCATGTCTTTGAGCAGGATGCGGACGCTTGACTTGAGTGCCGTCTCTATGCGAGTGCGGGGGTCGACCTCCGCCTCGAGGTTTTGGAGGATGGTTTTCTGGTGCTCGCCCGTATCCTTCATCAAGGCCATGATAAGGGATTGCTTATCGGTAAAATGGTGATACACGGTAGCCTTGCCGATCCCGGCGGCTTCCGCGATCTGCCGGATGGACGTTGCGGTATAACCTTGCCTCACGAAAAGTTCGCGGGCGGCAAGCAGGATAGCATCGCGGGTATCGGCCATATTGCCTCCAAGCAAACCGACCGGTCGGTCGGCTCACCATCACGATAAATACTTTATGGAAAATTGTCAAGGTAAGATGAAAAAAATCACTTCGGGTCCGGAAATTCAGAAAACGGGTGCGATGCGCTCCGAACCGTCATCGGGAATGAGGTTTATTTCCTTCCAGTGGATGTAGGCGGGCTTACCCGGCTTCGTGGGCATGACGGAAAGTTCAAACACGCCGCAATTGCCCGTCGTCAGGAGCGGCATCCACGAATTGCAGCCGAAGGTGACTCGCACCAGCCACTGGAGCAAGCCCCCGTGAGTCACCGCGAGAACGTTGCCGCGGTTTTGCTTCGCGGTTTCCTTGAGCAGAGCCCACACGGCCCGGGCCCGTTCGGCGATGGAAGCGCAGCGCTCTGCGTCGTCCACGCCTTCCCAGCTCTGGTACAGGAATCGCTCGTAATCTTCAGGATAGCGAAGCTTGGCTTCTTCCAGCGTAAGCCCGGAGAATTTACCCACGTTCACCTCGATAAGCGGACCGTAGGGAATGGGGTCGGGGAAATCGGCTCCCGCCGCGATGATGCGGGCTGTCTCGTGGGCCCGGGCGAGCGGCGAGCAGAAGACTTGCGTTACTTTTTTATGTGAAAACCATATGGCGGCCTCGCGCGCCTGGCTTCGGCCCCGCTCGTTCAGGAGATAGTCGGAATGACCTTGGATGCGACGCTCGGCGTTGGCGACGCTCTCGCCGTGGCGCACGAGATAGAACGTGGTCGGAACCGTAAGGTCGGCAAAAAAATATTCATCGATCGCGGATTGCATGTCATCCAGTATATCAGCGCGGGAACTGCTTGTCGACACGGGCATTCTCCTGTAATATTGCGTCAGGCGGTACCATGAAAGACCTTACCCAGGGCGGCGAGACCCGCGTCATCATCTCCTTCGCTCTGCCCATGCTCATAGGCAATGTGTTCCAGCAGTTCTACAGCATGGTGGACAGCATCGTGGTAGGCAAATTCGTGGGCAAGGAAGCCTTGGCCGCGGTGGGAACCTCGTTTCCCGTGATATTCCTGATGGTGGCCCTGCTCATGGGCCTGACCATGGGAACCTCGGTGCTCATCTCCCAGTACTTCGGCGCGAAGGACAGGGAAAAGATCCGGTCCGCCGTGAATACCGGTTATATTATATTATTCTGGGCCGGAATAGCCATATCCGTCATCGGGGTCATAGCGACGGATTCCATACTCAGGCTCCTCAAGGTACCGGCGGATGTTTTCGCCGACGCGTCGACCTACCTGCGCATCATATTCAGCGGCATGATCACCATGTTCGGCTACAACGCCATCTCCGCCATCCTGCGAGGCCTGGGCGACTCCAAGACGCCGCTGTACCTGCTCATCGTCGCGAGCGCGATAAACGTGGTCCTCGACCTCCTGTTCGTCGTGGTGTTCCACTGGGGCGTGGCGGGAGTCGCCTGGGCTACGGTCATCGCGCAGGCGGTCTCCTTCATAGCCGGCGTCGTCTACGCGAACACGAAGAACGAACTTATCCGCCTGGAACTCAAGTCCCTGAAATTCGACCCGGACATGTTCCGCCTAAGCCTTAAGATAGGCTTGCCAACGGGCGTGCATCAGGTGATGGTGTCGTTGGGGATGATGGCCCTCGCGAGGATAGTAAACGGGTTCGGCACGCCGACGATAGCGGCCTTCGCCGCGGCCTCCCGGCTGGACAGCTTCGCCTCGATGCCGGCCATGAACCTGGGTCAGGCGATATCCACGTTTACCGGGCAGAACATGGGAGCCGGCAAGACCGATCGCGTAAAGCGGGGCCACCGTTCCGCCGTGCTCGCGGGAGCCTTGATTTCCGCGGCCGTCGGAGCCATCGTCATGCTGTTCGGCAAGCCGCTCATGGGCCTGTTCGCCGGCGATGCCGAGGTTATCGCAATCGGGGCCCGTTATCTTTTCATAGTCGGCGCCACCTACGTGCTGTTTTCGACGATGTTCATAAACAACGGCGTCATGCGCGGCGCCGGGGACGCCTTCATACCCATGATAAATACTTTACTGGCCCTCTGGCTCGTCCGCATTCCCGTGGCGCTGCTCCTGTCGGGGCCGCTGGGCATGGGAACGGACGGACTGTGGTGGAGCGTGCCCTCGGGCTGGCTGATGGGAGCCGTATTCTCTACCTGGTATTATTTGGGCGGCCGCTGGAAAAGAAAAGCCGTGGTCAAGGGGCCAAAAGGCGGGGAAGCGCTAATGACGGACGCCGAAGTATAGGCGAGCGGCGGCATCGCGGGAAGGAACACAGCAAACGACGCACCGCCCAAAGCGGAATCCTCAAGCGATATTTTCCCGCCGTGCGCCTTGACGATCTCGCCCACTATGGCAAGACCCAAGCCCCTTCCGCCTTCGCCGCTCGAGCGCGACTTGTCCAGCCTGTAAAAGCGCTCAAAGACGCGCTCCCGCTCCCCCACGGGAATCCCAGGACCCGAGTCCTCCACGAAAAGGCTGACGCCGCCCTCTTGAGCCGATACGGATACCGACACCTTTCCCCCTTCCGGGGAATACTTCACCGCGTTGGATATCAGATTATAAAATATTTCACCGACGCGTACGTAATCCGCGCGTATCTCCGGGGGCGGGCCGCCCGCGCAGCTCAAGGACAGTGTAATAACTTTCTCGCGCGCCAGCGACTCGAAGGAAGCCACTGCGCTTTTGGCTACCGAGGCTACGTCGACCCGCTCGAGCTTGAGGCGGCCGGACTCGATCATCTCCAGTTCGCGAAGCATGTCGATGAGGCGGGAGAGCCGCAGCGTTTCTTCGTGCACGCCGCGCAAGGTCTGTACGTCGAGCGGATATATCCCGTCGATCATGGCTTCCACCGTGCCGCGTATAAGGGTAACGGGCGTGCGAAGCTCGTGCGCCGAATCGGCTATCATCTGGCGCCTCGCCTCGCCCAGCCGCTTCAGCTCGCTCGTCATCCTGTTGACAGAAGCCGAAAGCTCGGAAATCTCGTCATGGCCGCGAACCAGCGCCTGGGCGCCGAGGTCGCCCGAAGCCACGCGCTCCACCACCGTGCTCAAGGCCGCAAGAGGCCGCGCGATTCTCCCCGTTAGCACGAGGGCTAGAAGCAGTGCGATGCCGGACGAAAACAGCGTGGCCCACAGAAGCGAGAACGCGATGGATCGCAGGAACCGCTCGTTATAGCCGGTAAGCGAGGAGTCCACCATGGAGCCCACAAGCACCGTGCCTGCGCGCGTGCCGTTCGCGAGTATAGGAATGCCGTGTTCAAGATGACGCTGGGGATGCGCCGTTCCGAGCAGCCTGCCTGAAGTATCGGCCACCACGACTCCCTCGAGGTCAGCCACCGCGATGCGATCCGAGAGGAGCGTATTGACCGTATCCAGATGGTCTGGGCTCGCATCGGAGGAATCGCCATGGTACGATTCCTGCGCGTCAAGCAAATAGTTCCCTGCGCCGGGGATGGAAGTTAAAAATTCCTGCACGCCGTCCCAGTTTCCATGGCGGATAAAATAAGCGCCCAGAATGCCTGAATAAACCCTGGCCTTGTCGGAATCGCCGGTAAAGACAAAAGAGCGAAACTCCCGCTCGGTCGTGACGCGAACGAACGCGAATGTGGTAATGGCGCCCGCGAGGATCACGAGTAAAAAAGAAAGGGCAAGCCTGGTCCTAAGCCTCATCGGGCTGCTCCAGGAATTTATAACCTATGCCTCGCGCAGTGCCTATGAATCGGGGATTCTCGCTGTCGTCGCCGAGAGCCTTCCTGATGTTCTTGATATGGGCGTCGATCGTCCGCTCGTACCCGTCGAAGGCGGTACCCGACGAGCATTCCAAAATCTCGAGGCGGCTGTAAACCCTGCCCGGCTCGTGCATGAGCATGGCCAGGATGTCGAACTGGGCGGCCGTCAGGGTTTTACGGATACCCGCGACGGACACGGTTCGCTTGCGCAGGTCGAGCGTCACGCTTCCCCGAAAAACGGTCGCCGGCCCATCGGTATCCGTCGCGGCCCCGGTGCGGCGGAGAATCGCGCGCACACGGGCTACGAGCTCGCGCGGGCTGAACGGCTTGGGGACGTAGTCGTCGGCTCCGAGCTCAAGACCCACGATGCGGTCCGTCTCGTCGGCCCTTGCGGAAAGAAATATTATTGGTATTCGGGAAGTTTTCCTCACCTCCCGGGCAACGTCGAGACCGTCAATCCCGGGCATGTTTATGTCCAGGATGGCACAGTCGAATTCCAACCCGCGAAGATCCGACAAAGCCTTGGTACCGTTAAAAGCAAGCGTTACCAGGTAGCCGGAAGCCTCGAGATAGCTTCCCACCATCCTGGCGATTTTTTCCTCGTCGTCGGCTACCAGTATCTTCGCGGGCATCCATTGCTCCGTTATTTGAGATTGAAGGGCTTCAGGAGCTTGTCGACGAAAACGGTCTTTCCCGAATCGTCCTTCGTCTCAACCTTGGCGAACACCCAGCCTTCCACCTTGGCGGGATCCACGCCGGCTTGGATGAACGGCTCGGGGTTGAGGACCCACACGATATCCTTGTCGTTGACGGCCATGTCCTTTGCCCACTCGAACATGTTGCCGTTGCCGAGCTTTATTCCATAGTGGTCAAGTTTCTCGTGGTAGCCGATGCGGTCGCGCTGGGCTTTGACTATCTCCGCGAAAGTGGCCTCGAGGGAATCTTTGGCGGCAGTGCTGAATTTATCCGAACTCAACTCAAAGTGCAGCATGAACATCCCGTCTTCGATCTCGTACTTGATGCCTTCGGTCATGGGCATCTTGGCAATATCAAGGCCTGCGGCCAGAAACGGCGCGGCCTCGAAAGAAAACTCCACATCGGGCTTACCCATGTCGGACATCCCGCCCGCAGAGCCGTTCCGGGAAAAATCCGTCGCAAACAGTACTTCGTCCCCATTGGGCGATTCTATTACCCACGACTCGTCTTCCTTTGCATACGAAACGCGATCGCCTGAGGCAAGGGCCACCGCCTTGAAAGAACTATTCGCCACTTTCGCCACCACGTCCGTCGCCGCGCACGATACGAGAGCCGAAGCCGTCGCGGCCAGAGCCGCCAGAATTGTTATGATTTTTTTCACGTAAGATCCTTCCTTGCCGCCCATAGGGCAGCTGTCCATATTGAGAAACTAAAAAGCAAGACGAATAAAACCCCTGATCTGCCCTAAGGGGCCCTTAATGGCTCCCGATGATATTCGTAACGGTGTAGCCGGCCTCGGCGATCGCGGCTTTAATCGCGACGTCGCTCAGGGATTCACCTTCCACCATCGCGCTTTTCTTGAGCAGGTCAACGTCCACCTTGGTAACGCCGGCCAACTCCGTCAACGCTGTCTTTACGTGCATTACGCAATGTCCGCAGCTCATGCCTTCTATGGTAAGCAACTTTCTCATACGCTCTCCTTCTCCACCTTATTTATAGCCTTTGAATCTCTTGAGACGCAAAGCATTGGTTAAAACCGAAACGGAACTTAAGGACATGGCCGCGGCCGCGATGATGGGGTTCAAAAGCGGACCGCCGAAGGCATACAGAAGACCTGCGGCTATCGGTATTCCCAAGACGTTGTAGCCGAATGCCCAGAACAGGTTTTGCTTTATATTCCGGATGACCTTCCGAGAAAGCCTCAAGGCCGTAGGCACGTCCATGAGGTCCGATCGCATCAGCACGATATCCGCGCTCTCCATGGCCACGTCCGTTCCCGAGCCTATCGCGATGCCGACGTCCGCCTGAGCCAGGGCCGGCGCGTCATTTATGCCGTCGCCCACCATGGCCACCGTACGGCCTTCGGCCTGCAGCTTCTTAACCTCGGCAGACTTGTCCTGCGGCAGAACCTCAGCCAGCACGCGATCTATCCCGACGGCCGCGGCGATGGCCGCCGCGGTGCGCCTGGAGTCGCCCGTTATCATGGCCACTTGAATCCCCATGTCGTGCAGAGCCCTGATGGCCTGGGCGCTGGAAGGCTTTACGACATCCGCCACCGCGATGATACCGGCAAAGATGCCGTTTACGGCCACGAACATGGGCGTCTTTCCCTCTCCGGCCAACTCGTCGGCAAGGCTTGACCCGTTGGCGAAACCCGCGCCTTCGGACTGTCCGGGCAGGACCTTGAGGCTCACCGCGTTTGCGGTCATGTGCCTGGCGTTTCCCAGTAATATCTTTTTATCACCTAAAGTCGCCTCGATGCCGTGTCCGGGCACCGCGTTGAATCCGGTGACGTCGTCGATGGCAGCACCGCGTTTCTGGGCTTCGCGGATTATGGCTTCTCCCAGCGGATGCTCCGAGCCCTTCTCGGCCGATGCGGCGCAAGCCAATATTTCCCCGGTCGTAAAACCAGGCACCGCGATGACGTCCGTCACCTCCGGCTGCCCTTTGGTTATTGTGCCGGTCTTGTCGAAAACGATGGTATCGATCTTGTGCGCGGTTTCAAGCGCCGCCCCGGACTTGATGAGGACGCCGTACTCGGCGCCTTTTCCCGTGCCCACCATGATGGCGGTCGGCGTGGCGAGGCCGAGTGCGCAGGGGCACGCTATCGTCAGCACGGCCACGAAAACGGTAAGCGCAAAAACGGGCGTGTGCCCCAGCAGCAGCCAGACGACGGCGGCCACTACCGCGATTCCAAAGACCACCGGCACGAAGATGCCCGACACGATGTCGGCCATCCTGGCGATGGGCGCCTTGGAGCCCTGGGCGTCCTCCACCAGCTTTATGATGCGCGACAATACGGTATCTGCTCCTACCTTGGTGGCGCGGAACACGATGGAGCCGTTTTTATTAAGGCTCGCGCCTATTACTTTGTCGCCCGCGGCTTTTTCCACCGGCATGCTCTCGCCGGAAATCATCGACTCGTCCACCGCTCCCGAACCGCTCTGAACCTCGCCGTCCACCGGGAATTTCTCGCCCGGTCGCACCCGGATAAAATCGCCCTCTTCCACTTCCTCTATGGGAAGCTCGCGGTCCACGCCGTCCACGATCACCGTCGCGGTCTTGGGCTGCAGGCCCATGAGCTTCTTTATCGACTCGGAGGTGCGGCCTTTGGTTACCGCTTCCAGCGACTTACCCAATAATATAAGGGTAATGATGACGCCGGCCGTCTCGAAGTATAGACTGTCTACGGCCTTGAAATTTCCGTTCCATATCCCGATCACGGAATAGAGGCTGTACAGCGTCGCGGCCGACGTGCCCATGGCTATGAGCGAGTCCATGTTGGGCGCCCGGTGCCAGATGGCCTTGAAGCCCACGACGTAAAACCGGTATCCCGCCGCGATAACGGGAATCACGAGGAATATCTCCAGGAGCGCGTAGCGCAGCGGATAGTTCATGGCGTTGATGGCGGCGGGCAGCGGCCAATTCAGCATGGCTCCCATCGCTATATAGAAAAGCGGCACGGAAAAAGCGGCGGATACCGCGAACTTCGTCCACAGCGTCTTTATCTCTTTTTCCTTGGCCGCCTTGTGCCCGTCAACCTTTGCGCCCGCATCAATGCTCAGGGCAACGTAGCCCGCCTTAACGATGGCTGCCTTGATCTCGGAAAGCCGCACGAGAGCCGGATTGTATTTAATAGAAGCTTTTTCCGTGGCAATATTCACGGTTACGGAAACGACCCCCGGGACCTTGCCCACTGCGCGCTCCACGGCCTTTACGCATGCCGCACAGGTCATGCCGCCAATTGGAATCGTCACGTCCTTGGCCTGCTCGTCCTCCACGGCTTCGTAGCCGGCCTTGGTAACGGCGTTCTTTATATCCAGCACGCCCAGTGCCACATCGTCGAATTTCACGAAAAGCTTCTCTGTGTTGAAATTCACGGCTGCTTCCGCGATGCCGGGCAATTTTTTAACCGCCCGTTCGGAAGCCTGGGCGCACGCGGAGCAGCTCATGCCGTTTATCCTCAGTTGCATTGTCTTGATCACGGTTACCTCGTCTTCCTACTAATATCGCCTGTAATCAGGCCACAAGCAAATTTCACCCGATGTATCAGCCGCCGCAGCAGGAGCTCAACGTTTCACCCTGATCCCCGGGATTCTGTGTATCGCCGGGTTGCGTGGCCTGCGCATTGAAAGCCTGCGGCGAAACCGGCGCGTCGGCCAGCTTCGTAACCACGGTTATCTTGCTTTTTATCATGCCCATCCAGCAGCTGTAGGCGATGATGCCCTCTTTTTTCGGAGTAAACTCCACGACGTTCTCACCAGCCACCAGCTTTTTCTTGATGCCGTACGCGGGAACGATCATCGTATTGTTGCAGCCGTTCAGGTCGCCGGCGGCTATGGTAATGATCCATTTCAGCGGGACTCCCGCCTGGGCCACGAACGATGCGTAGTTATTTGCCCCAAACACCGTGCGCACGGTCTGTACGCCTTTCTCGATAACCGCCTTAGGCTCGGTACCGGAACTGGCATCCACCTGAACCACGGGGATATCTTGGGAAATCGAACTCTCAGCGAGCTCGGCAGCGCCGGAGGAAGCCTTAGGAAGCTGGGCGAACGGCAACGGGACTCCCGCGAACGAAGCAGCCCTGCTCAACGTCAAGACACCCAGAAACAGAACCAGGACCGCACTTGCTTTCAACATCACAGGAACCACCTTTCGCGGCAAAATAGCCGCAACTATACCAAAACCCAAGAGGAGAGGAACCGTACCCAGAGAAAAAAGGAACATGGAAAGAGCGCCGGCCAAGGCGCTGCCCGTGCCCAGCGCATACAGCTGCATCGTCTGCAAAGGACCGCAGGGCATCAACCCGTTCAGGAGGCCCACGGCGAAAGGCCCTCGACCGCGAAGCGACGCGTTCAAACGGCCAAAAAACGTACCCGAAGCGCCGATAGACGCTTTTCGGAATGAAGGAAGCCACGTCAAGAGACCCATCATCCGAAGGCCCATAAAAAGCATAAAAACACCGGCAAGAGCGGCTATCAGCGCCTTTACGAGGGGTGAAAAATCAAAGACCGAGCCCAAAGCTCCTACGATTCCGCCCACGACCGTATAGGAAACAACGCGGCCGCCATTGTACAAAAGCCCCGGAACCAGCTTTTCAAGCTTTGCGCCGTTCCCCTTTGCCTGCGGTCCGCCTAGCTTGGCAACGCTCTGGGAAAGCGCGATTCCGCCGCACATCGCCACGCAATGCACCGACGTAAGGAGCCCCGCGATAAACAGCATGCCGTAACCCACCGTCGCGTCTATTGCAGGCAGGGCATTGAACAATCCCGACGAACTGGCCCACATGTACAGCCCCACGAGCACGGCGCCGACGCCGAGGGCAATAAAAGACGCAGCGCTTCCCCCGAGACCCACCGGATAGCCGGTATGCGCAATGAGGTTTTTTATGGAGTCCAGGCTAATTTTGGCACCGTCGAATTCAACGGCTACTTTTCCGCTTCGGCTGTCCGCCTTCACGGAAGCGATGCCCTCAACGCCGGAAAGGCTGCCTTCGATCCGTCGCTCGCAGGATGCGCAGCTCATGCCCTCCACGTGTATGTTCACCCGTCTCGTTCCCATTCGGTCTACCTCGCTTTGTTTGCGTATCTGTCACAAAGAATACAGGAGAAGTGTGAACGCCGTATGAACGCCATGCGATTGTTTGAAGGATTTGAATAAAAAATAGAAGGGGGAGCCCCCGAGCGGGCTGCTCCCCCTCGGGCGAACTTCCGTCACCGCCCGCGAGTACGCGGTCGACGCTTCCGCCGCGGTCTCAAAGAGCCCGCGGCCACGCCCTTCCGTAGCGGCGCCGGCGATTTCGCCCTGCCCCCACGATACGACTCCTAGCGGCAGCGGATCTTGAGTACGGCCTTGCGGACATTTTTGGGACTCTTGCGGAAGCAGCCGGGTTTATGGCCGTCCTCAGGAAAAAATATGCAGAACATACTATTTTTTAAAAAAAGCCGGCTGCCAACGCCTTCTTTCGCGAACAGCACCGCGTCTTTTTCTCCATTATAAGGTTCCATTACCGCCAGTTGCTCGATGGGAGCATAGCCGATGCATTCTTCGCCCTGCAGCATAATCTGCAGATCGATATAATTCCGGTGCGCCTCCCAGGGTAAATCCTGGTCATTTTTAGTTTCATATTCCTGGATAAGAACATAGGCGTTGTCGCTATCTACCGGATGCTTGCCTTTTTCTAGGCTGCCCAAATCATTGTCTTCCAAGAATTTTTTAACTGCGGCATAATGAGGAATACAATCACTGTAGCGCTCCAATTCGGAAACCATGCCCATAATCATGCTTCTACTCCTGCGTCGGGAACTATCCCGGATTTTACCATTATACGTTTCCCTTTCCCGCTACGATGGGATCAGGCTACAAGATACGAAAAATAGAAGCCGGAGACTGCTTCTGCTTCCATTTTCCGTAGAGCAGGCAAATGGGATAAAATAAAGCAATGCTGCCTATCCAAAAAATGCAAGCTCCGTCATACGTTATTCTCGAGCTGTAAACAATGCCTCCCAAGGCGCAGTACACGCATAAATGAAGGGTATAGAAAAAAAATGGCACTCTGCCGAACACTTCCAGAAAAGGCAGTTTCTGGGGAGTCTTTGCCAGAACGTAAAGCAGCACGAGAGCGACGCCCAAAAACAGCAGAATATAATCTATGCTCGGCGGATACTTCGTCAGGGTAAAATAACCTTGCGGATTACGGCTTGGCGGCATATGAAAATCACCCAGCCCGAAGCCGAGTCTCAGCGCCGCGAATACAGCCAGCATCAGTAGACCAGCCCAGAGTGCAAACGTATAGGTACCGGGCGCCTCGGTCCTCAACGCCTTGCCGAATCCGATGCCCAGCGCCATGATGCCCAGCCAGGGGAACACCGGGTAGAGAACGATAAGCGAGTCTGTCCTTCCGGGAAGAAGCAACAGGCGAATGATCAAGGAAAAACGCGTTTTCGATGCGGCGACCGAGTCCACGAGGAAAAACGAGCCGATTATTGCCGCGATTCCGCCGACCACGAGAATCCACAGGGGAAGCCTTCGTATCAGAACCGATAGCAGCATGCACAGGCCAAGCGCGAAGATGACGCCGAACAGCACGGGAGAAACCATCGGGCCGCTGCCGGGCATGTTGGATGCGCCGTGGACGCCTCTATTCGAACCGATATTCCAAAGAAAATTAAAGACAAAAAGATCCAAGGCCATGAAAACAAGCCCGCGCAGCCCAAGCCTGCAGTCTATCTTGAACCCAGTCCAGCCATCCAAGGCGCGCGCAGCGGCGAACAAGGCCACGGAGACGCCCATTAGAAAAAAGAACGCAGGCGCGCAGACATGCGAAAAGATGCGGGTAAAAAATGCCGCGGCAGAAGGATAGCCGGGAAAGGGACTTCCCCAATATTCCGAATAATGCGTACGTAAAATAAAATAACTTACATGGTCCAGAGCCATCAAGATCATGACGAGCCCGCGCAGGCGATCCAGGGCTTCGAATCGTTTATGGGGCAGCTGGATGCAAGTCCGCCCCGTCATGCCGGAAAACTCGGCCTTCGCACCAACCGGTATCGATACGGCTTGAACCCGCGGGCGCGCCAAAACCGGGACGACAGCGGATTGGCCGTTCGCCAGTCGGTAAAGCAGCTTGTATACCCGGCTTTCAGCGCCTCGGCCACGCCGTAGGAAGTAAGCATGCGCCCCACGCCGCCGCCTCGCTCCTCCGGAATCGTTCCGGCTACGGCCAGCTCTATCGCGCCTTTGTTTACGCCGTCCACGGGATGCTCCCCCACCGGAAACCACGCTTGGTACCCGACAGCCGCGCTTCCCCTGAATGCCAGCAAAATCATGCCTTCGGATTCGGTCGCAAGTTCGCGGAATCCTTCCCGGAGCCCTTTGAGATACTCCTCGGGAGCGCCAGCCCACACCGGCGCTTTTGCCTGCATGAGGGCTACCGTGGGCGAGAGCGACTCAAGGAGATCCTCGTCACCGGCGTGGGCGCGTCGAATCGTTATGTTCTCCGTCGGTAAAAAAGTCGATTCCATAGCAGCCAAGCCGGTAACGCCATATGCCTGCTCCAGCCCGAAGCCCAATTGAAACCAGGCGTCCAGCATCGGCAGGTCAAAAGCGGAGCAGTAGGTGTAATGTTCCGCAAGGCCTTCCCTCCGATTCTCACAAGCCGCCGCGTACAGACTCGCCAGCACGTCGCTGCCCGTACCCGGACGCAACGCGTACCGATCCAGTTCCGTAACCGTAGCGGTACCCCAGACGGAATCCGCCTGCGTTTCCGCGAACAAAAACCCCGCGACCGCGCCGTCCTGGTCAAGCGCAACAAGGCCGTCCACCATGTCTGCCAGCAGTTTAGCGGCCGTTTCAGAATCTTCAAGCCCCGGCGGCAGCAGGGGGCAAGCCAAGCGGCGGGCTCTACGGAAAATAGCCATCAACTCTGAAACTTGAGCCGCTTGGGCGGCTTCATAAGATTTGATCACATAGCGTTTCATGGGCGAATCCTTCAGTGCATATCATCGACCTTAATTCGCGCATAAAGCGCACGATTCGATTCTACCCTCACCCCCAAACCTGTCAAGAGAATTCTCGATTATATAAAAACGTACGATGGGGACAGGCACCGGTCGCGATCCGCCGAGGGACAGACCCCAACCGGCGATCAGATGAAATTTAGCGGTACCTGTCCCTACTTTGGGGACAGGCACCGGTCGCGATTCGCCAAGGGACAGACCCCCAATCGGCGATCAGATGGAATTTAGCGGTACCTGTCCCCTTATTTATGAAAATAGCTGATTTTGTAGTATGCCAGGCCCCAGTATTCGCGAAGGGCTGCCGCTGTGGTCTTGAGCGATTCGGCGCTGGGCAGCAATTCCGAGAGGTTAAAGGGGGCGCGATCGAGTTTATAATCGGTAGGGGCGGGAACGCAAACCAAGCCATTGGCCTCAAAGCAGGCGACACTTCGCTTCATGTGGTAGGCTGACGTAACGAGGATAATTGTTTTTCCAATGCCGAGCATGCCGCGTACATTGACGGCGTTTTCCCAGGTATTGCGGCTATCGCTATCCATGAATATTTTATCTTCGGGAATTCCGAGTTCCAAGAGCAGGCGCTTGGCCGCAAGCGCTTCCGGCTCCGAACCGGCGCGAAAGACGGTACCACCGGAAACGAGGATGGGCAGTCCCGTCCGTTGGTGAAGCTTGTAACCGTACACAAGACGTTTCAACGCCTCGGCTACCAGTGAGGCTTCCGTGGCCGCAGTCGCATTCCCGGTTTGCGACGATTCCTCAGGCGACCCCTGCACGGTACCGCCGCCCAAGACCACGATACAGTCGGCCGTCGGCACGGCATCCAGCTTCAGCGCGGAATATTCGTCCTCAAGCGGCCGCATGAACAGCTGCGACGTAGGCCCTATGGAAACCAGGTACAGCAGCGCCATCATGCATCCGGACAGAACGACTGCCAGCTTGCGCTTGCCTAGCGCGATAAAAAGAATGATAAACCAGAGAAACACCAGAAAGCAGCCCGGAGGGAACAGCAGCGGCTGCAGCAGCTTGGATAAAAAAAACATCTGTCATCCCCATCGTGCTTCCGACATCCATGGCGCTTTTGCTGGCCTTGGAGCGCCCTGGCCGGCGAAACAGAGCCGGCACCAGGCCCCCATTTTCAATATGCCAGGCATATTGAAAATTCCCCTAGACGTTGAACTTGAAGAACATGACATCCCCGTCCTGGACCAAGTATTCCTTGCCTTCCATGCGGATCTTGCCGGCTGCCTTGAGAGCCTGCTCCGAGCCGTAGCTGTCGATGTCGGCAAAGGAATAGACGTCGGCCTTGATGAAGCCTTTTTCGAAGTCCGTATGGATTACTCCGGCGGCCTGCGGTGCTTTGTCGCCCGCGTGGAACGTCCAGGCGCGGCATTCGTCCTTGCCCGATGTAAAGAAAGTGCGCAGGCCCAGCAGGTGATAGGCCGCGTGGATAAGGCCCACGAGACCAGATTCCTTGAGGCCGAGCTCCGATAAAAACTCGCGTTTTTCCTCCTCGCTGCCGAGGTCTGCCAGTTCGGCCTCGAACTTGCCGCAGATAACCACGACGTCGGCGCCTTCCGCGGCAGCGCGTCCGCGAACGGCTTCGATATGGGCGTTGCCGTTGCGCACGCCATCTTCGTCCGTATTGCATACATAGACTTGCGGTTTCATGGTAAGGAGGAACCAGGCTTTGGCCTCGGCGGCTTCTTCGTCGCTCAAGGCTACGGATCGTGCGGGCTTTCCCTGCTCGAGCGCTGCCCGCACCTTGGATAGCGCGGTCAGGTCATGTTCGGCCGCTTTTTTCTGCTCGCCGCCCATCACGCGGATCGTGCGCTGCACTTTTTCCACGCGCTTGTCCACGGCGTCCAAGTCGGCCAGGGCCAGCTCGGTCATGATGACATCGATATCATTGAGCGGATCCACGCGGTTGGCCACGTGGATGATGTCCGGATCGTCGAAGCAGCGCACGACCTGCGCGATTATTCCCGTCTCGCGGATATGCGAAAGAAACTGGTTGCCCAGCCCTTCGCCTTTGCTTGCGCCCGCGACCAGGCCGGCTATATCCACGAATTCCACGATGGCGGGAACTCGCTTGAGCGGCTGAAAAAGCTCGACGAGCCTGTCAAGGCGGGGATCGGGCATCGCCACGATGCCGGTATTGGGCTCGATTGTGCAGAAGGGATAGTTTGCCGCTTCCGCCTTGGTGCTGGAAAGCGCGGAGAATATGGTTGATTTGCCGACATTGGGCAAGCCTACGATGCCACAGTTAAGAGCCATGAGTACCTCGGTTTACGTTCGTATTTGAGACCTAAGAATATACGCAAACGCCGGTAGCGGTCAACGAGGCGCGGACTCCGGCCTATCCGCGGGAAACTGCCGTACGATTGGTCCTTTTGTTAATCGATTTGATGTACTATACTGGTGCACGAGGCATGATCGGCTCTCGCGATTCCGGGCAAGCCTGCAGTATCAACTTATATTTGTGGAGAAGCATATCATGTTCGATCCGGGTAATTTTGTTACCATTGGCATAGTCCTGGTCATCCTTGTCGTATACAGGCTCCTGGACCGCGACAACCGCTCGCTGGAAAAAGTAAAAAAATACGCAGACAAGCTCCGGGACGACATGAACGCGTACGCTGACAAGCGCCTGGAAGACCTCAAGGCCTATGCCATCGATTTGGACGTTCACCAGAAATCCTCCCGCGAGATTCTCAGGCAAGTCCAGAACGCAGAAAAAGAACTGGAGACGCGCGCGGCGGGCATCGCGGACATTGCCGTCCGCCTGGGCGAGTACGACAAGGCTCTCGCCGAGCTCAAGGCCATGAGCGGCCGCGTCGACGAGAATCTGCGCATAATCCACGAAGAAAGCGCTTTCGTGGACGGTTTGGCAAAATCCATAAAAATCGCACATACGGACTTAGGAAAAATTCAGTCGGATATCCCGGGCATCCGCGAGGAAATAAAGGCGCAGGCGACGAACGCGCTTGGGAACCTGCTGCAGCGCTTCGGAACGGAAGCGGAAGGCCTGCTTGCCTCCGCCCGAAAAGAAGTTGAGTCCCTGGAAACCAAGGTAGAACAGAGCTCGGCCGGCGTCTCGGCCGCGCACGGGCAGGCCTTGAAAGCCGCCACCGACGGCTATCGCCGTATCGAGGATGAACTCGCCGCGGCCTTCAAGCGCGCCCATGACGAGGGCGTACGCCTCGAGGACGAAACCTTCGCCAAGCTTCGCGACCAGATCGATGCGCGCGGCAACAGGCTTGCCGAAGCGATGGAAAGTAAATTCGGAACCATCAAGGAAAACGTCGATACCAAAGCGGCCAAACTCAACGAAGCCCTCGAGACGCGGTTCAACGGGCTGCGGGACCTCGCCCGGGATAAAGTCGCTGAAACGCAGGGACTCCTCAAGAATTTCAAGGCTGAATGGCGCAAGGAAGCGGACGACATGCTGCTTGACGCGAGAACCGATGCGGAAAAGACGATAGCCTCCCTGAACGACCATATTTCCGAAGCGGAAGCCCACGCACTGAAAACAGAAGAGGAATTCGACGCCAAGCTTGCAAAACTGGATAGCAAGGCGCAGGAAACCGCAGGCGCGCTTCATGCGAAGATAAAGGACGCGCTTAAACTGCAGCAGGAAGATATCGTAGCAAAACAGGCCGACATTAAAAATTCCATCAAAGAAGGCCTCGCTGCCACGAAAGATGAAGCCGAGAACGCCTTCAAGACGCTGGAAGGAACGCTGCAAAACGCACGCACCCAGGCGACTGTTTTGGAAACCGAACAAAAAAACGGCATCGCGAGAATCGAATCCACCGTCGCCGCGACGGAAAAACGCGCGGAATCGCTCGTTAGCGCCTTGAACGCAAAATTTACGCAGCGAAGCACCGACATGGAATCCCGCGTACTCGAGGGTTTGGAAGCCAGATCCAAGGCACTCCGCGATGTCGTGGAACAAGGGCTCGAGCGCCTTGAGGCTTCGCGGCTGGACATCGGTAAACTGGAAAAATCGCTGCACGACAGCATGAACCTTACTAAGAAGCGCGTGGAGCACGATTTTTCCGCCTTTGCCAAGGACATCTCCACGCGGCATGAAACATTCGAGGCCGGAGTCGCCTCCGAATCCACCAAACTGCAGTTGGCCATGCGTGCCCTGGACGAGGACCTCAACTCGCTCAAGTCGCATGCCTACGCCGACGTATCGGAAAAACTGAAAGTATTCGAGGATGAATTTTTCGCGGACCTCCGCAAACGTCGGGAGGAAGCCGACGAAAAATTCATCGTCTGGCGAAATGAATCGGACGAGCGGCTTTCCCGCGCAATCCACGAGGCAGACGAGGCCCGGGCCGAAACCGAGAAGCTGTGGCTCGAGGAATCCAGGACCCGCGCGGGCGAAACGCAGGCTCGCGTCGGAGAAAGCCTGGAGAAACTGGCCGCGCAGGTGGATGCCCACCGCCAGTCCATCACCGAGCGCGTCACCGAATCCGCGCAGGCGCTTTCCACGCTCAAGGCCACCATCAAGGCCGATCTGGACGAGGCGCGCGGAGCCGGCAGCGCGTTCATGAACGCCGAGCTGGAGCGCTGGAAACACGACAACCTCGTAATAATCGGGCAGGCTAAAAAAGACGCGGCGCAGGGCACCGCGCTCGTCACCGAAGAATTGAAGCAGGTTCAGGCGGAATTCAAGAACGCAAAGGAACGGGCCCAGGCGGAGCTTGAAAAAGCCACCGGCCTTTTCGAGGCATCGCTGAAGAAAATCGAGACGGAGCAAAAGCAATCCATCGACGCCCTCTCCGCGGGCTATCGGCTCAATACGACGGCGCTCGGCGCCGAGTGGGCTGTTCAGAGGGAGCAGATCGTGGAGGGCTCCAAGGCGGAGAGGGAATCCATCGGCAAGGAGATACGCAACCTCGGCGATTCGATGGAGCGGCTGCGCCAGGAGATGTCCCAAAAATCCACGCAGGCATTGTCGGATTTCGGCAAGGCCTACGACTCGCTGACCGCCGACAGCCTCAAGAAAGTTAAAGAATCTTCACAGGATATGGACAAATCGCTGACGGTCTACCGGCAGGAGGCAAAGGTTCTGGCGGACACGCTCGCGAGCAGCCGAGACCGCATGGTCAAACTGATGGAAGACGACCGCAAGGAACGCGAGCAGACCTTCGCCGAGATGGACAAGCAGGTCAAGGCGTTCCAGGCCCAGACGCGGCTTTTCGAGCGCAGCGACGAGCTCAAGCAAACCTTGTCGCAGGCGCTCGAATCCATGAAATCCGACATCGGGCGCTTGGATGCCCGCAAGGCGGAAATGACGGAACTGGAGACGCAGTATACGCGCATCAAGCGCATGGAAGACGAGCTTAACCAAAAAATCGGCAAGTTCCTGGCAGAGAAACGCCGGATAGACGCGATGGAGGAGGATTTCAACCGCCTGCTCGGACTATCGCAAGCCGTCGACCAGAAACTGTCGGCCGTCACCGCCAGCAATGACCAGCTTACGCAGATCCAGGCAGAGATGCGCAGGCTTTCCGCGGCCTCGGACGAGGCGGAGCAAAAATACGAGCGCGTGGAAAAAAAGGCTCCCATCCTCGACGCCACGGCGGACGCGGTGGACAAAAATTTCCAGGCCCTCACCGAACTCGAGCGCAATGTCCGCAGCATGGACGCGGACATCAAGAACATACCCGAGCGCATCATCCAGCTCAAGCGGTCCCTGGACGAAGTGCTGGCCATCGAGCCGAAGCTGACTTCCACCATGGACAAGCTGGACGACATGGACAAAGCCATGAACGAGGCGGAGAAGCGCGTAACCGAGCTGCAGAAAGCCCGCGAATGGCTCGCGCGCGCGGAAACCCGCTTCGAGGAACTCAATAAGAAAACCAACGATCACCTGAAGCTCCTGAACGACATTCTCAAGGACGAGCCCACGCGCAAGGATAAAAACGGCGCGCCTCCCCTCTCAGTCCAGGAGTCAGTAAGGAAATTATCACATCAAGGCTGGAAGGTCGACGAGATCGCGCGGGTAGTCAAGCTTTCGCGCGGGGAAGTCGAGTTGATACTGGAACTGAGCGGCGACAAGTGAAAATCGAAATCAGGAGGACACCATGGACGTAGCGATCATAAATCCGTTTCTGAGCGCATCACTCGATTTATTCAAGAGCATGTTCGGCATCGAGGCGACTCCGGGGGCGGCGTACCTCCTGAACGACCAAGTCGGCCATCGATGGGAAATCTCGGGAGTACTGGGCATTACCGGCGACTATCACGGCATCGTGGCCTTCCGTCTGCCGCGGATGCTCGCGGATAAACTGCTTGAAAAATCGGGAGTTACCACGGCAAACGAGACCGAGCGGGCCGATACGGTAAACGGCATGATCGGTGAGCTTACCAATATTATTTCAGGAAACGCCTCGAATCAATTCGCGGATCATTCCATCGACATCTCCCCGCCCGTCGTGGTTCTGGGAAACAACCACCAGATTTCATGGCCGAAGATAGCCCCGGTAATCGGTATTCCCTTCTCTACGCCATTTGGACCGTTCGAAGTCGATATTTGCATAAAATAATCCGTAATAATTCCGGGTCGGCCTGTCCGACCTGGAATAAATCTCCAGTCGGTGGTCCAGGAAATCGGTAAACGCGATTTTTTGCCCATCGGGTGAAACAGCCAGTCCTGTGGGCTGGTTTCCCCCCCAGTGACGTTCCATGATAGTCAGGGTCTTTGCGTCTATTACGAGGAATTCCCCGAATTCCGGCCCTTTGCGCTCGTAATCCGTCGCGTTGTTGGGACCGCGCGTCGAAACGAACAGCCAAGCGCCGTCGGGTGATACTTTTATAGTATTCGTTTTTTCGCCGACCTTTATCTCGGCCAGCAGCTTCATCGTCGCAAGATCCAGCGCGAATACCGATCCGCGGGACATGTCCGAGGCATACAGCCTGTTCATTACCGGGTCTACCGCCAGGTGGCGCTTCGCCCCGCCTGCGGGCAAACCGTCCTGTCCGTTGAACAGGGTTTTCCTCCGCTTCATCGTGACGGTGTCAACGACTTCTATCGTACCAAAATCGAAATTCGCCACGTAAAGCGACAGCCCGTCAGCCGATAGCGCCAATCCGCGGGGAGTCCCGCCTGCCTGGTATTTTCCGACGCGCGCGCCCGTCTCCCCGTCGAGCGCGGCGACGGTTTGCGACACCCAATTGGACACGAACACCCGTCCGTCGGGATGCGGGCACAGAACCTTGGGAAAAATCCCTCCTGAGGATATCGTCCGCTTCCAGGAAAAATCGAGCAGGGAAAAAACATGTATGCTGTCCGTATACATCTGGGTAACCCATAGTTCGCCGCGTCCCGGCGGAAAGGCGGACTCTACATAACCGGTATATTTTTCATAACCACCGGGTATCTCGAGGCTCGCCGCCGGCGAGCCGTCGCCTGAGTTCAGGACGTCGATGCGCCGTCCCGACAGGGGCGCCACTACGAGGAAGCGGCCATCCGGGGTAAACTCCACGCTTTTCGGGCGGCGAGAAACGGCAACCATCCGCTCTAGGCGGAAATCGCCGCCGTCGCGCTCGAGTTTTATTTCTATCACCGGTGGATTACCGCCCGATTCCCATTGCGGATAAAAGACGATCTTGGGCTCGTAACCGGGGGACGCCGCGCGGATTACAAAGGTTCCAGCGGGTATGTTCACGGAAAAAGCGCCGTTGGCCGCAGGTTCTTTCGTCAGCGCCACGCCATTGGAGGTGAGCGACGCATCACGGGGCGCGATGCGAAAGACGACCTGCCCTTCAGCGTGGAGCCCGAAGGATAAAAGCACGAGGCACGTTAGCAAAGTAAAGATTTTACGTAAATATTCGAACCTCGGAGCAAGTTCAATTCTCATCGATTTTTTCTGTGTACTTCTCTCGCCTCTCGGATTTTTTTGCCGCCAGCAGCTTCAGAATCTCCTCGCGTCCTGCCAATGTCCCGCTGGCCAGCAACTGGTTCATGGCTGCTTCGTCGCTGAAACCGAGCTCGAGGGCTTTCTTGAAAGCCTCAAGCCCCACGGTGGAATCGTCCTCGGAGACCAGGCGAACCTTGGCCAAGTTAAACCAGGCGTCGCTGTCCGTCGGAGCTTTCTGGGAAACAAGGATCCATGCTTCGATGGCTTTTCCGAAGTTACCCGATTTTTCGTATATCCGGGCCAACGCCCTGCGCGCGGAAAGCGACTCGGGCTTTTTACCCAGATACAGCTCGATAAAAAGCTGCGCCTCTTGCAGTTTCGTCAACCCTGCCGGTTTCGGTGCTTCTACTACAGCCGGGGCTTCTACCACGGGCGGTGCTTCTGTTACGACAGGAGCCTCTGTTACGACAGGAGCCTCTGTCACGACGGGAGCCTCCGTCACAGTCTGGGGCTCTATTGCGGCCGGCGACTCCTGCTCGATTTGCCGGAGAAGCAGCAAGCCCAGGCGCAGGTTGCCGTTTTCGTTTTCAGGATCCAGTTTTATCAATTCGCGATACTTGAGTTCGGCCTCTTTGCTCTTTCCCGCGGCCTCATACAGCACGGCGAGGTTGAACAGGCTCAACACATCCCCGGCGTTCAGAGAAAAAACTTTTTCGTATATTTCTATAGCTTTTTCGCTATCACCCGACTTGTACAGGGAATAGGCATACACGCTCATGATCATGGCGTTGTTAGGGTCGGCCTTGAGGAGGGTTTTGGCCCGGTCGTTCGCCTCACCGTATTTACCCGCCTCCACGAGAGCGTGCATTAAATTGAACCCGGCAATGCCCTGTTTGGGGTCGAGCTCGAGCGCTCTCGACCAGGCGATTCCGGCCTTGTCCCATTTTTTCTGCTCGGCGTAACTGTTGCCGAGCTCGGTGTAGCCGCTTGCCAACACCCCGCGCTCGACGACGCTCATGCAGGAGCCGGCGGAAAGGACGAAAATCAGGGAAGCGATGGAAACGGCTACGCCTTTTTTAAAACATCCCGGCAAGGAAATCATCGCCTGAGCACCGTGTCTTCTATTACGCGTATTTGCGAGCGGTACAGCTTGGCTATGTTCGTTCCGTAGTCGGCGATGAGCTGTATCATGTCACGGGGAGTCGCGTCTTCGTCCCGGCCGTTGATGCGGTCGCCGGCGTCGCCGAGGCCCGGCATGATATAGGCCGCCTCGTTGAGGACGGGATCCATCCACAGGGTGTAGACGCTGATGTTCTCGATGGCCCGCACGACGCGCAGCGCGCCTTTCAGGGCGGATATCAGGGTGAAGAATTTGATGGACTTTGGCCTCACGCCTAGCTCGAGTATATATTTTATCACGGTTACGAGGCTTCCGCCGGTGGCGTTCATGGGATCCGCGAAGATAAGGTCCTTGCCGTCCAGCTGCTCCGGCTTGAAGTACGAACGATCGAGGTCCAGGATGTATTCCATGGATTTTTCGTCTCTGCTGTCGTCGCGCTTTATCTTGAACAGCGCGAAGGGCGTCACGTAGCCGTGCGAGGAGAATTCCTGGATTTCCTTGGACATGATCATGGAAGGCAGGAGCGCGCCGCGGAGCATCACGCACATCACGGAATTCTCGATGAGGCTGTCCACGTTGGGAATCTTGTGCACGGCGAAATTCTGCACCGGTACCGTGACGGGCGTCTTTACGATGAGGTAATTCTTGTTGGGGCTCTGCGCCCCGCCGAACGCCAGGTTGAAGAGCAGCTCGTATCCGCGCTGCGTGTAGTAGGTGAACTCGTTGTTCTGGGTGTTGATGTCGCGCAGCTTGGCGATGAGCCGGCTGGCCTCGCCGTGGTTCCCCGCCGGCGTCTTGAACGAATAAACGTTGATCCGGTTTTCTCCGGCGCATATTTCCTGCATCAGGGCGCCCATCTCGTTGTAGAGGCCGATCAACTTGTCGGTCTCCGCGCGCCCGGTGTTTCCCGAAGCCTGCATCACCGAGAAGCAATCCAGCGCCTTCTTGTAATGCGCGTCCATGCGCGCGAGTATCGTGCGGTCCGCATCGCTGAAATAACCGTCCAGATCCCGCGCCTTCAGTACAACTTTTCTCATGATCGCAGCCTTTCCCATCGTAAAAAAAAGGCCGTACCCGGTCGATGAATACCGGTACGGCCCTCCTATGCCTACTGTGCCCTGCGAACGACTTCCCCGAAGGAGCCGTTGCCGATGCCCACCGCGTTGCCTTCGTCGAAATCCAGGTGGCACTCCAGCGCGTACGCCTCGTTGACGCGGCATACCACGTTATAGAACAGCGCGCCCCGGTCGCCGGGAATCTTCAGGTCCACGATTTCCTTGTCGGCCACGCCGAACTTGGCCGCGCTGGAAGGGTCGAAATGTATATGTCGTTTGGCGATTATGAGCCCCTTGGACTTGCTCACGCTTCCCTTGGGCCCTTCGAGGACGAAGGGAAACGAGTTCTCGAGCTGGCCGGATTCGCACGCGGGGCAGCCGGGGACGCCCATCTTGAAGACGTCGCTGGCCAGGATCTCGCACTGGGTTTCCTTGCGTTCGGGCCCCAGGATCCGCACGTTGGCGAACGAGCCTTTAGGCCCCTTTATGGTGACACATTCTTCACAGGCAAACTGGCCGGGCTGCATCAGGTCCTTGGTGCGCTTCAGCTGGTAGCCCTTGCCGAAGATGGCTTCCACGTCTTCGCGCGAAAGGTGGATGTGGCGGTTGGAAAGGTTGACGAGTACTTTTGTTTCCGACATGCAATGCTCCTGTTTATCCTTGAGTGGCTATCGTTGCTGGCGTCCGGACTCGCTTCGCCCTCCGGATCGCGTCTTTGAAGTGTACCATACCTTGCTCCCGAATTCAATTTGCCCGGCCAAGCGGTCTTTCGGGGGCAAGACTTTCCTACTGCCCTTTTACGGCCTTGTGCCCGTCCAAAATAACGAGCTGCGGGGTTTCCACGCCGTTCCAGGAATTCTTCTGAACCTTGAACACGATATCCAGTGAATCGCGCAGCGTAAACTCGCGCTCCAGCTTCTCCGCGGCGCTCCACCACAATGCGGGCCAGCGATGCGCGCCGAAGTCGAACGTCAGTTTCAGGTGGCTTTTTTCCAGCTTGCCCACGATATCCGCCTGCAGGATCGGCACGTTTTTTGCCATGAATACCACCGGGGGGTTTCCCTCCCCGAACGGTTCGAGGCGCGCCGTAAGGTCGGCCAAGTCCGGCTTCAGGTATTCGTGCGGCAGTTCGGCGTCTATTTCGACGGTTTCCTCGTATTCGTCCATCTCTGCGCGGGCCAGAAAAGCGCTCGCCTTTTTTACGAACTCGGGCCAGCGCTCTATGGGCAGGGAGAATCCCGCGGCCGCGTCGTGCCCGCCGTAATCGAAAAACATCTCGGAGCAATGCTCCAGGAGTCCCTTTACGTTGTAGCCGCGCGAGCTCCGCACCGATCCCACGGCGGCGCTGCCGTCGGCCAGGAACGTGGCGGCGATGGACGGCGCGTTGAAGGTATCCGCAAGCCGGTTGGCCACGATGCCGGTGATGCCGCGGTTGATGTCGGCCCTGCCGATTATCACGAATTTTCCGCCGCCGGCTTCCGCCTGCTTCATCGCTTCCGGATACACCGCGTCCCAGCAGGTCGCGGCAAGCTCGCGGCGCTGCTGGTTCATCTCGATGAGCCTGTCGCCCAGCACGGCGCGCGCGGCTTCGTCGGGTTCAAGCAGCAGCTTCACCGCGACGCCCGGGTCTCCCATGCGGCCGGCCGCGTTGAGCACGGGCGTTACCTGCCAGGAAGCGTCGGTAGCGCTGACTTTCTTGCCGGTGAGATTCTGTCTTTGAAGCAGCTCGGCGATGCCCTTGCGAGGTTTTTTATTGAGGGACGCCAAGCCCAGCTTCACGAGGATTCGATTTTCGTCCCGGAGAGGCATGAGATCGGCGATCGTGGCGAGCGCCACGAGCTGGAGGGATTCCATGTCTTCCTCGCCCCAGCATTTTGCCTTGCGGAGCGCAAAGCTCGTAAAAAGACTCACGAAAGTATCCAGCTCGCCATGCGATTTTCCGGCGTATTTGCCTACCTTGGACATCTCCGTAAGGCGGAGGAGGCTGGAGCCGGCGGCCTGCGGAATTACCCGGGCGATATCCGGCTGTACGTCGTAGAAATTCACCTCGGCGCCTCGGCCGAGCGCCTTGGCCAGGAGGCGTTTCTGAAGCTCTCCGTCCCAGACGAAAATCTGGCGGTCGGATAGGAAGGGAACGAGGCGCGTGCGGCTTAAGTCCACCATGCCCGGAACGATGGTCTCGGACAGGCGCTCGGTTTCCACCAGGTTGGACATGCGCACGGCTTCCAGCACGTAGGCGTCGTTCACCGGGCGCACGTGCAGAAGCGCAACCTGCTGCTTGTACAAACCGCTCCGCGCGAAGCGCAGCGCCCAGGCGACCTTGTAGGCCACGCCGCAGCCGGCGAGGTCGCGGAACGGATAGCCGCAATCCTTAAGTTTGGGGTTTATGATCGCCAGAGCCTTGGGCGGCTCGCCCGCCTGCAGCACGTGAT
>CAZAJF010000039.1:0-35514 GCA_964485395.1 uncultured Treponemataceae bacterium | reverse complement strand
CCGTGTTGCTCAAGGGCGTGAACGACTCGGTGGCCACGATGCGGCAGTTGGTTCGCGGGTTGCTGCGGATCAAGGTCCGGCCGTATTACCTGTTCCATTGCGACCCGGTGACCGGCGCGGGGCACTTTCGGACTTCGGTCTGGAAGGGGCTGGAGATCGTCGAGGGATTGCGCGGCCATGTCTCGGGGCTGGCCGTGCCGACCTACGTCGTTGACGGGTTACACGGCGCGGGAAAGATTCCCGTGATGCCCGATTACCTCATTACCGAGAATGACCGGCGGGTGGTGCTCCGAAACTACGAGGGCGTCATCACGACCTATGACCAGCCCGGCGAGTATCACGAAGACTGCGGCAAGTGCCGCATCTGCTTCGACGAAGTCCAGCTCAACGCCACCTGCGGCGTAGCCAGGCTCCTGTCCGGCGACGAGAAAGTCCTCGAACCCAGCAACCTCCAGCGGGGCGCGAGGAATTCCACCACGCAAAAGCCCCGCGGAAAGCGTTGATTTAAAATTTTTACACGGAGACGCGGAGGCACGGAGATGATAAGGATTGTTATAGAGAGGTTCGTCAAAATTTATTTTTTCGCTACTTTCTTTATTCTTTCTTCTCCTTCTTCCTCCGTGAACTCCGTGCCTCCGTGCTTCTCTTTCGTGGGCAATGGCTATGCAGTTTAATTTGTCCGATTACCTGGGTCGCACCACCTTCGTGACGGGCCCGGAGAAGCATTGCGGCAAGACTACTTTCATGAACCGGGTGTTTGGTCTTTGCAGCCGTGCGGTATCCGAGGGGGCCTATCCCGGAAAACCTCCGGCCGTCATGACGGTAGGCTACGACGGGGAGGCCAGGGATTATCTTTCAGGCGCGAGGAAGCCGGCCGTGCCCGTTCGAGTAGGTGATATATTCGTTACAGCAGAGAGATTCCTTCGGTCTTCCGCCGTGCTTCCCGAGATCATCGAGACGGTACCGGGTTCTACGGCCTTGGGAAAAATCGCCGTGGCCAGAGCGGGTAGGGCGGGAAACGTAGCGCTCGTGGGTCCCGAAGGAAACAGCTCGGTTTCATGGATACTCGAGCTTCTCGCCTCGGAAAAGCTGGCTGATACCGTTCTGGTCGACGGAGCCATCAACCGCATTACGCAAGTCGCGGGAATCCCCGGCGCGGCCTTCGTCTACGTCCTTCGTATCGACAGGGTCAACCTGCGAAAAAGCGTCGAGCGCATGCAGCGCATCGCAGCTCTCGCGGGACTTCCGGTATACGACATTCACGGTGACGCCGTGCTGGAAGGTAACCTTGCCTTCCTTGAGGGGGCGCTTACAAGCCAGTCCTTGGCAACCGTGCCGGCATCGGCCACCACCTTGGTAATTGATGATTTTACGAAAATATTCTTGGATGCCGGGGAGCTTGCCGCGCTGCTTCGCAGCAAGCGGCTCCTCGTTCGCGCCTCCATTGAATTTCATGGCTTCGCCATATCCTGCCGCGGCCTGGAAGACGATGAGTTTTTACGCAAGCTGCCGGATGCGGCCATCGCAGTACGGACGGTCGCCAATCTGTATCATGATGCCGGAGCCTTCGCATGAAAGACGCATGGAGTTTTTGCCAGGCTGAGGCCTATTGGGATCTCTATAAGCCGCTGACCCCCTGGGGCAAGGATGTCCGCGAATCGCGAACGATCCATACCGACGGAATTATAATAAAAAAACTTTACGACGATATCGAGGCCGCCACAGGCCTTATGGAAGGGTTCTCCTCCGATGCCGTGGCGCTTGAGAAAATATCGTATCACCTGAAGCGGATGCCCCGGCTTCCGCTCGAAGAAAAACAGGAATACGAATTCCTCGAGCTCTTTCAAATAAAGAAATTTTTAGCGAATTACCGCGGTCTCTCGCACCTGATACCTCCGGATGTCTCAGGATATTTCGGCTTCATCGAAGCGTGCAGGGGGCTGTCTCTCGAGCTTGACCGCGGCGGATCGGACGCCGAGACATTCTATATAGCCGATTCGTACCATCCGGGCTTGGCTGGACTTCGATTACGGATCGCTGAGATGGACTTGAATATCCGCAATGACCGCGAATCCTCGGAAGCATACGCGAGAGCGAATCACGGATTGTGTTTCGACGGGAGATCTTTCCTGGTCGTTCCAAAAACGGCGCTTGCAGAACTTTCCGCGTTCGCCTCCCGATATTCGATAGAGCCGTACGACGATCTCAGTTACGTCATCCGGCTGCTGCCATCGGCTGAAATGCTGGAAGCGGCGGCGCAACGGGAAAAAATGCTTTCCGACGAGCGGCTGCTGGAGCATGAGGTGGTACAGAGGCTTTCGCTCCTATGCTGCGCCGCTATGCCCGAGCTCAGGGCCGCCGTGGCCGCGGTTACGAGGTTAGACCTCGCGAGGGCCGGCGCGGTTCTTGTTGCGGAAACGAAATCGATTCGTCCTGTGCTCGATTCGTCGTCCCTATGCTTCGAGTCAGCCAGGCTGTATCCCTGCGAGTTGGAATGCGCAAGCTTGGGACTCGCGTACAAGCCTTTGAGCGCGCGTTTCGACGCAACGGCCGTCGTGTTATTCGGCAGTAATATGGGAGGAAAGACGGTTGTCTTGAAGACCGTCTTGTTTTTGCAGCTGATGGCCCAGGCGGGCTTGTTCGTTCCGGCTCGGAGCTATGAATCGCGCGTCTACGCAAACATAGAATACGTGGGAGAACTCGCGGGCGAAAGGCTCGCGGGCCTTTCCGGTTTCGGGTTCGAGGTATGGCGCCTCCAGGAAGCGTGGGGCCGCCGGGAAGATTCGCTCGTGGCTTTCGACGAGCTTGCCCGAACCACGGGATCCCGCGAGGCCGAAGCGTTGTTGTCATCAGTCATCGAAGCGTATTCCTCATGTACCGGATCACGGGCTTTTTTCGCGACGCACTTCAAGGGCGTGGCAAGGATCGAGAAGGCGGAATTTTGGCGGATGAAGGGCTTGGATCACGATGGCGCATCGGAATGCCTGGATGCGGACGCCCCCTTGCCCGAGCGGCTCGCCGGTATCAATCGGCACATGCGCTATGAGCTGGAACCGGAGCAACCCTCGGTGCGAGGGCAAAGCGACGCGTTGGCGATCGCTTCGATGCTGGGGCTGGAGCCTGACTTGATCAGGCGTGCGCTTGCCTTTTTTAAGACTTGATAAAAGAATTTTAAATTTCACATGGGTTTCACAATTCTGCATTAAAGTATAGTTTGCGCCGGATCATGTCCAGGAAACGTAGTTTGGAGGAAGCTGTGAAGATATTCCGTCTGTGCGCAACATAGAAGAGCTGAGCGCGGCCAACCTCGAACTCGGCCTCAAGATAAACGCTCAGGAATCGTTCATCGACGGGGTGGTTCCATTACGGGCGGATCCCTCCAGAGCTCGCGATAGCGGAGGATCGGGTTTGGGGCTCGCCGTGGTCAAGAGCATCGTCGAAGCCCACGGTGGCGGCATGTTTTTCTGGTTCCGCCTGCCGGCTATTGCTTCCTGAGCCATGCCTCCAGCTTTTCCAGGGCTTCGGGCATGTTAGCTCTGCCGTAGCCGAGGCGAAAATACGATTCGTCATAGCCGTAGTATTTTCCCGGAAGCAGCAGAACGCCCGATTCCGCCACCAATCTGTCCGCCAGCGCTTCTGCGTCCTTCCGGCCCGTAAGGGAAGGAAACGCGATCGAGCCTCCTTCCGGCTCCGTCCATGAGGCGAAGTCGGGGTGCCGCGCGAAAAATTCCCTGAGCAGTTTCATGTTGCCACCGACTATGCCGCGATTGCGGGCGACGAGTTTTTCGAGGTTCCTTACGGCAATGCCGGCAAGAGCCTCGCTCGGGGCGGAGGAGCAGATGGAGTTGTAATCTTTTATTATAGCCACCGAATCGAGTATGTCCGTGCGCCTTGATGCCAGCCATCCGACGCGGAGCCCCGCGAGACCCGAATGCTTGCTGAGAACGTCGAGGGCTATTCCGTTTTCGTAGGCTTCGCTGATGGAGGGCAATTGTCCCGAAAGGTCATGCTCGAGCCTGCGGTATACTTCGTCCACGAGGACGACGGCCCCGATCTTGCGGGCGTAATCCACGATGGCGTCGAACTCGTGCCTGGTGAGGAGCGCTCCCGTGGGATTGTGGGGCATGTTGAGCACGATGAGCTTAGCCTTGTCCTGCGCCAGGCGCGGAAGCTGCGTAGGATCCAGAGTCCAGCGCAGCCCCTCGTTCTTTATGCCGGATTTGGGCACCTGCTGCAGAGGCCATGGGATAACCTCGCAGCCCAACGCCCGCGGTATCTCTGAGAGGGACTGATAGCAGGGGAAGTTTACGATGACGCGATCGCCGGGATTCAGCAGGGCCAGGTAGAGATTGAGGATGGCTTCCTCGGCCCCGGCATGAACGATTATATTTTCATTACTGAATGGGGCCGTGCCTGCCCCGTACATGGAAGCTATGGCTTCGCGCAGGGCCGGGTTGCCGCGGGTTTCCGTATAGCCCAGCCTTTGGGCGAGTAGTTTTTCCTGAGCGCCGCTTTCCAGGGCAAGGATGTCCGCGGTACTGACTGTTTCGCAGTCGCTCGAGCAGAGAAGGTATCTCGCGCTGAACTCGTGCTTGTCGAAAAAACGCTCCAGTGAAAACGGTTTGAAGAAGGGCATGGGATTCCTTTCTGCCGGCAGTCGCAAGGGGCGAAAAAAAACCGGCATGCTGCCATTATAGCACCATGCCGGTCGATTTCAACAATAAAACAATATGGCTTCCGGTTTTTTACGCACTGTATTTCAGCGTGCGCTCAAATCGGATCGTTCCGTCATTTGAGCATTTCCATGCCTTCGAATTTCCGGTATAGAGACAATTCCTCGAAAATATGGGCATCGGGTCCGGTTTTCGTGGCGCTCAATCCGCCGCCCTGTATCGTCTTGGCGAGGATTTTACCGAGTCCCGGTCCAAGCATGAAGCCCTGTCCGCACATTCCCACGGCCAGCAGGAAATTATCGATGCCGTTGGCGTAGCCGACGATCGGGAGTCCGTCGGGGGTCATGGGGTACAGGCCGCGCCAGGTGCGCCTTACCTTGAGGTTCGCGAGCTTCGGATACAGGTCGATCATGCGCTTGAGCACGAGCGGCAGGAAGCCGGAGGTGTTGTCGCAGTCGTTGCCCCAAATCTGCGGCTTGGGCGTAATGCAGAATACCACCTGCCCCGTGTGAGCCTGGTAGAAGTAGTAATTGCCCGAATGCTCGTCGGGTCTTATGTCCACGAGCATCGGCGTCATGAAGGGGGCCACCGGGTCCGATACTCCACCTTCGTGGCAATCGGGGTGAACGGGAATCTCGAGGTCGGCCAGCGATGCCAGCTCGGCGGCCTCGGCCCCCGCGGCGTTTACCACGGTTCCGGCTTGATAAGTTTCCTTGTCGGTGGTGACGGAGCGTATCTTGCCGCCGGCAAGCTCGAGGGCGGTGACCGTTTCGTTGAAACGGAACTCTGCGCCTGCCTGCATGGCCAGCTTGTGGAACGCGGTGTTGGTCATCAGGGGAGAGGCGAAACCGTCGTCCGGGCTGTAGGTGCCGCCTAAAAGTCCGGCGGTCTTGATTCCGGGGGCGAGCTCCGCGACGCGCTCGGGGCTTATCCAGTTGATATTGAGCCCCGCGGCCTTTTGCGTTACGAGAAGTTTACGGAAAGCGGCCTCCCGTTCCAGGTCGTAGGCCGCGAAGAGGTATCCGCCGGCTTTCCATTCCACGTCGATGCCGTGCTCTTTTTCCATGGAGCTCACGATGCGTATGGATTCCTGGCATATCTTTATTTTGGCGGGATCGGAGTGCGTGGCTCGGATTCCCCCGATTGCGGCGCGGTTTTGCCCGCGGCCCCAGGATGCTTCCTTGTCCACCACGATGGTTTTAAGGCCGGCTTTCGCGCAGTAGAGCGCAAGCGGTACGCCGACGGAGCCGGCGCCCAGTATAAGTACGTCGCAGGTTTTCATACGGCACCTCCCTCGGTTTTTCCGCTGATGACGTCGCCCATGCCCACTTCGAGCATCATGGGGCGCAGGCTTCCGCCTTTTACGGTGGCGGGATCGACGCCCGCCTTTCGGAATATCTGCGGCAGCAGCACCGAGCAGGTCTTGCTTCCGCATGCGCCCATGCCCACGCGCAGCGTCTTGAGCTGGTTTACGTCGCGAATTTCGTTATCTTTAATAAACTGCACGATTTCGCCCACGCTTACCCGCTCGCAGCGGCACACGATGGCCTCGTCGGGCAGGTGGCTGAACTTCGCCGCGGCCAGGGGCTTGGTCACTTCCTCGGCCTGGATCTTTATGCCTATCGCCTTGGCCGCGTTGGCGCGGTTCACCTTGAAGGTCAGTATCCAGGTTCGGTATTTCTTGTTGAACATTTTTTTGAGGAGCTCTCCGTCCTCCAGGAAATTTCCGTCCTCGTCAAGGAGCGGCCAGCGTGAACCCGCCTCCATCTTATCGGCCATGAACTCGAACGGCAGCTGAACCTCGCAAAACTTGTCGTCGATGTCGCGCATGAGCGAAACCGCCAGTCCCGGGCAGGCGGCAACGCAGGCGGTGCAGCCTTTGCAGTCTTCGCCGTAGAAATACGGCAGGTCGAGGAGGGAGTGCTTGCGCGGCTCCAGTTTTATGGATTTGGTCGGGCAGACGGTGGTGCAGGGGTTGCAGGGAATTTCTTCCGTGCAGAAGAATACCGGTTTCCAGGTCTTGGCGGATTTCGTATCCTCGCGCTTGATGACGTCGCCGGGCTTGCTCTTGAGCACCTCGCGCTTGTCCAGCCAGGATTGGTCGATGCTTACGTTGCGGCCCATTATCTTGGCGAGCGCGAGCGCGGCTATCTTGCCGCCGAACATCGCGCTGGATGCCTCGGCGATTTCCTCGGCGTCACCGGCCTTGACCGCGGTAAATCCGAAATCGATGGCTTGCTTGTAGAACTCGTCGCAGGGAGACAGGCCGGCAGCAACGAGCACCGTGTCCACCTCGAAGGTTTTCGCGGTGTCCAGAAGGGGTTTCCAATCCTTGTCCACCTGGGCCATGGTTACGCGCTCCACCTTGCCGTTGCCCTCCACGGAGATTACCGTGTGGTTCAGGTGTACCGGTACGCCCATGCGGATTATCTTGTCCGCATGCACCTTGTAGCCGTTTATCTTGGGCAGTATCTCGCAGATTCCGGCTACCTGGATTCCGGCCTGAAGCGCGTGGTATGAGCCGATGAGCCCCACGTTGCCGGATCCGATCACGAAAACCTTGTTCGCGGCCTTTACAAGGTCGCGGTTGACGAGCGTCTGGAACGCGCCGGCGCCGTATACGCCGGGGAGGTCGTTGCCCGGGAAAAGGATGGATTTTTCGCGCGCTCCGGCCGCCACGACGAGGGCCTTGAAGTCCACGAGCAGGTATTCTTTGTAATTCTTATATATTCCGGCCTTGCGGTCCTTGTAGATTCCAACAACCGGTGAGTTGGCGATGATCCGCGCGTTGGGGAATTTGCGGAGTTTTTCCTCCAGCTTCTTGGCTATGTCGTAGCCGCGCGTGCCGGCGTAGCAGTCTTCCTCGGAACCGAAGAATTTGTGCGTCTGCAGCACGAGCTTGCCGCCGAGGTCTTCCTTGTCGTCGGCCAATATCACGTCGAAGCCGCGCTCGGCGAGTTCCATCGCGGCTGAGAGGCCGGAGGGGCCCGCGCCTATGACCAGCACCTCGCACGACAGGCTTTCGGGTGCCTGCGCTTTTATGGGTTTGGCGGTAGCCGAGATTTCGGGAAGCTCGGGTACGCCGCGGAGCGTCCGTACGTCCATGCCCGCGGCCAAGGGCGTTATACAAGATTTACAAAGTATCCCGTTTACGATTACGGCGCATTGGGAGCACTGGCCGTTGGCGCAGAAAATTCCCTGCGGAGCGCCGCCCTTTCGGTGTTCGGAGAACCGGCGTACCCCGCCGGCGAACAGCGCGGAGCTGAGCATTTCGCCCGTGAAGCCGCTCATGGCCTGGCCGTCGAAATTGAATGACACTGGCAAGCCGCGCGCGCGAACGTCGGCGACTGGATGATTGGAAATTCGTTCCACTATTGGCTCCGTGAAAAACGGTATTGTCGCGGTTAAAAAACCTTCCGCGGCTCAAGTATATAACCATAAATTCCCTCTGATGTCAAGCTGATATATCAGATGGGCCGGCGCTTGTCCTGCCTCTTTCCCGGCCGAGTCCTTGGTGGAGTCCGGGAATTCGCTTGTTGAGCTGCGGGTATCGTTTTGGTATACTGGGAGGGTCGAGGAGGTTATTCGATGCGGTCATTTTTACCCTTCGTCGCCCTGCTGGCGTGTTTCCTCTCCTTGCTGCCAGCCTGTAAGCAAGCCGCGCCCGCCCCAAAAACCGTCTCCGCCAAGGAGGTATCGATAGTGGCCACTATTCGTCCAAACTCGCCTCAAGCTCAGTATATCGCCGTTGAAAACGCCGCCAGGCTTGCAACCGTTCATTCGTATCCCCGTCCTTTGGGAATCCATCGGCCCATGCAAAGCGTAATCGCCTGGAGCCCAGACGCGAGTAAAATCGCGGGCACCAACCTTGCGTCCAACATTATGCTGTTCGACGCGGTCTCCGGGCAGGCAGTGCTTGTTTTGGATACCGGCGGTCCGATCGCCATCGGCGTCGCGTTCAGCTCCGATGGCACGACGCTCGCCGCGGCCGTGGGTAAAACGGCCAGCCTGTATTCTTCGGTGGATGGAAAGCTCCTTGCCTCGGCCGATGGGCAGGATAGCCAGATCCGGGAAGTGGCCTTCAGCCCCGATGGCAAGATGCTTGCCTTCGGCAACGATGCCGGCCTCGTGCAGCTTTGGAATATTGCCAAGCGCAAAACCATACATTTCCTGAAGGGCGGAAGCAGCTACGTGCTCAGCTTGGATTATACTCCCGACGGAGGCCTTCTCGCTGAAGGCAGCGTCGATGGAAACGTACGGCTTTGGAACCCCGCGACAGGAAAACTAAACGCCAGCCTGCATATAGGCTCGGCCGTCGGGGATCTTGAGTTCAGTCCGGACGGGACGTTGCTGGCCACGGCAAGCGACGATGGCATCATCCGCCTGTGGGATCACGCGAGCGGCCAGGTTCACCGCGAGCTTGCAGGTCACCGTGATTTTGTAAACGGATTAAGCTTCAGTCCGGACGGCCTGCTCCTGGCTTCCGGCAGTCACGATAAAAGCGTGGGTATCTGGGACGTACGGAGCGGGAACCTGATAATAATGCTGGGCGGCCACGAGGATGCCGTGCTGCGAGTCGCCTTCAGCCCCGACGGACGCAGTCTGGCGTCGATCAGTTGGGACGGGACGATTCGGCTGTGGGCCGTGCCCGAATAGTCTACCTGCCGCTGGTTATGGCCAGGAGAAATCCCAGGCGGAGGGTTTGGATCAGGACCGGCATGTCCGGTCGCGAGTTGAAGGCGAGGATAGGCAGCTCCGCAAAGGCGCCCAGGTCTATACCGGCATGCCCGCTGTTTGAGTTTCGGGTTCCCAGCAGCCGCGTACCGACGGCGGCGCCTATGCCGAGATTTTGCGTATCGTAGCGCATGACGCCCCGATAGCCCGTACAGCCCAGTATCCGGTTGGCGCCGAAAAAGACGAGCGCTCGCGCGTACGGGTCAATCCTCAGATCATTGCATGCGGTGATTATTTTTGAATATTCGTAACCTGCGCCTACGCCCCAGAGGCGTACTTCCATATCGGCTCCGAGATCCATATACAGCCCGCCGTTCCTGATTTCCGCGAACAGATGGCCGGGCATCGATTCGAGAGGCGAAAGACGTATTCTGCAGAATGCCATTTCCTCGACATTGGCGCCGTCGCGCATGCGGTAGGTCATGAGACCCGCGTCCATGCCCGCCCATAGCGGCTGTTCGTATTCCCGGTCGGACCACAGGAAGCCGATGATTCCGTCGCCCGATTTTTGGTTTGCAAGGTACTCAAATTCGTAGAAAACGGGCCCGTCGCGGACGAAGCCGCAAATCCGGAATCCTTGCGTGAAGTCCTTTACGGTTTTCCAGGCGGAGTTTTCCGGAAGGCCGTTACTTAAACTTATTATGGGGCTTTCCCAGCGCAGGCTTGCCATGAGGCTTTGGCATCCTTGGGCGATTCCCAGTTCCCCGGTAAGATCGCCGCTTAGGGCGAGCGGCGCGTATGCCTGAATCGATCCGCCCAGGCCGAGCCTGAATATTCCCGGTGTCCAGGATGCCGACCCCTGGCCGCCGAGCGTAAGCCCGACGCTGAACCGGTCGTAGCTGGCCGCTTCCGGAAGCGGCCTGAAATCGCTGAAAATATGGTGGAACGTTTGCTGGACGAATAAGCCGCCGAGATTGCCGTCCGCATAGACTCCCGCGGTTCCCGACAGCGAAAACGCCACTTCGCTTGTTTTTCGTTCTCCGCCGATTCGATACAGCGCCAGCAGTCGGTCCGTGCGGTCGATCTGCCCGGGGAGGGTACCGCGGAATGTGTAGATGTCCCAGTACAGCGCAACGGCGGAATTACGGAAATTCCATCCGGCGGCAAAGCCGTAGCTGTGAAAATCATCGTTTTCGAGCGGCAACCCCTGGCCAAACGAGTCGTTGGAATTGGCGAACCAAATACCGCTCTCCGTCCAGTTCATGGGAAGGTCCTGGGCGAGGATTCCCGGTGCCATCGCGGCGAGTGATAAAAATATCAGGAGAAGACGTCTCGCCGCAAAAATATCCATCAGTCCTTTAAAACCCGTTTCAGCACGCCAAAGCTGATGATCATGCTGATATTTTCCACGAACGTGATGTTCTCGGCATTGTCGCCGGCAAGGGCGTTCCTCAAGATAACGGGAAGCAAATCCAGGTCTTGCGCCCCCCGGTACGTGGAGAGTACGCACTGCTCGGCGCAGTAGCCGGTCAGTATCGCCGTATCGATGCCGGCGTCCCTGAAGATTTTTACGCAATCCGTCTTGTTGAACGCGTTCCCATATTCCTTTACGATCCGGTAGTCGCCCGCCTCGGGTTTCAGCGAATCGATGAAGTCGAATCCGACCTCGCCGGGAACCACTTTGTCCTCGGGTTCCGTATGCTGAACCCAAATTATGGGGAGGCCCCGCTGCCGAAAAAGCGGAATCGCCGCATTGACATACTCAGCCGCGGCGTCCATCGCCTTTTCGGCAAACCCGCGGTAATACGCCCTTTGCAGATCGATGATCATGAGAGCTGCCTTCATTGTAATGCCTCCTGTAGTCGCTTGCGTTCCTTGCGCGGTTCATCCACGGTTTTTCCGGGGAACGCATCAAGCTATCAGGGTACCTTCTGGCATCGTTAATTTCAAGTGGCAGGTTTCACGGCCAGCCCCGGGTGGCGTACATTGGGGCTGGCTAAAACCTAAGTTATTTAAACTTCTCCTTGAGCGCAGGCATCGTGTAGCCATACTGGTCTTTCATGTCGCGCAGAGGTTTGTCCACGGGGATGTCCGCCGGTAATCCCAGCTTTGCGATGACGGCCTCGTTTGTCGCGCCGTTTGTCGCGCCTCCAAGGGCGGCCGCTATATCGGCTATGCTCATGGTTCCCTCTAGCGCGAACCCGGCGGGCACCACAAGCGGCGCCGACTTTCCAGCGGGCGCTGGCGCCTTTACGGGAGCCGGGACGGGCGTTGGGACGGGCGTTGGAACGGTGGTTATTACGGGAGCGGGCTGGGCTGGCGCCGGTTCGGGAGTCGCAGGTGCCGCGGCTGCTGTCGTGGGCATGGTTTCCGATTCTCCGCCGTAAGGAATCCCGAGGATTTTAGCCACGGCGACGCGAACGGCATCGGCTTCGAAACCGTCCAAGCCGGCGGTTTTTCCGGTATCCTTGATCATGGTTTCCGGCGGCACTTTTTTTGAATCCACGCCGGCTTCACGATACAGCCGCTCCAGCTCGATTCCAAAGGAATCCGCCACCATCGCCCAGGTCGACGAGCCTTTTATGTCTTCTACCTTCAGGGTTCCGGACGAGGCTTGCTGCTTGAGCGAGGGAGCGGCGAAGCGGAGCATGCCGAAAGCCTGGCCTATCGCGGCCGCGCCCAGGTAGATTCCGAAACCGATGGCGATGACCGCGGCGAGCTTCACGGCTTTTCCGCCGATCGTGGGGATCAGGCTGTTTTTTTTCGTGGGGCAGACGGTAACGCATTCCATGCAGGAAATGCATTCAGCTGAATTAACCGCTTCGGGCTTGGAAACGTCGATGTTCATCGGGCACGATTTATCGCACTTAGAACATGAAATGCAGGTGTCCGCCGCGCGCTTGATGCGGAACAGCGGAATGCGCCCGATGATGGCGTTGACGGCCCCCAGCGGGCACAGGTATTTGCAGAAGGCGCGCTCATAGAGCATGGACAGCGCGAGGATCGCCACAAGCAGGATGAAGCCTACGGCGAATTCGGCCCAGATGGCGGCCATGCCCGCGGAAAGATGCCCGAACGCGGCGAGAGGATCGTAGGGTCGGATGACGAGCGCGCCAGCTTGCCATGTAAAAAATATAACAGCAGCCAATACCGGATACTTGGCCCAGCGCAGGACTTTGTCCAGCTTGGCTGGAACCGTGAATCGGCGGCGGAATATTTTTTTGCCCAGCCAGCCGAATACTCCCTGCAAGGCGCCGAACGCGCAGAACCAGCCGCAGAAGAATCGCGACAGCACGACGCTCAGAGCCACGAACCCGCCGAAAAGAATCACGGTGCCCGGCTCTATTTTCTTGATGAACTCGCCGCCTGCGACGAATTTCATCATGGTTTCCAATCCGCCGAAGGGATCCAGGGCGTCGATGGATGGAATGTTCTGCATTTTCTGGTGCAGGTACGTCATGATTACCAAGCCGACGAGCACGATGCCTAGAATTATCCGACGGATCAGCTGAACGGGTGACAGTGTTTTGGCCATGAAGGCCTCCTTTTGCTTACACATCAAGTATATGATGGGAGAGAATAAATACAATCACAAGGTTTATTAAAGCAAAAAGCGTGCCAAGTTTACTTTTCTAGTAATCATAAAAAACCATGTGGTTTTCATTGGTTTTACAATGATTAATTAGATGGTTCTTTACTAGCGGAGGATTAAACGGGAAAATAATGCGTGAAGGGGAAATATTTTCCTTATGCTCGAGCTAGAGCGCGGCCTTTCAATGGATGCTCCCGCCGATACTTTAAACGAATACGATGAATCTAGAAATTCGTTTTCCGATGCCTCTACGCCCGTCATGATAGCCCTCCATGCAGGAATATCAGCCAGGATCAAGCGCCTCATCTTGAATAGCCTTTTCGTCGTCCTGCAGCAATTTTGCAGAAGGGATTATTGCGAAACGGGCAACGTGAATCGCAGGACGGAGACCGACCCGCTGTCGTCGAATTGCTCCATGCTTCCGTTTATTTGTTGCGTCAGGGCATTCACCAAGTCCAGGCCCAGGCTGTGCCGCTTGTCGGCGGCGGCGATTTCCCTCGCCGCGGCAAAGCCGATACCGTCGTCCCGTACGGCGATGCTCAGCCGGCCGTCAGCCTCCCGGTCCAGGATTACGCGAACGGTTCCCCTGCGGCCTTCGGGAAAGGCATGCTTGAACGCGTTGGATACAAGCTCGTTTACTATGAGCGCGACCGGTATGGCGGTGTCGAGATGGAGCTTTATTTCCGCGCGGGATTCTATCGCGATCCTGATTCCGTGCAGCGCCGTTTCGTAGATTCCCCCCAGATAGCTGCATAGGTTATCAAAATATTCCTTCATGGAAACCGTATCGAGCTCGGCCTCGTGGTAAATCTGGTCATGCACCATCGCCATGGACTGTATCTGCGTCTGGCATTCGAGGAATACCGTCCGCGAACGTACGTCCAAGATGAGGTGCTCCTGGAGGTTTAAGAGGCTCGATATTATCTGCAGGTTGTTCTTTACGCGGTGGTGAATCTCGTGAAACAGCGTCTCGCGGGATTTCATATGCTCCTCGAGGGCCCGCTCATGCTCCCAGCGCATGCTCACGTCCCGGATTACGCCGATGGTTCCCTGCGGTGCGTCCTTGAACTCGGGCATCACGAAGCCTACGGCATTGATCTCTCCGTAGGCGTTGATGGTTCCCAGTCGCCAGCCTTCGGGAGTCCCCGGTATTTTCGTCTCGAAGCCTCCCGTGCGCAGGCGCAGCTCCAGGTTTTGAGTCATGCGCTCGCCGGATCGGCGCTCGTCGAAAAGCTTGGGCGTCTCCCAATTGCCTTGCGGTTTACGCCGGGCATAATCTTCCATAACGGCGGATCTGCCTACGCGCGATACTTCGTCCGGGTGCAGAATAATGGAAAAATGCTTTCCGATAAGCTGCAGCGGATCCCAGCCCAGGTTCTTGACCGCCTCGTTCAGGTAGGTAAAGCAGCCGGTTCCGTCCAGGATATATACGATGTCGGGAATGGCGCGGATCAAATTCAGGTAGAGATGCTCCGTCATGGCCATGTGGGTGTTCTGGCGGGAAACTGCCTCTCGTACGGCGCAAGCCTTGCGTATGAGCACGGGCAGGAGCTTTAACCAGAAACCCGATTCGTCATGCTGCAGGAAGAAGCTCGATTCGTCATGCAGCGCGCGCTCGATCCGCTGGGGATTCTCGTCGCCGTAGACGATGAGCACGCAGGGAAGCGGCCAGAGTGAAAGCCAGTCGGCGAAGGATCCGGAAGCGAAGCGGAAATCAGTAACGATGACGTCTACGTCGCCCGAGGCTACAAGTTTCTCCACTGTCGCAAGATCCGGCGGGAAGATTACGGAAAAGTCGTTTTCCATCGATATGAGGGGCTTGCCGTCCAGAGGAAGTATTTCCGGGCCAAGGGCGCATGCGACGCGCAGGATTTTTGTTTTGAGGTTTAGGGACGAAACTTTGTCGGAGTGAATCTCATACCTCCAAACCTGTTCGAAATTTATTTTACCGATTTATATACGCAATAAGTTTATGTTATTAAGGCGGCGCCGTCAAGGAAAAGCTATGCGGGCTTTAAGCAGGGTAGCTTGCGTGCTACGTCGACCTTGATCTTGACTTTGATAATTAAAATAATTATAGTAGTACTCACTAATACCACTATTAGAGGAGACTATGATGATTTCTTTTATGGAAAGACTGACGCAGCAAAAGGCTTCCGGAACGTTTAATCAATCCACTGGCTCAAGTTTCTTCAGGAGGGTAAGCCGCAATTTCTTGGGGAGAATCATTATTTTGACGATTTTCGTGGCGATACCGATTATATTCACGAATGCCCTCTCGATTTTTGTCATCGACCGGTTTACGGGCGTTTTTGGTACCGTGCTCGATGTGCTTCGGAACGCGCTTTCGATCATTTTGATCTGTCTTTCTTATCGCTTGTATTGCAAGCTACTTGAAAACCGCGAGGCCGGTGAACTTTCCGCAGGTTTCTCCGCTATGGAGTTTTTCGTAGGAGCCTTTATCGGTGCTTTCCTGATAGCGGTCATGGTTGGGATCTTATCGCTGACAGGCATGTATAAAATTGCCTCCATTGCGCAGTGGGGAATAATCATCAGTGCGGTTCTTGTGTTTTTTACCGGAGCCTTCTATCAGGAAGTAATTTTTCGGCTGGTACTATTCAAGACGCTCGAGGAAAACCTGGGTACCTGGATTACCATTGCGCTAGTTTCCCTCATCTTCTCGGCGGCCCATTTATTCAATGCGAACGTTACTATTGGAAGCGCGATTTCCATGGTGCTTTCCGATGTATTGCTGTGCGGGGCTTTCGTGCTTACGCGGCGAATATGGCTCGTATGGGGAATCCATGCCGCATGGAATTTCATGCAGGACGGAATTTTCGGCTTGCCGAATTCCGGGGTCGACAGCTTGCCAAGTTGGATTGCGCCTTCGGTATCGGGTAGCGTTTTTCTTACCGGTGGGAGCTATGGACTCGAGGCGTCCGTGCCGAGTCTCGTGCTGAACCTTATGCTCGGAGCGCTATTCCTGCTGGTTGCCGTAAAATATGGTCAGATCGTCCTTCCCCGGTGGAAGCGCACGTAGTGTTAGGGGTTTCGTTCCTTCAGCATCCGCTGAAGCTGGACGAAACCTTCACTCGGCTTAAAAAGCCTTTTTGTGAATTTTTCTATGTTTTTAAGTATTGAGTCGCGATCTTTTCCAGTTTCCAATTGCATCATGACGTAGCGAAAGGCCATCTCGTGGAGCATGCCGTTGAATACCCAGGGCGAAATGTACGCATCGCCGCTCCAAAGGCCGTGTATCAGCTCCCCGGATTTTTTATCCACGAGGGATATTAGGAACTGCGAGCCGTCCACGCTGAGGCAGAGCCAGTCGGCTTCCCAGTCCGTGTCTTTTGCCGTTAGCGGTTTAAGCCGGATATGTCCGTAGGCGGATTTATCGGGTTTCACCGGAGATTCCACCACTACCTCGATGCCAGCCGACGAAAGTTCCTCAAGCAGTCCGTGTATTTTTTCTAGCGGATCCTTGTCCGTGTCCACCAGCACGACCGCGCGAGCTTCCAGCAGCATTGAGCGGACTTTGTCGTAAAGCTGGCTGGTACCGGTAATCTGATGGATATATTCCCCTTTTACGGGAGCGCTGAACTCCTTGAGCGACGCGACGAGCGATTTTTTCCTCGATGCGAATTCCCGCTCTTCCGCATCTAGGAATTCATCTATGGGTACTGGAATGAATTCTCCATGCTGCGTACCTTCAAGCCGGATGAGCGCTTTTTTGGCCTCGAGGGAACTTAAGGCTTGGTAGGTATTGGAGCGCGATTTTCCGATTGCCGCGGCGATCTTATATCCGGTTTGCGGCGCTTTGCCAAGCAAGCAGAGGTAGACTAATGCTTCGATTTGCGAGAACCCGAACTGCTCGAGCTGTTTCATCGTATCGGTTTGGGCCATGTTCGACTCCGTGGGTTTGATGCTGGATCTGACTCTATCGCTGGGTTCAAGCTAGAGTCAAGCCGAAAACCGAATGATTGGCACTAGTCCCCAAGCCCATGAAATATGTATACTCTTTTCATGGAACTATTACCCGGTCTTACCAGTACAAAAAAAGAACGGATTCCACCGTTTCTGGAGGCGATGCAACGGTTTGAGACGAAGCGTATCGCCTTGTTTCCCACCTGCCTGACTCCAGGCGAACGCAGAAGCCTGTACCAGCAGCTGGAGCGTTTCGAAGGCTTGGCGATACCGCATGTCCACCTGCGTTCGGATGCGGACGAGGCTGAAATGCAGTATTTATCCGACCGCTTCGGAACCGAAGCCTTCAATATTCACCCGCAGGCCTCCGAGCATCCGTTTTCAAACTTGCCGGAACGTTTTGCCAAGCGAATTTTCGTGGAAAACACCAATATTGCCCCGGAGGACGCGGAAGTTCGCGCCTGCGGCGGCCTTTGCCCTGATTTTTCCCATTGGGAAAACGCGAAACTGATGGGACGCACCGCGCACACGCGGCAAATGGACAGGCTCGTGCGGGCTTTCAGTTCGGGATGCTGCCATCTTTCCGCCGTTCGCCCCGGCAATCCCAACGATTACAACGGCGAATGGGACCACCATGAATTCAGCAGCCTGGAGGATTTTTCCTACCTTGCGCGGTATAAGGAATTCCTTCCGCGCCGATGGGCGTCGCTCGAGCTGCAAAACAGTCTTGAGGAGCAGCTTTCGGCCGTGGAATACCTGAGGGCGACGATTATCGCCTAGCGTATTTTTTTTATTACCTCATGTATCTTTTCGGTCAGGGCGACCGCCAGTTTGTCGAGGGGGGCGAAACCGCCCAGCTCCTTGACGGGATCGGTGAGGCGGACGACGGCGTGATTCCCTTCCTGCGCAACGATGGCCTTTAACGGTATGCAGTTGAGCGCATCCAGTGAGACGTCGAGTATTTGCGCCATGTACTCGGGCTTGAAAAAATAAATCTGGTGTATGAACGGGACTGTCTTGCCCGCTTTTGCCTTCGAATCGGACCTGTTCTTCGATTCTTTATTCCGCAGCTTTGCCCGCGAAGCGATTCTTGCCGGCGGCGAGCTCCTCCAGCTGCTTTTCGTCCAGATACGCCCATTGGCCTTCCGCCAAGCCCAGCGATTCCAGCGTAAGCCCCCCGATGGCGACCCTGCGCAGTGCTGCGCAATGATTGCCCGCGGCCGCCAGCATGCGCTTTACCTGGTGATACTTCCCTTGTTCCAATATTATCTCCAGTTCCGTTTCAGCGAGCTTGACGCAGCGCAGGGCTACGAGGGGAGCATCCTCGTCGTGCAGCTGCACGCCGCCCAGCATGGCGGACACCAATTCCTCGGTTACCGGCCTGGCGGTCGTCGCGCGGTAAATCTTGGGTACGTGCCGCTTGGGCGAGGACTGCGCATGGATGAACGCCCCGTCGTCCGAAAGGAGAAGAAGCCCCGTGGTATCGTGGTCCAACCTGCCTACCGGCTGCACGTCGCGAGCCGAGAATTGCCCGGGCAGGAGGCTCAGTACGGACTCGTGGTGGCTGGGCTTGCGGGAGCACTCGATGTCGGCGGGTTTGTTCATGGCTATATACACGTGTTCGCGATAGATCCATTCCTCGTCGTCCACCGAGAACGTCAGGTCGGCGGTATCGAAGCTTTCGCCGTAGTCGTCCGCGGGTTTCCCGTTTACTAGTACGGCGCCGCAGTCCACGAGGGCGCGGCAATCCTTGCGGGAACCGAAGCCTTGCGACTGGAGTATTTTATCGAGTGAAAGTTTGGGCATGGTTCCAGTGTACCCCGGAGGAGGCCACGCTTGCAAGCGGCGCTAGTAAGCGGCACTGGCAAGCGGCGCTTAGAAGGATAAGCCGGTATCGATGGTGAACGCGGTTCCGCTCATGAAGCCCGCTCCCGGACAATAGCTTGTCGAGCGCTCCATCTGAAAGCCGAGTGTTATTTTTTTATAAGGCCGGTAGGCAAGCCTCGCGCGCAGCGCCATGCCGGCGGAAGGCGCGCCTTTTTTTTCTATCGTTTCGCTGATGAGGTAGGCTTGGCTGCTTCCGCCGAACTGGCTGTAGGCCGCCGTTAGGCCAAGGTCTGCTCCCATATCGATGCGGCGGCCCGCCAGGGTGAATCCAAGGAGGAAGGCCGCGTCCGCTTTCCAGTAATCCACGGAGGCGCTTCCCACGTCCAGGTTTCCCGTCCATGAGACCCTTCCGGCGCGTAGGAAGGCGGAGCGCTCGAAGAGTATTGAACCCGCAACCCGTTCCGAGAGTTTTCCTTCGAGGCGGACCATGGGCAGGATTCCGCCCAGGGGCCATTGCCGCGTCGGCTTGTCCAAGATCCCGAAATCCAGTCCGGCCCCGATTTGCAGCGGAGGGCGGGCCGCGGGATCCCAAGCCGAGGAATTCAGTCGCTTGTCGTACTCGGCGGCCGCTTTTTCGCCTGTTGCGGCTGCTTCCAGTCGGGTGCGCTCTTTTCGGTACCGTGCGGAGCTGTTGTCCGCGCGAACCGCCTCGTTAAGCAGGCGCTCCGCTTGCCTGAAGTCCCTGCCGATCCTGGCTTCCCGCGCGGCTGAGTAGAACAGGCCGGCCCGTTTCGCCTTAGAGGCGTCGATGACGGCCTTGAGTCTCGGGTCGATCGAGCGCTCGCCAGAAATCTGGACATAGTCGGCGATGAGCGCCAGCGCGCCGTCGGGGTTGCCTTCCTTGATCAAGTCCCGTGATTTTTTTATAAGCCCTTCGCGCCGCGATTTATCCTCGGCGGCGTAATAGCTCATCACGCTGTCCTGCATGAATGTCAAGTATTTTTCCCGCTTCGCCCCCCATCCCGGTCTGTCGGGTATCAGGAAAAGCGCCTCGTTGCCGTATTCGCGTGCCTGGGACATGAACTCTTCCCGCGTGCTCGCCTCTTTTTTTGAGAGGGCGACGGCCTTCACGGCATTTTGGTAGGCGCGCTCCGCGAGCAGCGCGTCCAGGTTCTCACGGGTTTCCGCGTAACGCTCGTCGTCCGGATTGCGCAGGCGCACAGCGTCGAGCTTCCTGGATGCGTCGTCCAGGAGGTCCAGTTTCATTAGTTTCAGCACATTGTCGATCGTGGCGCCCGCGGTCATCGCCACTACTTCGTTGGCTATCCCTTCCGCGTAGAGGCGTATCTCCCGGTGCACCAGGGCTTCCGTACTCGTGCCTCGGTGGACGAAGATCACCCGGGCGCTCGCAGCGTCGATAAGCCTGACGCTCAGGATTATCGTGCCTTCGTCGACGCTTACCGCTCCCGTGATGGCGTAATCCGCCTTGAGCCTTTCCGCCATGATGCGCAATATGGCCGCGGACGACCCGTTGTTCGGATCGAGCCCCGTTTCGTCGATGATGCTCGCTACGGCTTCGTTCTCTATCACGATGAACTCGTTTACCCCGGCAAGGGCCGCCCGCACGATTTCCGTGATGGCCATCGCGTCGCCCGGCTCGACCCCGGCTTGCGCCTCGAACGGCAGCATCGCCACGCGGAAGGCCTTTTCCTGCGCGTCGAGGAATGCGGCCGTTCCCAGGTAAACGGTGAGTGCCAACGCTGCCAAGACATCATGCGCGCGGCGTTTCATGGTATCTTCGTCGTCCTGGTCTTAAGGAGGCTTTCCGCCTTGTTTCCGTCCGTCGCGCCGGGTGTCTTTTTTTTGTCCGGAATTCGGAGGTTCATGGGTATTCCCAGCCCGATGGTCGCCGAGAACTCCGAAGGCTTGAGAATCGAATCTCCAGGTCCTGCGAGAAAAGGGGCCGTATTGCGCAACAGGAAAAATATCTGCACGCTTGAAACCGGGTTCCAGGCGATTCCATACCGAATCCCCGGAGACAGGCGCCAGTACACCTCGGAATCGGCATTGCCGAAATCCAGATACGGTATCTCCGTGGTATGGCTGGCCATCTGCACGCCGCTTCCCGCCTCCAGGCCGAGGCTCAGCTGAAATGATAAAAATGTATAACGAATCTCGGCGCCGCCGAAAATCTCCGCGGCGCTGAACCGGTCCACCGACTCCCACGCGTACGGCAGCCGGGTGCCGGCGTCATTGCCGACAGTGTTCTGCGAAATGCTGCCGCGCAGGCCGGCCAGCCAGGAAACGTCCAGGTTCATCGAGGAAAGCACGTTGTTCCGGGGTTGCCAAAGATGGCCGCGATACCATGCGGAAACGCCCGTCAGCGGCTTGATCTTTTTTTGGAGCAGAACCGTCTCCGTCTCGCCCCTGGGCGTGAAGGTGAACGCCGGCAGCTCCATGCCCGCGTAAAGATTTGTTTTTGTGGTTTTGTAGACGAGCATGATGCCCCACAGGTCTACGTGCTTGAGCTCCTCGAAGTACAGCGCCCATTTTGCCTTGCTCGCGGCTTCCCGGTTTTCCGTCGCGGAGAGCCGGTTTTTCGTGCGTATGAAATCCACGTTTTCCGGAAACAGGCCCAGCGCCCCGTTGATGGCAAGCCGGGCGGATTCGTAGTCGCCCGCCTCGATATCCGCGACGGCGCCCGCGTGCAGATCGCGGGCCCTGATTCCGTTGCCTATCAGCTGGCGGTAACGCGCTATCCTGCCGTCCACGGAACCCCTGGATTCCAGGAAGGCCAGCAGCGCCTGCGCGGTGTCCCAGGTGCCCGAGGCGCAAAGCTCGTCGATCTGCGTGAAAACGCGCGAATCATCCTCGCCCATACGGGCTGCGTTTTCGCTCTCGATGAGCTTTTCGAGCTCGGCATAGCGGCTGTTGCCCGGGTCGCGACGCAACGATTCCCCGATGGCCCTGCGAGCCTCCTCGTAGAGGTAGATGTCGAGAGCGTTGCGCGCATCGATGAATCGAGCCTCGGCGACGGCTTGGTTAATCTGCAGCCGAAGTTCGGACGCTACTTTTTTTTCCGCCTCGGTGGTCCTGGTAGGCTCGAAAATCTCGAGGAAACGTTCCGCGTTGTCCCAGTCGCCCATTTTCATGAAAGCCTCGATTTGGGCTTTCGTTACGTCCGTGCGCTGCCTTGCCGTTGTGGCGATGCGCAGGGCAAGGTCCTCGAGTTCTTTGAGCTTGTTCTTCTCGGTAAAGACCGTCGGCTTGGAAAAGGCCTCCTTGCCGGTATCGGCGGCGATGAGCCGCGGGTTGATGGTATATTGGAGATTGCCCTTCGCGCCTGAAACCGTAATGGTGCCTGTTATGATAAAATTGGCCCCGGCGGCTCTCGCGAACGAGAGGGCGGTGTCGAAGTTTCCGAGATCCTGCTGCTCCGCTTCCGCCTTTGCGAGGAGGAGCACGAGTTGCGCCCTGTCAAAAAGCTGGAATATGCCGGTCTGGATAATCCTTCCCTCGAACGTATCGTTCAACTGCCTGGCTTCCACATCCTTGATGCCTGAGTCCGCCAGAAAGCGCATGATGATGAGTTTGGGCTTGCCGGCTTCCGGGCCTTGGGCCTGAAGCGCGTCCGGGAGCGTCCACAGGATAAGGGTCAGGAAAAGCGCCGCGGCGCCGTATTGCTTTTTATTTTTCATGGTACCGCCAATTCGGGGCTTTCATGGATGCTTGGCCCGCTGTCGTCTATGGTCGCGAATTCCGCGGTATAGGTGCCACTCGGGAATATTCCGCCGGTCGAGAACGTGCAGGTTCCCGAGCCGTTCAATGTCGTAAGCACGATAGGGGACACGGGCTCAGCCGCGAGTTTTCTCGAGCCGTCGGAAAGGATGAGATACAGCCGCGCATCCACCGCGAATCCCGATTCCTGCAATCCTGAAGCCGCGGAAAATTCCCACGCGTATCCCACGCTGATGGTCTTTAAATCCGCGCTGACGACCGGTGCCGCGGAAGCGGCGAAATTCAGGAGGACGGCATGGGGCGATGCGCAGGAGACGGCGCTTATGGCGATCGTCAGCGTAAGCATGGCGATCAGTCCCGTTCTTGTAGGTGTCGTTTTCATTCCTGGCTCCGTCAGAAGGAAAGTCCTGCGGCAAAGCGCAGGTTAAGTTCGTATTTTATGCCGGACGAGAAGTCCAGAAGGGCATCCGCTTTCGCCGAGACGAAGAGTCCCATTTTTTCCCAGGCTTTCGCGCTGACCGCCCCCATGGCCCCTACGGTAAATCCTCCGTTGAGGTTGGATCCGTCGGACGACCTTGCGCCGAACGTGGCGTAGCCGCCCGCGTCGGCCCCGAGGCTGATAATAATATTTCCTAACTTAAGGCTTTCGGCGAGGAACGGCGAAAGATAGCCCGACGCCGCGATCAGCGCCCCCGCGGGAGACGGGCTGTATCGCGCGAATCCGCCTATGTATGCCATCCAGTTGAAGACGCTCGTCCCTTTTGCTTCCTTGCCTGCGGCATCGAGCCAGAATACCTCAGCGCCCCACGAAGGCGCCGAGAAATCAGGAACGATGGTGCCCGGGTCGAGCGGCGTATGCATGACCGCGCCTATATACGCGCCTTCCGCGGAAAGGTTCTCGTACCAGGAATCGATTCCGTCCCAGCCCGTAGAGATGCCGCTGGCCTGTTTCTGCAGTTGATCCTTTCGGCGCGTCTCGAGAATCTGCTGCTTGAAGAGCCATTCTTCCTCGGTGATGTTTATTTTTTCCCTGAGCGCGTAAAAACTTTCATCGATGCGGAAGGCGAGGGCCTGGTTAATGCGCGACCGCGCTTCGTCGAACATGCGTTTGCCCAGAAGGCTTTTTGCCTTTTTATAGTGCTCGTCCGCAAGGCCCGACACTATTTGGGGGTACATTTCCCGTACCGTCCGGGAGTCCGGAACTGCGCGCAGGAAAATATCGGAGAGGCGTTTCGCCTCCGAGTAGTTTTTCGCCTTGAGCTGCTTTTGTATGTCGGCTTCCGTTGGATTTTGGGTCATCTCAAGCCCTTTGTCGTTGATGGACTTGGCGAGGGTCTCGATGCTGGCGCGGATTTCAGCGGGCTCCACGTAAATGTTGTCGGCGAACATGACGCGGTATGTGTACATGTCCACGAGGCGGGTGGTTATGACTATCCGGTTATACAGCATGCCGATGCTGCCGATGAGAAGCGCTCGTGCGCTGGTGCGTACCTGGCTGTCCAGGGGCGTCTCCGCGCCGGCCAGGGAAATTTGCTCGGAGAATTCCTGGAAGACCGCCTGCGCCTGCCCGCGTTCCAGCACGATGAAGATCGGCTGGTTGACGATGGCGGTCTCGAGGAGGCTCTGCAGCGCCTCCGCTTCCTCTCCCTTCATCTGGCTGCCGAGATTCTTGAATTGCGGAATGGCGATGGGTATCCTGGTCTGGGATACCACCTGGGAGTCCACCGCTTGGGCTAACGCGAGCGCGCAACAAAAAGCCAATGCTTTTTTCATGGAAAATCCTTTTCGCGTAAACTGTTTCGGCGTATGGCTGGCGCCGGTATGATATAATCCTTGCTATTCGATACCTTTTGCGGATTCCCTACATGTCGAATTCCAGGAAAATACCGGTTCCGTTTTCCCGCTCTATCCGTATGGAACCATTGAGCTGCTTGGTGAGTATGCCCACGAGCATGAGGCCGAACCCGCTGGAGTTTTCAAAGCTTACGGATTCCGGTATGCCGTTGCCGTCGTCATGGATCATGATGGAGACGCGTCTTTCCTCGAGCGCGGCGTTCAGGCTAACAACGCCCTCGCTTCTTCCCTTGAACGCGTATTTCATGATGTTGGTGACGAGTTCGTTGATCATTATTCCGAGCGGCTGGATTATTCCGACGGGTAATAAAAAATCACTGATGGACTTTTCGATCCTGACGGCTGGAGTGCCCGGGAAGTTCCCCACGATTTCGTCGATCAGCGAACCCAGGTAATCCTTGATGGAGATTTCCTCGAAGCTAGGTGCGCAATACAGTTTTTCGTAGAGGATCATCATGCTTCTCACCCTGTTTTGGGCATCTTCGAGCGCGGCTACGGCGGAAGAGCCTTGTACCGCATCCTGCAGCGAAAGCGCCTGCAGTGATAGGATCGACTGGATCGTGCCCATGTTGTTCTTTATGCGATGGTGCACTTCCTTGAGGATGATTTCCTTTTCGGCGAGCAGGTCCTTTATCTTTTCGTCGGCCTGCATTTTCTCGGTTACCCGCCAGACACCTTCCATCAGGAGCGAGACCTGCAATATATCCGATTCGCCGTAATCCGAAGATTTGTTTGCGAGCCCAACGACGCCGACTATGGCTGAGCTTCGAAAAATGGGCACGGTCATGAACTTCAGAAGATGGACATGTCCTTCCGGGTAGCCTTTTTTCAGGGGGTCGGGCGACTTGAAGTCGTTGACGATGATAGGGCGTCTCTGCCGGACAGCTTCGCCCCAGACGCCGGTTTTATCAAGAGAATAGGTCGTGGAAGGATTCGCGACCTTGCATTCCGCCATGACTTCCTTGGACCACGAGTTGAGGACGAATTCTTTCCGGTCTTCGTCATAATGATAGATATAGCCAATTTTGCTTTCGGTAAGGCGTATCGCCTGATCCAGCGAGTAGTTGAGGAATTCCTGCACCGTTTCCGATTGGTGCTGGAGGATGTCCACCATGGTCTTTAGGCGCGATTCATTTTCCCGTACCTCGTCCTCGATTTTCCGGCGCGCCGTGATGTCGTCGATGCTGGAAAACAGGCAGGTTCCGATTTCCAGTTGAATCGGCTTGGCGGAATACAGCCCAAGGATGATGCCGCCGGCTTTCTTGCGGAAACGGGATTCCTTGCCCACGATCTGCGTTCCGGCCTTGAGGGCTTCCACTACCCGCAACCTGTCGTTCATGTCATCCCAAAGGTTCAATTCGCCCGAAGTCTTGGAGATGACTTCTTCCTGCGTGAAACCCGTAAGCGAAAGGAAGGCATCGTTTACCTCGATGAATTTTCCGCTCTCCAGCTCGGTAATGCTGATCGCGTAGGGCGATGTCTGGAAGGCGGTCGAGAATTTTTCCTCCTGGACTTTCATGTCGTATAGAAGTCGCCTGCCCGCCATGAGGACGAGGCCTATGGTCAGGCAGAAATTCAGGGCGATATATCCGGTGATCGCGACCGCGTTTGCCGTTCCCGATTTGAAAAAATCCCCCGACTGATCGGGAACCGTGAAGATCAGGACGATCCTTGCCAGATCGAATCCCGCGTATATGGCAAAAATGATGCCGGGGAGCCTCGTGATGGCGCGCATCCTGCGGTTGACTCCCCACAGCAGAAGCGCCGAGGACTGTGAAGAATAAAATATAACCATCAGGGAGATCGCGACGTTGCGGCCGGCGAGATTTGGTTTTATGACCGTGAAGTAGGACAGCACCGCGAAAAAGACAAACAGGAAGACGATATTATGCGGCCGCCCGATTTTTTTCGCGCAAAATTTTCCTAAGCCGAAAAGGATGAGCAGGGACCCTGCTTGAATGACGGTATTGGAAACCGCCATTGAAAGGATGTCCGGGATGCTGCCGCGCATGATAAGCAACGCCGGGCCGATTACCTGCATGAGAATCCCGGCGAACCATAGTTCCATGCCCGAATATCGGTTCTTGTTTTGTATCCAGATGAGCGCTATTGCCCCGGTATTCAATACATTGGTTATGAGATACAACAGCATCAGAGTCTTGATGTCCAGCATTACCCCTCGGTCCTCCCCGTACGTCCGGGAAGCGCGGGCTCTCCGTCAGCGAGCATTCGTGCCACCTCTGCAGGAAGCATAAGACGCTTGCCGGAGAAATGCAAATTCGCCTGCCGTTACTCGTCGGCGCTCAAGAAAATGCCGCCGTTACCCACGGGACTTCCCGCGCTTGCCCAGGTAAAAAGCCCGAGGGCTTCCCGCACATCGGCCATGGCCGGCACGAGCCTGTCACTGGATGTTTCGAAACTTTTAAAATATGCACCGCTTTTCCGGCCGTCTTTGAGGGTTCCCGATCCTATGCCGCTCGCATGCAAGGCGTGCAGCTCGATAAGCCTGTACTGGAGGCGCTCAACTTTGAACAATTGGGCGAGACAATCGAATAAAACACCGGCAACGGCTTTTTTTTCGGCGATGTAGTCGGTGAAGCGGGGGGCTCTGCCTTCCGAACGGGCTGCTCTCCAGAGAGCCAGGATTTCCTCTTGGCTCTGGAGGCGGGTATAGGCCGAATAAAAATCCGGTAAAGCCTTGTCCAAGGCGGCGGCGTAAGTCGACGTAAACGAAAGGGCCTTGTTGCCGAATGCCGCATAGGCATCCGTGCGCCAATCCATGCGAAAGCTGCCCAGCGAAGCCGCGGGTACGGATTCTTTTGCTAAGGTGCCGCCATTTTCGGTAATCACCGTTCCCGGCTGGGCGATTTCTTCCCGACTGGCGGAATCCCGGACCGCGACCGCGCCTTCCACGCAACTGACGAGCATGGCGCCGTCGGGAACCGTGTCCACGACGAAGGTGGTTCCCCGCACGCCCAGAATCGCCGTATCGGTTCCGACCGTAAATGAGCCGCCCGAAAGCTTTTCAACTTTCAGCGCGATGGATCCGGATAAAAGCTGCAGTGTCGTTTTGCGCCCACCGGCGTCCAGTTCCCTGGAATCGAAATAGAACGCGGTGTTCTCCGAGAGTTTAACCGTGGCGCCCCCTGAGGCGCCCGACGCTATGTCTATTTCCGCCTTGCTTTTTGGGCCGGTCAGCAAAATATCGTAAGGATGCACGACGTCGCCGATTTCAATGTCCTTGCCCTGTATCACTGCGCCTTTTCGGTGAATCGCGACGCTTCCCGTAAAAAATACCAGCTCCCCGATCTTGCGCTTTTGCGCGGTGCCGCCGGTGGTAGGATCGCTTGCGGAAGGGGGCGGCGCCGCTTGAGGCGGAGGAGCCGACGGTGCGACGGGGATCGGGTTGGTTGAAGCCGGTTTTTTAGCCGACGCCGTATCCTGAGCCGGAGCGGCTAGAGGGGCGACTGCGGCTGCCGTGGGCTGTGCGGTCGGTTCAGTCGCGGGCTGGCCGGTTTCCGCGGCGGGGCTCACGACTGCGGAGGGGGCGGGAGGTACGGCTTTTTTGCCTCCGCATCCGCTTGCCGCCGCCATCGCGAGGCAAAGGAGAAGTGAAAACGCAAGTATGTTAAAATATTTTAGCATAGCCGATATCTTCTCAATTCAGGTATTCCTTGATGGTCTTTGCCATGGTACGCAGCTCGTCGCCTACGAGCGCATTGAAGCTCGTGGGCTCGAACCTGCCTTGGGCGTCGGCGTTGCCCGGTTTTATTCCCGTCAGCACCTCGATGCCCTCGTCGATCGTGGAAACCGCGTACACGGAGAAATGGCCGTCGCGTATCGCGTTGGTAACCTCGCGCGAAAGCGTCAGGTTTACGACGTTCTGCCGGGGCACCATGACGCCTTGCGTTCCCGTAAATCCGGCTTTCTTGCAGATATGGTAGAAGCCTTCTATTTTTTCGGTAACGCCGCCCACGGGCTGTATTTGACCCATCTGGTTTACGGAGCCTGTTACCGCGATATCTTGCCGCAACGGTACGTTGGCGATGGCGGACAAGAGCGCGTAAACCGCGGTACTCGACGCCGAGTCGCCTTCCACGCCGGTATACGACTGCTCGAAGCAGATGCTCGCGGATACCGCCAGCGGAAAATCGCGCGCGTAGCGGCTGCGCATGAAGCCTTCCACGATGAGCACGGCCTTGTTGTAAATTTCGCCGGATAGGCCGGATTCGCCCTCGATGTTGATGACGCCGCTTTCTCCGGGGGATACTTGCGCGCTTATCACGGCGGGCATGCCGAACGCGTAGTATCCGCGGTCATGTACCGCGAGTCCGTTGAGCCGTCCGACGCAGGATCCGCTTACTTTCAGGATTATCTCGCCGGCCACGATCATGTCCGCGAGCTTTTCTTCCTGCATGTTCGCCAGCCAAGACCTGGCCTGCAGGGCTTCGTCCACCGATAGCGCGTCGATGGCGGACCTGCCTGCCTTGCCCGCGCGGTAATCCGCCTCGCGGAGGAGGTCCGCGATCTGGCTGAAACGCGTGCTGAGCCTGTTGCGGTGGTCGGACAGGCGTACGCCGTGCTCTATGGCCGCGGCGATTCCGTCGGGGCTGGGTTCCCGAAGTCGCTCTTCCCGCGTAATCTTCCTTATAAAGGAAACATATTCGCGTATGCTCTCGTCGTTGCGGTTCATCGTCGCGTCGAATTCCGCGCTTATCTTGAAGAGTTTCTGGAAGTCAGGGTCTGCCTGGTAGAGCATGTCGTACAGCATTTCGCCGCCGATGAGTATTACCTTGACGTCCACGTCCAGGGCTTCCGGTTTTGCGGCGGGCGGAGGCCCGAACGGACCGGGCTGCGGCTGTATCTCCACTTTGCCCGTTCGGAGCACCCGTTTGAGCGCTATCCAGGATTCCTCCTCCTGGATAAGGTCTTCCGCCTGCAGCACGAGGAATCCACCCGACGCGCGGATAATGGAGCCCGGCCGAACCTTGAGGTAGGCGGTGCGGGAATCGCCGGGCGTCTCGTTATGCTGCTCGATGCTGCCGAATAGATTCGCGTACGTGGGGTGCGCCTCGAAAATTACCGGAGGAGCCGTGACGTCCCCGTTGTTCGTAAGCACGTTGATGCCGTAGCGCGACAACGGCACCTTGACGCCTCGGCTTTCCTGCGCCGGCCCTTCGGCTTCGGAAAAAAGGTACAGGTGCGAAAGGAGGTCGCGTTCCAGTTCCTTGATCCAGGCGCGGAGTTTTTCGTCGTCGCAATGGGCGGCCAGTATTTCTATTTCCGAATGCACGAGCGGCCGCAAGGTTTTCTTGCGGAGAGTATCGAGTTTTTCCTCCATGACGCTCCTGCCGCGCTTCAGGTCCACGAAAATCAGGCGCATGCGGTCCATGTGGGCGTAATAGCGCTCGCGGGTGGACTCGAAATCCGCCTGGGTGGTCTTTCCGGCCTCTACCCGCGCCTGCAGGTCGTCGAACGACAGCGTGGCTCCGTCCCGCAGCGGCAGTATGTCGGTGGCGCTCTGGCCTTCTTCGCCCTGCACCTGAACAACCTGGAATCCATCGGCGGCCAGCTCCGCCTCGAATTTCGCGAGTCTGGTATTTTCTTCCTGGTCCCAGTTGGATACCAGGTCGTCCTTCTGTTTCTTGAAGTCCGCGCTATCCGATTGCATGGCTACGAGTTTCTTGATGTTCTCTATAAAGGAATGTAAATCCTTGCGGAACAGCTTTCCTTGCCCCGCCGCGAGCGACAGCGCCTTGGGAGAGAGAGCCGCGTGGAAATCGTAGACGTAGGCAAGGTCGCGCAGCGCCAGTTTTTCTGGCTTGAAATCGCTGAGAACCTGCATTACCGCGGTTCTCCTGCCCGTACCGGCGGCGCCGTTTACGAAAACATTATAGCCTTTTGCCCGGATACTGGTACCCATCTCGAGCGCCTCCAGGGCACGCGGCTGGCCGATTACCCGTCTACCCCAGTCGCCGCCGTCCAAGCGCTTGATGTCGTCGACAGATACCGTATATTGGATCTGCTCGAGCGTAAGTTTGAATTGTTCCGAGCCCATATATCCTCCACAAGATCGTTTGATCAGTTGGCGTGTTCCATGAGCGCCGATACGGGCACCAGGTTCAAGCCCTCGTTCATCAGCGCGTTCAGGAGCAGGGGCAGCTCGTTGAACAGGTAAGTATCGCGTCCGCCCTCGGGAATTCCCAACCGGATGGGAATGATGGACCCCGGCTTGGCGGTCGTGGCTATCTTGTCGACGATATCGTGCGCCCGCGCATAGAGTCCCTGCGTGGTCGCGCCGCCGTATTTGCCCACCCAGTCCAGCGGATCCATGTCCCTGCCTATGTAACTATAATTCATAGCGGCCGCGGATTCCAGGATTAAACTGTTGGAAGAGTAATAGGGCGTGTGCCATAAGAGGGATAGTTCGTGTCCGGTGGCCGAATAATACTCGTCCTCCGTGCGGGCCAAGCCGCGCTGCATGAATTCCTTGTCTACGCGGTAGCGGGAGTCGGTGGGATCGAAGGTGCTGAAGAACATGTTGCCGACTTCGTTGCCGCTTTCGGCTATAAGTTTCGCGGCGCCGGGATTGCGGCGTATGAACTCGCCGTTCAGGAAGAACGTAGCCTTGATTCCGTAGGTTCTCAGCGCTTCCAGCACATTGACGAGCCCTTCCGCCCCGTCATACGCATTTATGACCAGCGCAGCTTCCCTGCGTCTGATCCTGGAACCGAAATCGAATACTCCCGGGGTACGGGTATCGTCCTTGACGGGGAACGGCTTGTATTTTTTGGTAGGGGCGGGGATGAGCGAGCGGGTTCCGAGGCCTTTGCTGGCGCGGATCATGAGCATGTTCCGGTAGGCGCCCGAGGACAGCGCGTCCAGGTATACGCGGAAGTTTCCGGAGCTTGTGGAAAGAGGCTTGGCGCTGAAGGCGGATGTTTTTTCCCATGTGGATGCGATCGCGGCCGTGGATGCGCCGGCTGGAGCCGTCTTGGAGGCTGGTGACAGCGCGATTTCCCAGCTTCCGGACTCGTTTTGAACCGCAGCCTTGCCGCTCTCCGTCCAGCCGTATTTTTTTGCCTGGGCCAAGCCCACGAGCTGGCGGTTGTCCGAGCTGATGTACACGAGTTCTATGGTGGATGAACCGGCTACCACGAGGCCGTCCGTGCTGATCCAGAGCGCGTGCTTGGCGCCGGGCGCGGCTATCTTTTTTTCTTCGGCCCAGTTGGCATACCTGCGGACCGAGACTCCTTCGCCGGTGGTAACCGCGATTCTGGTTTCATCGGGCGACAATGCAAGCGAGCAGGCGCCTTTTACGTCAAGCTCGGTGAAATTCGCGGAAAGGCCTTCTTTGCCCGCCGTGGGCACGCTGATGCGGAAGGCTCCGGAAACGCGGTTGCCGTTTTTGAGGGAACCGGTAAAAATGGTTACCTGGTCGTTCGAGGGCCACAGTACGTCGTTGATAATGGTGTTGCCCTGCAGGAAAAGGTAGGGCATGGCGTTTACGGCGTCGTCGCGGCCGAAATCGTCGGGATCGAGCCGGTAGAGGAATATGTTCCTGCCGTCCTTGCAGAGCATTACCTTGGCGCCGTCCGGGGAGATCCAGAACGAGTCGAAGTTGGGATCGTATGCGAACGGGGCCTTGCCCACCATGTTGCCCGGCTGCACGATGCCGGAGTAGATGGCTTGCGTAAAGAATTCTTCAGGCATGATGCGGTAGAGCGAGCGTTCCCGCAGCACGTAAAGGCTGCCGTTGGCGCTCCAGCGGGATTGTTCTATCCGCCCCGAGCCCACTTTCCGCCAGCTTTCGTCGGGAACGCGGCCCGCGCGCAGCTGGTCGGTACTGAAATAGTACAGTTCCTCGTTGCGCGAATAGACGAAGTAGCGCGAGTCAAGCGACCAGCGGGCGGGGAAATTATTCACCGAAAATTCGATGCCCTTGGCCACCGCGGTTTCCGTGTTCTTGGCTTGGTCAAACAGGATGAGGTTGCCGCGCGACGAGCTGGTAGGCGACATGTACAGGAGCATGGTTCCGTCCGGGGAAGGCCGCGAATCGATGAGCTTTCCCTGCTGCACGGACGATCCGCGCACGAACGAGGGAATCGTCGGCAGTGCCTGCATGTTGGTAAAGCCGCGGTCCGTCATGAATATTCCAAAACGGTTGCGTATCTGCAGCCTTCTGCCGTCGTCCACTATTGCGATGGCCTCGGGGTAAAACGTCAGCTGGGTAAGTTCCCCGCTTTCGGCTTTGGTCGCGAACAGGGTGTCGTAGCTTCCGTCGCCGGGAATGTCCACGCGGGTGGAAAACAGTATGGTGTCGTCGGGCGCGATGTCCGGACCGATGAACTCAAGGTCCGCGAAAACATTGGCTTGGGACAGAATGGTCGCCAGAGCGACGAAAAAGAGTGCTTTTATGCGGTCTACGTTCATGATATACCTCATCGATTGATTTTCGGCAGGTTTCTCGCCCGGGTTGAATCCTGTCTTGGAAAACAGCCTTGCTCCGGTTCAGGAATTCAGTTATAGTGCTTTAAGAGACGATATGGCTATTTTTGAAGCGCGAAAAACAGGAAAAAACGTCCCGCGGGAAGAACGAAACGTTCTTGAACGCTACCTTCGGGACAAGGGACTCAAGATGACGGTCGCCAGGGAGACGGTGCTCAAGGCTTTCCTGTCGCTCGAGTCGCACGTGAGCGCCGAAGCCCTGTATGAGGCCGCCAGGCGGCTGGATCCGGGTATCGGGCAGGCTACCGTCTTTCGCACGATCAAGCTGTTCGCAGATGCCGGCCTGGCCCGCGAAGCCTGCTATGACGACGGCGCCCGTCAATACGAGCATGCATACCACCACGAGCACCATGACCACCTCGCCTGCGTCCGCTGCGGCAAGATAGTCGAGTTCGTGGACGCCGCCATCGAGCAGGCCCAAGACGACGTATATAGAAGATTCGGCTTTACCTCCAGCGGCCACCGCCTCGAGCTGTTCGGGCTGTGTCCCGATTGTTCGCCCCCCGTAGACCCGTGAGTCGCCGGGTTTTCCGCTCCCGGAGCGGCGGCAAGGATTCCTGCCCGGCCCTGGACCGTTTCTTGAGGAATCCCGACGGTGATATTTCCATAACCTTGCTTGCGATGCTGAACCGCGGCACGGGCAAGACGGACGCGCACGGTCTTACTCCCGAGCTTCATGCCTTCGCCTGGAGCTCCTTTAATCCATTCCGAACAGCCCTGGCTATCCCTCGGCCATTTGACCGGGCTAAAAAATAATTTTTCTTCCATGTAAACCGTTTTGCCTTGCCCTGTCTCCAACAGTCATATCGAGACTCGCACAAGGAGAGAACTGCAATGCATAGAAGGAAAAAGAAGCCGTTTAACCAAGCAATAAAGCTTATCGCCATAATCATCCTGGTTTTTTTTATAGGAGTCGTAACCGTGTCAGCGCAAACCCAGGCGCCTCAAGCCGGAAAAAATCCAACCTTGAGCGCCGAACAGCGAATCATGGGCCTGATGACCATATGGTCCGAGGCCAAGTACAATTTTCCCTGGTTCGATAAACTCACAGATTTAAACTGGGATGCCAAAGTCCAAGAGTATCTGCCCAAAGTTATCGCAGCAGGTGATACGGTAGCCTATTACCGGCTGCTCATGGAGTTCGCCGTTTTGCTGAAGGATGGCCATACTTCCGTGCGGGCACCCTGGTTTCCCTTTCTTTCAAGCGAGGACACGATAGCGCTTGAGGTTAAAATCATTGAAAATAAAGTTATCATCGTGGCCGCCGGCAGCGCGGAGGAGATAAAAAAGCAGGGTATTTCCCCGGGTATGGAAATTCTGACGGCGGAGGACGGGATACCCATCATGACGTATTTCCAGGATAAAGTGTACCGCTATTACACATCCGGTTCCGAGCATGCCAACCAGGTATGGGGGGTGTTCATGTTCTTTGGGGAGCGCGGCAGCGTTCTTAATCTCGGTATCAAGGATTTTTCCGGTCAGGTCCGCAAGGTTTCATTGACCCGGAATAGTCTCAGCGGCAAAACACCGTTTTTTCCGCAATACATGCTCTGGAACGCGATCGAAAAAAAAATGGAAGTCAGGCAGTTGCCCGAAGGTCTCCTCTATGTGCGCATTCCCAGTTTCGGTATCGAGGGTATCGATAAGCAGTTCATAGAGCTCATCGACACCATTGATCCGGCCGCGACCAAAGGGCTGATCATCGACCTGCGCTTTAACAGCGGGGGAGACAGCCAGATCGCCGAAAAAGCGGCCGCCTGCCTCATCGATAAGACGGCCATTTTCCCTATCATGAAATACCCTCAATATATCGCCGCTTATCGTGCCTGGGGCAAGAAATCCGAACTCCTGGAGACTAAATCCTATATTCAGCCTCGCCAGGGAAAACGCTACCTTGGGCCGATAGTCGTTTTAACCGGAATAGGGACGGCCAGTACCGCGGAGGATTTCGCCGTCGCCCTCAAGTATTCCGGCCGCGCCTTGCTGGTGGGCGAGAAAACCGCCGGCAGCGCCGGTAACAAATTGTCCTTTTCCCTTCCTGGCGGCGGGAGCTTCCTGGTTTCCACCTTCCGCGCATATCTGCCGGATGGAACCGAATACGTGCATATCGGAGTTCCTCCGGACGTAGAGGTCCGCACCAGCCAGAACGATGTAATGAAAGGGCTTGATCCTATTTTGGACAAAGGGCTTGAGGTTATAAGAAAATGGCCTGACTATAAGAAATAGAATCCGTGTACTCGCAGACTCCTGGTGCGGTAAATTTATTGCGTATCCCAGTAAACCATTGTTACCTGATACGTCTCGAACATGCATGTATAGACTGACGCGAAGGAGCGGGAAATGAAACTTACAAAGAAGATGATCGCGGTTGCTATTGCCGGATTGTTGGTAGTGACCGGTGTTTTTGCGCGCGAGAGCGGGAAAAAATCGGTTGCGAGCATGACTGAAAAGTATGCGTTTGCAAGTGGATCCAGGCTTGAAGTAGATATCAAACTTGGAGGAAACATCAGCGTTACCGGTTGGGATAAAGAAGAGATCGAGATTATCCTTACCAAGCGCGGCGTCGATACGGAAATAATCGAGGCAAAGACTGCGGTTTTGCCTCGATTGATAAAAATTTCAGGCCGCATCACCGTAAGGAACGCAAAGGGTGATTACAACCTGGACCTGGAGATCAAGATGCCCAGGCTCGCATCGATCCGCCTTGCATCCATGGGAGGGGAT
>CAZAJF010000038.1:0-36128 GCA_964485395.1 uncultured Treponemataceae bacterium | reverse complement strand
AAGCCGAGGAACTTGCCGAGGCGGAAGCGGCCGACGAAGTCGAGGATCTGGAAGAGGCGGAAGCCGTCGAAGAAGCAGAGGAACTTGCCGAGGCGAAAGCAGCCGACGACGTCGTTGATCTGGAAGAAGCGGAAGCAGCCGACGAGATCGAAGAACTTGTAGATGCGGAAGCGGTCGATGAAATCGAAGAACTTGTAGAAGCGGAAACAGTCAGCGAAATCGAGGAACCCGCAGAGGCGGAAGCGGTCGAGGAAATAGAAGAACTGGTCGAAGTTGAAGCAGAGGCGGTAGAGGAACTCGAGGAGCTTGCAGACTCAGAATCCATCGGCGAAACCGCGAGCCTCAGTGAGCTTGGAGAATTATCCGAGGTTCAGGCGCTGAACGAGACGGAAGCTTTGATGGGCTCGGAAAACTGGGGTAGTTTATCCGCGGAGGCCATGGCATTCGCGGCCAGCTCAGATGATGATATCCCCGTTATTCCGGAAAGCCTTGGTCTGCAGCTCGTCGAGGAGACCAATCTCGCCGATGTACAACGATATATTTCCGGCAGATTGTCGGACGAGCAGATTGCCTCCAATCTCGAAAGGCACGTACGGGAAGACGACGGCCTGCGTATAGAAAACCCGATCGGCGAAATCGAAGAGCTTGAAGAGGAAGCTATCGAGGAGCTTGAGGAACTCGAAGAGCTGAATGAACTTGAGGTGCCGCAGCCGGTTATGGCGGAGGAACAAAAACCCGTCGAAATGCAGGAGCCTTCCAGCATCATCAGAATGGACGCCTCAGGAATAACCGAGGAGCACGGTGGCCGAATCGATTCGGGAACCATAGAATCGGACGAAGGGTATTCCGATGATCAGCTGGAAGATATTCCGCTTTTCTCCCTTACCTCTCCCATGGACGATGCAGCCAGTATCGAAGGCGGCGAGGCGCTTTTTGGCGACGAGCAATTCCGCCAGAGGATGCAGAAAGTTTCCCAGGATCAGCTGCAGTCGCACGGTCAGGTGGATTCATATCTCAACGATCTCGAATTTGATTTATTCCTGGACGCGCTCGATCTGTCCGGGCTTGAAAATTACCGTGACGAAGAAGGTTTCCTTGAACTTGACATGACGGAGTTCACCACCCACTCCACGATCGATGCCACCGCAAACACGGAAGACGAAATAGACGACGTTTCCGGTAAATCCGAGATAGCCATGCTGTCGGACGCGGATCGTGAAAGAATGGAAGAACTTCAGGTAGTTTCCGCGGACAGCGATGAGGATGCGGAAGAAGCCCTGCCGATCGATTATTTCCCGATTTACCGCAGGCATGAGCTTTCAAGCGCTTCCCGCGCGAATCTTTCGGGCGATCTTTCCGAGCTTGAAATGATCGGCGAAGAAGAACCCTCACTCGTCGAGTCATTGGGACAGTTTACGGTCAATGACGATCTTGAAGACGATAGCGACGATGAACATCCCGCGGCACCCGATCCCGATGGCGTCATTTCCATGAAAGACGGATTGTTTACCTTGAATCCATCCGGAGTCACGCGCGGTATTGCCTTGAATCCCGATCTCAAGGCCCTGGCCGATGATATTCTCTCAAAATCCTGATTTTACCCAGCGCTGAAGCAGGTTCCATGCGCCTACTCTTGACAGCCCCATATGCAACCCGTACCATCGAATGAATGGACACTGTTTCGTATATTTTCGTTATCCAAAGCGGCGACGTTGCGCTGCTGCATCCGTTTTATACCGGATCCTCCATTTATTCCCTCAATGATTCCCCCCATGCATCAACGCAGATAGCCGGTAGGTATGGGCTTGGCTTTGAGGCGCTTAAAACCGACCAGCTGAGAACCACCTTGCTCGAGGCCACCGAAAAATGCGCTAAAAGGCATTTTTTGGATAAGGCTTATTATTGGCGCATCGGTTTGGCCGCTCTTTCGTTCATCGTGGTGTACCTTTTTTTCTCGATTTTCGTGCGCGATCCCATTCCTGTTGTGGACGAGTTATTGCTTGGCGGCCTGGCTGCCGGTTTTTGTTATCTTTTCATGGAGCGGGCCACTCTAAAATCAAGGAAATTCCTGGATGCGCTCTCGATGGTCAGGCGCTCGCTGGATACCAGTTTTTTCGAGGAGAGCAGGGTGGTTTCCCTTGTGGAGGCTTGGAGGGACGAAATCGTCACTCTTGGCGCCGCGGCCTTTTATCGCACCGGTCTCTATGCTCCGCCGGTTGAGTTTACGGCATCAGAATCGGAGGAAGCCGAGGCATTCTGCGAGTATTGCGTGGAACGCTGGAGGCATAAACCCATCGTGGGGCAATTATACAATCAACTCAAGAATGATCTGCCTCCCGGACGATTGTTGGATCGCATGACGAAAAAAATGGGCATACACGAAACCGCCCTGGTTTTAGCTTATATCAGGCTGCTTCGCTGCCTGCCGGTCAGTGCGCGGGACGGAAAATCCGCCGGTAAATATGCCGGCGACTGAATCCCGGAAATAAAGATGGAGCGCACACATGAGCGATAGAAAAGAAGCGACTGGGTCAAAGAAAAGCAGAGGCCGGGGGCTGCGGCGATTCGGGGCCGATTCACTGGTGCTCGTCGCCATGCTCGCCGTGATTTTTGCCCTCACGATGGTCGTCGTCTGGCCTTTATGGATGCTGGCCACCAAGGCGACTCCGATCTATACGTTTCTGTGTCTGCTCTCCTTGGCGGCAGTACTTGTCACCTTTGTAATTTCGCGAATCAACGCGAAGAAAAAGGCATCTTCCTTGTGATATCGGGACGCTGCATCACGGCTCGTTTTTTTTGCCTTGGGACCGGCGTCCTGTTTTTCCTGCAAGTATCGCTGGCTTCCCCCGAAGTATGGGCACAGGGTGGCTTAGCGTCAAAAACGGACTATTATCCCAAAATCCGCATCCTTCAAACAGGAGACCTGGTATTCAGGCAACTGCAAGATTCCATCGCGCAAGGGTACCGCGCAGAAAAAAAAACCGCTTCCTGGCCAGATCTTTTTATTTGCGCCTATACGGCTCAAAAAGGCGACGATCTCTTTGGCATGGCCGCTCGTTTGGCGCTGCCGTACGAGACCTTGGCGACGCTGAACGGAATGAACCGGGCTCGACAATTTACGGCCGGTGAGGTGTTGCTGGTTCCTTCGTTCCACGGCCTTTTTATTCCTGAAAAAAGCAGGAACGACATGGACATCCTGCTAGCCAACCGAAATCCAGAATCGGAAACGATAGAAATTCCGATTTCCCTGAAAATAGGGAATGAAACCAGAAAATTCATCTTTCTCGCGGGCAAGCGCTTCAATAACACCGAGCGCGCTTTTTTTCTCAGCGCCGGATTTCGATTGCCCTTGCCGAACGCTCGCGTATCAAGTGCTTATGGGATACGGCAAAGCCCCATCGACGGAATTACGCGCAAGCACCAAGGAGTCGATCTGGCCGCCCCATCGGGTACGGAGGTTATCGCAGCGCGGGCGGGCGTGGTAACGGAAGCCGCATGGGACAACGCCCTGGGCAATTACCTGGTGATCGATCACGCCGGCGGTATCAAGACCGTTTACGGACATCTTCTGCGATTCCTGGTCGTGTTGAATCAAAGTGTATTATCAGGTACAATTATCGGGGAAGTGGGGTCCACAGGTATGTCCACCGGACCGCATTTGCATTTTGAGATTCAGCTTGACGGGGCAACCAGAGACCCGTCCGGATATTTGCCAGGATTGTCACCATGAAACGCAGCGCACTGCTTTTTTACAGTATAGTTTGCCTCATGTACGGCGTGAACGCTCAAAATCTGCGCACCGCGGTTCCGTTTACGGTAACGCTCGAGTCATCCAGGCCGGAAGGCGAAAGCGTCAATCTGCACTATAACGAAGCCGTAGGCATAGTGCTGGGAGCCAATGCCGCGTTTATTCAAGGCGTGGAACTTGAGCTTCGCATACCCAAGGCGTTTCAGGGTGCCGAGTCTTCCATCATTTGGACTATCTACACCGGTATCAAACCGGCCACGCAGGCAGATCGTTTCGATTACTCAGGCGAACAGCTGTTTACTCAGCCTTTGCCCGCTCGCGTCAGTCTCATAATCCAGCTTCCGGTGTCGGAACGTCATGGCTTGCGTTCCGGGCCGTACGCCACGCTGATACCCGCCTTGTGCACCCCGGATAAATTCCCGCTCATGTTCAAGCTTTCCTCAATTAATAAAGGAATACCCCCCAGTATGGAAACCGCGCTGTTTAAAGTAACCGTGCGCCCTATCCTTACGGATGAGGGAGGTATTCGAATCCAGTATCCCGATGCGGGAATAGACAGAAAATCCGTTCAGGTGTTTATCGACGACAGACGGATAGACGACTGGGCCGGAATCATCTATCTGAAAAAAGGACTGCATGTCGTAAGGATCGCAGCGGAGGGATATCGCGAAGAAGTAATATCCGCGGTAATTGAGTCGGGGAAGGTGCTGAGCCTTACCGCCAAGCCCCTGTCGGATTCTCCCCTGTTGAAGTTCCAAGCGCCTTCGGACGCTCAAATAAGCCTTGACGGCAAGCCCCTCGACATGATCGCCGCAGATGGGTTGGAAATAGAATCCGGCGAGCATACCTTGCTGTGCGTGCTGGGAAATTACTCGCTCTCAAGAAAATTTACCGCTATCCGCGGAAAGACGTATACGATCGTCTTATCCGTCGAGCTCGAGATCAATACGGATCCGTAGCTGATTTTCGGGGATCCTGTCGTCTGGAGTCGCACATGATGAATGTTTTATCCTGGAACGTAAACGGTATCCGCGCGGTATCCGGCAAGGGTTTTTTCGACTGGCTTAAACTCCAGTCCGCGGACGTCGTCTGCCTGCAGGAAACAAAGGCAAAGCCCGCGCAGCTCACCAAGGAATTCTTCGAGTCGGAGGATTCCGCAGGTTCCGTCTATAAAACATACTTTGCGAGCGCCGCGCGAGCCGGGTATTCTGGCGTGGCCATTTACAGTCGCGATGAGCCACTTGAAACCAAACTGCTGGGTATCGACGAATTCGACGCCGAGGGCCGGTATATAGAAGCCGATTTCGGTTCTATCGTCGTGGTAAGCGCGTACTTCCCCAACTCGCAGGAAGCAGGCGCGCGGCTTGATTATAAACTTCGTTTCTGCGATGCGGTGCTTTCCCGTGCCGATGAGCTCGTCAAGCAGAAGCGGCATATTCTCATCTGCGGCGACTATAATATCGCCCATACTCCCATCGATCTTTCCCACCCGAAAGCCAACGAGGGAAACCCGGGCTATCTGCCGGAAGAACGCGCCTTCATGACCAAATTCCTGGCAGCCGGTTACGTGGATACGTTTCGCGAGGCTCACAAGGATGAACCCAAGCACTACAGTTGGTGGAGTTACCGGATGCGCGCCCGTGAGAAAAATATCGGCTGGCGCCTGGATTACCACTGCGTGGATGAAGCCTTGCGGCCTGCCATCAAAGCTACCGGCATTCAGAGTGATGTTTTAGGCTCGGATCATTGCCCCGTCAGCATTCGCTTGGATCTTTAAAGTAGCTTCCACGGTTTTTTTGAACGTACCTCAATCGATTGCCTCGTATTACCGGGGTATGGAAAGAATAAATTATTTTACTTGACGTATATGCATTTTTAATGCATATTTATATGCATGAGAACAACACTTGAGATAGGAGACGAACTCGTGGAAAAAGCGCGGGCCTTATCCGGAATAGACCGCATCTCGGATCTTGTCAGGGAAGGATTGCGCGCCTTAATAGCGCGTGAAGCCAGAAGGCGGCTTGTAGCCCTCGGTGGATCGGATGCGTTGGCCAAGTCGGCTCCGCGAATGCGGGATCCAGACATTGCCGCTGAGAACGCCCCGGTTTATCCTTCCTCATGATACTTGTAGATACCTCCGTCTGGATCGATCACCTGCGTTCGGGCAATAAAAGTCTCATGCGCTTACTTGAAGAAGATCAAGTACTTATACATCGCTGGGTATTGGGCGAATTAGCCTTGGGATCTCTAGCCAAGCGAAGCGGTTTTTTGGATTTACTATCGGTGCTGCCGCTTGCGCCGACCGTAGCCGATGAGGAAATTTCGGCTTGCATTGAAAAAGGTTTCTGGTACGCGCGGGGAATCGGCTGGGTGGATGCCGGCATTCTTGCCTCCGCGCTGAATTACCCTTGCGCTTTATATACCCTGGATAAGCGGCTGTCGGCGCTGGCGGAGGAATTTGGAATCCGGGTTATGCGCGATACCGACTGAAAAAAGGGCCTGAAAATCTCGAGCCTTGTAAAACCGGTGTTTTTTCGCATATACTCCGATCGTGGGAACGCCCATACAAGGAGTGAGTGAATGAGTCAGGAAAACGTAACGTCAGACGCAAACGCGCAGGACGACGAGGGAGCCCAGAGGGCTTTTAACGAACAGCAGCTGGTACGCCGCGAGAAACTTGCAAAATTGCAGGCAGAAGGTCGCGATCCTTTTGCGGTTCTTACCTGGAAACAGACTCACCACTCCAAACAGATAAAAGATAACTTCGCCGAACTCGAGAACAAGGACGTTTCCATAGCCGGGCGCGTTATGAGTTTCCGCGATATCGGCAAGGCGGCCTTCATAGACCTGCAGGACCGCGACGGACGCATTCAGCTATACCTCAATGCCGAGGCTTTGGGCGACGAAAACTATGCGCAGGTAAAGACCTGGGACGTCGGCGACCTCATAGGCGTGGAAGGCTACGTGTTCAAGACCAAGCGCGGCGAGATGTCCGTGCATGCCAAGAAGATGGTCATGCTGGCCAAGTCGCTCGAGCCGCTGCCTGAAAAATTCCACGGACTCAAGGATCCCGAGCAGCGTTATCGCCGCCGGTACCTCGACCTGGTCATGAATCCGCAGGTAATGGATACTTTCAAGAAACGCACCCAGATCATTCGGGCGATCAGGGAATTCCTGGATACCCGCGAATATATCGAGGTGGATACGCCCATACTTTCAACCATCGCCTCGGGCGCGGCCGCGCGGCCTTTCGTTACCAAGAGCAACGCCCTCAACCTGCAGCTGTACTTGCGCATCGCCACCGAGCTGTACCTCAAGCGCTGCATCGTGGGCGGCATGGAACGCGTATATGACATGGGCAAAAACTTCCGCAACGAAGGCATCGATATACGTCATAATCCGGAATTTACGATGATTGAGCTGTATCAGGCGTATGCCGATTACAAGGACATGATGGAATTGTGCGAGAACATGGTGGCCTTTGCGGCTGAAAAGGTATGCGGCAGCACCAAGGTAGTGTACCAGGGAACCGAACTGGATTTTACGCCGCCCTGGCGCAGGCTTACGATGATCGATGCCGTAAAGCAGTATGGCAACATCGATTTTACCGCCGTAAAAACCAATGAGGAAGCCCAAGCCCTTGCCAAGGAAAAAGGCCTCGATCATGAGCTTAAAAAGAAGCTCAAGGATTGTACCAAGGGTGATATCCTCAATGCCGCCTTTGAGAAATTCGCCGAGGAACACCTGATTCAGCCAACGTTCATCATGGATTACCCCACGGATATCTCGCCGCTTACCAAGCAGAAACCCGGTGACCCCACCATGACGGAGCGTTTTGAGGCTTTCGTTTACGCGCGCGAGATAGCGAACGCCTACAGCGAGCTGAATGATCCCATCGTGCAGATGGATAGATTTACGCAGCAGCTCAAGGAACGCGAACTGGGCGACGACGAAGCGTACATGTTGGACGAGGATTTCGTATCCAGCCTGGAAGTGGGCATGCCCCCGACCGGCGGTCTTGGAATCGGAGTGGATCGCGTCATCATGTTCCTTACCGATGCCTACAGCATCCGCGACGTAATTCTGTTTCCCACGATGAAACCCAATAACTGATCTTTAAGGCGCAAATCGCGCCTTAAAGCCGCTTTGATCCGCAACGCTGCTCGGCGTGCGGGTTAAAGCGGACGTTCGGTACTGGTCTCCCCTCAGGCGTTATAGCGCGGCACTGATTTTGGCATGATGCAGCTTCCGTAAAACAAACTAAATCAATGTTTTTATAGTTTGTAATGCGTGGATAACCCTGTTATAATCCCCGTGTATGAAAATCCGTGAATTAGGTTACAGCGACGCGGTGGCGCTGCTGGTAAAGGCAGAAATATTTTCACGGCTTCTACCCGACGATCTATATTGGCTCGCCAGCCGTTCAAGCCTCGCCTGCTACGAGAGCGGTGAACCGGTCTTCGTAAGCGGAGAAAAGGCCGAGCGGTTCTATATTATCCGGAGCGGCAGCATTACGGTTTCGCGCGAGCTTAAAAACGGCGAGACGGAGAGCATGGCGCACTTCGTTGCGGGAGACGTTCTGGGTGATTTCGACTTTGCCAGGCGTGCCGCGTACGACGCGAATGCCCACGCCGCCGAATCGGTGGAGCTTCTCGTCTTTCCCGGTTTCAGCCACACCAACGAATCGTTGGCCGGTGAACGTCCCGACGTAAGCGCGCGCCTTCTCCTGCGATCGGTCTCCATGATTTCCTCCCGCATCAGATCCACGCAGCAGCTGATCTCGGAGAATGCCCCGTGGGTCCGCGAGCTTCGCAAGCAAATGTATACCGACACGGCAACCGGGCTGTGGAACAAGGGCTTTCTGGACGAGGAATTGACGCGTAAGCTCATACGGGTGGCGCCGGTGCTGCTGATTTATATTAAACCCGATAAATTCAAGGACTTGTGCGATACCTGGGGCCATGGAGCTGGTGACTTGGCCATGCTGCATATCGCCGAAATCCTCAAATCCATCGCAAGCGATTATTCTGGTTGGGCTATTCGCCTGAAAAGCAACGAGACCGCGCTTGTCCTGCCGAAGTGCCCCGCCGAGGCGCATTTGACGATCTTGAGGCGCATCAGGGATTCCATAGCGGCCATCCGGCTGCAGGACAAGGAAGTCTGCGCCGGTCCCGAAACCGCCGCCCTGGAAGGCTGCGCGGGCATGGATCGATCGATCGGCGACTTTCGGTTTACCACCAGCATGTGTTTTTCAATCTGGCCCGCGGACGATTCGCTGCTCAAGAACCTTCTTGAAAAGACCTACGCGACCCTCCTGACCGCGTGGCGTGACGGCGGCAATCGCGTGTACAGGATCGGCAAGGATTTTCCGGAAGGCGGCATTTCATGAACATGCGCGACGATGTTATAGAATGTTTACGCACCAGCGAGCTTTTTTCCGGCATCGGGGACTCCGACCTCCTTCTCGTGGCGGACCTCCTGCACCGGAAGGAATTCTCCGGCAGGGAGGTCCTGTTCCGTCAGGGAGACCCCGGAACCCAGATGTTCCTCGTGCAATCGGGGCGCGTGGTGAGCATGGCGCGCGACTCGGACGGAAACGAGCGCGAAGTCTACGAGTTCGGGCCGGGCAGGTTCTTCGGCGAAATGTCCATAATCGACAATGTCGCGAGGTCCGCCACCTGCGAAGTGCTCGAAGATTCGGTGCTGCTCGCCCTGGACGCGATAGATTTTTACCGCATCGTCTGGGAGCACGCCACCATAGGCGTGCGCATGCTCTCTTCCATGTCCAGGATCATGGCCGGCTGGCTGGACGAGGCCTCGGTATTCCTCCACGACACCGTGCGATGGGGTGAAACCGCGCGTAGACGGGCGGTAATGGACGAGCTTTCCGGCCTGTTCAACCGGCGCTTTTTGGAAGACACCATCAAGACCCGTTTTTCCAGGGCGGTGAGCGCGCCGCCGCAATGCGCGCTGCTCATGCTGGACATCGACTATTTTCATGAGATAAACGAGACCTACGGCCACGAAGCGGGCGACGCGGTGATTTCCACGACCGGCGCGGGGTATGGCCACCTGCTGCCGGAAAATTGCGTGGCCGCGCGCCTTTCCGGCGATGAGTTCGCCTTTTTCCTTGCGGACGGCTCGAAGCGGGAAGCGATGGAGCTTGCGGAGAAAATCCGTGCCCACACCGAGACCCTGTACATGGAATTCAGGAACGGCAAGGACGCGGCTCCCGCACGGGTACACCTGACGGCCAGCATAGGCGTGGCGGTTTCCCCGGCAGACGCCGTAAACTCAGGCGATCTGTACGTTCGCGCGGATCAAGTGCTTTTTAAGGCGAAGGAAGCCGGCCGCAACCGCGTTCTCGCGTATTCCTGACGGATGCGCTTTCAGTTTCGCGGCCTTGCCCCCGCCGAACAATGTCCCGTGCACGTGGAACGCGCGAACGGTGCCGTCGGTACCGAATCAGTTCCGCGTTCGGCCGGGAGCCTGCTCTTCCTCGTCGGTTCCGGTACCGCCTTGCTCCATGATAATATATATTCACCATGCTCCTTTCCCGCCCCTTGCGCCTGCGTGCTCGGCCTGGGGCTCGACGGTTTTCGTCCGCCGAGGCTGACGCTCTCACAGGACGCCTTCGCGGTGTCCATCGGGATGCCCCTGAATTTCGTCGAGCTGCTCAGCCCCGGCGGCGCGCGGGAAAAAGAAGCCTGGATGGAAGCCGCGGAGCGCATGCTCAAGTCACCGGCTTTGGGCATGGCCCTGGATCCGGGCACCGCAGCGGATGTTTTTCCGCTGGCGGACAGCATGATCCTTGAACTCGATTCCTGTGGAATGGGGGCCGAGTACGCTGCGAGCGCGCGGCTTATCCAGATTATTATACTTTTATCACGCTGCGCCGTTTCCAGCGGCCTCCTGCCGGGCGGGTGCGATGCCGTTTCCCCTTCCGGCGTCTGGAAGATGGACGATGTCGTGCGCTACATAGACGAACACTACGCCGAAACCTTCAACCAGGATTATTTCGTGTCCCGCTGCGCCATGAACACGAGCGATTTTTCCCGCCTCTTCAAGGAAAAAGCCGGATGCCCGCTTTTCGAGTATATCAACAGGCAGCGCGTCCATAAAGCGTGCCTGCTGCTCAAGTCCTCATCTCTTTCCATCATCGATATCGCGGCCGCCGTCGGCTACAACAGTCTCTCGTTTTTCAACCGCTATTTTCTGCGCATCATCGGATGTTCTCCCCGCGAATTCCGCAATCGCTCCCTGTAGCCAAACCCAGTTTCTTAAAATAGTGCCGGTTTCAAGCGATTCTTCCTTAAAAAAGTGGAAGAGTTTTTATTAACGCGAGCTTATGCTCTTCTAGATGGAGGACTTTATGCCTTTAGATGCCAAAACATCGTCGGCCGCGGACAGGGAACGCTTCGTACGCCTTGAATCCTCGGTGATTCTTGCGCAGGGCCCGTTGAGCCCCGCGGATATAAGAAACGCAAGCTTGTCCGGTAGCGTAGAATTGCCGCGTTACGAGGGTAATGCATGCGCGCTTGAAATAGGCGGCGTCATCATCGCCGAGGGGAAGATCATAACGAAGCGCGGCCGCTCTTTTTTTAAAATCAGCCGGATGACGCGACAGGACGAAGGAGCGAAAAAATGAAAACAGGAACGATAGACGATGCCACCGTGAGAATACAGGTTTTGCTCGGCGAAGCGGGGGTTTCGGTCAAGGAATTATCGCAAATCGGCGCAGGCACGATCCTGGAGCTGGAATCCATGGCCGGTGAACCGGTTAACATTCTTGCCGCGGGCCGGATAATCGCCCGTGGAGAAGTAGTGATAATCGACGAGCATTTTGGCGTACGGGTAAGTTCCGTAATGGAGGATGGCCATGAGTGACCCTGTCGCGAGTGCTACCGGGATGCATGGCTCCGGGACGAACGGAACGCCGGCGAAAGAAAAACTGTCCCCCGATTCGATCCTGAACAGGCGGGAAAAGAAGGACGTGAGCGGCAAGATAAAGTATTACGATTTCAGGCGGCCGGATAAATTCACCAAGGACCAGATTCGGACGATCTGCAACATGCACATGCAGCTGGCCAGGCAGACATCCTCCCGATTCTCAACGCTGTTAAGAAAACCTTGCGAACTGTACGTGGAGTTCGTGGACCAGATGAACTTCGACGAGTTCATGAAGAGCGTCCCGTATAAATCCGCCTTCGGCCTTGTTGCGCTGTCCGGATTCAAGGGACAGCAGGTTCTGTTCGCGGACAAGGATTGCTCGGACATCCTGATCGACCGGCTTCTCGGCGGGCAGGGCAAAACAATCGCCGGCGGCGCAAAGCCGGGCATCGATGCGGAAACGGGTCCCGTCATTCCCGTCGATCCCATCCATCCAAGTTTGCCCAATCACCTTACCGAAGCCGACAGGGCGACGCTCGCCATTCCTCTCGGAATCCTTGCCGGCGAAAACGGCAAAGTCTGGTCTACGCTGACGCCGACCGTGGGAACCCTCGATTCCATAGAGAACGAAGGGATGGAAACCCTCGTGATGCCGCCAACCATGATGATCGTGATCGTGGGGCTGGAAATGGTATTCGCCGGAAGGACCGGCAGGTTCTACCTTGTTTACGGGTACGGTTCCATTGAACCCATCGTTCCCAAACTTACCGCCAAATACTGGTATTCGTCGGGCATGCGGAAAAAGGACAAGGATTCCATCAATCCAGAAGCGGTGCGCAGGCTACCGGTTCCCTCGGAAATAATGGCCCCTGGCCCAGCTCTGAGCATAGCTGAAATCCGCGCGCTGAAACCGGGGTCTTTGATTCCGCTCTCCGGGCTTGCTGCGGGAAAAGCCGTTCTCAGGTCGGGAGGCGTCGTAGTCGCGGCCTTGGACGAGCCGCTGTTCACCAAACACCGTACGATTAAGGCTCGCCTGCCGACTTCGGTTTTAGGCGCAGCCGATGCCGTCGCGGGGCAAAGCTTTCCGGGAACCTCAGCCGTAGACGGAAAAGCCGGCCTTGAATCCCGCGTCGCCGAACTCGGTTCCTCGCTTGCCTCATCCATGGAAAAACTTGCCGCATCCCTGACGAGGCTGGAAGCCAGGCAGGAAGCTCTGGCGGATCGAATGTTATTCGGACATAACGACGAGGCGGGTCTCGACTCTCCGCTCAAGCGGCAGCGTCCGTTCTCCTTCATCAATGCCGCAAAGCCAGAGAACGTCGCCGCCTTTCTTGGAGCCGAGCGCGCGGGACTCGTAGCTTTGGTCTTGTCGCACCTGGAGGCCGTCAACGCCGGCGCGGTTCTCGCGAAGCTTCCGCCGGACCTGCAGGTTTCCTCGGTTCAGGCCATGGCCGACATGGACGCGGTGCTGCCGGCCGTGCTCGAGGCGGTGGAGCCCTTGCTGGCGCGATCCCTGTCCGCCGGCGAAAGTGAAATAGCCCCGATCGGAGGAATCCGGAAAATCGCGGACATGCTCAATTTGGCAAACCGCGAGACGGAGCGTGAAGTTATATTCGCACTGGAAAAGACGGACCCGGAATTAGCCGAGAACGTAAAGCGAAGCATGTTCACGTTCGAGGACTTGATCATCCTGACCGACGAGGCTTTGGATGCGGTGATACAAAACTCCGATGAGCGGGACATCCTTGCGGCAATGAAGGGAACGTCGCAGGAGCTCGCGGACAGGCTGTTCTCCCGCTTTGCGGAAACCGGGCGCATGCGCATGAAGGACGCGTTCGAAGCCTTGGGAAGAGTGCGGCTGTCCGAGGTGGACGCGGCGGGATTGCGCGTGGTATCGACCGTAAAAGCGCTCGAGGATCAGGGCCGCATCGACATAGTACGGGGTGAGTCATGAAGTTGCTTTCGGACGTCAAGTCGATGCAACTTGCTCTGACCAGTGCCCTAAGCGCGAAAGCCGTCGAGTTTGTCGCAGGCTTGCCTAAAGATGAGCTTCAGGCGGTGCTGCTTTCCGGGAGCTGCGCGCGCGGCGATTATTTTCCCGGAGAATACGGCGCCAAGATAGACCTGACCATAATGAAACGGAAAGGCTCCGCCTTGAGCGCCGAAGCCCTGCTGGGTAAAAACGAGGATCCGGAAATTCCATACCATTGCGTAAGCAGCGCCGGGGAGGGGTACCAGGTGGCGTTTCACGAGCTGATGGACGCCGACGGTTTCCGGAAACTCGGCGAGGCGAAAAAATTCGCGTTGATGGAATCAAAAATTCTCTGGGAGTCCGATGGAGTCTATTCAAGGCAACTCGGGCTCATTAAAGGAATCGCCTCGGAAGAGCAAAAAAGCGAAAAAGCCCAATGCCTTTCGTATATCGGGTACCTGCTGTCCGATTACAAAGTTGATCGCTGGACTCGTCGCGAAGCATATCCCCAGCTGCACGCAAACTTGAATACCGCGATAGGATCGGCGCTCAAATGCCTGTATTACGCGAATGTAAAGTATGCCCCGGCGGTAGACCGCCGGATGTACTACAGCTATTCGCTTGAACGGCTTCCTTCAGGCTATGGAAACTTAATGCGCGAGCTATTCAGACAGGACATCGATTCGGAGTCGGATTATTCGAGAAGGGAAAAACTTTTCCGAAAGTTTTTTTTGGCTTTCCTTGAATCAGCCTCCTGAATCTCTTGATAATCATACGCGCGATTTTCTTCGGCAAAAGCAATTATTGGTTTGACAAACGTTTCGGTAAAAACGAAGCTATAGAAGTCGGTGTTTCCGGCTTATAGCCGCGTACACCGCCCAAAGTCACGGTTTCAGTTTTCACTGGAGGCTTACCATGGGTCGAAAAGCTTTATTTGGCGTCGCAATCCTCGTTCTCGCGGCAATCGCGCTGTTGTCGGGATGTCCGACTACCATAGAAAACTCGATTACTTCCGAGCTTTTGAAGCCGGTATCGGTTGTCATAAGCGGCAAAATTTCCGCACTGGATACGGGTTCTCCGATCTCCGGGATCGTCGTTAAGATTCAACAACTGAACCCACTGGACGATACCAAAACTTTCATACAGGACGGAACGACCGACGCCTCGGCCACAAGCGCCGCCGACGGCACCTTTACCTTCGCCAAGGCTGTGGAGCTCGATGTGGACAGTTACCAAAACTACCTGTACTTGAGCGACCCGGCCAGTGCGTTTTTTGACAGTGATACCACCGTTATCTACGCCATGAAAGACTCCACGCTTGCCTATACCAGCCTCAAGATGGCCGCCAAGGCTCCCGCTTCCTATACGGTCGTATCGGGAACCGTCAAGGACTTGCTGGACAGCACTGCGGTGGCGGGCGTCAAGATTACCCTGACCAACTCCGATGATTCCACTAAAACCTATACCGGTACTTCCGTAGACAGCACCGGTAGTTTCAGCATCGACAAAGTCCCTATCGCCTTTTACTCGTTGGAGTTGGACGGCAGCGCCTTGACTACGGCCTATATTAAAGAGTCCGGCGACCTCGTGCTGGAAAACACTCCGACGAACGCCCTTGGCGACCTTCTGGTTTCAAAAGCATCGTCCGGTGACGATCTCCGTATCGTACTCTCTTGGACAAACCGTGCGCTGGATCTCGATTCGTCCTTCAATCTGCCGAATCCCAATTTTAATTTCAATCATCTAGGCATCAGGCAGGTTCCCTTGCCATCTTCTATAATCAGCGTAAATCCCGCCTTTAAATTCGCGGAGGGTACCGCCTATTGGCCGGAAAACATGGGCGGTGCGGAAGATGCGGGAAATCGCACGCTAATTAATAAAGGAAACAAAATCCATACCGTCTCTACCGTAAAAATCGTCGAGTTGGACAAAAATTCCGCTGACGGAGCTCTCCCGGAAGTTACTACAATTTATAAGCAGAATCCGCTTACGTCCTATCCAGGATTCCTTGCCTATAATTATAACTATACTAAAGCGAACACGAATTATACCTATTTCCCAGTCGGTATGGGCGTTTTCAGCGTAGTCTGCAATACACCGACCGGATCAATCTACGACTCCGGGGCTACGGTCAAGATATATCAAGGCTCCACGTACCTCGGGAAATTCTCCGTCGCCGATCTCACTATCGACCAGGGTGAATCCAACCGCCGCTATTGGCCGGTATTGCAGGTGGAAATCGGTTACACCAAAGCCAGCCCCACGGCGGTAACGGATATCTATTACCGCGTGGTCCCTTACGGCAGCGCCGGCGCTTTGCCCGATTCCCGCTTCCCCGGGTATTTCTACCAGGAAACGTATTTGCCCGGTAACGAGAGCTTTACGGTATGGATGAATCAGAATATCTATGGCAAGGATTACGACTTAAGCGCTCCTCCATATATAACAAAACTTGCGGCAACAAAATCAGGAAAGATCTATTCCTATGATATTCAGACTGGGACTAATGCAACTTGGAAACTTCGGAATACAGCCCCTCTTTCAACGCGGCCTTTCACTATGGGATTCTATACCCCACTTTTAAGCAATACTCTATACTTAGCCCAGGAACCGAGTCTTGGATCTGACCAGACTCTTTTTTATTCAGGTAGAACGGATTATCTGGATGCAGCATTGACATTTCAAGGAACGGGAGCCGGGATCACCGTATCTGATGCTGCAATCGTAACATTGGACAGTGATGTTCCAGCTATTGGATGGCAGCGATTTACCTTGATGGCGACAAGCGCTGGACCACGAGGCACTTCTACCATGACAGGTCATGATGCTCTCAATCTAAATTCTATGTTTGATTTTTGGGAGGACGATCCGGTAGGTGGAAGTGACTTCACCCCGAGTACAGGAATTACATCCCGGCAGCTGACTCATGTTCTTTCGATGCGTGATAGCTATGGTGCAATAGGGAGTTTCGCATTGATCGGCGGAGAAGGGCTCTTTCTGTTCAGCGCGGTTTATCATACCTGGGATGGTGTATCAGGCAGAAAGTCGCATTTTGAGACTATAAACGCTAGCGGTTATGACTTGTCAATTGCGAGTAATATCGTACGTGCGATTGCGCAACAACCGGTGACAGGGGCTTCTGCCCGGTTTATGGTCGCCATTACTGAGACTCCTGCCATGACGAATAAGCTCTATCAGTTGAGTTTCAATCTTTCCGGTGGAGGGTTGTTGATCTCTTCAATGACACCTCCATCTTCTCCTATAAATGATATTCTGTATATTAAGGATGCGAAGGGTAATTTTATAGCGATTTGCGCTACAGATGCCGGACTTTATTTGTGGGATGCTAATCAAAATAGTTGGCGCCCGTACCTCGCCGACATGCTGGGCGGCTTCAAGATTACCAAGCTTTTCGACTATGACGGCAAGCTGGGCTTGTTCGCGGAAGGCAACGGCCTTATTTACGGCCCGTACCCCCAATGAAAGGCAGTACTTACATGAAGCGCAAAATAATTGCGGTACTGATCGGCCTGCTTTTCATAACGACCCTGCAGGCGCAGGAAGTGACTCTGCAGGAATTGTTCAGGCCATCCATGCTTAAGCTCGGGCTCATGCCCAACCTCGACGGATTGCTGGACGGTAATTTTGCGGGCACCCTGCGCTGGTCGCGGCTGTTTACATCCAGCGCCAGCGCCAATTACTCGGGTTCGAACAAGGAAGTATCCGAGACTTCCGCCGCCGCCGTGTTCAAGGCCAAGACATTTTCGCGCACCTATTTCGCCGAGGTGAATTTCCTCGAGTTCATGGCCACCAGCACTCTCGGCTCTGGCGGGCTGGGCTACGGCGCGGCTCTTTCCTGCTCGTATACCGGCCTGAATGAAAGCACCTCGGGCTACAAGACGGCCCAGGCGGAGACCATCTACTTCAATAAGGACAGGATGCTGCACACCATCATGCCAACGGTGGACTTCAATGCGGCCGTCGCCGTGGGCCAGGCATTCTCGCTGGAGGCTTCGGGTGCGTTCTTGCCGTACGTGCTTATCCTGGAAACGGGAAGCAAGCTGTATTCCACCTATGACCAGGCCATTCCCTATACGTTGACCAATGTGTGCATGGGCTGGAAGGCGTCGTTCGGCGCGGCGAGCTTTTTCTCTCCCTACAGTAATTTTTCTTTGCAGGCGAACGTCACAGGCCTGTTCGGCACCTACGGCACGATACAGGATATCGTGACGGGCAACATCAAGACCACGATCCAGACGGCTTCCGCCTACACGTCGCTTTCAGGCGACGCGTCCTTCGAGTACCGGTTCGCATTTTTAAAGAAGCTGCTGGGACTCGTGCCCGCCGTCAACGTGGGCTGCGGCCTTACCACGGAATCGTTCGACGCAGTCTCCTCCGGCTATGCCCTCGCCTGGCGCGCGGGCGTTACTATAGGCTCGCGCTAGCGACAGCCTGTTTTTACTCCCTGCCCGGCTTGAACGCCGGGCCGTTTTTTTTGGGGCTGCACAGCCAGGGCATGGGTTTGTCCGCTGGCTCGAACTCCAGCGCGAATTGCTTGATATCGGCGGCGGCGAAGTCCAGAAGCTCCTCCGGCTCCCAGTGAAGTTCCAGCGAGGTGGGGCGGTCGTCCGCGAGCGCCCTCGTCCAGGCCCCGCAGCAGCGCACCATTTCAAGTGTGGCGTCGCGGAGAACCGGTTTTATCGGCTTGGCTCCGACGCCTCCACCCGCTCTGAAACGCTCTTCCAGGAATGACAGCTGCAAGGCTTCGATGTCCTCGTGGCGCGACGGTATTTTTTTGATCGACGCAGGCGCCTCTCCTGCCTCGGCTGGGACTGCCGGCCTCGAATAGCCCGAACGCGACAGATAGTCCGCGAATTGCCGTATCAGGGCGGATGGGCTGGAATTGAGCGCCAGGCACGCGGAGCGGAACCACATGACGGCCCGTCCGGAGTTATAAAATATTTCAGCGGCTGCGGCCAGCGCTTCCGCGGTGAGCATCTCCTGAGCGCCGAACTTCGGGGTGGACTCCACCAGATGCGGAGCCCGCGCGCCGTAGCGCATGCCAAGAGACTCGGCTTTTTCCGCCAGGGCGGTTCCGGGGAGCACCGCCAAGCGGAAAATGTCCACGTGGTTGGGGCCCAGCCTCAGCGCGTAATCGATGCTGGCCATGAATCCCGCGAGGGTGTCTCCGGGCAGGCCGTAGATGAGGTCGAAACCGTAGATGATGCCGTTTCGCTCCAGGATGCCGGCCTTCTGGATAAAAAGCTTGGGATCAAATTTTCTGTCCACAAGCTCCAGTACGGCCGGGTCGCAGCTTTGCAGGCCTATCTGCGCGGAGCAATTCAGGCGGGAAAGGGCGCGCGCCTGTTTTTCGCTGATGAGCTCACCCCGAAGCTCAAGCTGAAACTGCATGCCGTCACCGTGCTTTTCCATCAGGGAAAGGAGGGAGAGCATGCGTTCCTCGTTGGCGTTGAACGTGGGGTCCAGCACGAATACTTCATCTATGCCGGATGCGGCGAATAGCTTCAGCTCCGCTTCCAGGCGCTTGAGGGCGAGTGGGCGGATTTTAACGCCGGCGCCGCGCGACTCGTAGCAGAAGGCGCAGCGATACGGGCAGCCGCGCGCCATTTCCCAGACCGCGCCGCCGTAGTTTTTCGGATCCAGCGTTCCGTCCAGCCAGGGTGAGGGCAGCGTCGCGGCATCGAGCAGTTCCGTGCGCATGACGCCTAGTGTCGGCGCGCTTCCGGCCACGATCGCCTCGAGTATCGCGCGCATGGCGCTTTCGCCCTCTCCGGACACCGCGATATCCGCCAGCGCGACTATGGACGAATCTTCCTCCGACCCTGCCTCCGGGCCCCCGGCCACGATAAGGACTTCAGGCAATGCCAGCCGGGCCAGGCCGGACAATTCCTGCATGCGCGCGCGGTTCCAGGAGTAAACGGAAAGCCCGATAACGCTCGGCGAGAAGGCTTGCGCCCGCTTCAGTATCGACTCCGCGCTTTCCGAATCCGAGGCCTCCACGAGGTGGAGGGAGCAGCGTGCGGCCAGCTTGGGCTCCGCCTTGATGTACGACAATACGCTGGCTGCACCCAGACCGGCGGAACGTGGGCCCGGAGCGCTTGCGATGCTTATGAATACTACTGAAACCGTTGTGTCGCCCTGTGTCGCAATCATGCTGGAAGTATGGATATTTGACGATGGAGCATCAAGGGGCGCGGAGATTTTTCATGGTTTAAAAAGACGTTTTTTCTGGAATTATTATTCGATTCCCTCTACAATGATCTTATGAAACTGCAGTCAAAAACGTTTATCTCGCTCGGCGTGCTCATCGCCATCCTTATGGTTTCCCTGTTCGCGGTCATCAGCGCCAGCCTAAACCGATTCGCGGGTACCGTAATAGTGGGCGGCGCGAGCGACAAGCTGGAAGCCGCGGCAGCCAAGGTTTCCATGCGCCTGTCGCTGGCGAGCTCTTCGTGCGAGGTGCTTGCGCGCGTACTTATGACCATGCGCGAAAGCGGAAGCGGCGACCGCGTTTTGGCGGGCAGCATGGTCCAGGAGGAATTCAAGCGAGGAGCTACCTACGAGGCCGTCTGGGTAATGTTCGAACCCAATGCCTGGGACGGCCGGGACGCCGCGTACGTCAATGATGATCGGTACAAGCCTTACGGCGGCTTTCTTCCATATGCCTATCGGCTCGACGGTGCGCTGGAATTCGAGTCCAGCGACGATGACGAAGACGAGCGCCTAAACGATTACTATCAGTTGCCGTTCAAAAGCGGCAAGGCACAATTCATCGAGCCGTATTATGAGGAATGGGCCGGGAGAAAACAGATGCTTACCAGCTATGTCGTTCCGCTCGTCCATCCCGACAGCCAAGTTTACGGAGTCGCCGGCGTCGATTTTTCCCTGGAGTTCCTCTCTTCGGAGCTTGCGGGCATTTCAGCCCTCGAGGACGTTTTTATCTGTACCGCCGGAGGACTCCTTATCGCGGCTCCCGGCAACGAAAAGCTTTTGGGCCAACCCTCCGATTCATTGCCTACGATGGCAGGCGATGCCGAATTTTCAAGGGCATTGGAATCTTCCGGCGGCGAATACGCGCTCAAGAACAAGGCTTGGCGCCTTGTGAGGCCCATCGGCTTGGGAGGCCAAGGCCAATCCTGGTTTCTCGTGGCCACGATTCCTTCCAAGGCGCTATTTGCCGAGAGGGATCGCATAATCGCGTATGTCGCCTTGATTCTCGCCATACTTTCGCTGATAGCTTTCGCGGCGGTGTGGCTCCTCGTCCGGGGCATCATCAAGCCGGTCAGGTTCGCCCTGCACGCCTTTGCGCAGATCGAGGAAGGAAACCTTACGTATCGCATGCCGGTTTTATCGCGCGACGAAATGGGCGAGCTCGCAAAAGGCTATAATCTTCTCGCGCTGCGCCTGTCCGCCTTGATCGATTCGTTCAGGCAGGTAACCAGCGGAGTGCTGGAATCCAGCGATGCGCTGGCAAGCGACGTGCGTGCCATGCGAGGAACGCTGGGCGAAATGCGGCGGGATATCGGCGGTACTGGCGTTCAGGTCCAGGAACAGATGCTTTCGCTCGCCGAGGCAAAATCCGACGTGGAGCATATCGTAGCCGAACTCGATGCCTTGGCGTCGGCCATCAATAATCAATCACAGGGATTCGGCGTGGCGCTCGGCGGAGTTGAATCCATGATACGCAAGGTGGATAGCGTCACGACCGAGCGGGAGCGGCTTTCCGGGGAAACCGAACGGCTTACCGCCGCCGGAGAAAACGGAAAGCTGGTTCTTGGCCGGCTTTCGAATCGCGTAAGCGAACTGGAACGGCTTTCCGCGGGATTGGCCGAGACCAACAAAGTGGTGGCGGCCATAGCCTCCAAGACCAATTTGCTTGCGATGAACGCCGCGATAGAAGCCGCGCATGCGGGCGACGCGGGAAAAGGCTTCGCCGTGGTGGCAAGCGAGATCCGCCAGCTTGCGGAAGGTTCCCGGATGCAGTCCTCCGCGATCGGCACCAAACTCAAGGAAGTGCGCGCGGCGATAGAGGCGGCTTCGGGAGAATCGGCATCGGCCATCAAAACGATCAGTCAAATGCTGGAACACGTGCGCTTGGTAAGCGAGTTGGAGCATCAGGCTCAAGCGGCGGATCAGAGCCAGCGGGAATCCGTCGCCGGCGTGGTGAGCTCGCTCGAGAACATGCGCATGGCCGGCGAGGTCGTGCGCAGGGGAAGCGACACGATCCGGGGGGCAAGCGCCGACGTGCGCGAGATAATGGAAAAGCTTTCCCGCACCAGCGAGAACGTCGCGTCTTCGGCGCACACCATGGCGCAGCGAGCCGGCGAGATCGAATTGGACGGCGACCGCATCCTCGAGCGGGCCGGCGATAATCGCGAGAACGCGCGCCGTGCGGTCGATAATCTCATGCAATTCAAGATGGAATAGCCGGATGCGCGCAGACGCCTATCTTTCTTTTCCTTCCGGGTTTTCCGCCCCATTCCTGGCGGTAATCATCCTGCTTGTTCTCGCATTCGTCGTCATGGCCGTAGCGTTTTGGGCCCTTGGCCGCCGCATCGGAATCCTGGAAGCGCAGAGGAATATGCGGCGCTCGGAGCAGGGAGCGCGCGGCGATGCCGTAAAGCGATCCCGCGCTGTGCTTACCGGTCAGATCGGCGAACAGCTTGCGCCGTTTTTCCCCGATTTCCCCGGCGACCCCGCCGATGCGCGCTTTCTGGGAAAACCGGTGGATTACATCGTGTTTACCGGCCTGTCCGCAGGCAATCCCGTGGAAGTCGTGTTCGTGGAGGTAAAGACCGGCGACGCTCGCCTGAGCGCGGTGGAAAAATCCCTGAAGGAAGCGATAGAGGCAGGAAGGGTGCGTTGGGCGGAATACCGGCTGCCTAAAGGCTGAATGTTAATAAAAATTCAGTACCTTCCCCAGCGCCTCGCGCTCGCTCGAACGTGCCGCTCAGCTGTTCGGCGAGACGCTCTATCAGTTGCATGCCGAATCCGCCGGATTTCGCGCGCGGCGAGTCCTCGGGCATGCCCGCGCCGTTGTCGCCGTACGAAAGGTAGAGGCGTTTTCCGTCTGACTTCGCGCCCATTCGGATTATCCCGTCCGAGCTCCGGCCAAACGCATGCGTCATGGAATTGGTTACGAGCTCGTTGACGATGATACCCAGCGTCGAGAGGGTCTTGGCGTCGAGATATACGGCTTCCAGTTCAAGCTCCGCCTTAGCCGCCGTTTTTCCCGAGTAGATGGCGATTATCTCCGCTACGAGCGAGCCCAGGTAGTCTTTGAGGCTCAGTTCCATGAAATTGTTGGACCGGTAGAGCCTTTCGTAGAGCACCTTCATGCTCACCATGCGGCCTATGGTTTCCTGCAAGGTGCCGATCACCTTGATGTTGGTCTGCGAAAGAAGCTGGAGCTTCAGTATGCCTTCCATCGTGTTCATGTTGTTCTTGATGCGGTGATGGACTTCCTTGAGAATCAAGTCTTTTTCCGCGAGCAGTTTTGTAATTTTTTCTTCTGACATTTTTCGCTCGGTAATGTCCGTATGGGTGCCGAACATCATGAGCGGCTTGCCTTCGGCGTCCTGCTCGATTACCTTTCCCCGGTCTTGCACCCAGACCCAGCGGCCGTCCTTGTGGCGCATCCTGCACTCGCAATCGTAATAGGGGATTTCTCCCCTGAAATGGCGCTCCAGCAGCGCTCCGGACAAAGCCAGGTCGCCGGGATGGGCAAGGGTTTCCCAGGTCTTTATGCTGACCGGCGACAGTTCCTCGAGCGTATATCCCAGTATCGCCGCCCATACGTCGTTGAATACCGTCTCCCCCGTCTGCACGTTCCATTCCCAGGTTCCTGCGTGGGTTCCCTCCAGGATACCCGAGAGTCTCTTGTTGGCATCCTCGAGATTTTTGGAATCCTGCTTGCTTCGGGTTATGTCGGAGGCCGTACCGTAGATGATAATTTCTTCACCTTCGTCGCGGCGGCTTGTCGATTGATCCAGGAACCAATGCCACTCGCCCAGGGAGTCCTTGATCCTGTATTCCACCTTGAAGGATTTGCCCTCCGCAAAACCGTCTATCATCGAATTAACCTCAGGCAAATCATCTGGATGAATCGAGTCGTGCCATATCGAGGGATTCCTGACGAGATCTTCCGAAGAAAACCCCAGTATTCTTTCCGTCTGGGGCGACCAAAATAAAGCGCCGCGGGTGGTCGAGTAGGAGTAGACGATTCCGTTGACGTTCTCGACGAGGTTCCGGTAGCGTGTCTCGCTCTCGTAAAGGGATTGCTCTTTTAAACGGGATGTTTTCTGTGCATCGAAGAGCTTGAACGCCATTTTTATGGAGGCATCGAGGACGGGAAAACTCGAGTTCTTTACCACGTATCCATAATTGGTAATGGTTTCCGTTTTGGCGACGATCTCTTTTTCCGTGTGCGCGGATAAAAAAAGAATGGGAAGGTCGTGGTTTTCGAGAATTTTTTTTGCCGTCTCCGTGCCGTCCATGCCGGATCCTAAATCTATGTCCATGAGAATCAAGTCTATATGTTTGCCGGCCTTGTCAATCAGCTCCATCGCTGCTTCGCCGGAGTCCGCGCGAACGACCCGGTATCCTACCTGCTCCAGTCCCTTGGTTTCGATCGCGGCGGTAATGGTGTCATCTTCCACCAGCAATATTGTTTTGAGTTTCGTCTGCATTCGAGCCTCCGCGAGTTGCCTCAAACTATAGGTTGCAGCGGTCTTTATTGCAAATTACCCGGAGCGATTAGACTTGACGTTACGGAAACTTGAACGTTATTATTCAGCTATGGAGGCGCGAATGCTTGAAGAATTGGAGCTGGATACCGAAGCCAAGGTTAAGGCGTTTACGCATCCGTACCGGATGAAGCTGCTCCACGTCCTCAAGGATCTCCGTGAGCCCGCGACTGCGACAGACGTCGCCCGGGCTCTGGGTGACGGACCGGGAAAATCCCATTATCACATGCGAATCCTGGAAAGCGCCGGTATCGTGGTGCTCTCACGGACTGAGGTCGTCAACGGAATCATAGCGCGCTATTATGAACCTGCGGCCAAACGGTTCAATGTCAAGGGAGAGGCCTTGGGCAGCGGGGCCGATGCGGGGCTTCGGGATGATGTCGCAAAGCTTATCACGATGCGTTTTCGCGATGGTCTGAAGGCTTTCCTTGAACGAACCACCAGCGATGCCGCGATTTCCAAAAAAGAAGCGGCCAAAGATACGGGAGGATTCCTGTATGACTGTACCTTGTATTGTTCCGATGAGGACTGGGCGGAAGTGCAGGCTACGTTAGAGTCGATTACCAGCCGATTCGAGAAAAAAATCGAGGGAGTAACCCCGCGCAAGCTTTTTTTAGCCGGTGCCAGCGATTTGCAGGCTCGCGTTGTCCTGGAATCCTCCGTCGCAGCCACCGAGCGTTCGAGCGACGCAACGGACGCAGAGAATCCACCGGTAAATACCCGCTGGACTTTCGGCATAACGCTGCCCGATTCCTCAACCAGATTCCGCCCCTTCGCCCCTCCTGCCGAATAGGCAGGAGGACTCCCGCTGAATAGGCAGGAGGACTCCCGATTCATGTCACCGCGCCTCGTGCCTTGATAATAGCCGTTCCCAGCTCGGAGACCGTATATGGTTTCTGCACGAAAACGAAATTTTCCGATTGCGACGCGGATTCTATCGCGTCGTCGGTGGCGTAGCCTGAAGCCATGACGATGGGCAAGTCGGGCCGAACGGCTTTCATGCGCATGGCAATTTCATCGCCGCCGATCCCCGTCAGCCTCAAATCCGTTACGACCGCAAACCATTTTCCCGGATCCGCCATGAACAGCTCCAACGCCTCTTCTCCGGAAATCGCCGCCTCGGATTTATACCCAAGGGCAGCAAGAATGGCTTGCCCGGTGTCGCGGGGCACCTCGTCGTCATCCACAAGCAGTATGAGCCCGCTTCCGCGAACGGCCTTCTGATTGGTTTTTTCCGCGGAAACCTCGTTGGTAGCGGGAAGGTAGATGAAAAATTCCGTACCCACCCCCAGTTCGGAAAACAGGTCCACGAAACCCCCATGCTGAGCAACGATCGAATGCACCATCGCCAGTCCCAAACCGCTCGATTTATCCACCGGCTTGGTCGTAAAAAACGGATCGAAGATTCTTGGAAGTATATGATGAGGTATTCCCACGCCTTCGTCGCGTATGCCCACGCGCCAATATTTCTGCTTTTCCGCGGCGGGATTGCTGGCGAGAAAATCAGGTTCCGGAAAAAACGGCTTGATGGTTATATGGATGGTTCCACCGCGCTTTTCGCCGCGCGTGCGCATGATGGTCATGGCTTGCTCGGCGTTGATGATAAGATTGAGGAAAAGCTGCTCAACTTGCCCCGGGTCGCCTTCTATGTATGCCGGCTCGATATCGTGAGGGCTGTCTATCGCGATCGAAGGGTCCAGGCTGCGCGAGGTAAACTCGACGACGCGCTGGAGCGCCTCGTCCAACTTGAATTTCTTCTGCTCGGGCAATCGTTTTTTCGTGAGCGTGAGAAGTCGCTTGACCGATGAAACGGCGCGTTCCGCGGATCTATCCATTATTTCCAGTTCCCTGCTCATGTCGGCCGGTGTCTTGTAGGATTTATCCTCTATGCCCATCTTGATGAGCGAAAGGGCTCCCACGATGCCGCCCAGCGTGTTATTGAAGTCGTGGGCTATGCCGCTGGTAAGAGCGCCTACCGCATCCATTTTTTGCGCATGATCGAGTTTCCTGATGCGCTCGATCGTTTCCTCCGCGGTATGCCTGGCTTCGGAAATATCCCTCGTAATGGTAGCCATGATGGAACCGCCGCGCAGCGGGATTATAAAGGAACTTGTTTGCAGTATCCGCCGCACGCCGTCTTTTCTCTGGATTTCCTCTTCTATTACGCGAGGCGCTAGCGTAGAGGAAGTTCCCAGCAATGCGGACACGATCCTGCGCTTGAATCGAGCTTCGTCGTCGGCGCTTTTCTCGTGTTTTGGAATAAGACTGGCGAGCAGGTCCCATAATTTTTTCCCTATAGCTTCCTGCGCTGGGATGCCCGTTATCATGGCCATGGGGCTATTCCAGCGTTTTACCGTTCCGTCGGGATCGGTCAGGCTGATTCCATCCAGGGAATGGGAAATGAATTCCTCCAGCAGAAGCCCAGTCTGTTCGGCCTCGTCCTCCGCTTTTTTACGCGCGTTTTCGGAACTCAGGTCCAGCAGGGAAATTATGGACCCGCGTGCCTGCCTGATGTCCATTACCCGATGTGCGCGCAAGTCCACCGGGAGTTTTAGCGGCCCTATCGTGGTCCTGGTAGCGTAGAAATCCAGGATGCTCTGCGCCGTTTTCCTGAGAGGGGGAATATCGACCGGCAGGAAACAGGCTTCCAGCGAAAGTTCCTTGATACCGTCCAGATTCTTGCAGCCGAAAGCCTTGAGCGCGCTGTCGTTTGCCCAGGTGATTTTTCCCGATTCATCCAGGTATAAAACCATATCGGCCAGCGCGTTGAGTATGCGAGGCGCTTCGGTTACGGGGAACGGCTCAAGGAAGCCGAACCTGTTTCGCGCGGTGAGCATGCCGATGGAGAGTATCATGGTCCAGAGAATCGCCATGTTTGGAAAATTGAAACCCAATGCCAAAAAAACCGTATCGGTTATGAAGCCGCAGGTAACGGCGATTATGGATGAGATGGCCACGGTGGCGAGCTGTTTTTTTTCGGCTTTTCCCGAAGTGCGCGCGCGAGCCCGCAAGATTACGATGATTCCCGCCAGGATATACAGGAAATAATGGGCGCTGAATAATATATAGACGATGTTGACGCGAATGCCGAGCATCCAGTACCCGGCGATGAAGTTGGGCTTCGTGATCGCGAACAGGGGAACCAGGATCGAGAACACGAACGCGGGCGCGTAGATCAGGCAAGTAAGAAAGGTCTTGAGTTTTTTGTTTTTGGTGATGTGCGTACCGCTGATTTTATAATTGAAGTGAAGCACGAGCGGCGGGAAAAAACACCAGCACCACGAAAAGGTCTTGTACAATTTCTCTGCGATTTCGGGATCATCGGTGGAATACCAAAAAACCGCGGCTGCCGCCCAAATCATGAATACTGTATTGAAGGCGGTCGCGAGTCGATTGGCTATGCCGTTCGGATTCAGGGATAGCCATTTCAGTGCGCAGTACCCGAAAACGATCACCGCGATGGAACACGCATTGGCAAGCCAGAATGCAATTGATGAAAGGGGCATAGATATTCCTTCCGTTTGTTACCTAAGTGTAATTGAAAAATGGGATATTGCACATATATTTTCGTTTTTTTGACTTTTGAATTGACGAAATATTATAAAAAAATGATTATTACAGGAGTTTCGCGCTTTACCCGTCCAGTCGGAAGCGTTGAAAGGGGATTTTATTCAGCCCTTTCATAGTATAATGAATTTGCACGCGGTGAGGGCAGTGGAAAGAGGCATGTAATGGATTCATTGGGGAAAAAGCAGGAGAAGAGAATTAAGCTTCCGTTAAAACGGTCTTTCTCCATGATAGCTTCATGGGCTTCTTCTCGCATCCTGGAACAGGCAAAAGCCGTTTTGCTTGTTGTCGGTTACTTGGCCGCATTGCAGCTATTCATTTTAAAAGTACCGATACAGGATGCTTTTTTAATAAGCCTCGGCGTCTTTGCCACCATTTTCGGCCTTGCGCTATTTCTTGAGGGATTGTTTCTGGGAATCATGCCCTTGGGCGAACAACTGGGCATGAAACTGCCCGGGCGCGGCGGCCGCGTCGCCTTCGTGGCATTCGCGTTCGTTTTGGGCATAACCGCAACCTTCGCCGAGCCGGCCATCGGATTTTTGCAACTCCAGGGCGGCGCGATCCGGGTGTGGGAAAATCCGCTTCTCTTCCTGCTCTTGAATCGCGGCTCTCCTTGGCTGATCGCCGCCATCGCCGCCGGTGTGGGTATCGCCCTGGTGCTGGGTTTGTTTCGCTTCCTGCATTCCTGGACATTCAAGCCGTTTATTTTTTACATCGTTCCTCCCTTGCTGCTGGCTACCGCGATTTTCGGGATGAACCCAAATCTCGCACCGTTGGCCGCCTTGGCGTGGGACGCGGGAGGAATAACCACCGGTCCGGTAACGGTGCCGTTGGTCATCGCGCTGGGCATGGGCATGGCGCGCAGGAGGGGAACTGCGGCCGACGGGACGCAAGGATTGGGCGTCGTTACCTTGGCCTCGCTTTTTCCCGTTGCCGCGGTGATGGTTCTGTCCGCTGCGCTCCTGCCTTTCGTCCCCGCTTCAGGAAGCCCGCAGTCGTTTTTTTCGGACCATAACAGGAATCAGGCGGTTTTCGTCGCCGGCAGTCCCGAAAATCTCAAGACTCTGGCGCGCAAGGCTGCCTTGGGCGGTTTCCTCACCCCGGAGAATTTCGCCTCGGCTTTTCCGGTGGATGCGGCTCTTTCCGAATCCCCGGTTTTACCCGTGGGGGACACTGCGGAAGAGCCGGCCGCCGCATCTATTTTCCCTCGCGTCGCGATTATTTCGCTCCGCGCCGTCCTGCCGCTCGTCGCCATATTGCTGATTACCCTGGTGGCGCTGCTGCGCCAGAAGGTCCACAATGCCGACGAGTTGGTGCTCGGAATCGTGTTTGCGGTGGCCGGAATGTTTTTTTTCAGCATCGGCATGGAGAAGGGCTTGACGAGCCTCGGCGTTCAATCCGGAAAAAACCTTTCCAGGGCCTGGATGCCTACGGCCCGGAGCGATAAAAAAATAACAATCAGGGGCGTCGAGCCCGGCATGATCTTCCGCGCCGCCGGTAAGGAAGGCACGGCCGTCTACCTGTGGGTGCAGGGGGCGGAGGGCCTTGAAAGCGTGCCTTTCGAGGAGCGCAATTACGATGCGGCCGCTAAAACCTACGAATACGTTCCGATCGAGAGGGCAGTATTCGGAAAGCTGGGGCAGTATGGCGCGTATGGCGCGGTTTTCGTGCTTGTGATGCTCTTGGGTATCGGCGTTACGCTGGCGGAGCCTTCTTTGCGCGCGCTCGGGGTTACGATCGAGGATGCCAGCACCGGAACCTACCGGAGCTCGGTTCTTGTCCGCATCGTCGCTTTGGGGGTGGGCATAGGAATGGCGGCCGGTTTCGCCGCCATCGTCTTTCGCGTGCCGCTCATCGTGCTGCTCGGGATTCCCTATGCCCTCGCGCTCGTGCTCACCTTGTTTTCCACCGAGGATTTCGCGGCGATCGCGTGGGATGCGGCCGGGGTAACCACGGGACCGGTTACCGTCCCGCTGGTCATCGCCTGCGGGCTGGGGATCGGGCAGGAAAGCGGCGCCAACGGGGCGTTCGGCGTAGTCGGCGCGGCGAGCGTATTCCCGGTCGTCGCGGTGCTGCTTTCGGGGCTTATCGTCAAGGCGCGGGCCAAGCGAACTTTGTTTCACGCGGGCAGGAGCTGATCCATGGGTAATGAAAAGTTTACGCGCATTAATTGCTGCGTTGATTCTGGCCTCTCGCGCCAGATGGAAGAGACCTTGTCCGGTATGGGCATCGACGATTACCTCGTGCAGGGCGGCAAGCAGGTCTGCATCGAGGAGCGCCGGGGATTTCTCGGGTTCGGCCGTAGCGAAAGCCTCTCGGGAGCGGCCGCGCGGCTGTACAGGTTTCGGGTTCCTCGGGATTGCGAGGAGTCGATGGTAGAATACCTTGCAAGCTCCATAGACCTGTATCTGCCGGGGAGGGGATTCCTGTACGGGCAGGACATCACGTTCGACGATGCGCATGTCCCCTCGGAAAAAACGGCGCGCAGTCTCGGCGCGGGAGCGGCGGCCGCAGGCACGGGCCGCATGGAACATTATGAATTATTGACCTGCATCGTGCATCGAGGCATGGCGGACGCGCTGCTTCGCGCAGTGCTGGAGTTAGGCTTGTGCGTGCCTTTCGTCACGTATGGAAAAGGCGTGGGGCTCCGGAACAAACTGGGACTCCTGCGCGTCACGATTCCCGTAGAAAAGGAAATCGTCATGCTCCTGGTTCCCGAACGGGACGCTGCCCTCGCAGCCAATCTTGCCTCGCACACGATCCGCCTGGATCGGCCCGGACAGGGCTTCATCTACCGGCAGTCCGTCCGGATGTATGCGTCGAACCTGCGCGTGCGTCTCGGAAAGCGCGTGCATGCCGCCTCCATGGAGCAGGTTATCAATGCGCTCGACGACCTCCGAGGCTCCTCCGAATGGAGGCGCTTTTCCCCTTCAACCGCCAAGCAAAAGGTTTCGAGGGCCCTTGGGGAAAAATCCGCCTACCGTTGCCTTTCTCTTGTCACGGAAGACGGGAGCATCAATGATTTCGTTAAAAAGGCGATGGATTGCGGTGCGGGAGGAGCAACCCTGATGACTCTTTCCTCATCGGTGCCTGTGGAAGGCCCGGGTGGCGGACAGCTTTCGGCAGCCCGTGAATCCTGCGACCTCATAATCAGGTCGGACCTCGAGAACCTGATCCGCACGACGCTGGTGGAGCAAGGCATCACGGGCGACGCCGTGCTGGGGCGCATGGAATGCGAGGATGTCCTGGACGTCATGATGTACCGGGGAAAAAACAATGGCCGGTCGCCCGTCTGACGGCGAAGACCGGCATAGGAAGTTATTTACCGAATCCGTGTTCCTTGATGATCCTGTCGATCTCGCCGCTCTTTTTCATTTCCGCGATTGCCGCGTTGAAGGCTGCTGCTTTTTCCTTTACGCCAGGGGCTTTTTTGGAAAACACGATATACAAAGGCATCTGCTCCCGGGCCGGGAGGATGAATTCCAATTTATCCGCGTTCGGGGCGAATTTATCTTTTATCAGGTATTCCGCTACGAAGCGGTCTATCTCAATGAGGTCGAATCGATTCCCGAGGAGCATGCGAATATTCGTTTCGTCATCCGCGACTTCGTCTTTCTTTATGCCCGGATCGGATTCTAGCTCCTTGAGGTGTATGTACCCCGAAACGATTCCTATTTTGTACTTTTTCAGGTCTGCCGGGGAATCGATTACTATCTTATCTGCTTTTCGCTTTAGGTAACCTACCGGACCGCCCATGATTTCCGAGGAATACTCGAAATCAACTTTTCGCTCTTCGCTGGAATATTCGGGGAACAGGCCGTCGTACAATCCTTCCGTCGCTTCATAGAGGGCGCGGTTCCATGGTTTAAAATCGATGATCACCGTATAACCGGCTTTCTTGAAAGCCTTGTTTACGATTTCGGCGATAAAACCGTTATGCTTTACCATGGGCGATCCGTCGGAAAGCGAAGTGCCGATATACGGTGGCCATTCAAGGCTCACCAAACGAACGGTGCGACTGTCCGCGGCTATCGTCAGAATCGCGCATGCGATAACGAGAAATCCAAGAAATACTTTGCTTCGCGATTTCATTGTGACCGCCTTTCCATATTGCTTATGTAAAACAATAGGCCGTAAGACCCGCGATAGCAATAGCTATTATGTTTTATTTGATTAATCCTTTTCGGTACGGCAGCCATACGGGAAAGCCCGCCAACAAAGTAGCCGCAGAGACGAATAGCGCTTTTTTCCAGGGGTAGTTTTCATGAGCGGCCGGTTTTACCCTGGCTTTCAGGGCAAAGGGAATCTCCAGCGCGTGGATGGTTTCAAGTATGACGAATATAGTCAAAAATAATTTCGACGACGGCCAATGAGCCGAAGGATGGTTTTTTCCTGGGTTCAATAAAAACAGGACAAGCGGCGTCCATGTCATAATTCCGGTAATTGCGGACTTAACCTGCCAAATCAATTTTTCCGAAAAGCATGGAACGAGTATCCCGGTAAGAGAAGCTACCGCAGTGTTGTCCTCAGCCTGCATGAGCAGTTTCTTTTCCCGGCTTCCGGTGAGAGGCGGCATCGGCCAAGGTACCCAGTCCTTGTTTTGGTTCCCATCAAGCCAATCAGGAATCGAATCCGGCATGTTTTCAAGCGGAAATTCAACGTCGATGCGCTCTCCCCGGGCAAGCAGGGCTATTCTGGCCTTACGGGATTCCAGGATCGTTTTTAAGAGCAGCATGATATGACGGTTTTTTGAAGAGAGCACGGAACATGCAGTTCGCGATATTTTATGTATCACTGCATGCGGCGCGTTTGCGAGCGGCATGCATCCTTCCACGAAAAAACCGCAAACATCCGATAACCTGTGCGTGCAGGAGCCTATCGCTGCGCTGCGACCCTTGAAGCTTTTTATGTCGCTTGCGTTCCATGCTCGGCCTTCACTGTCTATCCAGTACCGATTGCCGGCATGGACGACCCCTGCGCCTATGGCGAGGAGAGCAGGCTCCGCTATCCGCTTGCCTTCTGCTTCCATCATTCCCAAGCCAAAGCGGGTAGATGCTACGCAACCTCCGGTACAGGATTTTTCCATGCGTAGCGCAAGGCCTGCGAGTTCGGCGCGCAAGATTATCGGAGATTTCGAGTTGGAAAAACCGGCCGTAAATGATTCCGCGATTCCGTTTCTGTCTATCCCGTACAGTACCTTCAAGTTAGGGAACAACTTTTTTACGCGTTCGGAGATGAGGCTGCGGTCTGCAGGCCGGAACGGGACCGGGGTTTCATCGCCGATTGTCTGCGTTTTATGCGGCTCTCCGAATCCAAGTTCGTCGGCTATTCTCATGAGTTCGATGGAACTGGGTTCAAAACCCATAAGCCGCGTGGCGACCCTGTCTGTTTCTACGGCGTGGTTGCCCGCAACGATCATCCTGGAATCCACGGGATCGACGGGCGCGGGGCATTCTCCTTCCCCTCCAACGACTCCGTCGATGACTACGATGTCGGGTTTAAAAAGGTAAAGCATCTCCACGAGTTTGCGGTCTATGGAATAATGGTGCGCCCGTTGCCGTAGATTGTAGGGGATCACTCCCATGGCGTTTTTAAATCCCAGGGTTACGCCGGTATACAGGTTGGTTTTCATTTTTGGAACGGATATATAACATGCCTCCCCGCGCACGACGGCTGAAAAAATCCTGGGTACCAATATCTCTTTTTGAACCGCCGCCTTGGGCAGGAAGTACCTGTCCACGGCCTGTTCTTCAAGGGCTATCAGTGCGCAACCCCGGTGTTTTGCCAGCCTGTCTACTCCGGACAGCGCGAAAGACGCCCGGGTAGGGGACCCTCTTCCCGAAGATTCGGCGATGGTTATTTCCGAAGCTCCCGATTTTTCCTTCAGCCAGAGGATAACCGAGTCCAAGACCCGAGGGTCCGTGGTTTCGGGATAGGATGATTTTTTGGTTCCCAGGTCCTTGAATACGATTACGAGATTCGGTTTTACTATGACCGGCCTGCCCCTGGTTTTTTGGGTTATTTTTTCTTCTGATTCTAGTCTGTCCAAGGCTGCGAAGACCGAGTTTCTTATGGAGGCCACTTCTATGCGCGCCTCCCACGAAGGCGTTCCATAGTCCTTGGACAACGAGACGCAATCCCGTGCGTAATCCAGGGCCGGCAGACGTTCTACAACCACGGTGCTCATGGTGCCTTTCTTATGGCGTCGAAATAGCCATGTGCCATCGAATCCAACGGAACGGATTTTCCTGCGAGAGGTCCTCTTGCCAGTTTTTCTTTCCCGCTCATCCTCGGATGGGCGCTGCGCGCTTCGTTTTTAACACCGTGTTTTTCGTTGAAGGCATGGCGCTCCAATTGTATCTTCCTGGCTTTTTCCATCCATTCATCGGGAGTTCGGGATATGCCCGTCGCGTCATTTAGGTAATCGAATAATGGCCAATTGTTCAAACCGGTCGTAAGGGCGAACAGGCAGGCTCCGGCAGCGTCCAGTAATTGCTTAAGAAGCGATCCGGCCAGAAGTTTCCTTGCTTCTTCCTCGCTGGCACAGTATTCGGTGGATTTTGCGTAAGGACGGTTTACTGCGGGGGCCCAGGTAACGAAATCCCATAATTTCGAAACGTTATAATAAACCCCTGCCGAGACGGTATGGCGCGACGGCGTTGCGTCGGAAACATAGGCTGCCCCCATCATCGGGTCGAAGCGGCTGTCATGCATGCCCGGTTCCTGCCCGCCGGAGTGAACCGCGAAGCGTTCCGATCCCTTGCCGATTTTAAGCGAAGCACTGGCAACACCATCCGCTAAAATATCCCCGATACCCTTGCGGGCTATCATCATGCGGAGCAGCGCCACTATCGACTCGCTGTCGCCCCACCGCAGCTCTAGGCCTTCCGTATCCTTTGCGTCGAGGATGCCGTTCTCAAAGCATTCTATCGCGAACGCGATCGTGGCTCCGGCGGAAATCGTGTCCAGGCCCGATCGGTTGCACAGGTCGTTGCATAGGAAGATTGAGTCCAGGTTGTCATTCAGGAGCAGCGGGCCGAAAGCGCAGCAGGTCTCGTATTCCGGCTTGTGGGTATGTGTCCCGGCCGTTCCCAGATCCTTCGTATCGCAGATTCCTCCGCATCCGATGACGCATGAATAGCAGTGATATTTTTTCGTCTCGCGCGCGATGATGCCGTCGGGGTCGATCTTTGAATATTTCTCCTTGCCGTAATCCTTCACCGATCCGCCCCAGTTTTTTACCGGCGAATCTCCGTCGAGGAGCCCCGTCGTATTGTTGTAGATCGTTCCCCATTTTTTGAGGATGCCGGCGGCCATTATGCCGTCCATCGGAAATACGGTTTTCATGGCGAAGAGCCTGCCCAGCAGCGGCAGGTACTTGCCTTTGACGAATCTCGGAATGATTGTCTTCGCAACGGCGGCCGCGTATTTTTTGGAGCTTGCGCGAACCTTTTCCTGATTGGCGCACATGATTTTTTTGCTGCCCGACAGAATTACGGCTTTGAGCTTTTTTGATCCCATCACCGCCCCGACTCCGGATCGCGCCGCATAGCGCCCCCCGTCGTTGGATATCCCCGAAATAAGCGACAGTTTTTCCGCTGCGGGGCCGATGCACGCCAGCGCCGGCTTTTTTTTACCAGCCCAATCAGAGATAATCCTACCTTCCGTTTCAATGGCGTCTTGACCCCATAACGCCCCGGCTTCCACGAGTCTTGGGCCTTCCTCGTCTGCGACGAAGCACAGCGGTATAGTCGCGATACCTGAAAATAAAATTCCATCCCATCCGCATTGTTTGATCGCCGGCGAAAGATTACCTCCGCAGTTCGCGTCTCCCCAGCCTCCGGTAAGCGGGGATTTCGTGCAGACCATCCAGCGCCCGGTCATGAGGCTTCCTGTTCCAGTAAGCGCCCCACTCATGAATGCCAGCACGTTTTGCGGGCCTAATGGATCGGCGCCGGCTGGGATCATGTCGGTAAGGAGTTTGACAGCGAGACCCACCCCGCCGATTTGTTCCGCATATAAGGTTTCAGCAATATCCTGCTCGTGCATAGTACGTGTAGAAAGGTCTACAATAAGGACTTTTCCCATGACAGCGTTCATTAAAGCCTCCAGTAAAAAAAACAGAATGCATTCTGTTTTGATTTATGCTATAATCAATTGGGTTGCTTGTCAAGCAATTTAC
>CAZAJF010000037.1:35853-39931 GCA_964485395.1 uncultured Treponemataceae bacterium | reverse complement strand
CGTACGCGTCTGGATGAGAAAAGCCGGAATGTCCAACGGATATTCCGGCCTGATGATTATTTTTTTTCTTCGATCTTGGCGACCGGTTCTTCGGCTTCCACATTTTCCGCTTTTTCTTTTACGGTTGCAATGGCGGACTTTGAGAACTCGAGGCGGGTGGCGTCATCGGTCTTGAGGACTACGGTGGTTTCCTTTACGGAGGCTACGATGCCGTGGAGTCCGCCGATGGTGATTACTTTATCGCCCTTTTTGATCTCGGAAAGCATCTTCTGCATGGCTTTCTGCTTTTTGTTCTGGGGGCGGATGATCATGAAGTAGAAAATTACGATTACGGCGCCGAACATTCCGACGGTCATGAGGGTGCTGCTGCCGCCGGCCTGCGCGCCGGTACCGACATTGAAGAGATTGAGGTTAGCCAGTATACTATTCATTGTACGTGTCCTTGGTAAAAAGATTGCGGCAAAGGTACCATATAAGCGGCGTACCGTCAAGTTTACGCATGCGGCTATCGCCGGATTCTTTTGTGGCCTTTACAGCCGCAGGAATCGACTATATTCTGAAATCGGGAAGCAATGGCAAAACTTGACGAAGTCGACATATCAGATTTTCTTGATGAAAAGCCCGAGGAAGGTTCGCCGGTCGCGGAATTCCCGGAAAGTGTCTCCGGTTCCCTGCCATCGGAAGAAAACGATTCCCTGAAAACCCGGATTGCCGGTTTCTACATCAATAAGCAGCTCGAGGAATCCATCCTCAAACACGGCCTTATTCCCGAGCATCCCAGTGAAACGACCATCGGCGTAGGTTTCATCGACATCGTCGATTACTCGTATATTTCGTCCTGGCTGAGCCCCAAGGAAAACCAGATATTCCTCAACGGCCTGTATTCGGCCTTCCACCACGTGCTTAAGAAGCGCGGAGGCTACCTGAACAAGATATCGGGCGATTCGCTGATGTTCCATTTCGGCGGCGTCATCGACCCGCTTACGAAGGACCTCCGCCCCGATGAATCCAACCCGCTCATCGCGCGGCTTTTATTCCTGACCTGCATCGAGATCCAGGAGTCCTGCAGGCTCTTTAACCGGGCGGACGAGGATTTCATTCCGGTCAACGCCGATCCCGTCTCCCGCCGTTCCATCGGCCAGGCTTTTTCCATTATACGCAACCTGCGCGAGAACCTTTCTCTCATAACCAGCATCGACGCTCTGTTTCAGGTGCGCATACGCATCGGCGCGGCGCTCGGGGAAGTGTGCATCGGCAATTTCGGGCCGGAAGGCGCGCGGCAGTGGGACGTTATCGGCTTGCCGGTGATCGAGGCGCGCCGCATGGAAGCCACGGCGCCCGTAGACGGCGTGCGCATAACCAGGAGCTTGTTCGAGGTGCTGGGAAAGACCGGGCTCGTGGAACAGTACCTGGCGCATTTTCGGGGCAAGGCATCTGGTTTTTACCAGATCATCGAGAGCGAAGAGCTTTTCATGGTGCGCGAAGTCGTGCTCAAGGACAAGCGCAACGTTACGTTCGACTCGTGCGCCATACAGGCCAACCCGGACCTGCCCGAAGACGTCTGGCGCTCGGTGGAAGCGCATCTGGACATGGGCGCGGGCGGCATAGAAACAATCCTTGAGCTCCTCAAGTATTACCGCGGAAACCGGCTGGTCATCGGCGCCATAGAAGAACTGTTCCGGGAACGCGAAATACGCATCCGCAAGCCCGCCATGTTCCACTTGCTGGCGCCCGAGCATTATAGAAAGCTTCTCGAGCAGAATAAAGGCTCGGTGTCGGACACGAACGCCGCCATAGAGGAAACGATAAGCCTGTACCGCCTCTTCATGATTATGGGCGGCTATCAGGATAGGGTAAAGAAACTGGATGCGCGCACTCTGCCCGACTGTCCCTACGTGGGGCACGATGCCTGGCTTAAAGCAAGGCTTGAGGGCTTTGCCGTATATTATAAAGACGGGCAGCGGCAGAGCGAAAGCGTGCGCTATTTCGACCAGGTAATGCTGCCGTCTGTTTATGCCTACCTTGAAGCCGCCCTGCGCGAGTATATAGAGAGCCACGTGGAGACGCATACGTCGATGAATCCGGGCAGGAGCGGGATTCCTGCCTGCGGAGACCATTAGGACCTTTTCGTCACTTGCGCCGGCTTTATCCGCCGTGCGATACTATAAACATGAACGACAACAAGCGACCGTCTCGTCCGCCCAGCCAATATGGCCGGGAAAGGGCCCATCAGACTCCTCAGGGATCAGGCAGATCCCGCCGCCGGGAAGAAGAACGACCGGACCGGCCCGCTTGGGTGGATGACGAAGACACGGAAACGGTAGCGACTTCGGGGCGTGGACCCTCCATGCCGGTGAATCCCGTGCGCATGGATCTATTCGATATCCTGTCGGCGTCGCCATTGAAGACGCCGGAAGACGCCAAGCATCTCGTCGTCATCCTGCTGGATATTATAGAGGAAGTTTCGCCGATGCCCGTCGCGCATAAAAAAAATATCCGCTACGACGTTCTGGACCTGTGGCGCGAGCTTACGAGCGAACGCTCGACGCGTCAGGCCGACTACATAGGCGAACCCGCCAAATTCGCCGCGTATCTGCGCTATTTCCTGCCCTGGAACGTCGTGAGGCTCATTCCCATACTCGCGCACATCGACCTTAAGCTCGACAAAGACTCCTCCGTCCTGGACATAGGCTCGGGGCCCCTCACGCTGCCAATCGCCCTGTGGATAGCCCGCCCTGAACTGCGCTCGCTTCCGCTGAAATTTACCTGCGTGGATCGCGTCAAGCGCGTACTGGACGCTGGCATCTCCATACTCGAAGGCTTGTGCATGCGGGCCGACCTGCCACCCGTCTGGAAGATAGAAGCCCGCAAAGGCACGTTTCCGCTGGCATTGGGCCAGCCCGACCAAGGCGGCTATCAGCTGGTAACCGCCGCCAACGTGTTCAACGAAAGTTTCTGGAAGGACAAGCGGCATCTGGACGAGCGTTCGCAAGATCTTGTCCGCGCGCTGTCCTCGCCCCTGGCCCCCAGCGGACGCTTGTTTATCTTGGAACCCGGCGACCCCCGTTCCGGAGCCATGCTTGCCGCCCTGCGCGAAAGCATTATTTTAAACGGCGGCACCATTCTTGGCCCGTGTACCCACCAGCATGCCTGCCCAATGCCCGGCGTATTCCTCTCCTCGGCCTTCCGCGATCCCGCTGCCGGTTCCGCTGCGGGAATTCAGCCGGTCATCAGCGCGCGCGGACGCAGCAAGATGGCCTGGTGCCATTTTGTGCTGGACAGGAGCGCGGCTCCTGAAAAATTGCGCGCATTTTCCGAAAGCACCGGTCTGCCCAAGGACAGGGTCGTGGCTTCCTGGATCTATTCGGCCCCGAATTCCGCCCCTGCCGATACCGGGGTTTCGGCCGAAGGCGATTCATCGAGCCTGCGCATCATTTCCGACTCCTTCCGATTGGCGGACGGCGGCCATGCCCGTTATGCCTGCGGCACCGTCGGCTATGTTTTGGCGCGCGGGGACTTGTCACGCCTGGAGTCCGGCACGCTCGTCAAACTGAACAATTCATTGCCCGCGCTTTCCTCCTGCACACGGGACGAAAAATCAGGCGCGCTCGTGGTTTCCGCGCGTGCGGGAGCATCCGTGCAATTGCCTCCCCTGGAACCCTCCTCCAAAGACAAAGGCAAGCGCAAAACGGTCAGCCATGATTCCCCAAAGGGCGACATTCGGCCGCCAAGAACACCGCAAACCCCGCGGGCGCCGCGAACATATCGGGGTGGGAATAAAAAATCCTCAAAGCCGTAGAAATCGGCTTGACATAAAACGTCGTTTTCTTTATAGTCCGTTGCTGTCAGCAATGACGTGGGGGTGTAGCGAAGCTGGTTATCGCGTCGGCCTGTCAAGCCGAAGATCGCGGGTTCAATCCCCGTCGCTCCCGAATCCCGCTCGCGCGGGATTTTTTTTCCTTGATTTTGCTTACCGGTAACGGTTTGCACAGTCGAGACTACGGGCTGTAGCGCAGCTGGCTAGCGCGCTTGGTTCGGGACCAAGAAGTCGGAAGTTCAAATCTTCTCAGCCCGATAA
>CAZAJF010000037.1:0-35753 GCA_964485395.1 uncultured Treponemataceae bacterium | reverse complement strand
AAGACCGGATCGCCCTTGGGCGGTTCGGTCTTTTTTATCTTCGGGATGAGAAGATTTGAACCGAAGTAAGCGCGCTGCGAATGCAGCGAAAAGGTGCCATGGATGGCGCCGGAAGCGAACGGAGGCGTGGTGGAGGGACGAGACACGAAGTCGAGTCCTGGAATCCAAATCTTCTCAGCCCGATAAAAGACCGGATCGCCCTTGGGCGGTTCGGTCTTTTTTATCTTCGGGATGAGAAGATAGCGCGGTCGCTTTCAGCGACCACGTCAATTATTTCCCATCGATAAACGGCTACAGACGTATTTGAACCCATCGCCGCGAACCGGTGAGCGGCAGGGAGCGCCGATCCGCAGGGCGCGCAAGGAAAAAGCTGCAATCGCCATAGAACCCAACGCATTGCGCTGTCGCGGCAGTTTCCGGTACTGACAGATATATGTGTTAAAATTATTACCTACTTTGCAACGGTATCCGTTCCGTCAATCAGCGCAAACCCATCCCAGTTGGAACTGCGAAGCTCTTCAAGGGCATCAAGGAATTTCCAGAATTGGGGCTCTCTATCGCTTTTTACAAATAAGTTCTGTTCCATGAGATAGCCCCGTTATTGACACCTGAACTGCCATGACACTAAGATTTTAGCGTATATGTGACTCATCACCAAACGTTTTTCGCGTGCTCCAGGGAGGAATCCATGTCCCAGTTTACCCGTCTGTGCCTCACCTTCACAATAATCGTAGTTTCTCTCATGCCCGCCACGGCAGTGGACTATGTACCGCAAGAGACGGCTAAAATCGATTACGTGGCTTTCTCCTCCGACGGAAAGCGCGCCTTGGCAGTCTCCTCGGATAATCCGGGAACGAGCATCAAGGCCGCGAGGGACGACAATCAACTCAGTCTTTGGGACGTATCGAGCGGGGAAATACTGCGTTTTTTCTACAATACCGAAAAAACCTTCGGCATGGACTTTTCCAAGGACGGAAAATCCGCGGCGGTAGTGACGGATATGGGCGGCGGCTATAACTCGAGGATCATCCTCGTATGGGAAGATGTCTCCTCGAGGAAGGAGCCGAAATTAATAATGGGGGCAATAGGATACTTCAGCGTCGCTTTTTCGCCCGACGGTGGCAAGCTCGTCTGCCTGACGGGGAGGAAGACGGTCGCTGTCATCGACATTGCGTCCGGGGCGCAAATAGCTGAATACGGCGACAAAAAAAGCGAACCGAACGGCGTGCTGTTCTCCCCCGACGGACAAAAAATCCTGATCTACTTTGAGAACGGGAGCATCCAGCTCTGGGATCTCGCCAAGACTAAACGCTTAACTACGTATTCCGGCAACACCGATCGCATCTTCGCCGCCGCCTTTTCCGCCGATGGAACCCGTGTTGTCTCGGGCGGTAAAGACAAGACGGTACGGGTATGGGATGTGAAGTCAGGCAGTTCGCTGAAAATACTGGAAGGCCACGAGAGTCCGATCATCTCTGTCGCCTTCTCCGAGAATGGAGGGCTTATCCTGTCGGCCTCGCAGACGGAAGCGAAGGTATGGAACGCGAAAGACGGCAAGCTCCTGCGTACCTTCAAGGGTACCGGCCGAGAGATAAAAGCCGCGGCTTTTTCGGCGAAGGGCGACCTTGCCCTGTTATCTTACGGGAATCTGAGCCTCTTCGATACCGCGACCGGCGCAGAAAAGCCTTTTAAACCGACTAAGCTGATAGATTTTGTCGCCAAAGAGGACGCAGATTCCCTGCCCAGGGTCAGCATCCAGCAGAGCTCAGCCTTTGGATCGGAAAAGGCAGCCCTTTCGCCGGACGGCAAATACGCTCTAAGCTCTTCACGCGACAACACGATTAAGCTCTGGGACAGGGAAAGCGGCGTGCTTATACGCACTTTTTCGGGCCATACGGCCGCTGTTACGGACCTCTCGTTCGCACCAGACGGTAAGCACGCCTTATCGGTCGGCGAGGACCATACGATCAGGATTTGGGACCTGCGTACCGGTTACGATGTGCGGCGGATGTACCATTCGGAATGGCTCATTACCTACGCCGCGTGCTTTACCCCCGACGGGATGCATGTCCTGACGGGGATGGGAGGTTCGTTTAATACGCCGTCGGGAACTCCCAACCTGTATCTCTGGGACCTCGCATCCGGTACCCTGGAGAGGACTTTCTCCGAGCGCACTGCTGCAATAGCCTCGATCGCCGTCTCTCCCGACGGCGCGCTCGCCGCGACGGGAGGATGGACTCCCCTGGGGTCGTGGGAAAACTCGAATGAGATTAAAATCTGGGATATCGTGAACGGCACGTGGCCGAAGTCATTTAAAGGACATAGCGATCGTGTGTACTCGGTGGCCTTCTCGCCCGACGGCAAGACCATTCTTTCCTGTTCGGCAGACAAGACGATAAAGCTCTGGGATCTAGCTTCGGGCAAGGAGATCAGGACGATTGCCGGACACGGTGACAGAGTCTATTCCGCCGCATTCTCGCCCGACGGTAAAACAATCATTTCGAGTTCCGCCGATAAGACAGTTCGCCTCTGGGACAATTCCACTGGTGCCGAGATCAGGCGCTACAGCGGGCCGCCCGAGGCCATCAAGACTGCCCTGTTCACACCCGACGGGGCCACTGTTTTTTCCGGGGCTTATGGCGGCAGGCTTTTGCTCTGGGAAACCGCGAGTGGAAGGGATCTGAAATTATCCGGCGCCTTGGCACGTTTCCCGGTTGTCAATTCGGCGGCTATCTCGCCGGACGGCAAAAGCATGCTGTCGGGAGCGAGCGTCGCTTATCGCGCGGACAATAGGCTCCAGCTCTGGAGCCTTGATTTTCTCAAGCTTGCGTACACCCTGAAAGGCCATTCCGAGCAGGTGAGTTCCGTGGCATTTTCGCCCGTCGGCGGCAGGGCGGCATCGGCTTCCTGGGACCAGAGCGTCAAGCTATGGGACACGACGACGGGAAGCGCACTCAGTACGCTCAGCGGCCATGGGAGCGTCGTAACCTCGGTCTGCTTCTCGCCCGACGGCGCGAGGATTCTTTCGGGAGACAGCGGCTCGAGCGGCAATATACGGCAATGGGACGCCTTGTCCGGAAAGCTGCTTTCCGCCTTTACCGGACACAGTTCCGGCGTTACAGCCCTGGCCTACAGCAAAGACGGGAACTTCTTCGCCTCGGGTTCCTCGGACAAGACTCTTAGCCTTTGGAAGGGGCCGGGAGTGCGGGAAAGATCAGTGACCGTGGATCAAGTCCCGAACAGTCTCGCGATCTCGCAGAATGGACGCAGCGTATATTATGGCCCCTACGTGACCGCGGACGGATATTGGAGCACGGACGAAACCAAGTGGCGATGGCTCAATTTTCCATATTTTATCCAAATCAATTCAATCGCATGCGATTCGTCGTCGACGGCCAAATACGATAGCGGCGATGATAGACTACTGTTCGGGACCCGCGAAGGAGATGTCATACTCTGGGATTGCACCGTAGCACCGTATAAGCTGAAGGTATTCAAGGGCCATGCCGGTGCGGTTTATTCGGTCGCCTTCTCTTCGGACGGCGCTTTTGCCATATCCAGCTCCGCCGATGGCTCGGTGCGGCTGTGGAATTTGAAGAACGATGAATGGGTCGCCTTTATCGCTAATTGCAATGCCGATAACCAGCAGTGGATGGTAATAGACAATGAGGGGTACTGGGACTCGAGCGGCCGGGGCGGAGAACTCGTAACTGTGGCGCGGGGTTTGGATTTCTGGAGCGTGGACCAGTTCGCCGTGAAAAACAACCGGCCCGACAAAATCCTGCAGAAGATACCGTTTGCCGATCCCTTGCTGATCGAGCACTATAAAAATCAATACTTGAAGCGCCTTAAGCGACTCGGCTTCGTCGATAAGAACGGCAGCCCGGACGAATCGCTGATAGTCGCGGATTATCGCGTTCCCGAGGCGCGGATCGCCGGGGCCACCCAGCAGGGCAAATACCTGGAACTTCTCTTCACCTTGTACGATGCGGATTATCGGGTCAAGCGCTACAATGTCTTCGTAAACGACGTGCCGCTTTTCGGAAGCTACGGCAGGAGCGTCGACGCTTCGACGGCGCCTGGCGCGAAGCTTGAGCTGCGAGAGAGGATTGAGCTGACCCCAGGCGCAAACAAGATTGAAATCTCCTGCATGAACGAGAGGGGAGCCGAATCCTATCGCGCCTTGACAAGCGCGAGTTATGCTCCGCCTAGTCCGGCAAAGCCCGACCTCTACTACATCGGCTTCGGCGTATCAAAATACAAAGACAGCAAGCTTAATCTCAAATACGCCGACAAGGACGCGATCGATCTCGGCGCAGTCTTCGGCAAGATGAAAGGTCAATTCGCCAACGTATACGCGAAGGTCTACGCAAATGAGCAGTGCACTGTCGAGAATATGGGGAACGCAAAAGCGCTTCTCAAGAACGCGAAGCCGGACGACACCTTCGTGCTTTTCATCGCCGGCCACGGCATCCACGACACGGATAGGGACGCGACCTACTATTACGTGACCTACGAAACCAACATAGAGAATCTTGCCGGAACCGCGGCCGCCTTCGAGACGATCGAGGATCTCTTGCAGGGCGTCGCGCCGCGGAACAAGCTTTTCCTCATGGACACCTGCGAATCGGGAGAAGTGGACGAGGAAGTCCAGTCCGGTTACTTCGCGATGGCCAGCAATCGTGGAATCAGATCGAGGGCAATCGGTTCCGAGCGGGGGCTGAGCGTCGTAGTGAAAAATCAGACCGGCCCGAGCGCAAAGCGGGTTTGGCTCCTGGAGAAGGATCGCTTTATCTACAACGACCTGATAAGGAGGAGCGGCGCCGTCGTCTTCTCTTCCTGCAGAGGCGGCGAATTCAGCTACGAGAGCGAAGAGGTAGGTAATGGTTTCTTCACGTACCAGGTGATCAACGCCTTGAAGGGGAAGGCCGCGTCGGTGGATGGGACAGTGGGCATCGATAGCCTCAAGGAGTACGTAACCCGGGAAGTTCCCCTGCTCGCGGACGGGAAGCAGAACCCGACCGTGGACCGGGACAACATCTACCAGAAATTCGGATTCCCGGTCGTCAAATAAGCGGGCGTATAAGGGTCTTACGCGCAAACCATTACCGTAATCGAGGAGCATTCAATGTTCGGGAAAATTGATTTCATAGACGACCCTGGGCTTAAAGCCTCTATCTGCGAAACGATTCTGTGCTCCCTGCCCCTGTGGTTCGGGATTCCGGAATCGAATCGGGAATATTGCGACGGCGTTATGGATAAACCCTTTCTTCGTATAATAAACGGCGACGATACTATCGGCTTTGCCTCGCTGAAGCGCAATAGCGACTATGCGCTGGAGCTCTACGTGATGGGCATAAAGCTTGACTACCATCATAAGGGTATCGGAAAGAGGCTTATGAAGGAAATAGTAAGCTACGCGAAGCAACAAAAATATCGCTTTTTGGAAGTAAAGACTTTAGACGAGTCGCGTGAATCGGAAGAGTATAAAAGAACCAGGTTGTTTTACGCGAGCGTTGGCTTTAAGCCGCTGGACGTTCTCTATAACGAATGGGGCAATGAGAATCCCTGCCTGATTATGGTAATGTATATTGCGCCGGACGGGAGCGGGGCATTGGAGGGGATAGCGCAATAACAAAAACCCGGGTTGTCCCGGGCTTTTTTATGGAGCGCAAGGGGAGACTTCCCCTTTTTAAATTTCCTGAACCGCCGGCTGGAGGGGAATCCCGACTTTTTCTTGCTGCCTAAGGAGGCTGCGGAAAAGTTCCGATTCCGAGGCGAGCTCCTCGAAGCTGCCGCGGGAAACGATGCGGCCTCCGTCCATGAGCAGTATCTGGTCCGCGCGGCGCAGCAGGGCCTCGCGGTGGCTTACGACGAGGAAGGTGCTGCGTTCCGGCCGGCCTGCCAGCCTGTCCCAGAGTTTTCGCTCGGTCTCCACGTCAAGGGCGCTGGAGATGTCGTCCAGGACCATGAAGTGCGCTCGCCGCGCGAACATGCGGGCTGCGGCTGCTCGCTGTACTTGGCCTCCGGACAGCCTGACTCCCCGGGGGCCGATGGCTGTTTCGAGGCCCGCCGTCATTTCCTTGAGGTCCTGTTCGAGGCAGGCCTGGGCGACAAGGTCGGGTATCGATACGGATTCCGGCGGAATGCCCAGCAGGATATTTTCTTGGAGGCTCTCGGAAAAAAGTCTGGGGACTTGCGGGGTATAGGCGCTTCGCGGGGCTTCCCAGAATCGGCTTCGCTCAAGCTCGGTGGAGAGCGGGGCTTCCGCACCGTTCCAGCGTACGGTTCCCGCATCGGCGGGGAGCAGTCCAAGGAGGCTCCGGAGAAGCGTGGTCTTGCCTGAGCCGATGGTGCCGGTTATCACGGTGAGGCTGCCTCCCTTTAGGCTGAAATCGATATCCTGAATGCCGAACGCCTGGGCTGTCTGTTCCGCTTCCTCCTTCTTTTCCGCTTTCGTTTCCACGGACGCTTCACTGTCTTCGTCTTCTTCCTGATCATCGTCCGCTTCCGCTTCCAGCACCTCTTTGAGGAAAGGGTAGCGGAAGGACAGGCCGCTCACCTCGAGCGTTTGCAGGGGGGCGCAGGAGGCGTGGTCTATGTGGAGCGCTTCCGATGGAACCTTGAGCAAGTTCAGCTTCCGCTTCTTGACCGGGGCCATGGGCGGCTCGGGGCGCATCAGGGCTTCCATGCGGCCTATGGAAACGTTGTTGCGCTTGATCTCCGTAATGAGGTTGCCGCCCCAGCGGAAGATTCCAAGGACGGCCCACAGGTAGGAGGTAAACAGGATGAAGTCGCCTACCGTAAAGGTTCCCTTCTGCATGGACGCAGCCCCGGCCAGGAGTATGATGCCGGCCCCTATCTCTATGAGGCCCGAGTTGAGGCCGCGGAGCAGCGTGAAGAAAAGTTCTGATTTCAGGGAATCGGCCAGGCGCTGCCGGTTGCGCCGACGGAACTCTTCTATGAAATACTCTTCCGCCGCGGAGGTTTTTACGGTCTGCACGCAGTTGAACATGTCGGAAAGCATCGAGCTGACCTCGCCGGCCGACCTGCGGGCCTTCTTGGCCAGCGGCTCGATTTTTTTGCTCAGGGCATTGATGGTTACGAACAGCCCCGCCAGCGGCAGGAACACGACCAGCGTTACGAAGGGCTGTATGGAATACATGATCCAGAACGCGACGATTCCCGCCAGGCAGATGGCGCTCATGTTGAACAGGAAATTGAACATGCCCGGAACTGTCATCGTGTCGTTGCTCAAGGTGTTGAGGCACTGTCCCTCGCTGATGGGGCGGCGTTTACCTTTGTCTTCCGGCAGGGCAAGTCCGCCGGGGCGCTTGAAAATGCGCTCCATGATGTTGAGGCAGATGAGGGACATGGACTGTCGCATGACCGTGATCGATGAATACATGGAAACGGCCTGGGTGGCGACGGTCAGGACGAGCGAAACGGCGAGCAGGCTCAAGGCCGCCCTGAGGTCCAGGGAATCTTTTACGGCGCCGCTCAGATGGTTCAGGAATCCGCGGGCGACGTAGCCGCCGAGCAGGATCGCCACGGCGTAGTCGATCTGGCATGCGGCGAAATAGAGCGCGACGTGCCGTGGAAAGGCTTGCGCGAGGCGGAACAGGTATTGCAATAGTTTCATGCCAGTACGGCCTCCATGCCGGTCCGAAGGAGTCCGCTGAAGCGGCTCTCGGGATCTTGGATGAGATCGACGCGGAGGCCTTCCTCCACGATGCGCCCCTGTTCGAGAATGACGATGCGGTCTGCTTTCTGCACCGTGTCCAGGCGGTGGGCGATGATGATGGCCGTTCGGTTCTTGAGAAGGCTTGCGACCGCATGCTCCATTTTGCGCTCCGTGGCCGGGTCAAGGCGGGACGAAGCTTCGTCGAGGATGACCAGCGCCGGGTTGCGGAGGAATATCCTGGCGATGGACAGGAGCTGGGCTTCGCCGGCGGACAGTCCCGATGCGCCGTTAAGCCGCGTGTCGAGGCCTTTGGGCTGCCTCTCGAGCCAGTCGGTCATGGAGACAGACTCCAGCGCGGCCATGACGGCCTCGTCGGAAATTCCATGGTTGAAGAGCGTGAGGTTGTCGCGCACCGACGCCTGGAACAGCTCAACTTCCTGGGTTACCATGGCCGCCATGCCGTCCAGGCAGCCGGGCAGAAGCTCTCCGGGTTCATAAAAAGTAACGCCGCTTCCAAAGAGGATGCGACCGCTCCTCGGCTCGTAGAGATGCATGACGAGGCGGGTGAGGGTAGTCTTGCCGCTGCCCGTGCGGCCCAATAATCCCAGGCGTTCGCCTGGCTTGAGCTCGAGCGAGATGTTTTTAAGCACATCGGTTTCGTCATAGCCGAAGGATACGTCCTCTATGCGCAGGTGCAGGCCCTCCTTGCGCTCGAGGGTGTTCTCGCCGTTCTTCAGGCTTGATTTCTCGTCGAGGAACTCGGCTATTCGCCCCAGGCTCGCCTTTGCCGTCGCGAGCGAATCCAAACTCCACTGAAACGTATATATCGGCTGCTGCAGCTTGTCGAGGTAGAGAAGTACCATGGCCAGGCCGCTTACCGGCATTGCGGCTCCGAAGACTCCCGAGCTCATCGTGTATGCCAATGCGTAGCTCAGGCCGATTATGAGTATAGGCATGGAGTTGGCAAGCGTATTGGTGGGCAGCAGCTTGAGCGATGCCTTGTAACGCTGGCCGTAACGCTGCTGCAGGCGATTCATCATTACGTTTACCGAGCTCGACGCCTGGATGTCCTCGCGTCCCTGTATCCACTCCTGCAGGTCGCCCGACAGCTGGGCGTGAACCTCGCGTACTTGTGTAAAAAGCGGGATCCTGGCTTTGTTGATGCGGGGAAATATCAAAGCAGCGACAAGGGTCAGTAAAAAGGCACCTGCGCCCAGACGCCAATCCTCGATCCAAAGGAAGGTGATGACGCCGATAAAAAGCGGTATGGTCGCCGCGATATCGGTGAACAGCGACGAGAAAAAGCCTCGCGTCTCGTTGACGTCGTTATCCACGCGTTCCAGGAGCTCTCCGGGCTTGTGGGTCTTGTGGAAGTTCATGTCGAGCCGCAGGCAATGCCTGGCCAAGTCTTCCCGCAGGTGGTTCGTGGCCTTCCAGGCTATGAGTTCGCCTATGTAGAAGCGCACGAGCCCCAGGGCCTGCTCGAGAAGGGCAAGAGCCATGAAGACCAATGCGGTGAAGATGAGATGGGAGTAGGACGCCTTGGCTTGGGCGTCGTCGAGGAATTTACGTATCAGCTGCGGGGTGGCCAAGGCAGTGGCCGTGGCTCCCAGGGTAAGCGACATGAGAAGGACAAGCTTGCCGATATGCCCTTTTGCGTAACGGAAAAAGAATGCTTTTTTTGTCATCGACCATTTCCTTGAATTCGGTATTTTGAACGAATGGAGGATATTACTACAGCGGTGTTCCTTGGGCAAGGGAAAAATTAATTATAACGTTACAGGCGAAAGAGCTACGATTTCGGGCAGGAGAACCCTGGGTTTTTTATTCCAGAGGAGGTTGCGCAAGCGGATAACGCGACTCGCGGAGCGGAACAGTCGTTCCCAGTGCATGGGAATGACGTTGCGGGCATCGAGCGATATTGCCAAGGCGGCTGCGCTCGCGGGATTCGCCTTGAAACCTCCAATCGTGACGAACAGGTAGTCGGGGAATTTTGGCAACGGTGCTTGCGCGGTATGCCCATCGCCCATGAAGAGCAGGGTTTTGCCGTTGAGCACGATGCGAAAACCGACATGTTCCACTCTGGGTCTCAAGGCATGGGTAACCGGAAGGGCGTCTACGGTAATCCAGTCGGTTTCGTAACGACCAGAAGCATCCACGTCGAGCGAGGGGAATGAATTCGCGAGTTCTTTGGTGCCTAAGATGGTACAGCCTGGTTTTCGGGGCACCAGCGCAAGGCGGTTTCGGTGGTCAAAATCGGCATGGCTGACGAGTATCAAGTCGCAGGGGGGCAGCGAGCTCGCCTGTAATTTTGTCAGCCGGGCGGTCAGGAAGTCGCCGGGATCGATGCATATGATTTTCCCCTGATACTCAAGGATGAAACAAGCCGTACCGAAATATCGGATGGCGAATCCGGGATCTTCCTGTATTAAACCGTCGCTCGCGTTGAGCATAGGCGTGAACGCAAGCGTCACCGTTATCAGTAAAAGTTTTAGAGGCACGGCTTTTTGTGGCTGTCTGAATCCCATGGTTCAGTTGTAGCGGCATAACCCTTTCGCGGCAAGCCCTGATAGGAAAAAGATGAAGTGAAGCGATTGACATAATTCAATATTGAACTAATAATCCAGCATGGGATTCCGATTGTCCTGCCGGAAATCTTACGGAAAATCTCACTGGCTTATATCAGAAAGGATGTTAACGTGATAGATTCCCCTAAATCAGGTACCAGTATTCGTTTTCTTGCCGATATTTCCTGGCGTCGCATTCATAGCGCCATGCAGTCGTCGTTTGCGGATTACTCGCTGGACATGAGCTATATGACTGAACGGTTTCTTGAGTTGCGTTCGCGGAAGAACGGCGTCGATCTGTCCGTAAGCCCCGGTCTATTTTCCGGGGACGAACTTGTCGGCTTCACGCTCGTCGGCGTAGGGCCGGGAAGGGACGGACTAGCCGCATTCGATTCCGCTACCGGGATAAAAAAAGAATGGCGGGGAAAGGGATTCGCGGGAGCGCTGTTTAATCAGGCTTTGCCTGAATTGCGCAGTCGCGGCGTGCGGCGCTTCGTGCTTGAGGTGCTGCAGGAAAATCAAGCTGCGGTACGGGCGTACGAAAAAACTGGATTTCGCGTGATGCGGGAACTGGATTGCTTCGATATCCGCGTTTCGGAAAGCACCCGGCGGGTACCAGCGTTTGAGTCTGGACCATCCGGCATCGTAATCGGGGAGGGCGATTCATCGGAAACCCGGGACTTCGTCCGTACAGCGGAATGGCCGCTGTCATGGGAATGCGGCTTCGAGTCCCAGAAGCGCTCGGGCACCGATATTTCCTATTACATCGCCCGCGAGGAGAAGGAAGCGGTAGGATTCGCCGCGTTTCACCGCGAACTCTCCTGGTTGATGGCTATTCAAGTAAAAGCTTCCAAAAGACGACAGGGCATAGGCATGGCGCTGCTTGATACAGCGCTCGCGGAAGGCATGAGGGCTGGTGGACGGGTTAGGGCGGACAATATCCAGCGCGATGATGCGGCCAGCCGTGGATTACTCGTCAAGCGCGGATTCAAGCTTCTGGCTTCGCAGTTTGAGATGGAACTGCAGTTGTAATCTTTTCTTCCCGCGATGGCTTCTGGAGAGCTACTTGAAATTAGACGACTCGACCTCGTTGCGAAGGTGGGCCTCGATGAATTGCCGGTGCAGGGCCAGTATTTCCTGTTTCAACGCGGCTTGGTTCATTACGGCTTCCTTACTGCATAAAACAGCTGGCTGTTGTTGCTTTTCTCGATTCGCCCGGAATACAAGGCGTTCCATTCCGATTCGCTCAGATCGCTGTGGGCGGGATCGTACCAGCGCATCCAGTCCTCGAGATTCTGCCGTTCCGACCATTCGCGATACCATCTCCTGTTTTTTTCTTTTTGTACAAGCGTCCAGTCTCCGAAATACCGGTCAGGCTCGTCGTCGGCGAAGGCGCTGTGGGTTACCGTTTCCGAACCTTCCACGAGGCTGAACTCACCGTCGCCGATTCGCCTGCCGAGGATGGGCCAGGAATCGAGCGACATGAAGCCGAGGAAGCAGAGCCCTCCTTTGCGCAGAACCCGGCGCATTTCGGCTATTGCTATCCCAGTATCTGCTTTTGTAAGATGCGGCAGCGAATTGTACTCGTAGATAAAATCAAAACTGTCGCTTTCGAAAGGCAGTCGGCGCATGTCTGCCTGCATGAATTTCATTTCCAGACTCAGTTCTCTGGTTGACGCCCGCGCATTGTCGAGCCGTTCCGGCGAGATATCGATACCCAGGCAATCGTACCCCGCCTCGCTGAAAAGCCCCAGCGGCGGTATTTCTCCGCTTCCGGTTCCTGCTCCGCAATCCAGGACTTTCGGCCGATTAATCTCCCCGCGCTGATGTTCCATCGTCGCCAGGTAAGCGTGGAGAACTGAAGGATACCGCGTTTGTTTCATGTTTGCTTGCTCCCATCCTTAGTGAATTTATTATAATTATCTTGATTATCGCCTTGCCGCCAGGGCTTGCAGGGCATAATCCAGGCAAGTATAAAAGAAAGGTTCCGGCTCGCTTCGGGTTATTATGACTTGATACATGGCCGTGCGGAGGCTCGTTGTGAGGAATTTTATCGATGTATCCGGGTCGAGTTCAGGTCGGAGGCTGCCGTCGGCCTTGCCTTCATGTATTATTTCGTGGAACCGATTCATGAGCCTGTCCTGGATTGCGCCTTGTTCGAGCTTGATCTCGGGGCTCAGTTCACCCTCGCTGCCTTGAGCGTAAAATCTTCGGATGCCGTAGGCAAGCTCCTCCGGATGGTTTTTGCTGTACTTGAAATATGACTTCCCGTATATTTCCAGTTTTTTATACGCGTTCTCTCCATGCTCTATGTCTTTTAAGATGATTTTTATTCTTTTTTCCTGCTCCATCGTAAGCACGCACATGAAAATATCGTCTTTACTCTTGAAGTACCGGTAGAGGTTGCCTGTGGAGATGGATGCTTTCTGCGCAATGCTCCGCATGGTGAGGGCTTCGTAGATGTTGGCGCGGAAGGCTTGGCGGCAGGTTTCCAGGATCAGGTCCCGGAGCTCGGGTTTTAAGGTCTGCATGGGAGCCTCCTATAATGAACATGTTCATTATAGGAGCTGTCTGCGGATCTGTCAATAGTGAACGTGTTTATTATTTATGCTGACTTGTGTAAAGGCCGACACGAGCCTGGAGTGTCGATCCAGGGGCTGTGGTCCAGGAAAGGCGACAGTCTTTCTTGCGCTAGCAGCAGCCGCTGCAGGGCAGCACGAGGCTCGCCCTAGTACCGCTTCCTAATTGGCTTTCCAAGGTGATCCTGCCGTCGTTGCGTTCGGCCAAGCTCTTTGCCAGTATCAGGCCCAGGCCGTTTCCCATCTCCTGCGACGTGCCCAGCGTGGAAAGTTTGTCCTCGATGCGGAACAGCCTGTCCAGGGTGGTCTGGTCCATGCCTACTCCCTCGTCTTCTATGTCGATTCGGCAGTAGCCGGCTTCCTCGCGTACCCCGATGCGTATCTCCCCGCCCGGTTGACTGTATTTAACCGCGTTGGACAGCAGATTGTTCAGGATTACCTGGACGGATTCCGGGTCGGCGCAGATTCTCGGATAGGGAGGCGGCGCCAATCGTATGGTATTGTTTTTTAGCGAGGATCTGGATTGTATGAGCTCTACGGCGTGCTTGAGGCATTGTTCCAGGGAAATCTCGATCTTGGCAGGTGCCCAGCCTTCAAGTTGCGAGCGGGACCACCAGAGCAATTTTTCCAGGAATTCATATGTCTTGTCCAGCGACAGCGCAAGCGTTTCGACCTCGGCATACTTGGATTCCAGTCCGGACATATTTGCGAACAGGTGCTTGCGAACGTAGCGGGCGGCGCCGCCTATCGGTCCGCGAAGGTCGTGGGCCACGATGGCGAAGAACAAGTCCTTGGAGCGGCCCGCCTCCACGAGTTTGGCATTGCGCGCCTCGATTTCCTTGTCTTTCTTGCTGAGTACCTGCACGGTTTGCAGCCAGCTCATCATAAAATAGCCGAACAGCGTGATGGTGGACAAAAGGATCGCGCCGGCCATGTACCAGATGTTTTGCTGGCTTCCGTAGCTTACCTCGTTTTTATTGGAAAGTATGGAAAGAACGATGAGTCGGCTGATGGAGGCGAGGCCTAAAAAGAGGAACGGGAGAGCGGTGAGCGTATTGGGAAACCAGAAACGCCGTTCCACTTTCCACAGCAGCAGCGCGGCGGTGACGAGGGGGCCGATGCTCATCCACGCGGAAAACACGAGGGTGCGCGTCAGGTATGGCTGCGTGAACGCCGCGCAGAATGTTATTACCTGCAGGGCTATCATGCCGTACAGCCAGCGCGGAAAGCGCGGCTTGAAGCGGAATACCCATACGGAGTGCGAGTAAAGGACGCTGGCTGCCGCATATGCGCTGTTTCCCACTATAAAGGGAATCCATGACGGCGCCTGAATCGGCAGCGCATCGCCGACCGTGCCCAGGGCCATGAGGATTTGCGCGATCACCCACAGCCACGCGCCTTTGAAATTCCTTCCGGAACCGGCAAGGAACATCGAGAGCCCCGCGTTGGTCAAATACGTGAGGCAGAGGATTATTTGAAGGTCGTTGATCATTGTAGGCATTGTTCCTCGTTTGTTCCACAGTATCGTTAGCCGACGCTTGTCCTGTCAAGCGGATTGGGCCATTGCGGGGTATTAGGCGCCTCTGCGCCCGCTATTTGGTGAGGCGGACGTACAGCCTCGCAAGTCGCTGGGGCAGGAAGTTTATGTCGCTGAGCACGGAGTAGCTGTAGTCGCCATAGAGGTGGCCGATATAGTCCTTCGCCTTCTCGTCGATGGTGATGCAAAAGGGGATGATTCCGGAGCGGCGCGCCTCGAGTATGGCCCGCCTGGTGTCTTCGAGGGCGTACGCCGATGTCTTGGTGCCGTCCTCCTGCCCGTAGCCGGGATCCGCAGGGACGCCATCGGAGAGCAGCAGCAGTATTTTTGTTTTTTGCCGCTGGGCGGAGAGCCGGTTCACGGCATGGCGGATGGCGCAGCCGTCGCGGTTGGCCGACCACGGGCTTATGGAATCTATGCGCGAGCGGACGCGCCTGGTCCAGGGGTCCGAAAAATCCTTGGCTATAAAAAAATTAACCTTGTCGGCCCCGTTGGAGTTATAGGACGCTATGGAGAAAGTATCCCCGATCTTGTGCAGGGCGGAACCCAGGAGGGCAAGGGCGGTTTTTTCCATGTCGATCACCGGAATGCCGTTAACCTCATCCTTGGTGGACGAGCTGGCGTCCACCAGGATCTGCAGGGCGACGCTCCGCACGTTCACGGTTTTTCGCTGGTAGATGCGGTCGTCGCCCGTGGCCCCTCGCAGCAGATCCACGGCGTAGTCCATCGCGTCGCCCAGGTGGATGTCGTCGCCGTCGTACCAGCGTCGCGTAAGCTCCACTTCCTCGGGCTGCATGGACTGGAATTTCTTGACCATGCGCGTTTGCAGCTGCCGGTGGGTCTTTACGACGGTGTCGTACCAGGTGTCGTCCCCCGGTTCAAGCAGGCGTTCCGAGATGATGCTGTGCCTGCGGAGGTAGCGTTTCTGGTCGTTGTCGAATTCGGGATAGGCGAAGAGTTTCACCGCCTTCCTGGCGATCTCCGCCTGGATGGTTTCCTTTATCTCCTTTTCCGGAGCGTTCCTGGTAAGGTCGATGCTTTGGATGTCGCTTTCGTCGCCGGGCGGCAGCATCGGGCGCTCGGCGTGGTGGGCGAACAGCTCCGGGCTCGCGTCGGCCACGATGGCCGGCTCCAGCGCCGGGTCGAGCGGGTTTACCCAGCGCAGTATCGCCTCGGAACCTCCGGCGAACCTCGAGACCGGGAATACCTCGAAAAATGCGTTATATATTTTAAATGTACAGTCGGCGCTCGTCTGGACGCTCGATTCTGCCTCCCGTATCCTCTCGAACTGCCTGTCTATCTCGCCGATAACCTTGCGCAGCGCAATTCCTCCGGCGGCGCAGGCGGCCCTCGACGCGGCCACCGCCCCCGCGGCGTCGAGGCGGAGCAGATGCACGTGCCGCACGGCAGCCAGGAAAGCCTCCAGGCCGCCGCCTTGCGAGTCCGCTTGGGCCGGTACCAGGTATGCCACCGCGCGGTTCATGCGCTCGAAATCCTGGCGCAAACCCTCATAGCGGCGGCATAGCGCCGATTCAACCCTGGAGAGTTCCAGCAAGGTAAATATAACGGCCGCGAAGTGGGGCGTGGGAAACTTGAACCAGAATCGCTCGATGTCGGTTTCCAGGACCACGAGCGGCCTGCCCGTCTTGAAAACCAGCTCGATGATGTTTCCCCGACGCTCGCGCACCGCCTTGATCCTGCCTGAGTACTCGAGCATCACGTTCGGGTTTATGGGCGGTATGAGCTTGCCGTAGCGCTTGCCGAGCTCGAATCGGAATTCGCAGACGTTCAGGTCGAAGCCGTAGGTGCCCGAGCTTATGAGGCCGGCGATGAGCGCGGTGAGCGCCGAATAGGACCGGCGGTTCAGGTCGTTGTCGGAAAATACGCTCGTCTCGGGCGGCAGGAATATGCTCTTGCCGTCCGTGTAGGCCCGGGGCGAGAGAAACGCGGAAATTTCCTGAGATAAAATATTAAAGCCGATGCCGCAGCGGCTTGCGGTGAAGATTCGGAGTATTTCCTGCTCTTCCCGCAATAGCGCGCCTTTCAGCCCAAGGAACGCCCTGCTCTCGCGGGACTGCAGGGTAAGGTAGGCGCTGGCCTCCTCGACGCGGCACGAGTGCACCAGGCTGAACCCGCGCGTAAGCCAGGCCTTGAGGCTCGAAAGCGGACGCTTTGTAAAGTATTTATCCAGAGTTTCCGCGAGGCGCTTCATGATGCCCGGGCTTTGCCTGGCCACGCAGCCGAAGCCCGTGAGAATCGTGGAGCGGTCGAGCGGATTCGGGCTTGCGAAGGCCCACGCGACGAGCCTGCCTTTCACGTCCATTTTGGGGACTCCGCTCGCGGCGTAGTCGAGGATGGCCTGCATCACGGCGTCCAGCGGGTGGCTCATGGCGGGATAGAGCGCCGCGAAAACCCCCGCGCTCAAGGGGCCTGTGTCATGCAGGCAGGTGAGCGCCTGCGTGTAGGCGTACAGTTCCCGGCGCTGCCACGCGAGCCACACGGTTTTCCTGTCCACGAAAATTTGCTGGCTGCCTAAAACCAGGTTGGACAGCAGTTCCAGGTCGCGGGGGGCAAGGACGGCCGGCCCCCCCAGCGTCTGCACCAAGTCCAGGTACCCATGCAGGAGGTGGGGATAGAAAGAGGCGAGATTTCGCTGAAGGTCGGCAAGCCGCGCTGCGCTTGCCCCCTGGTCGTCTTTCATCGTCATCGCTGTCTAGGACTGGAAAATGTTGCCGATAATCACTTCCACGGCAGCTATCTCCTCGGACTCGTCGCTGACGGTCTGGGCGATGGCCAGCGAGGACGCGCGCCTGGCCGTCATGCCGCGCTTGATGAGCCTGGCCGCGTGGATGAGCGCCCTCGTGCTGACGCCTTCCTCCAGGTCTATGGTAACGATGTTGCGCACGTCGTTGGCCAGCAGCACGAGTTTTTCGGCCATGGCGTCGTCAACGCCTCCCTCGGCGGCCACGATGGCGCTTTCTTTTTCCGCGGGCGGGTAGTCGAAGTCTATGGATATGAAGCGCTGCTTCGTGGAGGGCTTGAGGTTTTTCCGGACGCTCTGGTAGCCGGGGTTATAGGACGCCACCACCATGAACGAATCCGGCGCCTGGATCTGCTGGCCCAGCGTGTCGATGGGAAGCATCCGCCGGTGATCGGTCAGCGGGTGTATCACCACCGCGACGTCTTTCCTTGCCTCCACGACTTCGTCGAGGTACAGGATGCCGCCCGTGCGCACGGCCGTCGTCGCCGGGCCGTCCACCCACACGGCCTCGCCGCCCTTCATGATGAATCGGCCGATGAGGTCGCGCGCGGTCAGGTCCTCATGGCAGGAAACCGTGTGCAGCGCGCCGATGCCGTTGGGCTGGGGTCTGCTCTTGCCCACCTTCTCCGCCAGGAACCATGCCATGAACTCCACGAAGCGCGTCTTGCCGCAACCCGTGGGGCCTTTCAGTAAAACGGGTACTTTTTCAAGCCAGGCTTTCTGGAAAACCTCGACTTCGTCCTTGATGGGCAGGTAATAAGGCCGTTCGATAATTTTATAACTGTCGGACATGTTCAATTTCCTTCGAGAGTGATGATGGGGCTATTATAACACGGAATGCCGGCCGGCGCGTGGAATAAGCGGATCTTTCCGCGAACGGTCCGTATGTGGTTTCGCGGAAAGCGTTTTAGGGCAGCCTGTTCCCTTGAGCCAATATACGTCCGATTTCGGCGACGGTTTTTCCGGCTGCATCCGCCAACTGTCGGAATAAGGCCGAATATTTCTGCTTTTCGGCTGCTTTTCCGGCTTTTTCAAGCTCGGACGCAAGGGCGGAAACCGACAGCGCGGATATGTTCGCCGCCATGCCCTTTATTCCGTGGGCCAGCTTCATTATCGTAATATCGTCCGATGCCTCGATGGCCTTTCCGAGCGCCTCCGTCTTTTGCCCGATGTCGCGCGTGAAGATACCCAGGATCTCGGCGATAAAATCCATGTCGTCCTGGCATCGCTAAGCAAGCGCGGAAAGATCCAATAGCGGAGGTTTGCACGTCTGACAGGGCGGTTCTTGGCGTTTGTTGTCAGGCGAGGATTGCCCCGAGGAGGAAGCTTTCCAGTCTCCGAGAATCCTATGTATGCAGGTTTGAAGCTCTTCTGCGGAAACAGGTTTGGAGAGGTGGCCGTTCATGCCCGCCGCCAGATAGCGCTCCTTGTCTTCGTTCATGGCGTTTGCCGTAAGGGCGAGTATGGGTACTTTCGCGGCCGCCGCGCCGGCTTCGCCCTGCCTTATCCTGCGCGTCGTCTCGACGCCGTCCATCTCGGGCATCTGTATGTCCATGAGCAGGAGATCGAACGAGTTCTTTTTAAGCTCGTCGATGGCGGCGAATCCGCTGTAGGCTTTAGTGCAGGAGCAGCCCATCTTCGACAGCATCTTGGCTGCGATAAGCATGTTTACCTCGTTGTCTTCCACGACGAGGATACGGGCGTCGGTTTTTTCCGGAACGGGCAGGGGTATCTTTTTTTTATGGCTTGCGCGCGCGGCGACTCCCTGGACCCCGATCGCATTTATCGTAAAGAAAAACCTGCTTCCTTTTCCGGGCTCGCTTTCCACCCCTATCTCCCCGCCCATCAGCCTGACGAGTTCGCGCGATATCGCCAAGCCGAGTCCCGTTCCGCCGAACTGCCGGCTCATGCCCGCGTCAACCTGGCTGAATTTCCGGAACAGCAGATCGGTTTTTTCGGGCTCTATCCCTATGCCCGTGTCCGAAACGGAAAAATTGAGCAGCCATGTTCCCGCCCCTTGTCCTTGCCTCGCGTCTACGCGCAGCGAAACCGAGCCTTTTTCCGTGAACTTCAGCGCGTTGCCCAGCAGGTTCGTCAGTATCTGCCTGAGCTTGAACTTGTCGATCTCCACGATCCTCGGCACCGAGGAATCGATGTCGCATTCCAGCTTTATCTTTTTGCCGCGCGCTTGTACGTTCATCACCGAAAGCAGTTCGCTCAAGAGTTCCAGGAGGTCGGTTTCTACGTTTTCCAACTCGATCTTGTGCGCCTCTATCTTGGAAAGGTCCAGGATGGAGTTGACCAGTTCCAGAAGCGTTTTACCCGACAGCCTGAGCATCCCGATCATTTTAGCCTGGTCCCCGTCCAGGTTTGTCTCCGCCAGCAAGTCCGAGATTCCGATGATCCCGTTCAGCGGCGTGCGAATTTCGTGGCTCATGTTGGCAAGGAAGTCGCTCTTCGCTCGATTGGCTTTTTCCGCCTGTTCGCGCGCCTCTACCAGCGCCAGTTCCTGCGTTACCGACTTGTGGATGTCCACGAGCGTCCCGAGCATCAGGAGAGGCTTATGTTCGGGCGTCCACTCAAATACCTTGCCGCGGTTCAAGACCCAGATCCATCCGCCGCTCTTGTGGCGTATCCTGCAGCGGTCCTCGTAGGAAACGCTGATTCCCCGGAAATGGGTCTGAAGCCGTTCCAGCGACACCGCCCGGTCTTCGGGATGCAGAAGGCTTCTCCACGTCTCTATGGATACGGGTTCCAGCTCCGCGAGCGTGTATCCGGCAATCTGGGCCCAGCGCTCGCTGAATACGGCGGCTCCCGTCTGCGTATTCCATTCCCAGGTGCCCATTCCGGTACCTTCTACGGCCAGGAACGCGCGCATGTTGACTACTCGCTCTCGGCGGGCTATGTCCCACTCCTGCTTTTTTGCGCTTATGTCCTCTATCGTCGTATACACGCGCCGCGGCTCCGGGTCGCCTTCCAGGAATTCGGGGATGGAATTAAGGCTGAGCCAGCGCATTCCTTCCGGCCTGTTCAGTCCGATTACGACGTTTTGGACGGCTTTTCCGGTTTTAAGGGCTTGTGTTCCCGGCATCTCCTCGGAAGAAATGGGGCTGCCGTCTTCTTTGACGAAGCGATTCGGCACTTCGATGCCCAAGCCGTCCTTCATCCCGGCGTCAGGCAAGCCCAGAAGCTCCGCGGCTTTGTGATTCATCCGCATGATAACGCCGTCGTGGTTCTGGAAGAGAAGCCCGAGCGGCATCGAGGTGAACCACGAGCGGAGCAGGTTTTCGTTTTCCTCAAACGACATTTCCGCGATTTTTCGCTCGGTGTCGTCGGTAACGATAAGCAGAGTGCAACCCAAATTGGTTTTCTGGGCCTGTACGTGGCACCACAGCGAAAATCCTGCTCTCCCATTCATCTGTATTTCCGCGGTGACGCCTATTTTCCCGGCATCGGGCCCTAGCAGCGGGAGGGCGGCCTCGCGGGATTTTTCGGGTACCCAATCAAGGAATTTGGTACCTGTCATAGTTCCCGCCGTCAGGCGTAAAAGCTCGCAGAGTCCGGCGTTGGTCTTTGCGCAGAGGCCGTTCGAATCGACGACGCAGAGCCCCAGTCGGGTGTTTTCGAGAAAATCCGCTTTGAAATCGTCCCATCCCGCATCCGAGCAGGAAGGCAGTTCTGGAATGGATTCGGAAGGCATACACATAGTCTCGCGTATCCATCGGGTCTTTTCCAGTGATTCCGGTTGGAATTTTATGTTCCGGGCCGCGCCGTCCCGGGGGATTCGATTTGCCTGGGAGGGTTCCCGGAGGCGATGTTATCTTTTTTTTAGCTCGGCGACCAGCGCCACGAGCGCTTTTATCTCGCGCAGCATGGATGCGGTGTCCTCGGTTATGGTGCCCGTTATGGCGTGGAGCGTCTCGAGGTCGGACATGTTGGCCGCGATGGCCTTGTCCGTGCGTACCACGGATTCCTCGGTTCGCGCGGAATCGTGGGAGACCCGTTCCACCGAGCTCATGAGGTCCGATATTTCCTTGCCGAGGGCGTCCAGCGAGCCTATGAGGTCGTGAAGCCCGGCCGCGGTGTTGGAACTCTGGCCAAGCACGTTTTTTACGAAGTCGAGCGCGGAATCCGTGGCGGTGCTGGTTTCCGAAACCATGCCGATCATCTTCCCCACGTTTTCCCCGATGATGTGCGAGCTTTTCGCCGTCTCGTCGGAGAGGGAGCGTATCTGGCTCGCGATTACCGCGAAACCCCGTCCCGCTGCTCCTACGTGCGCGGCTTCTATCGCGGCATTAATGGCTAAGATGCTGATGCGTGCGTTGACGTCCTCGATCATCTCCAGGAAATTGTTCATGTTCTTGATGGCGTCGCTGATGCGCTTGATGGATTCATGCACCATGGACAGGCGGTTTTCCGCTTCGCCTGAAGTACCCCTGAGTTTTTCGATGTCCGCCCGGTGGCGACCCGATGCCTGCCCGAGACCGTGAATGGTGGCTCCGATGGAGGTGACCGATTTTATTTCATGCTGCACTTCGTCGGTATAGTCGCCCAGTACCTCATGCATGGTAACCTGGGAGCTTTTTATCTGGTTTCCCGAGTTTGTCAGGTTTCCCAGGGCTTCCATCAATACCGGGAATCCATCAGCGGCTCCGGAGGCCAAGCCTTCCAGCCTGCGCACCAATTTGGACAAAAAATCGAGCTGCTCCATGCTCGGCCCCGTGGGCACGGCGAGAACGGGCTCCGGGGGTACCGGCACGGGCTCCTCGGGGATATTTTCCTGTGCATCGCGCTTTGCGGCGGAGCGCAGCACTATAGAGGAGATGACGCTGGTTCCCATGCACGCGACGACGATCAACAGGCTTACTGCATCGATTTTTCGCGCCAGGAGCAGTATCGAGGCGGGCAGCGGCGCGACCGCCGCGCATACGCTCAATACTATTCCGGTGCGGTGCCTTGCCAGCTCGCCGGCGCGAGATTCACGAGTCTGCGTTTGCGTATCAGGCTCCCGAGATTTTCTGCAGGGCGGCCATCAATTCGTCTTTCTGGAACGGTTTCGCCAGGAACCCGTTTGCGCCGAGGCTCAAGGCGCTGGCTTTGAGGGCTTCTTCGGCCTCCGTCGTGAGCACGATTACGGGTATCGCCTTGAGAGGGGCCATGCCGCCCTTGGCTTTCAGGAAATCGATTCCTCCCATTTCCGGCATATTGATATCGAGAATCACGCAATCGACTTTATTGGCGGCGAGTTGATCCAACCCGATTTTTCCGTTCTCGGCCTCAAGCACCGTGTGTCCGGCTGCCGTCAAGGCCATTGATACTATTTTTCTTAAAGTAGCAGAATCGTCAACGCATAGGACATTCATCGGTTCCTCCAAAGTAGATCATTGTATCCAGTATCGCTTAAACATATAGGGCTTTCAAGCTTTTTACCCAAAAAAGGTGCTTTTCTAGTCCGAGGCCGCCAGGGAGTTGGCCAAGGCGAAGAACAGCCAAGCCCCATGGGGAATCCACTGTTCGCCCCAGCGCCAGTTGTTCATCGGATCCTGCGCCTGTTCCTTCGGGATAAAAGCGATATCGGCCTCGTCGGAAAATCCGCCGGTGATGCCGTTGCTGACGCCGCCGGGAGCGTTCGGGTAGATGTCCAGGTAATCGGGATTGTTATGGCCGCGACCTTGCAGCATGCAGGCGTCGAACGGGTTCAGTCCCAGTATCCAGTTGATCTGGTCGGTGCCGAATTCCCGTAAGCCGTCGGCGTGGAGTCGGGCTTTGCCCTGCTTCCCTGCCTTTACCTGCATGAGCGGTTTGGCCGAGAGAACGGCCGGTACCCGCAAAGCCCAGAGCGCCGCGCTGGCCAGCGAGCCCAGTCTGGCGTTTTCGCCTTGCCACCAGTAGCCCGTTTCGTTGTCGTGGGGTATGAAGAAACTGCTCTTCGCCGGCGCGTGCACCGCTTTTGCGTAATGCCTGGCCAGCCCGAACGGGTTGACGGTTTCCGCGCGCAGGGCCAGCTCGAACTCCAGGATCGTGCGCACGAGGCTGGCCGCTTCCAGGACCAGCTTCTCCTCGGTCTCTATTTCCATGTAGCGCAGCAAGGCTACGACGGGAAGCCCCGCGTCGGCGGCATGGAACCAGGGGCGCCGACCCGAGTCGTCGGAGCGGAGCCAGCCCGAGTAGTTTTCGTCCGCGCAGAGGCGCGCCTTCAGCGAGGCTGATCGCCTGCGGGCGGCGTCCAGGTAGACTTCCTCGGGGGAAAGGGCGGCGCTGGCCGCCTGCGAGGCGTCCATTCCCCGGCAGGCGGCAGCCAGTTCCGCCGCCGCGAGCAAGGCGCAGAAATCATCTATTATATTCTCTTTACCATCGTCGCAATATTCCGCACCGTGCTTCTCCAGGTGCTCGAAGCCGCGCGCGGCCTTTTCCAGGTATGCCGCGGGGCTGTATTCGCCCCAGCAGTTGTTTTGCCCGCCCGCGCGCGCGAGCGCCGCTATGGCCATGCCGCCGCCCTGCCTGTACGAAGCCTGGAAGGTATCGTGCTTGAAGCCCTTTATCGTGCTGAAGGCGCAGATTTCCCGCTGCTTTACGTCCTTGCTCCAGCGGTCGAACACCGTCATGTAAAAGTAGCCGGACGGATCCTGCATGCGCGCCAGGAAGTCCGCGCCGTGGGCGGTTTCTTCGTCCAGGCGCTTGAGCAGGCCGGGGAAGCGCCGTCCCGGGGCCTTTTCCAGGAGCGCGCGGCTGGAGGCGAGATTCCAGACGACCAGCGGGCTTTGCTGCGGATTCATGTAGTTTCCGTAGGACAGGTGCGACAGGTATTTTGAGAAGTCGCCCGAGGCGTCGTACCAGCCGCCATGCACGTCCACCGTGTCCCGGCGGTTTCCGACGAACGGAACCGTATGGTCGGCCCTGTCCCATATGCTGCTGCTCCGCTGGCCTTTAAAATAGAACAGGATGTCCGTAAGGGCGATATGCGGAAGAATATCAGGCGCTATCCGGAAGCTACCCGACTGCGCATAGGCGTCTCTAGCAGCGACCCGAAGGTAATACTCGCCCTCGGTTTTAAAATCTGAAAAATCCACGGTGTGGAAGCTTCCCTGCGTCCATCCCGCCACGGAACCTGCGGGTATGGATCTATAGCGCGCCGCGACTTTGCCGCTTGCGTCCACGAGGTCCAGGGTTTGTGCTTCGAAGTCTGTTTCTGCCTGTATAACGGCTCTTTTGGGGCTCCGGGAATCATAGCCCAGATGGTTCGTAAGGATTTTCATGGTAGTGCGAGTCTATCGATTGCCCGAATCAGATTCAATACCCTTTTTCCCGTTGCCTAAGCCCTGTGACTTTGGTGATTGTGTAGCATCATGCACACTCCTCGGGGTTGCATGTGAATTCTCTTGCACACTTTTCCCATGAGGGGGTGCGAGGCGCAAACAGGCTGGGGCACAAAGACAGCTGGCCTGGAGAAAATGTTTTGTTTATATGTTTTTAAATGATGCGGTGTATTCAAGCCGTTTCTTCAGAATAGGCGTATCTGCAGAATAGTAATCGTTATGTAAGCTGGGTACAGGCCTTGGTACGCTCATTTGCCTCTGCTGTTTTTTTATCGCTACCATGAATACATGTATGGCATGGTTCCTGCTTTAAGGTAGGTACATCATCTTATGGAGGTTTCTAGAATGAAACGTGTCATCACCATCGCATTCTGTGCATTTCTCGTAGTCGGCAGTCTTGCCGCTCAGGCAAAAAAGCTTGAAGTCGCCGTTTGCCTTCCCGGTTCAGTAGAGTTCTTCGCCGTAGAGCGCAAGGGCATGGATCAAGCGGCAGCCAAGTACAACCTGACGCTGACCTATTCCGATGCCGAGTGGGACGCAGGCAAGCAGCTCAACCAGGTCGAGAATTTCGTGGCCAAGGGCGTAGCGGCGATCATGCTGTGCGCACGTGACCCCCAGGCTCTTCTTCCCGCCGTAAAAATGTGCAAGGATGCCAAGATTCCCTTGATTACCTTTACCAATACGCTCGGTCCCGATCCCAAAGGCGCGTATGACGGCGTCGTTACCTTCGTGGGCATCAACGATACCGCCTACGGCACCATGATGGGTCAGATGGCCGTAAAGCTCCTGGGCAACAAAGCCGCCAACATCGTGCTTATCGAGGGAGAGCCTGGAACCAGCGCCCAGCGCCAGCGTTCGGACGGTTTCCGCGCCGAGCTCGCCAAGAACCCCAAGTACAAGCTCGTGTACAGCCAGGCTATTCCCGGCTGGACCAAAGAAGGCGCTCTCGCCGCCATGGAAGCCTTTCTCCAGAAAGGCCAGGCTTTCGACCTCGTAGCCGCCGAGTGGACCGACGGCGCCGTCGCCGCTTCCAAGGCCATCCGCGAAAAAGGCCTGAGCGGAAAGTTCATCACCGCCCTTGAGTATTCAAAAGCCGTCGAAGCCGAGATCAAGGCCGGAACGATCCACATGACCGCCTATGCTTCCATCATCAACATGGGTTTCCTGGCCGTCGAGACTACCGCCAATTTCCTGACCGGAAAAAAAGTTCCCGTATTCGTCGAAGTGGTTCCAGTATTCGTAGACAAAGCGAACGTCGCCAAGCACGTTCCCGAAATGTAATCAAGAGACTCCAAATCCAAATCGCGTGCCGGCCTGCTTTTTCGGTCGGCACGCCCGAGAAACCAAATGACAGCACCAACAACGACAAAAGCAAGGCCTGCCATGGCCGTACAGCTCATGGTAGGTCCGGGGCAACTCCGCGATTTTGGCGAGAAGGCCATACTCGACTGCCTGGACTACTGCCTCGAACGCCTTTCCCCTTCGGAGCTCATGCTGTCCATCGACGATTCCGCGGCAGTCCTGGCCCGCGGGATTACGTCGCGATGCGCCGCCAAGGGCGTGCATGTATCCGCCTGGACCATGGTGTGCGCAGACCGTACGCAAAGTCTGCCCTCGCTGCCCGGCGTCCTGGATTTTAGCGGCCGGGCCGGCTACGGAAAAATCGGTGCCTGGGAAGGCCTGGACCGGGGTGAAGAAAAATTCCTGTTTTCCTGCCCCTCGGCCGTGGAGGGAGACGCGGAAAGCGTGCGAGCGGCCATTCAGGCTGCGGATCGCATCGGCGCCACGGGACTGTTCCTGGACCGCATCCGCTATCCTTCCCCCGTAAACGGCCTTGAGTTCCTGGGGGCATGCGCATGCCCGCGATGCAAGGCGGATTTCCTGCGTCAGAGCGGGGAAGCCTGGCCGGACATCGCCGCGCTGGCGGTTCGGCATTCTGCCGATGGAAAAGAAGGCGCCCGGGCATTTTTGGAAGAAACCTCCCCGGCATTCGAGTTTCGCTCCCGCCGGATCAGTGCTATAATCAATCGATACGCCAAAGCCGCGCGCGCCGCGGGGCTGCGGATAGGGTTGGATCTTTTCGCACCGGCGCTTGCGGGGCTCGTGGGTCAGGATTACGCCCTGCTTGCCCCCCATGCGGATTTCATAAAGCCCATGCTTTACTGCAAGGCCTTTGGACCTGCGGGGCTGCCCCTGGAATTTGCATGCCTGCTGGACGGGCTCCAAAAGTCCGGGACTTCCCGTGGCAAGTCGCTGGATTTCGTCGCGGAATTGACCGCCGTGGACAGGACCGAGCTGGAGCTGTGCTCCGGGGGCGGAACCTTCTCCGCCGTGTTGGCCGCAACGGAGTTGGGGCGAGTCAAGGCAGCCGTGGGCGGTTCATCGGAACGGATATTCGCGGGAGTCGAGCTCGTGGATCATGAGGCGTACGCCACCAGGATCGACGTACCCGCCAGGGATGCCTATCTCGACGCTTTTTCCGGCCAGCCGCTGGCTTTGTGCTGGAATATCCTTTATATACCGCGAACGCATATCGATGCCGTCGCCGAGCGGTACGGCGCCGTGCCTATTTTGCGTGCCGTGCCTACTGGGCGCGCTGTGCCTACTGGGCGCGAGGAGTCCCGATGAATCCATCCGAATCAGGCAAAGCGGCCGGTGGCAATCCAAGCGCGTTGCACACCGTGCTCGACATGAAGGGAATCAGTAAAAGCTTTCCCGGCGTGCGCGCTTTGGACAACGTAGACTTTCACCTCGTAAAAGGGGAAGTCGTAGCCCTGCTCGGCGCCAACGGAGCGGGAAAATCCACGCTCATGAAAATCGTCGCCGGAGTCTATCAAGCGGACGAAGGCCAGATGTTGCTACAGGGCAAACCGGCGGTTTTCCGAAAGCCCATTCAATCCTACAAGGCCGGAATCAGCGTGGTGCACCAGGAGACCAGCCTGATCTCCAGCGCCACCGTTCTCGAGAATATCTTCCTGGGCCGCGAGCATCTTCTCGGGCCCGGAATCCTCGATGAGCGGCGGATGAACCGCGAATACGCGATGGTTTCGGAGCGTTTCGGTTTGAGCATACCGGCGCGCGCAAAGGTGCGCGACCTGGGGGCCGCGCAGAAAAAACTCGTGGAGATAATGAAGGCCGTATCAAGAAAAAGTAATATTCTTATCATGGACGAGCCAACCGACGCCCTGAGCAGGCATGAGGCGGAAACCCTTTTTACCGTGGTGCGCGACCTCAAAGCCCAGGGCATGAGCATCGTGTTCATAACGCATTTCCTCGAGGAAGTAGCCTCCGTGGCGGACAGCGCCACCGTTATCCGCGACGGCAAGGTCGTGGCGGACAGAGTGTCGGCGGCGCTGCCCGTGCAGGATCTCGTAGCGTACATGCTGGGACGCAAAGCCGTTCCCCGCCCCGTGAACGTCAAGGAAAAAACCGGTACCGTGGAACTTTCCGTGCGGGAGCTTTCCAGGCGCAGGGAATACTCGGGCATATCCTTCGACATCCACCGCGGCGAAGTCCTCGGCGTGGCCGGCGTCGTGGGGTCGGGAAAGACCGAGTTGGCGCGCACGCTCTCGGGCGCTTCCGTGTATCACGGCGGATCCATGTCCGTGAAGGGCAGGAAGGTTTTTTTCAGGGCGCCCTCCGACGCGGTAAAAAGCGGCATTGGCATGGCACCCGAAGACCGCAAGACGGACGGCCTCATCCTGGAGCACAGCATCCAGCATAATGTTTCCATGGCATCGGTGGGCCAGGTTTCCCGCCTCGGCTATATATTCGCCGGAAAGGAAAAAAAAGCGGCTGCCCGGGCGGTCGAAAAACTCGGCGTCAAGTATTCCGACCTGCGCCAGAAGATAAACCTGCTGTCCGGCGGCAACCAGCAGAAATGCGTGCTGGCGCGCTGGATACTCGCCGCGCCGGGCATCCTCGTGCTGGACGAGCCCACGAGGGGGATCGACGTAGGCGCCAAGGACGAGATTTACGACATCGTCCGATCGCTTGCCGCCGAGGGCAAGTCCGTGGTTTATTTCTCCGGCGACCCTGCCGAGGTGCTCGCGGTATCCGACCGCGTGCTGGTGATGCAAAAGGGCAAGGCCAAGCGGCTGTACGAAACGCCTCCGAGCGAGGACGAACTCCTGAAGGAAATGATCGAGGTCAACAATGAGTAATCAATCTGTAACTGCAGTAACGGGAGCCCTGAACCCGGCCCGCGTCAAGGAACTGCTCAGACGGTACGGGCTGCTCCTGAGCTTCATCGTGCTCTCTCTCTGCATCGCCATGCTCACGCCTAATTTTCTCTCCGCCCAGAATTTGCTCAACATCCTCAGGCAGAGCGCAATAATCGGCATCATGGCCATCGGCACCACCTTCGTGATCGTGGGCGGCGGTTTTGATATTTCCGTAGGTTCCACGCTTGCCTTGAGCGCGGCTTTGGCCTTGGGACTCCAGTCGTCCATGCATTGGGCCCTGGCCGCCGGCATCGCCCTGTGCGCCGGCGCGGCTATCGGCTTCGTAAACGGCTTCCTTGCGGCCAAGATACGCATCGTGCCGATTATCACGACGCTGGGCACCATGACCATCATACGCGGCCTCGTGTATCTGTATTCCAAAGGATACCCCATCTCGGGCACGCAGCCGGCTTTCGAGTTCATAGGCTCGGGCTACCTCTGGGGACTTCCCGTGCCGGTAATCATCTTTCTCGTGATGGTGGCGTTCTGGCAGTTCGTGCTGTCGCGGACGCAGTTGGGCCGCTATTCCTGCGCCATAGGCGGAAACAAGGAAGCCACCCGGCTCGCCGGCGTTCCGGTGGACTTCTACCATATCATGACCTTCGTGATCGGCGGCCTCATGGCGGCGATGTCCGGCGTGGTATACGCCGCGCGCCTGTCGTCCGCCACCCCGCTGGCCGGACAAGGCTACGACCTGGACGCCATCGCGGCGGTGGTGATCGGGGGCACCTCGGTATCGGGCGGCGAAGGCACCGTCGTGGGCTCGATGATCGGCGTGCTGCTCCTTACCGTGGTCAGCAACGCGTTCAACCTGCTGGGCGTGCCGGTTTTCATCCAGTACCTGATCAAGGGCTTCATCATCCTCGTGGTGGTGGGCATCGATTCATACACGAAGAAACGCCCGCGATGAAAGGTCTAAAATTGACTGCGGGGGCTTATCGGGTATATACTCCGCGGAATACATGATGAGCACCATACTCGTAGTCGACGACGAAGAACGCATGAGGCAGTCCCTGGGCGAGCTTCTTCTCAACGAAGGCTACCGGGTGCTGCTCGCCAGCGGGGCGGAGGAAGCCCTTGAGCGCCTGCGCCACGGCGTGCCCGACGCTGCGCTCGTGGACGTGCGCATGCCCGGCGTCGGAGGCATCGACCTGCTCCAGCAATTGCGGGTGCTAGCCCCCGATCTGCCCGTAATCATGATGACGGGTTTCCCTACGGTGGAAACCGCCGTGCTGGCCATGAAATACGGCGCCCTCGATTTTCATACCAAACCCCTCGATTTACGCAAGCTGCGCGATCAGTTCGACAGGATACTCACCGCAAAGGCCATCAACCGGGTCGAGGACATCGTTCCCGGGCGCGGCAGAATCCTTGGCGGCAGTCCCCATATCGTCAAGCTGCGCGAAACCATCAGGCGCATCGCACCCACAGACGCCTCCGTGATAATCTCCGGCGAGACCGGCACAGGCAAGGAACTGGTGGCCGAGGCCATCCATCACCTTTCCAAGCGATCTGCCTCCCCCTACATGAAGATCAACTGCGCCGCCATTCCCGATACGCTGCTCGAGAGCGAACTTTTCGGGCATGAGCGCGGCGCCTTTACCGGAGCCTCGGCCCAAAAGCCGGGACTCTTCGAGACTGCCAGGAACGGCACCGTGTTCCTGGACGAGATAGGCGACATGGACATACGGCTGCAGGCTAAACTGCTCCGCATTTTGCAGGGCGGCGAGTTTCGCAGGGTGGGAGGTACCCAGGACCTGGTCACGAACGTTCGGGTTATCGCGGCCAGCAACAAAGACCTTCAGCGCATGATCAACGAAGGTTCCTTCCGCGAGGACCTCTATTACCGGCTTTCGGTAATCTCCATTCGAACCTCGCCGCTGCGCGACTGCCTGGACGACATACCCGTGCTCGCTGCGCATTTTGCGCCTGTGTTCGCCCGCGCATACGGCAAGGAAACTCCCGTGATAGGCGAAGATTTCCTTGCCGCGCTGGCCATGCAACCCTGGACGGGCAACGTACGAGAGTTCAAGAACTGCATCGAGCGGGCCGTCATTTTCTGCGACGGCGGCACCTTGGGCACGGAACATCTTCCCGGCCAGTATTTCAGCGACGTCCCTCAGTCATACAAGGTCGCAACCCCCGGACCGGGAGGGCCTTCCCAAGGCTTGAGCAGCCTTCCTCGGGGGCAATTCCCCGTTTCCATGAGCGATGCCCGCGACGAGGTGGAGCGAAAACTCATCATCGACGCTATCGGCAAGGCCGGCGGCAATCGTACCAAGGCAGCGGAACTTCTGGGCATCCATCGCCGCACGCTCTACAACAAGTTGGAAAAACTCGGCATGGACGACGATGCTCAGTCTTCTTGACGTCGTAACGTCGCCCGGCGGTCGGCTTGCCCTCGACGGCTTTTGCCTCGATGCGGCGACTTCCGAGGTTCATGCCCTCATCGGCGAGCGCCGCGCGGGCAAGTCCAGCGTGGCCAGGCTTCTGTCCGGGATAGTAACCCTGGACTCCGGCAGCGTCACTTTTGATTCCGTAAAACTGGCTCGCTTCAACCCGCGGGCCATGCTCCACGCCGGAATCCGCGTCTTCCATCAGTCGCCCAAACTCATTCCCAGCCTCAACGCGTGGGAGAACGTGCTTGCGGGCAGCACGCCCATAGGCATGGCCGGCAGGCGTAAAAAAAGCTCCATCGAGGAGATGATCGTTTCGCTGGCCGCGCGCTGGTCCATGCGCCCCGAACTTCGCGGCCCGGTTTCCCGGCTTTCCAGGATCGACCAATGCATCGTGGAGCTGGCCCGCGTCCTGGCCTTCGATCCTGCCGTTATTTTTTTCGACGAGCCGGCGGGCCGCTTTACCGCGGACGAGATGCAAGTGTTTTTCGCGCTGGTGGCCGAGCTTCGGACTCAAGGAAAAGCCATAATCTACGCTGCTTCCGGCGTGGACGAAGTGCTCAAGGTGGCCGACACGGTATCGCTCATGAAATCGGGGCGCATCGTCAGGACGCAGCCCGTGCGGGACTTGGACCGCGACGAGCTCGTCGACCTTGCCTATTCCTTCCGCGAGTCCCGCGAAGAGCTCGTCAGCAAGAATATCCGCCTGCTCAAATACAAGCGCTATAACGAAGAAATCGTCTCCAACCTTCCGCTGGGAGCGGTGGTATTGGATACCGAGGGGGAGCTCTACCTGGCCAACAACATGGCCCGCGGCATTATCCTGGCCTCGCGTCCGCAGAACCTGAGTGCCTATCCGCTGGGCATACGCGAGTTGGGCGACGCTTTCGGCCCGGCGCAGTGCGAGCTTTTCCTGGACGCCGCGCGGGCGGGGGAGCGGCGGCAGTGGAAGCAGCTCCCCACCGATGCAGGCCGCTTCGTGGACGCGACGGCATTTCCCTTCCACGACGCGGAAAACCGGATACTGGGTACCATACTCGCGCTCGAGGATGTCACCGATACCAAAGTTCCCCCGGAATACCTGATGCGCGCCGAACAGGCGGCCTCGCTTGCCGAGCTGTCCGCAGGCATCGTGCACGAGGTAAACAACCCGTTGGGAATCATCTCCAACTACGTTGAGCTGCTCCTCATGCGCGGACAGGACGCTTACACCACCGAGCGCCTCGCCATTATCGGCGACGAGATAAAGCGCATCAACGGCATCATGATAAGCCTTTTGTCGTTTGCCTATCTGGATAACAACTCCATGGTTCCCTGCGATCTCGTTTCCGTCGCGCGCGAGAGCCTGACGTTGCTGAGCTATGAGGCGGAGCGCCGTAAAGTATCGCTTTCCCCCGATTTCGGAGAGGAGCGGATCATGGCGAGGGCCAACCCCGGACGCGTCAAGCAGGTGCTCATCAACCTCATGCTCAACGCGCTTGACGCCGCCGCCCCCGGGGGAATCATCGTGTTGCGCATGCACCGCGTCCCCGGAACCGACTTTGTGCGGGTCGCGGTAGAGGATGATGGTCCGGGAATCGCACCCGAACTAGCGGATTCGCTCTTTTTGCCGTTTGTGAGCGGCAAGGCCGGGGATAAGCATTCCGGGCTCGGATTGTCGGTGTGCAGGCATATCGCGCAGGCGCACGGAGGCCGCATCTGGTGCGAAAGCGAGAAAGGGCGAACGGTGTTTTGGATGGAATTGCCGTTAGGCCAGTTTGATAAACTGGGGTAGGGAAGCTCCAATAGGCCCAGTGGCCACCGGAGCTTCCTTTGAGTCAGGCTTCGGCGACTAACTTCTTAGCAGTTTCGGTTTCAGACGTATTTGCCGCCGCCGTTTTTCTTGAAAAGGCAGCTTTAGGTTTCTTGCCGGAGAATTGGTGCCTGTCCATCCAGGAAACGGCTCCCATGAAGATTATGCCGTTCGCGAAATAGACGACTTGCATCCACCAGGGACAGTGCAGGATATTGAGCACCGGCCAGCCCGGATAGCCGTTACCCGTGTCCAACTTTATGTTGAGGACGTTGTAGCCGATGGTTTCGAGCACGATAAGCCCAAAGCTGTAGACAAGGGAAAGCACCAGCCAGCGTTTGGGCCAGGATTTGATCTTGATGTGGGGAACGATGTAATAATAACCCATGACGAGGCCGGCAGGCCACGCCAACATGGGGAATATGCTCTTTCCAAAAACATGGAGCTTGAACGTGTTATAGCCGTGGTACACGTCGCCGCTGGCGCTCACCCATACGAACGCGACGATTAGCGCGGGTATCCAGCCGCGAAGCTGATGACGCCTGAAGATCGCGCCGAGGGCAAAGGCTCCCGCGCAGGCGAATATTATGGAAGCATCGTAAGAAATCGATAAAAGGATTCCCGCTCCCGATACTATGGCCAGCGCCGTAAACAACTCTCGCTTCTTTATCTTCATTTTAGTTTGTTTCCCCTGGTTATTCGCTGTTCCTGAAGGATATCACCTTCAGTTAAAAAAACACGCAAAATAGTCGTAGTCCGGGTTATTCCCCGCAACAAGGATCCATTATATCCCAAAATTTCGATTTACGCCAAGGGGAAACGAAAATTCTGGGCTCAGCAACAAGATTTACCGTCATTGCCGCAGTCGCAGGAAGGTTCTCCGCCTTTGACCAGGCCGTTGATCACAGCCGCGGCGCAACCGACGCCGCTTTTTACCTGCAATGCCGAACTGGGGCAATTACGCGCGCAGGCACCGCATTCCATGCAACGCTGCCGTGCGGCGATGGTTGCTTTTCCCGCGGTAAGGCTGAAGACTGCGTGTGGGCAGACTTCCACGCATCTGCCGCAGCCGATGCAGGCCGGCATGTCTAAAAGAAGGCTTTTACCGGGTCTCAGATATTTCAGTTCCATGCAACGCTCCGTTTATAAAAAAAAGTTCAAGGCCGCCAGGCCGATAATTCCCGCCAGGCAGCCGGAGACCATGATCGGCATGCTTATTTTTACCTCGAGCGCGACCCCATCCAGGTTCGTATAGGTGGACGAGCCCGTAAACTGCAAGGACAGGAATCCGCACAGCGGAATGCCTACAATGGCCGTCATGATGGCGGGCAGAAGCGAAAGGTCGAAAATCCAGGCGGAAATAATTGCCCAGGCTGCCCCAAGCACGGCTCCTTTCAGCGAAAAAGCCCGAAACGGCAACCATGGCAGCAGCGCGGGAAACACGAGCGTACCGGCGAGGATGTAACCGAGCAGCGGCCCCAGCGTCGTTAAAAGCCGGAGCTCGAAAAACGACGAAAAGGGCAGGGACAGGAGTATCGAGGCGACGACGACGGGAAGCGCCAGCTTCCAGGAATGCGCGATTTCCACGGGCGCCACGGCAAGCCGTTCCGCCAGCGTAAACGTGACCCGCGCCATTTGAGGAGTCTTTATTTTTCCGTTCTGCATATAGCCGCGTATGTCAGCCGCCCGAACCGGTCCATATCGTACGGAAAATCCGGACGCTTTTTTTACTTCGTGCGCCGCTACGCCCACGGCTCCGAGCTGCGGAAGAATCAGCTCCCGGTGATTCACGACATGTCCCAGCCCCGTGGATTCCACGCGGGCCACGAGCTCCCGGGTTCCGAAAGTTCCCTTACCCGCGGCGCACCAGACATTGATGCCTCTGGTGTCCAGTACCAGAATGTACGAATCGATGCCGGCGAGCGCCTGACGCACATAATCGAAGCTCATGCGATAATTGGCCGTGACGAATACCGGGGAATCCCTGTCGGGTGAGCCGACGGCGTACAGGCCGGGTTGCGTCCTGAAGCGCATGCGGCCGATACCCCAGCGCGCCTTCCATCGGCCCAGAATGTCGCGCATGCGCAGCGTCGTCTGAACTGCGGGAATCGGCGAGAGCGCCGCGCGAGAATCCTGCTTCGGGGACGCTCGCATGGTTTTTTGTACTGCCGAATATTTCGGTGAGCTCATGGCATCGTCCTTCCTCATGTCTTTCATGGTAGAGCACGGCCCGGAATTTATCAAGCGCGCGGGTACTTTTACGTTTTTGGGGAATGGTCTATAATCGCCTGGCGGCGATGGTTTCAATTCGCTGGCGAATTGAAATTGGATTAGCGGAAACACCTTGCGGGGGATGACACCATGGGTTCTAGGGATTTTAACATAGCGAGTCTTGGACTTCAGAAGGTTCCGTCGCCGTTGGCGTTCTCGAGCGTCATCGGGGACAGTGTCGCCAATTACGTTACGGACGACGAGTTTTTGCGTCTTGGCGTATCGGTTCGGGTGCCCCGAAATCCGAACGAGCCGGAGCCGATCCTACTGCAGAAAGCCGGCCCGCGGCAAAACCTGTATTTCATGCCTTCCCACGTACACGCGGGCATCGTTACCTGCGGCGGCTTGTGTCCGGGGCTCAACGACGTCATCCGCGCCATCGTGCGCTGCCTCTGGAACCGCTACGGCGTGCGCCGCATCAGCGGCATCCAGTTCGGCTACAAGGGGCTCCTGCCCGAGTACGGCCTGGCGGTGCGCCAACTGGACCCCGACCAGGTGGACGACATCCACAAGATAGGCGGAACGATCCTGGGCTCGTCCCGCGGCGGCGGGGACCGGACCTCGGACCTCGTGGACTCCATCGAGCGGCTGAACCTAAGCGTTTTGTTCACCATCGGCGGCGACGGC
>CAZAJF010000036.1:0-40086 GCA_964485395.1 uncultured Treponemataceae bacterium | reverse complement strand
ACGATGCCGTCGTCGCGGACGGGCAGGATGCTGGCCATTTCGGTGCCCTGGATGTTCACGCAGTTGATCACCACGTTTACTTCCTTGCCGCCGTTCGCCTTGAGCGTCGCGTTCATGATGTCCAGGGGTTTGGTAGCGTCGGCCACGATCACTTCGTGACACAGCTTCAACTCCATCAGAGCCTTGCGCGAGCGCTCGGAGTGGATGTTGGCGATTACCTTGCCGGTGGGTCCTACGCGCTTCATGGCTTCGTAGCAGCACATCATGCCGGATTTTCCGCCTGCGCCAAGAATGAGTACGCTGTCGCCGGGCTTTACGAGCTTGGCGGTCTGCGCGGGTGCGCCGGCTACGTCGAGCGCCGCCAGAGCGAGGCCTTCGTCCATGTCGGTGGGAAGCTTGGCATAGATGCCGCTCTCGAACAGGATGGCCTGTCCTTCAATGAGCACGCGGTCGATATTGGGCATCACCTTGATGATCTTGTTGATCTTGAGCGGCGTGAGCGAAAGGGAGACGAGGCTGGCGATCTTGTCGCCTACCTTGATGTCGCGGTCTTTCAAGGCCGATCCGATCTTGGCGATCTTGCCGATGAGCATGCCGCCCGAGCCCGTTACCGGGTTCTGCTGCTTGCCGCGCTCGGCCACGATGGACAGGATTTTCTGCCCGATCTTTTCCACGTCGCCGCCCGCTTCTTCCTCGATCTGCGTAAAACTCGCGGAATCCACGTTCAGCGCGATGACATCGAGCAGAATCTCGTTGTCGTACACCGTGGACATGTCGTTGTTGATCTTCTGCGCGGTTTGCGGCAGAGCGCCAACAGGGTCGATTACACGGTGTGAACCGTATTTGCAGCCCATAGCCATAAAGCCTCCTCTAATGGGGGTTATAGAGATGGGAACGCGCCGAAAACAGCACATTCCAGCCTAATTTATAATCCGGGAATGGTCCGCAGTCAAGGTGGAGAAATTTGGGGTTTTCCTAGGGAGAACCGGGGACAGACCCCATTGGGTTTTCCTATAGGGACAGGCCCCAAACATTCAACTCTTTTGGGGGCCTCGCCTTACGGCGATCGGGCTCTCCGCAGTAGTCTCGCCTTTGGCGCCGCCAAAGCCATCGAGCTACTGCTTCCGATCCCTGGCCCGACTTGCTTCGGCCAATGAGAATCCATCTAAATTTGACAAAATTCAAAACCGTGTCCTACACTTGCAGCATGATTCTTAAATCAAAGTTGACAGCTTTAGAGCATTATTTCCTGAAAGCCTACGACCACGAGGATATCCGGCTGATTTGGAGGCTACGGTTCGCCCTATACAGCGCGCTGTCAATAGTATCAGCGGTAACCATAGGTGCAGCCATCGCCTCGCTGATATTGCCCTTGCCTCGCTTGTTTTTAGTCGCTGCCCCCATCCTCGGTATCTCGGTTCTTCTTTTGCTTAGAAAAGCCGTCAAGCCGGGAATCGTGTTCGATCTATTGCTTGCAGCCTTTTTTAGCATGCTTGCCTTTATCAACCTTTCCGGGGCCTCAGCGCCAATCATCATGTGGTTCCTTGTTTTTCCCCTTCTGGCCGCCCTGCTTCGCGGAGCCTTCGGGGGTTTTTATTGGACCATTCTCGCTTCACTCTATTTCATCTGGCAATTTGCTTTCCGTTGGTCGACGCCGGAAGGAATGTCTACCATGCCGGACTTGTTCCGCCACACCTGGCCGCTCTCGATCCCCATTGCGTTCATCACATTGCTCACCTTCCTGGGAATAGGGATTTTCGCGGACGGGGCCACAGGCGCAGCCATGGACAAGGCCGCGGAGCGGAACCGCGCCTTGGGTGAAGAAAATGTTCTCAGAAAAAAAGCGGAAGAAAATCTATCCGCCTCGCTTCTGGTTCGTGACAGGCTCCTGGCGGTAATGAGCCATGATCTTACGAATCCCATCGGAGCGATACAAAGTTTGATGTCCGGCGTGGAGGACGGCAGCGATCCATTGAGCCAGGAAATCCTGGTGGAAATCAAGCATAGCGTCAATCGGGTATACGTGATGCTCGAAAACCTTCTGGTCTGGTCCAAGTCCCAGGTAGGCACGGTTCAGGCGGCAGCGATTCCCCAGGATTGCGCCAAAACGATTGCGGAAGAGGTTGATTTTCAGAAACCGGCGGCTTCGGCAAAAGATATCGCCATAACGCTCCTCGGCTGCGATTCTCCCTGGCTTGCCGTGCTGGATGCGCAGTTGTTGCGCATCGTTACCCGTAATCTGCTCCAAAACGCCATTAAGTATTCACCGCAATCCGCGATAGTCGAGGTTGAATTGACTATACAGGACGGCATCTCTATCCTGGAGATTCGCGACAGGGGTACCGGCTTGCCGAAGGGAGTTTTCGAGGAACTGCTCGGCGGCGCCTCGGTATCTTCGACCTTTGGTACGAAGGGAGAGCACGGGCATGGAATAGGGCTGTCCGTATGCATAAAACTGATGAGTGCGAGCGGCGGAAGTCTTTGCGCGGCTGCTCGCCCCGGCGGAGGTACCAGCTTTACCGCCCGCTTCGGTGAAACTCTGGCAATGTCCGGCTAAATATTCCTCACTTCCGCCACAAGCCTCCAATTCCCACCAGACACCACTCGCCCTTCCAGCCTAATTTATAATCCGGGAACCGTCCGCATTCAGGTGGAGAAATTTGGGTTTTCCTATGGGAGCCGGGGACAGACCCCGGAAGGCTGCGCATTGGTACCTGACCCCCGCATGCGAACTAAAGTTCGATTGACGGATCCCGCTCTTTAACCCAACCTGAACGGGACCATATCCCGTATTCAAACAGAGGAGAACTTCATGCGATTACCAATATTTCTATTCGGCGCAGCAGCTAGCCTTATGCTGCTCGCTTGTGGATGCCAAAGTCGGGAAAGCGCTGCAGCCCCGCAGCAAACCCCGGCTGATTTCTCAGCCTGGACCCGGATGGCCGATTTTACCGGGGAAGCCCGCGGAGCGGCATGGTTCACGGTAGGAGAAGCCGCTTACGTGGTTTCAGGTCTGGAAAACGATTCCGCGCCGGGCAGCAAGTGCTGGAAGTATGACGGCACTTCGAATACCTGGAGCCGCAAGGCTGATTTTCCGGGGACGCCATTTATAGAAGGCGCGGGCTTCGCCATCGGTACCATGGGTTATGTAGGCTTAGGCGGCGACAACAACCTGGCTAACCTCGGATATATAGGTGATTTGTGGCAATATGACACGCTTCGGGATACATGGACCAAGAAAACTCCTTTCCCCGGTACCAGCCGGGCAAGCGTGGCCGCAACGGTCATCGGAAATAAGGCATACATATTCGGGGGCGGCCAGTGGCGCGTGCCCGGCACTGCGGCGGAGCTGTGGGAATACGATCCAGCCGCCGATGCCTGGACACAAAAAGCCGATTGCCCCGGCGGCGAACGGGGTATGCCCATTGCCTTCGCAGTCGGTTCCAAAGGCTATTTCGGTCTGGGTAAACTCAACGATCCAGCGGGCAGACAGGATTTCTTCGAATACGACCCAGAGGCTGATACCTGGACCCGCAAGGCAGATTACCCCGGTATCGCCAGGGCCTATGCCATAGGCATAAGCGCCGGAAGCAAAGGCTACGTTGGCATGGGGATCGGTTATTTACCCTCCGCCCCTGCCGCCAAGGTATCCGCGAAAGACCTGTGGGAATACGACCCCGCACAAAACGCCTGGACCCAAAAACCCGACCTGGAAGGAAAAGCCCGGTCCATGGCCATCGGTTTTGCCTTAAGGTCCAAAATCTATTTTGGCCTGGGTTCCAGTGATTTTTACTCGGACAATAGAGACCTCTGGAGCCTGGCACCGTAGCGCCTAACCATAGGGACAGGCACCTGTGCGCTACGCCAAGGTGCCTGTCCCCATCGACAGTAATCAAAGGCAATCATAAATTCAGGCGGTGCCTGTCCCCTTTGGCCCTGGAATCCCTCGATTATCCTTTCCACGCTCGCAGTTTTCTGACCTCCCATGGGAACATTCATTACATTGACGAAGGACGGGGCGATCCCATTGTTTTCGTGCACGAAAATCCGACATGGTCATTCGAATTCAGATTGCTCGTCAAGGAATTTTCCGCCACCCATCGTTGTATCGCCGTTGATCACCTAGGTTTCGGGCTTTCAGACAAACCGGGGAACTTCGACTATCTTCCCGGCAGCCATGCCAAAAACCTGGAAGCGCTCCTGCTCGGCCTGGACCTGAAAAACATTACCTTTATGTTCGGCGATTGGGGTGGGCCTATCACGCTTTCCTTATACGCCGGTTTAATATATTTGCGGGAGCGTTCCTCCCGAATATGATCGCCGTCAAGAATCGACTCACGAAGGAGCTCCATGCGCGCTATACGGAACCTTTTGCAAAAAGCGCGGAGCGCAAGGGCAACTGGGTCTTTCCACGGCAGATCGTCAAGGCAAGCGAATGGCTGGCCGGGGTTGAATCGAGGCTGGGACTTCTGGCCGGCAAGAATATCGCCATCTGTTGGGGGGAAAAAGACCTCGCCTTCAGAAAAAAGGAACTAAGCCGGTGGAAGCGAATCTTCCCCGATGCCCCGGTAACCACGCTTCACGACTGCGGCCACTATGTCGCCGAGGAGCGACCAGAAGCCGCTAGCGTAGCGCTTTGGGCATTGCTCGCTGGACTGCGCGCTTATAGCAGCGAATAGCCGACGGCAAAGTACGCACACGGTATGATCGCCCAGCGCTTTTGGATTCAGAGTCATGGCTCCGTCTAGAAAAGCCCGACTACGCGCCACCCAGAGAATATGCCGCAGTATGACTACCGGCAAATTGATGTTCTTAGGCGAAAATCCTGTCAATGTGGCGAGATTGTCCATGATTTTCTTTCCAGCCGCGCTTTGGGCGAAGGAATTTAAAATCGTTTTTATGATTCTGCTCGATCAGGTTATTTATCAGTAACACCTGTTTTTTTCCAACCTTGGTTCGCTCTTGGCGATCCGTGCCCAACGAGCCGCAACTGACCATTTCCCAAGCGCTTACGAAATCCTTCTTCCCTTTTAAAACCTGCGATTCCTGCACCCGCAAGGCGAACAAGTCCTCACACAGGTTCCGGACCGTATCCCCGACACAGACGCTTCACAGCGGCGCGGCGTCCTTGAGCCGCGAGGCGAGGTACACCGCGACGATGCCGCCGAGGAGGTCGAAGCACTCGTTCATGATCGCGGTCGCTTCCTCGGGATCGAGCTTTCCGGACAGCGAGGTGAAAACTGAAATGTCGGTGAAAAGGGGACACGTCCCATCCTCGACCATTATCTTCCTGATGGATGAGAAACGCATGTTTCACCATGCTGGATACAAACTGAATTACCGAAACATCACCTATTTAGCTCAAACTGACGTGGAGGCAAATTCCGCAGCCGATGGCAAACCTTTCCATGAAGGCGCATTTATCTTGACAAATATTAATGCAAACCCCAAAATGATCTTACGGCGTTGCCGGATATAAAATCGGACTGGTAGAGTTAAAAATCGAAAAAATGCTTTGCGCGAAGGGCGATTTGCAAACACCCCGACGCAAAAAAATGTTTTACGAAATTTGCCTTTTCCCGTCATTTTATAAGTTTTCGCACGGCTTTCGATAATTCGCCGAAGATCGCGCCTTTAGCCTAAAACACCAGGTTTCAATAAAATCGGTTTTACAGGAGTTTAAAATGAAAAACAGGTTCCTCTTCCTGCTCGTTCTTCCCGCGATTGCCTTCATGGGCTGCGACTTGCTGAATCCCCCCGTTCCCGGTCACCTTCTTCCCCCGACCGTCGTTCTTTCGGCAGCCAAGGAAACGGTTAAATCCGGAGAATCTCTGTTGATACAGGCAACGCTTACCCATGACGGCACGGATAGCGTGGCGGTATCGTGGAAAGTAAACGGAGTCGTCCAGCCGGACGCGACGGGAACGAGTTTCGAATTTTCCGCGCATGCGGCCGCAACCTCGGCATTTACGATAACCGCGATTGCTACCTGCACCGCATATTCGGTATCCTCTGAAATCGCGATAACGGTGCTCGATACCGTCTTCAATCCCTTGGCGGGTCGATGGGTCATGGATGCGGGAACGGTTTCGCTTTCCTATTGGTTTTACGACGACCTGACCCTTCACAGGGAGAGCAGTTTCGGCGAAAGCAGCGCAGGATACTATTCGTTCACCCCGGCCGAAGTAGCTTTCCATTTCGTAGGATCCACACTCGATGAGACCTGCACATACGCCGTCCAAGGCGATACAATGACCCTGACAGCCACGGATGGCGGCCTAACTTTGGTTTTTGCGAAGGCGGCTACGCTCTCGCCCCCGGAAAACATGGCACCCCAAATTACGATATCAGGGGGCGACAAAAACCTGAAATACGGAGTGGAAGCGAACATATCGGCTTCCGCCACCGACGCTGACGTTTCGGATACCCTGAAATATGAGTGGTACGTGGACGGAACGAGGCTCGCGGGCGAAACCTCGGCTACGCTGCGATTCAGCCGCAAACCGGACGCCATGAGGGCATACTCCGTCAAGGCCGTGGTTTCGGACGGAAAAACCCCCGTTTCAAGCTTAATCACCGTAACAGTAGACATCACGCTTCCCGGCGTTCCCTCGGTTCTGCTTTCATCCCCATGCGGCGCCTACACGAACCTTTCCCCGATTTCTTTTACAGCGGCATTTTCCGAAGACGTAACCGCTCTGGCAGCCTCGGGCATCATCGTGACCGGAGGGGTCGTGGATTCTTTCGAGGCGGGAAGCTCCCCAAGCAGTTATGAGTTTTCCGTCACTCCGGCAGGGGAAGGGCAAATCGTCGTTTCAATTCCGGCCGGCATCGTATTTTCCTTGTCGGACAACAAAGAAAATACCGCTTCGAATGAAGTTTCAATAACATACGACACGACCATCCCCACTATTTCCCTCGATCAACCCGCGCCCGGAAGCCGTGTACACTCGAACAGCCTCCTGGTCCTGTCCGGCTCCGACATCCAATCCCCTTGCGCAAGCCTCGATGGAATCTCATGGACACCCGTAACCACGGGAGTTACCGCCCTCGGGACCATTCCCGGTTTTGATTCCCTCTCCGCGGATCAATCGTTTACCTTATACCTGAAGGATACGGATCGCGCGGGAAACGTCGGGACGGGAACCGCAAACCTTATTCGAGACATGACCGGATCGATGGCGATAACCATCGTGCTCGTCACCCCGACCGATGCCGATATCTCTTTCGGGTCCTTCGATTCCACGCTCAGCAAAAGCCTCGGCGAATTTTTATCGGTAACGGCGACCCTCCCCGGCGCCACGGCTTTTTCCTGGTACCTCGACGGCGAATTGATCGGCAGTTCTTCGGTCGTAACCGTTTCAAGTTCCGATATCGCCCCCGGCCCCTGCACCCTCGCCCTCATCGTGTACAAAGACGGCGTGCCGTATTCGGCCGAACTGAAATTCAATGTAATCAACTAGGAGCAATGACATGAGGAAAAAATCGATAGCAGGAACAGGAATTCTCGCAGCCGCGATCCTTTCGCTCGTCGTTTTCGGATGCGCTTCCCCCGTTTCCGAGCAAGCAGCCGTCGGGCTAGGCAGCGTCACTATTTCGTTCCCCCAAGAAGGCTCCGCGTCAAAAACGCTTTTACCGGTTTTCACCGTGCATCACTATGATATATCCGGCACTGGGCCGAGGTCCGGCATCGACGCTTTTGAATCGCTCGGCGTGGAAGCCCCCGGCTTGACGGTTGATTCGCTTATCGCGGGAGAATGGAAAATAGTCGCCTACGGCAAAAATGCGGCAGGGGAAACCGTCGCCCGAGGGGAAGCAACATTCATCGTTACCGATGGCCAGACGGTCGACTGCCGAATTGCGGTAAACTTCCTCCAGGAAAAAACAGGTGATATTTCAGTCACGCTCGATTGGCCGCTCGGCGTCGGCATAGATTCGGTTTCGGCGACGTTCGACGGCATCGACGAGAATCAGGCAATCCCGGGAACCGAGGCATCCTTCGCCTTCGGGAGGGATGCGATCGCATCGGGATTCCACTTGCTAACGCTGAAGCTCAAGAAAAACGGACTGACTTTCGCGACGGTCATCCGATCCATCCATGTCTATGATTTCTTCGAAAGTTCGGAGACGATTAGCCTGGCAGCCACGGATTTCAAGGCTGCTCCCGCGGCGCCCGCCAATCTCTCGGGATCCATCGGCCCTTCCCGTATCGATCTCTCGTGGAACGATTCCTCGTTCGTGGAAACCGGATTCACGGTGGAACGGAGCCTATCGGCGGGGACGGGATTCACCGCGATAGCAAGCGATCTTCCCGCCAACACGATAACTTTTTCCGATACCACAATTGTTGCCGGGCAGACTTATCACTATCGCGTAAAGGCGACGAATTCCTTCGGCGATTCACCTTATTCCGCCGAAGCTTCGGGCGTCATTACCATACCGCTGCCGCCGGTCCCGGAAACCCGCGCAAGGACGATGGACGCCAAACCCAAGATATCTTGGGCTGCGGTGACCGACGCTGCGGAATATCGCTATCAGATGGATTCGGAATCAGGCGCATGGACGGTCGTATCGCGGCTATATTTTTTTTCACCGGAATTATCGAACGGAGCTCATGTCGCCTATGTCCAGTCCGGCGATGGTCACGGCAATTGGTCTGCTTCCGGGTCCTGCTCCTTTGAAGTCCACTGGTCAAAGCTCAGGGTACTCAACGACTCCATCAATCGGGCGGTAGAATGCTACGACAGCGTCGTTTCCGGAAATTACCTGTACATGCTGGAAAAGAATCGGGGTTTAGTCATTTACGATGTGGCAACCGATCCCTCCCAGCCCAAGGAAATAGGGTCGTTTGCCTATGATTCCGTGGCAAGCTACAACGGCACCATACAAAAAGCGGGAAATTATGTATTTTCGGTCGGACCATACCCCTATAATATTCGTATAACCGACGTATCAGATCCCGCAAACCCGAAAGCGGGAGGAGAGATCGCTTCCCTCAGCGATCAAACCAGCTGTATCTATGCGGCGAGCAACACATTGTACGTCTGTTATTACGGTGAATCTCCGGCCATTTACGATATTACCAATCCTGGATTACCTGCGTTCAAGGGGCGGATCAGCTCGGTGCCCAATGGAAGCTCGGCATGTATCAAAGGATCGTACCTCTATATAGGCGGATACGACGGCAAACTGCATATTCTGGACAATTCAAGTCCCTATTCTCCTTCCCTTGTGAAAAGCATCGATTTATCGTCGCTTTCCGAAGACTCCGACAGCATAAAATCTATTGTCGTCGACTCCGATAACTACGGATTTGCCTTGGTCGGCGAGCAGCTGGTTATACTTGACCTAAGCTTTCCCGCCACCGCGGGTATCGCTCAAGTTCTCTCCAGCATAACCGACGATACAACGAATTCCATGCCTGCCGCGATCATCCGAATAGGCGATTACGCGTATCTCAGCGACGATTACGGAAGAGATCTTTTGGTCGTCGACGTGAAAAACCCGAATGCGCCGACGATCGTGAAGAGAATCGCCAAGACCAAAGGATTCGGAGTACGGCCGAACGGGTCCTATGCCTACGTCGGCGATGCCGCAGGCGGGCTCATGGTATTGGATATTTCGACTCCCGCCTCTACTTCGGTTGCCCATACATACCCGGCCACACAGCCGAACGATGTCGCAATTTCGGGGTCCTACGCCTATTTTGCCGCCGGCAAGGCCGGTTTGCAGATTGTAGACATATCCGATCCATTGACGGCAAAAATCGTAAAGACCGTTACATTCGGCGCCGCGAGCGAAATAAAATCGCTCCATATCTCGGGAAACTTCCTCTATGCCGGCGAGTTCATCGAGGGCAAGGTACATGTCGTGGATATCAGCGATCCGCTGGATGCCCAACTGGATTACTCGATAAACTGTCCCGGTTTCAATAGCACCATGGATGGTACGGATTCCTATGTTTATACCTCCGGAGGCGCTCCTTCCAGCGTGAAGGTTTTAGATATCCACGATCCGTCTTCTGCCTCCTTTGTAAAATCCATCACCTCCCTTTCGGATGAAGCGGCGCAAATTTGCACATCGGGGAATTATGTATATCTCGCCTCGAACTACAGCGGTTTCGACGTTATAGATCTGGTTTCCGGAACTTTTATCAAGACGATCGACCTTCAGCGCGCGTATGGAGTTGCGGCCGCCAAGGGCTACGCCTACGTTTCCGATGAGACCGGGTCGGTCTTCATCTACGACGTTGCCGATCCGGCGAGCATCACCGCCCATGCGGCTACGGTGCCCAACCTGACCTACGGCCTCCTTTCCGTCTACGATGATTATCTTTTCGTTGCATCGCGTTGGGGCAGCGGGTTCAATGTCGTCGATATCAAGAACCCTCTGGCCGCGTCAAAGATAGCCACCTATGAGGTAGGTAAAAAAATCGTAGCTTCGGGGAATTACCTGTATGCGGTCGATGCAAATAAAGGCCTGGTAATTTTAGGGGATTGAAAGCCCGGTATCGACACTGGGATGCGTTCTTAGCACGTTTTCAAGGACCGAACCACTGATTCCGTGGTTCGGTCTTTTTTTGTCCCTATCCCGGCTTCTCTGCTATCTCCGCGAGTATATTGCGCCTTGGGGACAGACCCCTCCGTACGGCTTTCAGGTGCCTGTCCCCGCCGGCGGGGCTGACCTATAGAGAAATTATTTTAAGCAACGATTCGACAACCCTGCCGGAAATTTCCAACAGCTTCGAAAAACGGTCTTCCAATACTTCCACCGTCCAGCCCGCCTGGAAGCTTGCCAATTTCCAGATGGGAGCCCGTTTTGATTACTCCCTGTTCGAAATATTCAACAGGGACATGAAGCCGTTCATCAAGGACTTTGAGGCGCTGGCTTTCGGGCGGCTCGTAACCATTCCCATCGGCACCAACGCCTATATCAACCTGTTCAGAAACGAAGTGGTTATCGATTTGTATCTTTCACTCGTCATAACTCCGTGAATGTTAAAAAAACCTGACGCCGTCTGGAGGCTGGGGCGCCGGGCTTTCATGGCGTCAAGAAGGAATGTGAAGAAAAGTTCCAACCTAAGGGAGTCGGCGGGTCGCGTCGCGCGGAGGCAGGGTCAGCAACCTCAGTTTTCCGCCCTACTCCTTGGCATAGCGGAAAATAACTCCTTATTCGTCATTTTGTACTTACTTGAACAAGATAATTTTCAGGTATCCGGATACTACTATAGAGTATACTCTATACAAGGTAAAAATTGATCGCAATAAAAACTGCAGGCAAGGCGTATTGTTCATTTACGCTCTTGCCGCAGAAAACCTGCCGCTGGAACGTTGTTATAGAAAAATCGCTACACTGATGGATGCAAGCCCGCGTTCATCGTTCTTTTTCCTTGACACCCCGCATAAAGCATGCGACTTTTGAATTTATGGAAGCTGCCGCATTTTTTTTAATCCGTTCTCCTGCAATGAGGGGCAAAGGGTCTCTATGAAGAAAAACACACCTGTCGCAAAAACCCTTACGGAGGAAACTTTCCTGCCCGAACTCGAGGCCGAGGAAGCCAGGCTCAAAGTGCTGCTGCAGACGGCAAGAGACGAGTCGGTCGCCCAAATTCAGTCAGCTCGGATTGCAGCGGACGCTTCGACAGCCAAAGCTCACCAAGCCTGTCTTGCCGAGATATCCGAAACAAGGCGCTTGTGGCTCCTGAAAGCAGCCGAAGCCCGCAAGAACGGGGAAGCTACGGTCTCCGGTGAATTGGAATCCTGGATCGCGGAATCCCGCAGACGCGTTCCGGCAGCGGTAGAAAGGCTCACTTCCCTGGTTTGCGGATTCGAGGAATCTCCATGATAAGCACTATGCGCCAGGTGGAGATAGTCGGACCGCTCTCCTACCTGAGACCTCTTATGGATACAGTCCAGGAACTCGGGACGCTTCAGCTCATCGAGATTCCCCTATACGACGGCGCAGGCGATACGGTGCTTCATCGCGTTCGGCTCACGGAGCAGGAGTTGCAAGAAAGCGCCTCCGTCGGGGAACTGGTAACCATGTTTTCGGAAACGCTGGGCTTTTTGCCTGAATCTGCCCACCTTGATGCCAGGGACTCCAAAGCCTATCATGCGCAATATGATCGATGGAAAGGCTCAGATATCGGCGCTTTGGCTGTCGCGGCGCGCAGCCTGCACGCTTCCGCTCGATCAATCGCGAGAAGAAAAAACAACCTTGCCGACGACATCCAGGCCATCTCGGTATACGAAGAGGCCGTCGAGACCATTTCCCCGCTGATCATCGATTTGAATCTGCCAGAGAATTACGAATTAGTCGGGCTGATCCTGGAGATGAAGTCCAAAGTACCCCGTGACATGCTCCACAAAGAGCTTGAAAAGCTGACGAACGGCGAGTATCTCTACAAAGAGGCTCCTCTTTCGGGCAAACGCACCGCGGTGCTCGTCGGCTTCGATCATCGCCTCGCTCATTCCATAAACAGCCTGATACTGGAAAAAGGTGTCGGAAGAATGTCCGTTCCCCGCTATCTGCGCGATAAGCCGCTGAGGGAAGCGATCGCAAGGATGGAGGAAGACATCGTCGCGCTGAGGAAAAAATTCGACTCGCTCGAAGCTCAGGCTAAGGTTTTTTACTCGCAAAAAGGCCCGGAGCTTTTTGCCTTGTTCGACATATGCATGGATAGACATGCGCGATCTGGTGCCCTGCACGCCATCGTGACCACCGAACATGGATTCGCCCTCAGGGGGTGGATACCGTCCCGCGGGTTCGAAGCCCTTAAAACCGCCGCGATTTCCGCGACCGAAGGTACTGCCGTGGTTCGGTCGCTGCAGTTCGGCACCAAAGACTCGCCTCCGGTGCAACTGGACAACTCGCGAATCTCCAGGCAGTTCGAGCCGCTGCTCAAGCTTTTCCCCCTGCCCCGCTACGGCACCATAGATCCGACGATATACCTGGCGTCGATATTCCCGCCGGTCTTCGGCCTGATGATGGCGGATATCGGGTACGGGCTCATTCTTGGCATGGGAGCCGCGCTTCTGGCCCTGTTCGCCCGCAAGAAGTCCCTGACGCGAAAGCTGGCTTTTATCGCGGGATCCTGCGCGTTTTTCGCCATCCTCTTCGGCGTTGTTTTCGGGGAACTGTTCGGGGAACTGGGCAAGCACGCGTTCGGCCTCGAGCCGCTCTGGCAGGAGCGGTTTTCCTTTACCGGGGAAAACAAGGTCAAGACGCTGATAGGGTACATGGCCATAACGCTCGCGATAGGCGTAGCCCACGTCCTGTTGGCCCTTGCGCTCGCCCTTATAAATTCTTTACGAACCAGGGACCGAGGAAAAGCGGTGGACAGCCTGGCCAAGATCGCCGGAATTTTTCTGATATTTTTCGCCGTGGGGCGCATGACCAGCCTTTTGCCGCCGATTTTTACCACCCTGGGCGGCGGAGCGCTCATCGCGTTCCTGGCGCTCATGCTCTATCAAATCATCCATAGTCCGGCCCACGGTTTTCTCCTGCCGCTCGAGGTTCTGGGAACGATAGGCAATATTCTCTCCTATGTCAGGATCATGGCGGTGGGATTGGTATCCGTCGTACTCGCCTTCCTGGCCAACCTGTTCGGCGAGATGATAGGCAACGTCGCGCTTGCCGTAATCGTTTCGCTGCTTATACACGCGCTCAACCTGGCTCTCGGCATCATCGATCCGACGATACAGGGCTTGCGTCTGCATTATGTCGAATTCTCGTCCAAATTTTTCCTGGGCGGGGGCTCTCCCTATACGCCGTTTAGAAAATCAGGAGGTTCCTCATGACACAGAAAAAATGGCTCGCCGCCATCGTGCTTGGTTTTTTGCTTATCTCAGGGGGCTTTCTCTTTGCCGAGGAAGCCGAAGCGGTAGAAAAACCCGTCAGGAGCGGTCTTGCCACCGGTCTTATCGCCATTGCGGCGGCTTTGGCCATCGGGCTAACCGCTATCGCCACCGGTATAGCGCAAAGCCGCATAGGCGCTGCCGGAGCCGGAGCTATAGCCGAACGGCCTGAATCCAGCGGAACCATAATCGTACTGCTCGCGATTCCCGAAACCATGGTAATCCTCGGCTTTATCGTCGCGGTGATAGTTCTCTTCACCTTATGAGCGGGAGCGCTTTGCGCGATTCCCTTTCCGCCATGGCTGCGAAGGAATGCGCGCGGATACAGGAGGAAACGGACGCCCAGGTCTCCGCAATGATCGCGGCGGCTGAAGCAGATGCCTCCGCTTCCAGGCAGAAGGCTTTGTCGCAGCTCGAGCGGGAGATAGCCGACGACGAAAGGCGGATTTTCGGAGAACAAGCCCTGGCTAAAAGGTCCCGGCTGCTTTTGGAAAAGCGGAACCTGATGGATGAAGTATATGCCCGAGCAAAGACGGGCATCGATGCCTTTTCCTCGGACTCGCGATATTCCGAAACGGTCTCGAAGCTTGCCTTGGAGGCGGCAGTGCTCCTGGTGGAGGCTTCGAAGGGGCAGTCAGGCACGGAGCAGACCGACATCGCAGGAGAGATCCGTGTTCGGCAGGAAGACAGTGCAATAATCGCGGCCATGCTTTCCAGGGAAGGCCTTTCAGGGAGCGTACGGCTGATTCCCGAATCTGGCCTGCCTTCAGGCTCGGTTCTGGCAAGCAGCCCGGACGGACGTTTTTTTATCGACAACGGCCTGCAGTCGAGGCTCGCCAGGGCCCGAGAGCGCTATGCTTCCGTCGCGGCGGCCGTACTGTTTCCCGGTGAACCCGCTTGAGCGATTACGACTACCTCAACGCGCGCGTCAGGGCCATGGCCGGAAGCTTCATCCCCGTCGCCCTGCTTGATCAAATCTCAAGGGCGGACGGTGAGGATATCTTCATCGACCTGCTCATGGATACTGTGTATGCGCAGTCTTTGACGGATGCCCAGATCGCCTCCCACGGGAGCGACGCGGCGGAGTCAGCCATCAGGCTGCATCTGCAGGCGTCGCTGGACAAGTTGCGCAAGATCGCGCCTGCCGTGCCGCGGAGGCTCATCGACATCCAGCTGAACCGCTGGGACCTCTCCAATATAATCACCATCGTTCGGGGCAAGCGAAGATCGGCATCCTCGGCGGATATTGTGCAGGCCATGATACCTGCCGGCCAATACAGCATGGCCCAACTTGAGGTGCTTGCCTCGGAAACCGACCAGAACGCGGTTGCCGACGCTCTTTCCACCTGGGGCTACGGCCTTGCGCCCGTACTTCGCGAAGTGCTGCGCCGCGGCGATACGGATCGATCGGAGGCCGCGCTCGAGCGAGGGCTTTTCGGCGCATATTACGAATGGGCTCTCAGCTCGCTCGATGAAAGAAAAAGCGATGAGTCCATCCTGCTCGGGCACATGGCCATGCAGATCGACCTATCCAATATACTGGTTCTGCTCAAGCAAACCTACCATAAGGCGCATGGCTTAAAAAGCGCGCCGGTCTCGATGATTCCCGGTGGGAAGCTCGGCAATAAATTGCTTGAAGACCTGCAAAAAAGCTCCAGCGTCGAACGTGCGCTGGAACTGCTCGAACTCACGTCATTCGCTCCGGCCATCGAGCGGGGAGTGTTGTCCTACGGCCGAAACAGGCGGCTTGGCGACATAGAGCGCTTCCTGGAAATCGTAGTAATCGAGGCTGGCATACGGCTGTTCAGGCTTGATCCATTGTCTTCCGGAATACCTATGGGCTACATCTGGAAGAAAATTTCGGAATTCCTCAACTTGCGCATCCTGTTGCGCGGTCGCCGGTATCGCATGCCGGTAAACGCGGTCAGGGAGGCGCTGAACCTTGGCTAAAGTAATCGCGGTGGCACGGCGCGACCTGTGCCTGGGCTTTTCCCTGGTCGGCATGGACTGCGTTCCCTGCCTCGGCCAACAGGACGCCCTGGATGCGATAGGAAACGCGATAAACTCGCGAGAGACGGGAATCGTCATCGTGGAGGAGGAATTGCTCGAAGGGATCGACGCGCACCTCAAGGCTGAATACCTGAAGCTGGCGCAGCCCCTCATCGTACCGATTCCGGGCGCATTATTGTGGAAAGACACCGAGAGCGCCTCGCCCGACGACCTTGTCGCCAAGCTGGTGCGCCAGGCCGTAGGCTACCGGATAAACATAAAGCTATGAAGCGGAGGATATAGATGGCACAGACCGTACAAGGTCGTATTTACCGAATAGCCGGTCCCACCGTAATTGCCCGGGGCATGAAAGGCGCGCGCATGTACGAGGTGGTCCGGGTTGGAGATGCCGGCCTGCTCGGGGAAGTCATCCGCCTGGACGGCGACGAGGCCTTTATACAGGCTTACGAAGATACCTCAGGCCTCACCATCGGCGAAGGCGTGGAACGAAACGGTGAAGCGCTTACGATAGAACTGGGCCCCGGCCTGCTCGGCAGCATTTTCGACGGCGTTCAACGGCCGCTTCGCGTACTGGAAGCCGCTGCCGGAGCGTTTATAGGCAAAGGGCTCCGCGCGCCTGCGCTTGACCCGCTCCGCAGCTGGGTTTTTACCGCCGCCCGCTCAAAAGGCGAATCGGTAGGCCCGGGGGATGTGCTTGGTACCGTTATGGAAAATTCCGGTTTCGAGCACCGCATCATGGTTCCCCCCGGAGCTGGCGGGACCATCGCGCGCCTTGAATCAGGCTCGTATACCGTATACGACGCCATCGGCGAATTGGACGACGGAACCGTACTCAGGCTGTCCCAGCGCTGGCCGGTCAAGGTGCCCAGGCCCTTTGCGAAAAAACTGGACTCCACGGTTCCCTTCGTGACTGGGCAGCGCATACTGGATTGCCTGTTTCCCATTGCCCTGGGCGGGGCAGCCTGCCTTCCCGGAGGATTCGGTACCGGCAAGACGGTTCTGGAACAGTCTTTGGCGAAGTATTCCGCCGCAGAGGTCATCGTGTACGTGGGCTGCGGAGAACGCGGAAACGAAATGACCGACGTGCTTACCGAGTTTCCGGAACTCTCCGACCCCCGCACCGGCGGCAGCCTCATGGATCGCACGGTATTGGTGGTCAATACGTCGAACATGCCCGTCGCCGCCCGCGAATCCTCTATATACGTAGGCGTTACAATTGCCGAATATTTCCGCGATATGGGTAAATCGGTTGCGGTGATGGTAGATTCCACCAGCCGCTGGGCGGAAGCGCTGCGGGAAATCTCATCGCGCCTGGAAGAAATGCCCGGCGAAGAGGGATATCCCACCTATCTTGCCTCCCGGCTATCCTCGTTCTATGAACGGGCTGGAATCGCCGAGGCTAACGGCTTGCCTTCCCGCACGGGTTCCGTCACGATAGTCGGGGCGGTGTCTCCGCCCGGCGGCGATTTTTCCGAGCCGGTAACGCAAAGCACGATGCGCGTGACAGGAGCCTTGTGGGCGCTCGATTCGTCCTTGGCCCAAAGGCGTCATTATCCTTCGCTCAACTGGCACCGCAGCTATTCCCTCTATCAGGACAGCCTGGTAACCTGGCAGCGGGAGCATATCTGTGCCGACTGGCCGGAGATGCGCGTAAAAGCCTCTGCCCTGCTGGCCAAGGAAGCCGAACTTCAGGAAGTGGTGCAGCTTGTGGGACCGGACGCGCTGCAGGACTCCGACCGGCTGGCGCTCGAGTCGAGCAGGCTCATACGCGACGGATTCCTCCAGCAAAACGCCATGTCGGAAAACGACGCCAGCTGTTCGCCCGCCAAACAGGCAGGCATGTTGTCGCTGCTTTTAGGCTTTCATGATCTGGCAATGCGCGCTTTGGCCTCCAAGACTCGCTTTGACAGGATACTGGAAATGAAGGAGCGCGAGGACCTGCTGCGCCTGGGAGAGATTCCCGAGGCGGATTTTGCCGCACGGGCTTTGGAATTGCGGGCCGGCATGGAAGCCGGCTTTGCCGTGCTTTTAGAAGGAAGGGGCAAGTGATGGGCGGGTTAAAAAAAAGATTCGACCCGCTTATGCGGCGCGAGTATCACGGCGCGCAAAGAATAGCCGGCCCCTTGCTGGTCGTGGAGCGGGCTTCCAACTTGCCCTTCGGCGCCATCGTAGGCATTTCATCGGAAGACGGAACTACGCGAACCGGGCAAGTCATCGACGTGTCCGAGGATCGCGCGGTTATCCAGATACTGGAAGAGACGATAGGGCTGGACATCGTAAGCGTAACGATATCGCTTGAGGACAGCGAAGCCAGGCTGCCGGTTTCGGCGGACCTGGTCGGACGCGTTTTTGACGGCGCGGGCAGACCTCTGGACGACCTCCCGCCTATTATTCCCGAGCGCTATGTTCCTATTTCAGGCTTGCCGATCAATCCAATCTCGAGGGCAAAGCCCGACGACTTCATACAGACGGGAATCTCCGCGATAGACGGCTTCAATACGTTGCTGCGCGGGCAAAAGCTGCCGATTTTTTCGGGTTCTGGCCTGCCTGGAAACGAAATAGCGGCACAGATTTTAAAAAAGGCTCGCGTACCCGGCGACGGCTCCCAGTTCGTGGTTGTCTTCGCAGCCATAGGCATCACGAATCGCGAACGCGCCTATTTCATGAATGAGTTCGAGACGAGCGGAGCCCGCAGCCGGACGCTTATGTTCATCAACACCGCCGACGATCCCACCATCGAGCGCATCATGACGCCCCGGTACGCCCTGGCGGCCGCCGAGTACCTGGCATTCGAGAAAGGACTGGACGTGCTGGTCCTCGTCACCGACATGACCAATTACTGCGAGGCCCTGCGCGAAATCGGCACCGCCCGAGAGGAGATTCCCGGTCGGCGGGGATACCCCGGCTACATGTACACGGATCTTGCCAGCCTTTACGAGCGCGCCGGGCGGCTTCGGGGCAAGAGCGGATCGGTAACCTTGCTGCCCATCCTGACCATGCCCGACGACGACATCGCGCACCCGATTCCCGATCTGACCGGGTACATAACCGAAGGCCAGATCTTCCTTTCGCGCCAGCTTCACAGGCGCGGTGTATTCCCGCCCATCGACGTGCTCAAGTCCCTTTCACGGCTCATGAACAACGGAATCGGCGCGGGGCTCACGCGGGAAGACCACCGCAGCGTGGCCAACCAGCTGTATGCCTGCTATGCCGAAGGGCAGGATATCAGGCGGCTTACGGCGATTGTCGGGGAAGATGCCCTGAGCGACCTGGACAGGCGCTATCTCAAGTTCGCGGATTTGTTCGAGCTTGAGCTTCTCAATCAAGGATACGCGGAACGGTCGATAGAGGAGACGCTCGATGAAGGCTGGCGCATGCTCGGGCTTATCCCGAAATCCGAACTGCGCCGCCTTAATAAAGATTTGATCACGCGGTATTACGCGGTTTTCATGGAGGACGGCATTAAATCGCCGTACGCCTGACATGGAACAAGTAAGCCCCACGAGAACGGAGCTTCTGGCCCGGAAAGGCCAGATACAGCTGGCGCAGACCGGCATAAAGCTCCTTAAAGGAAAACGCGAGGCCCTGGTCCGGGAGTTTATCCAGGAACTGCAGAAACTGGGCACTGACAGGGACGACATGCTGCGCAACACCGCCGAGTCCGTGCAGCTGCTTTTGCATTCCCTGGCCATCGACGGCCCCGAATCGATCAGGTCCGTGGCGCTTGCCAGCCGCAAAGGCGTCGATATCGCGATGAACAAACATTCCATCTGGGGCTTGGAAGTGGTGGACGTGGAAGAGGGTTTCACTCCGCCTGAGCCCGATCAGCGCCCGTATTCGGCATTCGCCTCCAGCGCGCGCATCGACGAGACCGCCGCCAGCTTCGAGCGCACGGTGGCGAATATAATCAACGTCGCCCCGCGGCTCCATAAACTGGGGAGGCTGGCCCAGGAGATACGGTCTACCTCGCGGCGGGTAAACGCGCTGGAGCAAAGGCTCTTGCCGACGCTGTCGGCGCAGGTTACTTATATACGGACGATTCTGGACCAACGCGAGCGGGAAGATATTTTCAGGCTCAAGCGAATCAAGCGAAAAATGTGCGTGGCCACTGCCCGCGGGAGGACTCATGCTGTTATCTGAACTCATTCAATGCGACATGATAAAGCTGGACATGGAAGCGGCGGACAAATGGTCGGCCATCGAGGAACTCGTGGACCGACTCATCGCGGTTCACGAACTGCGCCTGGGCGACCGTCAGGAAGTTCTGGACGCCGTGTTCGCGCGCGAGCGCTCCCTGAGTACCGGACTTGAGCATTTTTTAGCCGTTCCGCACGGCGCGGGCGACTTCGTAAAGGATATCGTGGGCTGCATAGGAATTTCCAGGCGCGGCATTCCTTTCGATTCGCTGGACGGCAAGGACGCGCGCCTCATCGTGCTTTTGCTGATTCCGAAAGACGCGTTTCAGCGTCACGTTCGAACCCTTGCCGGCATCGCGAGGCTTGCGCGCAACCAGAAATACCGCGACAAACTGCTTGCGGCAAGCGACCCCGACGAGGCCATGGATGCGATCATTCAGCTGGAAATCTACGAGGAATCGCAAGGCGGCACGAAGGACGAGTCCTAAAAAACCTGACGCGGCCCATGAGGCAGCATCAGGTTTTCGGTGAAATTTATCGGCTTGAACCGAAAATGAATACTAGTATTCGGTCCAGTAGTCCACCACCCAGAATACGTTCTTTCCGGTTGTCGTATACGGATAAACGAACAAGCCCTGCGAATAGCCATAATTCGGGTTGCTGAAATATTTGGTAGGCAGGTTTCCAACCGTTCCGGAGAAGCTCGTTCCGGTCGATGTAGAGGTTGTGTATTCCGCACCGGCATGGAATCCGAATGTTCCCACTACGCTTACGCCGCCGGCGCCGCCGCCTACTTCAAAATCCATGGACGAGTCTACGGCGATGGATTTTTCCGAAACGGTGGATGCGTCTATCCCGAATTCCGTATAGCCACCGCTCGTATTGGGCGGTGAGTACTGGGCAACGGAGACGGTCGAGCTTTCATATCCGGGATGGGCCGCGAGCAGAGCGTTTTTCTCCGCTGCGCTGTGATAGGTTTTAGGCTCTCCCAGCGTATGCTTCAGAACATCGCTCCCGATATCGGCTACGGGTCCGTTGTTTTCGTTGTAGAAGGCGCGATCCACGCTGTAGATGTTGAATTTCCTGGGAAGCGATATGGTCATCAGCTTGCCGATGTCCTCCACTTTTGATGATTGAACCACGGTATAATAATAGGTATCGATGGGCACGGCGGTGAATATCACGCGATCCTCTCCGCCTACGCAGGAAAAACTCTTACTGAAGGATACTTCGCTGGATGCGGCCCAAGACCAGTCCAGGCTGCTTTTAAAAGCCGCAGACGCCTTGAACTGAGCGCCTTTAATCCCAAAGAAGCTTATCTCCTGCTCGAATTCCACGGTAACGCCCATGGACATGCCTACCGTCGACGTCTTGCCCGAACCGGTACTCGACGATGTTCCATACGAAGTTGCCCAGTTGGTGTAACTGTACGTGGGTTCCGCGACGGCCACATCGGCCCAATAGGGAGGAGAGGCAAGCACAGCCATAACGATGGGAGAGGTAAACTCGAGCTTATGCTCGTTGAACTTGACGCGGTCCGAGTCGTCGTCCACGTTGCCAACGACGAGATTGACGACGGTCGTCGTTATATAATCATCGGGAATGCTCGAGTCCGCAAATTCTACATAACGCTTTTTTTCCGTCATCGCGCCGTTGGAGTTGAGGCCATAGGCGAAAACGCACTGGCGCTTTATCAAGGCGGTCAATCCGTAATAGACGACGTCCTGTTTGCCGTCGCCGTCGACATCCGCCACCTCGATCGCCTTGATGGATCTAAAGTAATTGTTCGTATCGTGCATTTCATATGAGGAACCGCTGGTTGTCAACATAGGGTCCTCAATAATCCAGTTCGTGAAAAACAGGGCGTCCTTGCCGTCTCCATTAATGTCGACGGCTCTGGGAAAGGTCCTGTAGATTTCTTGGTTAGCTGGGCGTGAGCCGTTGCTGAATTTATTCTTATATTCAAGGCTGCCGTCCACGACGTTGTACATGTACGCGACGTTTTGCGCATTCTCACAGCTAACAATGCAAATTTCATCGAGATTGTCGCCGTCAAAATCGCCAAAGCAGGCTTCGCCCTGTTTTTGAGTCGACCCAGGCAATGTGGAAATCGCGGGGTTGGTAAGTGGATTGGCAAAGGATGAATCATAAACGCCGAAGCCCAAGGTTCCGAGCGTTACTACGAACTCATCTTTTCCATCACCGTCGCAATCGCCCGCTGCCACATCAGAGACTTCTTCAGCGAAAGTTTTGCTTTCCAGCAGCGTCGAGGCAGCGCCATCGACGCTAACCTTCAAAAGGTAGACCGTTTTAAAGGCATAGAGAATCAATTCCTGTATGGCATTGCCGTCAAGGTCCGCGGAACGGACGGCAAAAGGGCTACCAAGATACCGCGAGTAGCCGGGCCCCGGAAGCGAGGCCGTTACGAAGGTAGTATTCCCGAACTGCAGCAAGTCTACCGGAGGGAGGCTTACGGCGTCAACTTTTGTACGGGCAGAAAAAGCCCCATTATGGTACACGTTTACATTCAATGTCGCGCCTGCTGCCGTGGGGACGGAAAACACGACGATTTCCTGTATTCCGTCGCCGTCAAGGTCGGCGCTGCAGGAGGCTTTCGCCTGGCTATTCAGCCAGGCCTGATCCCCGGTAATGGGATGGGTCGGCGCATAGGCTGTAGCGGCCAAGCCATCTTCATAGAGCGTATTTGTAGTGCTTCCTTCCTGTAAACCCACCATGAAAACTTCGGCCTTGGGCGTAAATATGGAATATTCTTTTCTGAGCGGGTGCCACTCCGCGCTTGGCGTAACGACGGTGCCTATCGTCGATACCGTGGTAAGCGGAGGAGGCGTGGTAACTTCCGTGACACCTAGTTTTGCCAGGACTTCGGTACCTGTCGTCGGCTCGAAGGGTACGACGATATCCGGCTTGGGGCAGCCGGACATCACAAGGCTAAATACCAAGATACATGACGCATACATGAACTTCAAGCCGCATTGTTTCATAGGTACTCCTAATTAACACAAGATAACTACAGTTGGATCAGTGTCCAGTGTACTACCCCTTTTGTCAAGTTTCATTTGATCCTATCAAAAACCCTGCTAAGTCTCGCACTATCGCGCAACATTGACAAACCGGCAATAAATCGGCAGTGTGTGGCCATGAAAAGCATCATTTCAATCAAGGGTTTATTCAAGAATTATGGTGATAAAGCCGTGCTGAAAGGCATCGACCTTGAAATATCCCCAGGCCAGATCATTGCCTATTTAGGTCCCAACGGCGCGGGAAAATCAACGACCATCAAGATTCTGCTGGGCATCATGGGAGATTTTACCGGCGAAGTATCGGTGTTCGGCCAGGATATTCGCAACGCTCCGGCCAATTTCAGAAAAAGAATCGGGTACGTACCCGAAATCGCGGACTTATACGAAGTCTTGAGCGGCGAAGAATACCTAATGTTCTTGGCTCGCATACACGAACTCGAACCCGCGCTTGCCAAGGCCCGTATGAGGGGAATTGCAGCGGTCCTGGAAATCGAGGCCGCCCTGGAAAGCAGAATGTCCTCGTATTCGAAAGGCATGAAGCAAAAACTAATGATCATCGCAAGCCTGCTGCATAACCCGGATATCCTTTTCTGGGATGAGCCGCTTACGGGACTCGACGCCAACATGTCGCTCATCATGAAGGAATTCATGTCCACCCTCGTCAAGACCGGCAAGACGATTTTTTATTCATCCCATGTCATGGAAGTCGTGGAAAAAATCAGCGACCGCATCATCATCCTAAACGACGGGTTCGTTGTGGCGGATGGATGCTTCGAGGACCTCAGGAAAAACAGCGCCTCCCTTAACCTGGAACACTTGTTCAACTCGCTGACCAGCGACGGAAAACAGTCGGAATGCGCTCAGGCCATGATTCGGGCCATGCAAATGACGACGGCATGAAAAAAACCGTCCCCATCAAGGAACAATTCGCGTTTCTGCGCTTTCTCAGGCCCGCGCTCGAAAAAAGCGGCGTCCAGTACGACGGCATGATGGAAGTGCTCGCGCTCAAGGCAACCATACTCCTGCGCACCGAGGCTGGCGCCCTGCCCGCGCGCAAGGCAAAAAAAAATAACACCACCGCAACCGCCCCCGCGGCCGCCCCCGAGCCCGCGTTCCTGTCCCCAGCCAGAAACCTCCAGTCGTTCATCATCGCGTTTTGCATGGCGGCAGTGTCGTTGGCGTTCAAGGATCCCGTTTCCATGCTGGCCCTTGTTTTCATTCCCGGGTTCCTCATGCAGCTGCTGCGCGTCATCACCACGTTTCCGGTGCTCATCCTGGATACGAAAGACGTAACGCTCCTCGCTACCCAGCCTATCGGCACCCGTACCGTGGCGGCCGCCAAAACGATCCTGGTGATCCTGTACCTCTGCACCGAATCGCTCGCGCTCTATACCGTCGCCCTCGTGCCGTTCATGATCAAAGGCTATTTCACCGTGATTCCCGGCATGCTCATCGCGATAGCGCTGGCCAATCTCCTGAGCGTGGTTCTGGTCTACCTGCTCTACGGCTTCGTACTGAGATTTTACGACGGCGAAAAACTCAAGGACCTCATCACCATACTGCAGATAATCCTCAGCGTCGTCGTAGTCGCAGCCTCCCAGCTCATCTCCCGCATGACGGCGCTTATTTCCCCCGATTCGGTCATCCGCTTTTCGTGGTGGCACCTGGCTATACCGCCGCTGGGATTATGCTGGATCGCCAATCTGTTTAACTTCGGAAAAAACACCGTTCCTGCCCTCGCGAGCCTGGCGACGATGCTGGCGCTGATCTTTACGCATTTTTTCTTTACGGCGAGCCTCGTAGATAAAAATCTAGGGAAATTGCTTCGCGAAGGCGAAAAAAAACGCTATCTGCACGAGTTCGGCAAAAAGGCTACGATAATGCTTGCGCATGTTTTTTTCCGCGACTCCGCATCGCGGGCATTTTTTATATTTTCCTCGTCCATCGTGGAGAACGACAGGAAACTTAAGCAGCTATTATATCCAACCCTGGCTTCAGCCTTGGTTTTTCCTGCTATAATCCTGTTCAGTTCCTGGCAGCGCGCCAAAGTACCGATAAGCCTCCTGTTCCAAAAGGCGCCGCTCCTTATCCTGATGTTATACCTTTTTACGCTTTCTACGGTGGCCCTCGTCAACAGCCTGAAGCGATGCGAGAAACCGGCGGGATCCTGGTTCTTCGGCATCTTGCCCGTTACCGGAATGCAGAGGCCCTTCAGGGCCGCAGGCTTGGTTTTCTTGCTGAAATTCATGGCCGGGCCGCTGGTTTTAGCGTCGCTGCCGTTTTTCGCCCTTGCAGGGAAAGAAATATTTCCTCACCTGCTTGCCGTCAATCTATGCAGCGCGCTGGTGGGGCTCATCCAACTCGGCACCTTAAAGCCGGCCTGGCCGCACTCGAGCGACCTTATGTCCGTAGAACCGCGCACGGGCAGGAACTACATCATGATGATAGCGCTCGTATTCCTCGTTGCGGGTTTCCACGCGGCAGCTTACCTGGTTATGGCCGAGCCGGGCCTATACCTGCTTGCCGGCCTGTCTCTCGCCGGAATAACCGTCCTCTGGCTGCGGCTCGGTCATGAGGGGCGCAGTTCCCGGTCGGCACCTATGGCGGCGTAGGCTTCCGATCCCGGGTCCGCAATAAATCCAGCGAGCCCAGCACCGCTCCGGCGACGATCAGCGCCGTGGCGACGCCTGAGACGGCCGACAGGCTTCGTCCCCCGAAGATAATGAGGTTCAGGGTAGACAGGAGCGGGGTCAGGTAGGAGAGCGAGCCGATGATGCGGGGATCGCCCCGCTTCATCGCGGCATCCCAGGTAAAAAAGGCGGCGCCCATGGGACCAAGCCCCAGCACTGCGAGGAACAGCCAATCGCGGGGAGCAAGGGCTGAAACTACGGCGCCCCCGTTGGATTCCAGCGCGAACAAGGCAAGGGATAACAGGCCGGATGCCAGGCAGAAGCCTCCGACGGCCGCCGTCGGAAAGGGCTTTACGCGTTTCGTCAGCAGGGAATACGAAGCCCATACGAGCGCCGCCAGTATTGCCAATGCGTAGCCCGGCAGATTGGCCGCATCCAGGCTCAAGCGCCCCCCCGTTACGATGAGGAACGCGCCGGCCAAACCGGTCAAGGCACCGGCGACGTGGTGGATCCGCAGGCGGTAGCCTTTCAGGAACGCCGGAGACAGCATCACGATGGACAAAGGCCACAGGTAATTGAGCAGATTGGCCTCCACGGCGGGCGCCAGGCGAAAAGCCATGAACAGGAGAAAATGGTAGCCGAAGATTCCCCCCACCCCTATAAAAAACGTCCCAAGCGGAACTTTCCACGATTTTACCTTTATTAGACCGATAAGCCCGCTCACCGATAGCGCTGCGCCCACCAGCAAAAAGGGCGGGACATGGCTCACCTGCGTGCCCAGGACGGCGAGGCTGCTCCAGAGAAGTACGCTGACAAGCGCCAGGATTACCGCGCCTGCGCTCACGGTTTGGCGCCTTGGCGGAAAGTAGACCGTATATCAAACATGATACAGATTGTACTTCTCCGCAAAGCGCGCGTCTATGGAGGCTTATCGCCTCAATCATTTTGACAAAATGGCTTTTCCCCGCTAAGATGCTTGGATGAAGCAATTCCTGAAAAAATTCCTGCGGGAATCCACCATAGCCACCAAGGGACGAATCATCCGGAAATTCGAACCGGTTCCGCGCGCCGTGCTCATACTGGTGCTCGCCGTCCTCATCGCAGTCATGCTAATCTCGGTATCGATCGACGGCGGCGCAAAAAAAACGGCCTCTTCCGTCTCCGGGGAAAGCGCCATCGTCGTGGCCACGGACATGCACTACCTGGCGGCAAGCCTGCACGATGACGGCGCCGCTTATAAAAATATCACTCTAAATGGCGACGGCAAGAATATCCTCGTCATGGACGGCATGCTCGACGCTTTTTTTTTGCCCTTAAAAACCATTCGCCCGACATCCTGATACTCACGGGCGACCTTACCCTGAACGGCGAGAAGGCAAGCCACGTCGCGCTGGCCAAGCGGCTCAGGGCAATCGAGGCGCTTGGTATCAAGGTGTATGTGCTCCCGGGCAACCACGACTTGAACAATGCCAGAGCGCGCGGGTTCCTGAAGGAAGGCGCCTACCATGCAGACACGGTCACGCGTGCCGCCTTTTCCGGAATCTACCGGGATTTCGGTTTCGGCGAGGCCGTTTCGCGCGACGAGGAAACGCTCAGCTACTTTGCGGCGCCTTCGGAAAATCTCCGCATCCTCATGCTGGACACCACCAAGCAGGCGGATAACGGATCGACGCTCGCAGGCGGCGGGGTTTCCCCCGCAACCCAGGCGTGGATCACTGAGTGCACGAAAAACGCCCGCGCGGGAAAAATCCGCATCGTCCCGGCCATGCACCACAGCCTCTTGGACCACAGCACCATGATCACCAACAACTATACAATGGACGGCGGTAGGGAACTGGCCGCGTTTTTTGCGAAGCTCGGCATGGATTTTGCCCTGAGCGGCCACATCCATATCCAAGACATCAGCGCGCTCGATACGCCGGGCGGCACGGTATACGATATAGCCACGAACGCCTTCTCCGTGTATCCGCACAACTATGGAACCCTGCGCATCGGCGAAGACGGCACCCGCGTCGATTATCGGACTACGCCCTTGGACGTGGAATCCTGGGCCGCGGCCGCCGATTCAGACGACAGCAGGTTAATAAATTTTACTGAATTTTCGGAAGGCGTTTTCCGGGATCGGGCGGCCGCCATGATCCGCGATAACGCCGCAAGGCTCGGCCACGTAGACCCGCTACAGATAGACGCGATGGCCGCCGCTATGGAAACGCTCAACGTGCGCTTCTTCTCGGGGCGCGAGGCGCTTAATTCGGACGGCATCCTGGAATCGGAAGGATACGGGCTGCTCAAGGGGCTGCGATCCGGTTTTCTTTCCGAATACGCGCAGAGCATCGCCACGGATCCTACGCCGGACGACAACGAGCTGCGGCTCGGGCCATGAGCCCGCGCAAGCGGAAACCGCCAACGCCATACCGCGTCGTCAAGATTCCCTGCCAAGGCGATAATGCGCGGTCCACTGAACCCAGTGAACCAGCGGCCACCGGGAAAACCAGTTCAGGAGACCTAATTTACTCTCATGGTCGTCGTAATAAGTCCAGTCATCCAAAAAAGCGACACCGGGGATCCAGCGCTCCATTTCCCGGCTGTTTTCAAGACCGAATTGATAGACTACGTCTTCGGATAACCCGAATTGCCGCCTGAACTTTCCCTTGTATATCCTGCCTCGCATCATTTCTACTATTTTTCGGTTGGAAAGCTCTGTCACCAGTTCCGCGCCCGGATACAGCTTGGCAAGGTTCATGACGAGTTCCCGAACCTTGTCCTCCGGGAGATACATGAAAAGCCCTTCGGCAAGGAAAAGGAATTTGTGGCCAGGCTCGTCCGGCAGGCGTTCAAACCATGAAAAATCCAGAACCGAGGCCGCGATAAAGCGCATGCGTTCCGACTCGCCGAGAAACCGGCCTCGCAGCTCGATGACCTCGGGTAAATCGAGATCGAACCATCGCATTGTTCCGTTGTCCACGCGGTTCCGCCTGTCATCGAGACCGCAGCCGAGGTTGACCACGATACCTTGGGGCTCTCGCTCGAGGAATTCCCGCACGTAGCGGTCGAACCTGCGGATGCGCATGGATACCGTCGTGATCAAGGTTGAAGGGAGGCTCCCCCTGGCCAGTTTCCGGAACAGCCGGGTTTTCGAGCCCTTGAAACTTTCATTAAGTTTCCGCGTCAACTCGACAGCAGGGTCGTAGACGATGATCGGTTTGGGCCGCCGAGATTCCAAGGCCAAGGCATAGAGCGGCAGAAAAAGCGTCTCTGATACCGCGTTTATGTTCATCTCATGGTTCATCGTTCAACCTCCCCTTCCGCTTATGCATTATACTGTTCCGGGATCAGACCGGCTTTAACCTCGCAGGCGGTCAACGTATCCTCCGCGCGCTTTTGCAAGTAGGGCATGCCCAGCGAGTCGGCGGTTCTCGACGCCTTTTGGGCAAACGTCCGGGCAGTTTCTCGATCGCCCTTTTTAAGCGCCACCCATGCAAGATCGTCAAAAATACGCGCTTCGTCCTTGAGCCTCCGCGTCTGTCGGGCCAGATCGAGCGCGGACTCAAGAAGACTTTGCGCCTGTGCATACTCACCCGCCTGCGAAAGCGCGTAGGCCTTGCCGCGCTCAAGGGAAATTTCCTTGCTGCGATTCGACAGTTTCCTCTGTATCTCAAGCGCTTCATCGAAGAGAGGCAACGACTTGGACGGCTCGCCTGTTCTGGCGTACGAGCCGCCCAGAAGACCGAGAAACTCCGCAAGATGGATAACCGAACCGGTTTCCCGTGCGAGGGCGATGCCGGTCTCCAAAAGGCCGATCGCTTCCGGAAACGCATTCCGATAGTAGAGCTCCTCGGCGGCCGTTTTATAATAAGGCAGAGCTTTTCGGCCTTCTCCCGCGCGGTGCCAATGCCGAGCCAGGGTTTCAGGCCTCAGCTTGACGTATTCCGGGAACGTCTCCTTGATGGCCGCAGCCGCCCGGCCGTGCAATTCCCGGAGCGCGCCTTCGGGGAAATACGCGTACACAGCCTCCCGCAGAATTCCATGCCTGAAGGAAAGCGTCGCGCCATCGGTTGCGCGCGCCAAGATGCCCACCGTGACGAGTTTCTCCGGGTCTGCTTTCGCGCCCATGGCGGTAAGAAGCCGTTGAGGGAAATGGTCGCCTAGCACCGCGGCCACCCGAACGGCCTCCGCAAGCTCGGGCGGCAAGGCATCGATCCTTGCGGTAATAAGACCGAACAGCCCCGGACGCAAACCAGACAAGCCTTTCTGACCATCCATAGGCCGAACCGTGGAGTCAAGCCGGGCCAATTCCTCCACGAACAGCGGATTTCCCCCGGCATACGACAGATCGGGCGCTGCGTTTCTCGCCGGAAGCGATTCGTCGCGGTGCACCACGAAAGACTCCGCAAGCTTTTTGCACTCCGCTTCATTGAGCGGTCCCAGGTTCATGTCGAGGAACAACTGGGTTCCCGCACCGTCGGCAGACTCAGATGGATCGGCGGATTTCGCCGGGGCGTCGGGAATAATCCCCGCAAACGCTTCACGCTCCCGCGACACCGTAATCCAAGCCACCGATCCGGCATACGCGCCTTGGAACAGGCGGCTGAGCAATGAGCGGGAGGAAGGGTCGCTCCATTGCCAATCATCGCAAATAAGAACCAGCCTGATTCCGGAAGCCAAGGCGGCCAGTATCGAAACCACGGCCCGCGAAGGATCGCCGCAGCCTGCCGAATAATCACCTTCCTCGTCGTCGGGACACGAGAGCGAGGCCTTGCGCGGATCAGGGCGCTCCGCATTGCCGCATAGCGAAAAAACGTGTGCCCTGTCCTCCTCGGCGACGCCGAGTTCCAGAAGCCAGGCTGAAAGCCTGTCTCGCCGCTCCATCCCCGAATCAGCCATTGAAATGCCGGCCAATTCCTCGATGAAGGATATCCAGAATCCGTATGCGTACGAACTGTCGAACGATTTACAGTGCGTCCAAATCGTAATGACATGGCTTCGTTCATCTTTTCCTGATTTTCGGGAACGCATGCGGGAGAGCCATTCGGATACAAGCCGCGATTTTCCGATGCCCGGCTCGCCGGAAATCAGAATCTGCAAGCTGCCTTTCTCCGTTCGCCTCCACGCATCCATCATGGCGGAAAGCTCGGCCTCCCGGCCTACGAAAGGACTGGAGGCCGCCGCCGCGCAATCGCAGCCGGGAATGCTTTCGAGCCTGTGCATGGCAACCGGTTGGTCGAAACCTTTAAGGATGGTTTTAGGCAGTTCGGTAAACCGGCACCCTTCGCCCGCGAGGGCCCTCGTTGCGGCATCAGCATAAATTTCACCCGCGCTCGTGCACGACGAAAGCCGCGCGGCACGATTGACGGCGTCACCCACCGCCGCGTAGCTTCTATGCCCCGCCGGCCCCACCCGCCCGGCAATGACCATGCCCGTGCCTATTCCGAAGTGCAGTCCCAGATTCGTTCCCCGCTCGCGGTTGAATCGTTCAAGGGCCATCCGCATCTCAAGGGAGGCAAGACAGGCGCGCCGCGCATCGTCCTCACGGGAACGGGGAGCCCCAAACAAGGCCATGATCCCGTCACCGATGAATTTCTCTATCGTACCGCCGTAGCGCTCTATGACAGGTACCAGTACGGCAAAAGCCGAGCCGAGCAAGGCATGCACCGATTCCGGGTCTCCCCGCGACACCATCGCCGTAAATCCGGCGAAATCCGCGAATAAAGCGGACACGAGCCTACGCTCCCCGTACCGGGTGACGCCTTCGTCCAATTCGGCGATTTTCGCGCCTAGCGACAGCTTCGCCGACTCTACCGCGGAATCACCGAGCGTAGAACGAAGTCCCTCAAGCGCGTCGATTGCCCTTCGCAGGTCATCCGATTCGTCCATGACTGCCCCCGTTACTCTCCGATGATCTTCACCAAAACCCTTTTTCGCCGACACCCGTCGAACTCGCCGTAGAACACCTGCTCCCAAGGGCCGAAATGCATCTGGCCATCCGTAATCGCGATGACGACCTCGCGTCCGAATATCTGGCGCTTGATGTGCGCGTCGGCATTGTCCTCTCCCACATTGTGCCTGTACGAGGACACCGGCTCATGAGGCGCTAATTTTTCAAGCCAATCCAGAAAATCCTTATGCAGCCCCGATTCATTATCGTTAACGAACACCGATGCCGTTATGTGCATCGCGTTACAGAGGAGAAGCCCTTCGGATATTCCCGATCGATGCAGGATTTCCTCCAGCTTTCCGGTTATGTTAATAAACTCGTAACGCTTTTTCGTGTCAAACCACAGTTCTTCCGTAAACGATTTCATGTTGCCTCTCTTAGTGCTCGAACTCCAATATAAAATTAGTCCCGTTACCCCGTTCGATCCGTATCGTGCCTTCCAGTTGCCCAGTTAAAGCATGGACAAGCTGCAGCCCGAAGCCGGTCGAGTTTTCAACGGCGAACGATTCGGGCATGCCAACGCCATTGTCCCGGATGGAGAGAACGATATGCCCTTCGGATTTCGTAGCCGAGATGCCGATCCGCCCGTTCACCCTTCCCTTGAAAGCATACTTCATTATATTGGTAATCAACTCATTGATGATGATCCCGAGCGGCTGCAGCCGTTTCGCATCCAAAAGGAAATCATCGATGCGCTTCTCGACCGTGACACTCTGGCCATTGAGGAAATTGGCCTTGATCTCGTCTACCAACGCTGGAAGATAGTCCTTTACCGACACTTCGGTGAAGTCGGCGGATCGATACAGTTTATCGTAGAGAATGCCCATGCTTTGCACTCTTCGTATCGCGTCTTCCAGCGCGCTTATTGCGGAAGGCTCTTTTACGGCTTGAGCCTGAAGCGACAGCAAGCTGCCTATCGTGTTCATGTTATTTTTTATTCTATGATGGACTTCCTTGAGCAGCAGCTCCTTCTCCGCAAGCAGGGACTTGATCTTCTCCTCTGATTTTTTCCGTTCGGTAATGTCCTCGATTATTCCCCATACCACCTCCATGCCGTTTTCATCGAGGATCTTTGCCCCGCTCAAGGCGATGGGATACCGGGATCCGTCTTTGCGGATATACTCTTTTTCGTTCGTCGTAAATATTTCGGTCTCGTTCAATTCCTTGAATTGATCGTTTTCCTGCTGCAGGTACTCTTCAGGCGTTATGTCCCAGAACGTCAATTTCAGGAATTCCTCCCTGGTATAGCCTGTCGATCTCAAGATGGATTTATTCGCCTCGAGAAAAGCGCCGGTTTTATGGTTGATCATCGCCATGCCCACAGGCAGTCGCTCAAAAAGCATCTTATACCGGTTCTCGCTCTTTTTGCGGGTGGAACTATCCCTGAAAAACGAGACGATGCGGTCACCTTCGATGGCCAGATATTGAACGCTCACTTCCAGATCCAAAATACTGCCATCCTTGCGGCGGTGCCTGGAATCGAACCGTTCGGAACCGTTTTGTATAATTCGCTGCATGCGTTTCGATATATCGACGATATTCTCCGTAACCACGATATCGCCGATTCGCATCGCCAATAATTCTTGTTTTCCGTATCCGCTCATTTTGCAGTATGACTCGTTGACATCGAGAATATTTCCCTGGATATCGGTAAGCCAGTACCCGTCCATGGCCGTTTGAAGGATGGTTCTGTAGCGTTCCTCGCTCTTTAAAAACGCTTCTTCCGCCTTCTTTCGCTCGGTAACGTCATGGCAGAGCAAAATAAAATGCGGCCTGTCCGGAAAGCTTGCGATACGCGAAACGGTAATCTCGAACGAGCGAATCCCGGTTGGAACAGTCAGTTCGTATTGCTTGCCCAGGGAAATACCTTTTTCATGCGCCTCGGCGATAGCGGACATTATGATATCCGAAATTTCCGCGGGAAGGATGTCTGTAATATATTTACCCAGTAAATCGGAAAGCGGTTTATAGAGCAATTCGTTTTTCGATGAATGGCTGTCATAATAGTACCCGTCCAAGCCCACCTCAAACAATAAATCGGGAAGGGCCTCGAAAGTAGCTTCCAGCCTGTCGTTCATGGACTTTGATTTCTCTTTTTCATCAAACAGCTTAAAAGCCATTTTTATGGAAGCATCGAGAACGGTAATCGAGGAGCTTTTTACGACATAGCCGTAGGAGGTAATCTTTTCCGTCTTCTCCACAACCTCCCGCTCGCTGTGGGACGAGACGAAAATTATGGGAATATCGCGGTCTATTAAAATAAGTTCTGCCGCCTGCGTACCGTCCATGCCTTTTCCCAGATTTATATCCATGAGGACAAGGTCGATTCCAGAGGATGTTTTTACGGACTCAACGGCCGCTTCTCCCGATGAAGCGATTTTGACGACATAGCCGTATTGTTCAAGCAGCCGCTTTTCGGACATGGCGATAAAAGCTTCGTCCTCGACGAGCAATATTGTTTTTACCGTGTTTTTCGTCATACCCCCCGCTACTTTCCGATCGAGTCCAGCATGTTCGCCTCATGCGTAAATTTAAGATCTTCGATGCGAACCGTGAATTCAACCACGCTCGGTTTGCCTCCCGATATGAGCGCGATACCCACCTTGAAGCTCTTGCCGACGACATTCTTGCGCCGCAAACCGAGATCCTTGTCTTTATCCGCCTGGCTCGTACCAAAGGTCAATGCATTGGGCAGGTCAGGGCCGAAGAACAGCATGGTATTGAGAATCTCGTTCCACTTGGGCTGTAAAACCCCATTTGCGTCATATTCCGCAGGGTGGAAGGTGGTTACAAGGCCGTCTCTGGGACGCAGGCTGAAGCTTTGCTCAGCGCCGGCGGAAACATCGCTGGGCTTCTCGGTTGCCGGAAGGTCTTCGAGGGCCTGGTAGTCCAAGTGGTAGATCGAGCGCTTCACTCCGGCAAAAGAGCTTACGTAGCACTTGGACCAGTCTATGGTCAAGGCTTTGCCTGATTTATTCTTAACCTTAAAATCGAGCCCGACGGGAATATAATCCTGGGGAATATCCAGGGTTATGTCCGCAAGTTCGGTCTTGGCCGTAAGGGTCGCCGACTTGACAGGCAGAACCTGGCTGTACGTCATAAGATAACGATCTCCCGCCATCCCCAGTATGGCCGCAAGCGGATTATCGTCATTATTGGCAGCCGCAGGGGGGGGAGCCGCTGGCGAGACGGCTGCGGGAGCCGGCTTGGCGGGGGCGGCAGGTGTCGGCTGCGCGGCAGAGCCCGAAACCTTCGGTGCAGTGGCGGCGGGGCTTGCGACTACGGGAGCCTCAACGGCGGGAGTCGGCCTTGGGTCGGTCCTCGGAGCCATTCTTGCATGCAGGTTCTCGGAAGTTGCCGGATCCGTTCCTCCGGATTCCCAGGCAACCGTGCAATTGCCGTCTTCGCCGATCTCATAGATTCGGCCCGGATAAAATTCGCCGTATAAAAACACGGCTACTTTCACGTCCGGCTTCAGCTCGGCCGGGTCCAGAGCCTGCTCGAATGCCATATCCGCCTGCAGAACATCCTGAACCGACCCATCCTCGAATTGTACTGTATAACCGTCGAGCGACTTTTTTACGATGGTAGCGGGATAGAATTTAACATCAGTGCTGGTTTGAGCCAGAACCTTTGTACCGGCGGGCAACTCTTGGGCAGCCACGGTAAACGCGAATCCGGTAAAAAATGCCAAGGCTAGAATAAAACGAATGGCAACTTTCATACAGCCCTCCCGAGATTGGTGAATTCGTGATGGAATAGCCATCAACGGTACCACTAAAGCTTCGATCGGAGGGGAATCACTGTCAACCAGCAGGCACTAAATAATTTTTAAAGGAAAGAGCGGCTTCCCATCAGGAAAACCGCTCACAGGTGTCACGTTTGAACCGGATTGACTTTAGTTCCCTTCTTTGACGATATGCACCTTGACCGTGTCGCTCATATCCTCTTCCTTGGCAGGGATCGTTACTGTCAGGATACCGTTCTTCAACACGGCTTTTACGGCGGCCTGGTCATATCGATCGGCCGGCACGGAGTATTCGCGGCGGTCTATGTCGCGCATGAAGGGGTGACCGCCCTCCCTTACCTTTTCGCGGAGGTACTCAGGCACCGTAGCCTTGAGTATCATCATGTCGCCTTTAAAGGAAAGGTCGATGCAGGACTCATCGAAACCGGGAAGCAGGAACTCGAAGACGATGGATCCATCGTCCTTTTTATATTCGCTGTGGCGCGGGCGGCCCTGCCCGCCGAAGCGGAATGAAAAATCGCTGTTGCCGCAGCACCCCTGGTCGCCGGCTTCATGGCGAAAACCTTCCCCGAACGGTCCGGCTTCTTCCGCCATCGCGTGGGCGAACTGCTTGACTCCGTCCTTTATCTCGTGGATAAGATCCTCGAACGATCCGTTGAAGTTGAATGGGTGTGACATAGTGACTTCCTTGCGCCTTTGTTACACGGGGCGCCTGCCATGCTCGAGCGAAAAATCGCTTGCGCAGGCCATGGTTATGTGGCTCTCCATGCGGAGCAGCCTGCGAATTTACCCGAAACAACACGATAAACCCGCATGGTAAAAGTACTATGGAATTCTCCAATAGACAAGCTACTCCGGCGCTTCCCCAACCGCGCTTATTTTACGATCGGGAATCCGAACTTCTGGTACAGGTTGTCGCGGTCCACCGTCGGATGCTGCAAATCGCCCGAAAGCCTCGCTACCGCCTGGATTACGTAGGCGCGGAGATCGTCCGTCCCGAGAACGGCGTTTTTGGTCCCGGAACTGCCCTTTAGGGCATCGATGACCGCCCTCGTGAAAAATCCGTTGGCGTACTCCTCGCTCTCGTAGGAGAACTCCCCTCCGCGGCAGGACGAGAACACGATGGCTCCCGAACGCCTGGCCAGGTCGTTGTAAATGAAGCGATCCTTCTGGATCAAGTACTCGCGAGGTTTTATAGCCGCCGCGGAAGACACCACGGAAAGCCCCCGCGCCGTACGGGCCAGGATGCCACGGCTTCCGGCCTGGGCAAACATCGTCGCCTGCTCGCCGGGGTCAAGATCGCCCGATTCGCAGGTATCCATGAGGAAAAGCTTGTTTCGAGGCTCTATTCCCTGAAGGATGTCCTCGACGAGCTCAAACTCGGCCGCCGTCTTGCCGAGCCGCGAGAGATCCGCATCGTAGGTTAAGAAATAGTATGTACTCTCCGGATCGGTGTCATGGATGCCGTGCCCCGCGATAAAGAGAATCAGCGTGTCTTCGGGTTTCGCGCTTTTCAGCAGTTCCTTAGCCTTTCGTATATTCTCGGTCGTGACCTCTTCATTGACGAAGGCTCTCGCGTGGACCGCTCCGAAGCTCCCGGACATCTTTTCGCACAGTGCCGCAAGGTCTTGGGCATCTTTATCCGCGAACCGCAGGCTCGGCACGTTTTTGTATTTGGAGACACCAAAACCGATATAGTATAAATCACCCTTCGGCGCGGCGTCGTAGCGCGCGTGGTGTACCGCACGGTATGACTCCGCGCCGCCGGAATCTATGCAACCCACCTCTATCTTGTTGTCGCCCGTAGTCAGTTCCACCGAAGCGGCGACCTCCGCAGACGTTCCGACAAGTGCTTTTCCGTAAGAACCGTAAATAGGAACATCGTTCACGTAAATGTTGTAGCGCGCGAGCGGATTTTCGTCGGCTGTGAACGTAAGCTTGAGGTCGACGAATTTACCCCTGGCCTTTGCCTCTGCGACTGCGGCTGCCGGTATTCCATAACTGTCGGAAAGGCTCGCCTCGCTCAACCCCAGCCGACGCAGGCGCTTGAGATATTGCGCCTTGTAATGCGCGATCCTTTCCGTATCGGCTGAGCCCAAGCGCTCCAAAATGATGTCAGGCCTATTGTTCCTCGCTGCGAACTGATCGATGTTCCAGACCCGCTGACCATCTACCATAGCCACCATTTGTCCGCCGGTGGCCGATGCATCCCAGTAGCCGTCGTTAGTATAGACGATCCATTGGGTGCCGTCGGCATTTGCCACAAAGGCCGTCCATTCTCCTGTATCCAGGTTCCAGATTTTCATCGTACCGTCGGTAGAGCTCGAAAAGGCACGCTTGCCGTCGCGGAAAAAGCCGACGGATGTCACCTTTGCGCTATTACCCGGATATCGGCGCAGCAGCCCTCCTGAACCGAGCCTCCAGAGAGCAAGACTGCCGTCCCAGTGTCCGGTAAGCGCAAAACGCGAGTCGGAGGAGATATCCAGGCTTTCAATGACGGTAAGGTCCGCATTCCAGGTAGCTGAAATGTTTCTGGCTGCCGTATTTACTTCGATGAGCCCGCCGTCGCGGCTCACCGTGACGAGGCGCTTGCCGTCGGGCGTAAAGCAGACCGGCCCCAGCCCGAATTTCTCGTCGGGCAGGGAACTATCGAGCATTTTTCCGCTTGCCGCATCCCACAGGATAAGAACAGGCTGGCCTAAGGCATTGGAGGCGATCATTTTTCCGTTAGGAGAAAACGCCGCATCGTTGATATTGCCAGAATGCCCGGAGAGGGGCCGAATCAGTGTTCCCGTCGCGCGGTCCCAGAGCTTCAAGACCGAGTCGTAGGAACCGGTAAGCACCGTCTTTCCGTCGGGGGAGAAGGCGGAAGCATGGATGGTAGAGACTTGCGTATGATCCTGCTCCCACAGCAGCTTCCAGGTTTGCTCTCCTTTTGCCTCCGGGGCGAAAAGATAAAGGCGCGGGCCTTCCGTAAAAAGTATGTCGCTATTGTTCGGCGCGAAGATCGCGGAGTCGCAGATCTGGAAATCCGAGTCCACTATGGTACGTAATATGGTCCCGTTTTCGATATCCCAGAATTTCAGCGATTTATCGTAGGAAGGCACGATCACCTGCTTCTCGTCTGCAGAAAGATCACCCGACCAGAGTATGGCGCCATAGCTCAAAAAATCCCTGCTGCTCAGGCCGCTCGCCGCATCGCTCAGCGTAGGCGTGAGCGCGCAGCCGCTTGCGATCGTCGTTCCGTCTTTCGAAAAAACGATCTGCCTTCCCGCCGCGCGCATTTGCTTGAAATACTTCGCCTTGCCAGTCTTGACGTCCCAGAGCGTCAGGTACCCCGACCAGGAACTGGATGCCACGCTTTTCCCGTCGGGCGAAAAGGCAATTCCTGTAATAGAATTATAATCCTTGTGCTTTTTTTCGAACTGCCTCACCAGGGAAGATTTTGAGAGATCCCACAACAGCGCGGTATTATCCTCGGAGCCGGAGGCGGCGTACTTCCCATCAGGGGAAAAAGCCACCGCCTGAACGGTTTTTTTATGCCCGAACAATGCACCCATCGTGGAGATGCATTTTCCTGAATTTACGTCCCAGAGCTTCAGCACCTTATCCTTGCCCGCGGATAATATGCGAGTTCCATCGGGTGAATACGCCACGGCCTGGATATCGTCGTCATGCCCCTTAAACTCGCGAATCTTCTGGCCGGTTACCGTATCCCAGAGGAACAGTTCCGTATTTTCGGCGCAGGAAACGAGGAACTTCCCGTCGGGAGATAGGGCTATCGAATTGACCCACGAATTGTGACCTGTGAAAGTGAGCAAGTCCTTCCCGCTTTGCACATCCCAGGCCTTTATCAGGCAATCGCGCGAAGAAGAGTAGACGCGCTTGCCGTCAGGCGAGAACGCGACGGACAACACCCAGTTAGAGTGCCCCGCAAAAGTCCTCATCTCCTTTCCGCTGGCGATATCCCAGAGCTTAAGCAGACTATCCTCGCTTCCGCTGACGAGGAATCTTCCATCGGGTGAAAGCGCTACGGCAAAAGTGCCATTCGTGTGACCACCCTGGACTACGATCTTGGGTTCGGCCGCGAGTTGCATGAAAGACATGGCGAGCGCCAGTAAAATAAATGATCTCATGATTGCTTTTATCCGCGTTGACAGCATGCTGTTTCTCCTTCTAGGCCGCGTTGCTTGAAGCCGCTCTTTGAAAATCATGCCTCCTGGAGCGTCGCGGCTTTCTCCGGCAGCGACACGATTTGCAAGCGAAACGACCTGTACTGCAATGATTTTCCCGCAACCTAGTCATAGTTTGAACATAGGCCACTCCTACGTTGCCGTCAAGGCTGGAATGTCGCACTCATCAAGGGACAGGCACCACGTGATCTCGGGAAGGGGTCTGTCCCCGATTCCCGGCATTCGCTCCAATATAAAGAGCCGCCTTTCGGCGGCTTTTTATATGGAGAATACCGGATTCGCCTTCCGCGTCGGCGCGTCCTGCGCCTCGCTCCAGGCCGCCTGCATGCCTCGCCCCGCATCCCTGCGGGGCGTCCGCTATAATGCTCACCAGTTCGCACTTTCCGCGGCACGGTACTCCGGTTCGAATCCAGAATTCTCTCCAATAAAAAGAGCCGCCTTTCGGCGGCTTTTTATGTGGAGAATACCGGATTCGAACCGGTGACCTATTGATTGCGAATCTAAATGTGCCTTCTGGTTGACGAGAACCATAAAATT
>CAZAJF010000035.1:0-41720 GCA_964485395.1 uncultured Treponemataceae bacterium | reverse complement strand
AGAAACCGTGGGTGAACAAGGGGGCTTTACGGTATGACGTTGAATTGTGGCAGTTACAGTTCCCCGATTTTGCCGATAACCAGCTGGGCGTTTAAACTATCCCGCAGGCCGGCTTTGAGAGCGCTTTCCGAGCCGGGTGTCAGCTCGGAAGCCCGTTTGGCGGCAAAAAACTCGATAGCGGCCTTTCGCAGGATTTCCTTTTTAGAAAACAGCTCTTCTCGCAGCGCTCTGTCGGCTTGGTCGTAGGGGAACGCTATTTCGGCGACGATGAGCGCGGGTTTTGCATCGGCGCTGCGAGCGCGTATGCGCCCGATACCTTCAAAAATCGCGGTTCCCGGGGCTCCCGCCTGCTCGGCCTCCTGTATGCGCGCGCTGATGGCTTCCCGGGAAAGCTTTCGCGCCCGGCTTCCCGTGCTGAGCCCAAAAACGGTACCGCTCAAAACGACGACGGCCAAGACGGCCATGATTGCCACAATAATGCGCTCAGATTTCCTCATTGATGGCTACCTCCGGTTTTGCGATTTCGGCGATGCCGTCCGCAATGCGCTGCTTTCTCCGGACGGACCGGGCCACGGCGATTCCCGTAAGGCCCATGATTCCGCTGGTTACGAAAAATACCGCAGGATAACCGGCCACGGTCGCCACGGTGGAGCCGACCGCGGGACCCAAGGCCATGCCCGCGCTGGCTATGGACGAGGATAATCCGTAGGTGGAGCCCTGCTTGTCTTTTTGGCAGAGGCTCGCGATGAGCGCGTTGATGCTGGGCAGGGTTCCTCCCAGGAAGAAGCCGCTACCCAGGCGAAGCGCGAATAACTGCCAGGGCGCGGTGACGAAACCTTGGGGAACATAGAAACAGAATGCGCCGGCCAGGCAGAAAATCAGCGTCTTGCCATAGCCGATCCTGCCTGAAAGCCTGCCGATTATGCCTGCGGCAAGCGCGCCGGTCAATGAGCCTGCCATTATGATGAGTCCCGCCGTGGACTTGATGGTGTTGCTGTTCCGGCCGAGATTTTCCATGAGTTCCTTGATGAACAGCGGCATCATGGGGCCGACTACGGCATTGGCGAACTGGACAGCGAACAATGCGCCCATGAGCGAAGCCAGGGCCGGAACTTTTTTTAAGGGGCTGAAGTCGGGGATTGCATTCCGGAAAATCGAAGCAGTCCGGGGCTTGGGCGTAAAATCTTCGCGGACGAAACGGGTCACGATAAAGGCTGCGGAAGCCAGCAGCACGCTGGTGGCCAGGAAGTTGACGCGTATTCCCACGATCTCGGAAAGTTTACCGCCTATGTAGGGGCCGATCGAATTGCCCAGGTACACGGCCATCTGGATGAGGCCTAGCCTGTAGCCTACCTCGGTTAGCGGAACGCTGGCGGCCGTAAGCACGGTGGCGGCCGCTACGGTGCCCGTCAGCATTCCCTGCAAAGTCCGCAGGAGGAGTACCTGCCATGGAGCGTTGGCCGCAGCCATCAAGCCTACCAGTACGGCTCCGCCGATCATCGCGCGCAGCAGCATGAGCTTGCGCCCGTAGCTGTCGGCGATGGCTCCCCATATAGGCGCGAAGATCATCATGGAGAGCGACGCGCAAGTGTTGGTAAGACCCGTCCACATGTTGAGCGATGCTTTGGCGCTTACGCCGAGCTCTTCGAAAAAGAAGGGGATGACTGGCTGGCTGGTGGCAAAACCGGCGATGGCGATGAATTCGGCGATCCAGATTGCGTTGAAGGAGCGCTTCCATGGTTGCATGATGGCTGATAGTACACGCTAAGCGCGAGCTTGCTCAAGCCGGGGGCATATTATTCCGATAGGCAATTGGGTACCCGGAGTCTCTATCGGGTGCGCCGGTTTTTTAAATTAAACTTAAAGCGCAAGGATTGAATATGCCCGTTAAAGGAATTTTAAGAACATGCCTGCTTGCGGCTACGGTACTCGGCTGCATCACCGCCTGTGTTCCCGCAGTCGTCAATCTGGTGTCCGGTTCCTCCCTGGAAGCCGCTCCTGAAACGGCGAGTATCGCAAAGGCGCAACGGGAAGTACCTGTCGTTGCGGCGAACTTTTCCACTGCGGTGGAAGATATTCGCCAGAACGCCCTGCTCCGCAGTTCCGTTCCTACGGAATACGATACGTTGAAGACGCGTGAGACCGAAGTGCCTCCAGTTGCCTTGCCTGAAACCGTAAAGGTGCCCGAGCAACCTGAGGCGCAGGCGCCATCGCCTGGGAAAATCGGCATGGAACGGCAGATCCTTGCCTTTTATGGCAAGCCCGGCGCTAAAACCATGGGAATTCTTGGTGAATATACGAAGGAACAGATTGCGCCTTTGTTGGAAGGCTATGGAAAGCTGTATGACGACGCGAACGGCGAGCTGGGAGTAATTCCGGCATTTTATATAATTTTTGGCACATGCTGGCCGGAAGGCGAGATTGGGAAACTTTCCGCGAAAGTCGTTGAAGAATACATAGCGTTTGCGGCGGAAAAAGGTTGGCTGGTATTCCTCGATCATCAAATAGGAAAATATACGGTTGAGGATTCCATAAAATCCATGTTCCCGTACCTGAAGTATCCAAACGTGCACTTGGCCTTGGATCCTGAATGGCGCACACTCAAGCCCATGAAGGAAATAGGTTCCATAGACGCGAAGGAATTAAACAGGGCGCAGGAGCTTATGAACGATTATCTGGTATCAGAGAACCTGCCTGGAGACCGAATGCTTGTCGTGCACCAGTTCAAGCCTAAAATGATACTGAACCGCGATATAGTGCGTTCCGATTTCAAGCGGGTAACGCTCGTGCATACCGCGGACGGATTCGGGGCGCCGCCCCTTAAAAGGCTGGCGTACAAATCCAACGCGGAAGCCACCAATATGCCGGTAAAGGGCTTTAAGCTGTTTTTCGAGTCCAAGGTTATCGGAGCGGGCTGGGACAAGCCGCTCATGACGCCCGACGAAGTAATGCTGCTTAATCCCATGCCTATGGTGATTATGTATCAATAGTTGCGTTATATTGTTAGATAGTAGAGGCGGGGGATGATTGGCATCCATCGGTTTCCAGCATCGGTTGAGGAGACAAAATGAGACAGTTTACACGAATACTTGCCGGCGTCGCCATGATTATGGCCGGTACGCTTACGATTTACGCGTATGATCCTCCTGCGGGCGGCGACGGTCTGCCGTTTTTATTGTCGCCGGCGATAAGCGGCGGAACCATGTCCGCGGCTTCTTTGGCGGGGCCTATGGCCGATTCCGTGAATCCGGCCGCATCCGCCGGGCTTCAGCGCGTAACGCTGGATCTGGGCTACGGGGCCATCGCCGGCTTGGGGACGGAACCTGGATTCGGCAGCGCCATAAACCTTGGCATCGCGATTCCAGCACCCTACGGCGTATGGACCGGCGCGCTCAACTTCGTTTCCGTTCCGGCGACGATGGTTTCCATGCCCCTTGGCACGCTGTTCAGCGCGCGCGTAGGCATGGCCAAGGACATCTACCCGAATTTTTATCTGGGCATGGGCATCGATACCACGTTCGGCAGCAATGGCGGCGCAAACTGGGGCCTCGCGGCCGATCTGGGAATAATCCACCTTTTGGGAAACCGCGGGTTTCTTAAAAACTGGCGCTACGGCGTGGCCGTCCGCAATATGGGCAAAGCTTTCAACGCCACCGGTATCGCCGGATTCGCGGGAACGAGCCCTTCGTCGTCCTATGACTCTCCCTTTACCCTGGCAGCGGGAACCGCCGCCGACTTGTTCGTGAGCGAAAAGTCCGGCCTGCGCCTTGGCATGAACCTTGACCTGTATTTCCCGACGTTTCAAAACCTGATATTCGCCACCGGTCTTGAGCTGGCCTGGAAGGAAAAAGCCTTCGTGCGCCTGGGCTGGGACATCAACGCGCGGGAAGCCGCCGCAGGCAGCGGCAAATCCCTGATTCCTTCGTTTGGAATAGGAGCCACGATACCCATTACGAGAAAATCCGACCAGTCGCTTATCTCGCAGAAAGGTTGGGACAAGTCCGAGATTCGGCCTTCGCTCTCCGCCAGGCCGCTTTACAACGGCGCTTGGGCTTTTGGCGGCGGAATAACGATGCCCCTGGGCGTCTTGGACAAAATTCCCCCGCAAGTCACGCTTACCTACCCGAATACGAGTTATGGCCTCTATTATATGAGCCCCAACAACGACGGAAAACTGGATGAAATCGTTTTGCCGCTGTCCATCACGGATCAACGCTACGTTCAATCCTTCGCGTTCAAGATCCTGGACAAGGACGGTACCGTGATACGTACCATCGCCAACAAGGAATCCAGGCCTGAAACGCAAAATCTGTCCGGGCTGCTCGGGCGCATCCTGTATGTAAAGAAAGGCGTGCCGATTCCCCCGGAACTGGTGTGGAACGGACTGGCCGAGAGCGGCAGCGTGGTTCCCGACGGCACGTACTCTTTCGTCGTGGAGGCAATCGACGACAATGGAAACAAGGCGATCAGCCAGAGTTATGAGCTTATCGTGGACAATACCCCGCCTGCGCTGGCGCTTACCGTTCCCGCAGTCGCCGAGACGCTGATATTCAGCCCGGACGGCGACGGAAACAAGGATAGCATCGGCGTGAAGCAGACGGGTTCCAAAGAAGATCTCTGGAAGGCCGAAGTCGTGGACGCCGCCGGTACTCCGGTACGGTCCTTCAGTTTCAAGGATATGGAGCTTGCGGACCTGCAGTGGGACGGCAAGAACGAAACCGGGCAGATCGTCCCCGACGGCGTGTATGCCTATCGCGTAAGCTCTACGGACAGAGCTTCAAATTCAGCCTCCGCCAAGCTCGAGAACATACTCCTCAATACTCAGCAGCCTCCCATCAATGTAGCGATAGACCAGGCCGCATTCAGCCCCAACGGCGACGGTGTAAAAGACGTGCTTACGCTCAGCCCCGGCGTCCCGGTAAAAACGGGCTTGTCATTCTGGAAATTATCCGTGGTAGACGCCGCGGGCAAGGAACGATGGTCCAATTCCGGCAGCGCCGCGAATGCGACAAGCCTCTTGGCCGTTCCGGATCGCGTCGCGTTCGACGGCAAGGATTCCACGGGAGTAACCCTCGGCGAGGGGCAGTACCGCACCAAGCTTACCGTTCAGTACGTCAACGGCCATAGCCCCGAGTCCTGGAGCCCGGCCTTCATCATCGACGTAAGCGCCCCCACGGCAAGCGCCAGGCTGGACCGCTCGGCGTTCAATCCGCTGGCCGAGGGTAAGCCCGTGGTTACCGTTACGCAAAGCGGTTCCAGCGAAGAGCGCTGGGCGGGGCAGATCCTGGACGTAAAAGGCAAGTCGGTAAAATCCTGGTCGTTCATCGGCAAGCCCGATCCTTCCATTATATGGGACGGCGCGGATGAAACGGGACGCGTCGTGCCTGACGGAATCTATACGTACCACCTGGCCGCGACCGACAAGGCCGGCAACAGCGTGCGCGTTTCCAGCGACGGCGTGAGCGTGGATACCGAGAAGAAAGCGGTTCGCCTTGCCGTGGACATGCGAGCCTTCAGCCCCAACGGCGACGGCGTAAAAGACAGCGTAACCCTGCTGCCGGAGACCGCTTCGGCAAATACGGTCACCTCGTGGACGCTCTCCGTGCTCGATTCGTCCAAAGCGGCGGTTCGAAGCTTCAAGGGCAAAGCCGCTCCGCCCGCCCGTCAGGTATGGGACGGCAAGACCGACGCGGGAAATCGCGCCCCCGACGGAATCTATACGGCCAAGCTGGAAGTAGGCTATACGACCGGCGAGCTTGAAAACGCCGTTTCTTTCGAGATGGCCTTGGATACCGCGGCTCCGGTCATAACGGTGGGCGCCTCGGACATGCTGTTCAGCCCCAACGGAGACGGCCGCAAGGACACGGTGATGATAAGCCAGGAATCCAAGCCCGGCGACAACTGGGACGGAAGCATCCTGGCCGCGGACGGCAAGGCCGTGAGGACGTATACCTGGAAAGACAAAGCCGCCTCGTTTGAGTGGGACGGTACCGATGCGGAAGGCAACAAGCTGCCCGACGGCTCCTACAGTTATTTCGTGCACGCGGAAGACGCCGCGGGCAACAAGGCCGATGCCTCCGTAAAGGCGATTGCCCTGGATGCCAGGGTAGTGCAGGCCTTCGTTACCGCCAGCGCGCCGGGGTTCAGCCCCAACGGCGACGGAAAGTTCGACGAGCTGTCGTTCGGCCTCATCGTTCCGCAGAAAGACGGAATCGATTCCTGGAAACTGGCCGTCGTGGACGCTGAAGGCATAACCAGAAAAACATATAGCGGCAAAGGCGCCGCCACGATTCCGGCCAAGCAGGCCTGGGACGGCAAGGGCGACGACGGCTCCACCGGCCAAGGCAACTATACGGCTTTATTCACCGTCGAGTACCTGAAGGGCGACCACGCGGAAGCCAAGTCCGCCGCCTTCCTCCTGGACACCGCGGGTCCGAGGGTTTCAGCGACGATAGGACCCAAGCTGTTCAGCCCCGATAACGACGGCATCGACGACGAGCTCCGCATAGCGCTCGCCGTTACCGACAGCAGCCAGGTCGAGGCCTGGAGCTTCGAGGTGATAGAGGTGGCCGTTACCGAGACGCAGGGCGCCGCCGCCGCCAAGAAGACGCGGGCGTTCTTTACCTGGAGCGGCAAGGGCAAGCCGGCCGAGCGCCTCGTCTGGGACGGGCGCTCTCAGAAGGGCGAGCTCGTGGAGGCCGCCAGCGACTATCCGTACCGGCTTTCGGTGGAGGACTCGCTGGGCAACAAATCGGTTATAGAAGGTTTTATAACCGTCGACGTGCTCGTGATACGCGAGGGCGACAGGCTCAAGATCAAGGTTCCGTCCATCGTGTTCCGCTCCGGCTTCGCCGATTTCAAGGACCTGGCGCCCGAGGTGCTGGAGCGAAACGAGGGAGTGCTCAAGCGCATCGCGCAGATACTGAACCGCTTCCGCGACTACAATATCCGCGTGGAAGGCCACGCCAACTCCATCGCCAAGATGCGCGGAGCCAGCCAGGCCGAGATAGACAAGGAAGAGAGGACCGAGCTTCTTTCGCTGTCGGAGAACCGCGCAAGGCTAGTCATGCAGAAGCTCATCGAGTTCGGCGTGGACAGCAAGCGCCTTTCCGTCCGGGGCCTGGGCTCCAGCGAGCCCGTCGTGGCCTTTACGGACACTGAGAACCTCTGGAAGAACCGCCGCGTGGAGTTCATCCTGATCAAGTAAAACGCTTGCGGGTATAGTTAATACGTGCAAAATTCGGGAGCTTCCTTCTGCCGATGCGGTAGCTGGAAGCTCCCTTTATTTTTTTATAATGGAGTAAAAAATGCTTTCAGCAAGAGAAAACGTCCGCCGATCGCTGGTCATCGTCCTAATGCTCGCGGTTTTTTCGGCCTCTCTCTGCGCCCAGGAATCGCCTGTCGGCTTGCCCGCCGTTCCACCCGTCGAATATAGCCGCAAGCAAGCCCTATTGGTAGGCGGGATTCCCTACGCCTGCTTTTACGCCGGAGCCCTTTCGCTGGCTTTGCTGCCAAAGCCCTATGCTTTTTATACCTTGGGCGGGCTTACGCTCGCAGGCATGGTTCCCTACGCGGTCGTAGATCCGGCGGCCGGCCTGGGCCGGATGGGGATGAGCGCCCTTGCCCTCGGAGCCGGGATCGGCTTATCCTACATTCCCGAGCTCTACGGCGATGACTCCCTTTCTTCGTTGGCCCAGAATATCGCCCTTAAGAATTCCATGTGGTCGTATTACGAAGGCTATGCCAAAGTAAGGTCGCGGGCTAAGCCAGGCGAGTACGCGGACGCTTATACGCCCTCCACCTTTCCCGAGTTGTTCGCCGCGCCCTACGACCTGAATAACCTTCGCAGGCTATCGGTGTGGCTGCCGCTGATATTGTGCGACGGAAGCCTGATAGCCTTCAACGCGCTCGGCGGCGACGACGAAGCCGTCTGGACTACCGGGAAGGGGTTCATCGGCAGCACCGAAGTGCCCATCCTGCTCGGCTTGTTGGCGACCGCCGGGGTTTCCGCGCTCAGCAATACCTTTACGGGCATCGGCGAGGAATCGGTGTTTCGCGGCATCGGCTACGAAGAAATGAAACTGTCGCTGGGCATCCTCCCCGCAAAGGCGGTGGATTCCCTGCTGTTCGCCGCCGTGCACGTGCCCCAGGAGATCGCTGCCAAGCAGAAGCTCGGAAATATAGCCCTGCTGTTCGCCTTCAGGAGCATGTGCACCCTGGGTTTGCAGTGGGCCTACGACGACGGCGGACTGAAAGCCTCCGTCGCGCAGCATGCGTGGATCAACATCATCAGCGATATCGCGAGCTATTTATTTTTCGCAGGCGTCTCCAATGAGAAGGCTTTGTCCGTCAGCGTCGACCTGGCATTCACGCTTCCCTGAAAAACCGCCGCCCGAGCTTGTCTTTCGGGCGGAATTTTAATATAGTAAACCAATGCCAATACCAGAGTACCCGGAGTTCGCTCCCATCAGCATAGAAATGCGCGACGAGCTGTATCCCGCCCTAAACGTGCTTCCCGACGGAATATCGGAGTTTACCTTCTCGAACCTGTATCTGTTCCGGGAGACATACCAGTACAAGGCGTCCCATATCGCCGGCAAGACCTTCGTGATATCGGGCATCAAGGAAGGCAAGGCTTTTTTCTTTACGCCCTGCTGCGTGCCGGAGCCCGCGACCTTGCGTGAACTCTTCAAGACCCACGATTACATGAAGAACATGTCGGAGACCCAGTGCCTCAAGGAACGCGTCCGCCTGGAGGCGGAAGGCTACCAGGTGCACGAGGATCGGGACAACTTCGATTACTACTACTGCAAGCACGATCTGATCGAGCTTGCGGGCAAGGAATACCACAAGAAGCGGAACCTGGTAAACGCGTTTATCAATTCCTATTCCTACGAGCAGCGGATACTGGACGAAACGAACGTGGCGGACGCCGTGGCGATCCTGGATACCTGGAAGCAGGAGAAGGGCATGGACGGCGATTATCGCGCAGCCCGCGAGGCGCTGGATCTTTACCATATACTGGGCATGAGCGGCGCGGTTTATTACGTGGACGGAAAGCCCGCCGGGTACGCCTTGGGCGAACCGATAGCCAAGGCCCGCATGTTCGCGGTGCATTTCGAGAAAGCCGTTGGGTCCTATAAAGGAATCTATCAGTTCATCAACCAGGCATTCGCGAAGGCCCTGCCCGCGCACATCAAGCACGTGAACCGCGAGCAGGACTTGGGCGACGAGGGGTTGCGCCAAGCCAAGATGACCTATCGACCCGCCGGGTTCGTGAAGAAATACAGGGTGCTTCCCGCATGAGAAACGATGTAGGTTAATTTGCGGCCGCCGCTCCTTTTGGAGCGGCGGCCGTTTGTCTTTAGAGGAGGATTGCTTGAAAACCGAAAAGAAAGAAACGCCGCGGAGCACACTGATGGCCCATTACGGCGAGCACCGTTTCGGCGACCGCGTCATGCGAGAGCGCATGCCCTGGAGCGTGTACGAGGAACTGAAGCGCGTGCAGTCCGGGCAGATCGAATTGTCGCCGCAGACCGCCGAGACGGTGGCGAACGCCATGAAGGACTGGGCCGTGGAGCACGGCGCCACGCATTATACGCACTGGTTCCAGCCGCTTACCGGAAAGACCGCCGAAAAGCACGATGCCTTCATTCGACCCAACCCCGAGGGCGGAACCTTGATGGAGTTCTCCGGCCGGGAGCTTATCAAGGGCGAGTCCGACGCCTCCAGCTTTCCTTCCGGCGGCCTTAGGGCAACCTTCGAGGCGCGCGGCTATACCGCGTGGGACACCACGAGTCCCGCGTTCCTTAAGGAAGATCCCGAGGGGGTTACTCTGTATATACCCACGGCGTTCGTCTCCTATAACGGCGAAGCCCTGGACAAGAAGGTTCCCCTCCTGCGCTCCATCGACGCGCTCGGCGTCCAGGTGCTGCGCGTGCTCAGGCTGCTGGGAAACACCACGACGCAGCGGGTAATCACGACGGTGGGCCCGGAGCAGGAATATTTTCTCGTAGAGCGAAGTCTTTATAACAAGCGGCCGGATCTCAGGTTTTGCGGCCGCACGCTCCTCGGCGTCAGCGCTCCGAAGGGCCAGGAGCTGGAAGACCATTATTACGGGCAGATCCCCGAACGCGTCGCGCGTTTCATGCGGGAACTCAACAACGAGCTGTGGAGCCTGGGCGTTTCCGCCAAGACGCAGCACAAGGAAGTGGCGCCGAACCAGTTCGAGCTCGCCACCGTGTACAGCGCGGCGAACGTGGCCGCCGACGACAACCAGCTCGTCATGGAGACGATGAGCAAGGTGGCCTCGCGCCACGGCCTCGTCGCCCTTCTGCACGAGAAGCCGTTTGCCGGCGTAAACGGGTCGGGCAAGCACATCAACTGGTCCATGGCCACGGACGACGGCTTCAACCTCCTGGAGCCGGGCAAGGATCCCGCGCGCAACGAATTGTTCCTGCTGTTCCTGGCCGCGGTGATAAAGGCGGTGGACGTGTACGCGCCGCTCCTGCGCGCCACGGTAGCCAGCGCGGGAAACGACCTGCGGCTGGGCGCCAACGAGGCGCCTCCCGCCATCGTGTCGGTGTTCCTCGGGGAGGACCTCATGGCGCACCTGGACCAGGCCGCGTGCGACGGCGCCAAGGCGGAACGCTGCGCGGACTCTTCGGTGGTGATGGGGCACACGGTTCTGCCGCACCTGCCAAAAGACATTTCCGACAGGAACCGCACCAGCCCCTTCGCCTTCACCGGCAACAAGTTCGAGTTCCGGATGGCGCCTTCGGGCGAGTCCATCTCCACCTCGGTGGCCGTGCTCAACGCGGCGGTAACCGATGTTCTCTCCGAGATAGCCGCTAAGCTCGAATCCGCGGGGGACAAGGCGGCGGCCGCCAGGGAAATCACCGGCATGTTATGGAATAATCACAAGCGCGTGGTATTCAGCGGCAACGGCTACGGGCAGCCGTGGCGCGAGGAGGCGGCGCGCCGGGGCTTGCCCAACTTTCCGGACAGCGTCTCGGCGTTCGCCGCCTGGTCCGATCCCGTATGCACCTCCATGCTTGCCCGCACCAACGTCATGTCGGCGGTGGAAGTGGATGCCATGCGCCACATCGAGTACGAGCGCTACGCCAAATACGTGCAGATAGAGGCCGCGACCATGCTGCGCATGGTGGACCGTTCCGCCGTTCCGGCTGCGACCGCCTACCTGAGCGAGCTTGGCAAGAACCTCAAGCTTTTGCACGGGATAGCGGCCGGCAAGGATAACGGCCGAGGCTCGCTTTCTCCGGCCGCGCTGTCGTCGTCCAGGCGCTTAGGCGAGCTGGCTTCGGCCATCGATCTCGTGGACGGCCAGGTGTGCCTGCTACGCGACGCGATTCAGGCGGTGCAGGATCACAACGATCCCGAGCCCTGGGCGCGGTATTGCCGCGATACGCTCGTGCCGCTCATGGAACGCCTGCGCGCCCAGACGGATGCCCTGGAAAACATAATGCCGCCGGAATTGTGGCCGTTCCCCGCCTACGAGCGGCTGCTGTTCGAGATTTAATTTTGTGAAGTGCGCATGACGAAGAAGCCGGCCTTGATGGGGCCGGCTTCTTTTGGTTTTGACAGGAGGCGCAGCTTAGCCGCGCACGAAATGCGGCAGGCTCTCAGGTATCACCATGGAGAGTTCCACGAGCCCGGCGACTTTGCCTTGTTCGTCCAAGTAGGCGCTTTGATAGATAAACTTCTTTACGCCTTTTTTTTCCACGGTATACGAGTTCGTTCCGCCGCTCTCCAGGAGCTTCGCGATCATCTCCTTGGATTTGGGATTGTGGCACGCGAGCAGGTCCTTTCCGATGAGATCCGCGCCGCCTTTATCCGCCCAGGTGGCGATGGCCTTGTCGTTCATGTAGCGTATGACCATTGTATTGTCGGCTACCGTTACGGCGCCCGGAAACGATGTTACCCAATCTGGCATCATGGTAAACTCCTTGGCAAGCACTGTACCAACAAGTGGCGGTATCGTACAATACGGCATGAACAAGGAATCAAGGACGGGAGACGCCGTCGCTCCATGGACGGAGACTGCCGTGACGAGCGAGCGGAATTATGGAATCTTTACGGTATCAGAACGGCAGCGGCGCGGGCCTCACGGTAAAAGCGCCCGCTTCGTGATAGTCGACGCGCCGGACTGGGCTATCGTGGTGCCGGTTCTTTCCGGAGAATCCGGCCGGATGTTTCTCTGCGTCTCGCAGTATCGGCACGGCTCGGAATCCGTTTGCATGGAATTTCCCGGCGGGGTCGTGGAGCCCGGCGAAGATCCTGCGGCGGCCGCGCGCCGCGAGTTGTTGGAGGAGACCGGCTACGAGGCGGTCAGGCTTATTAAGCTCGGTTCCTGTTCTCCCAATCCCGCCTTCATGAATAATACCCTTCATATATTCCTTGCGGAAAACCCGGTGAAGCTGCGCGGCCAGGATCTTGACGAGCACGAGTTCGTTGACGTCTCCCTGATCGGCGAGGACATCGTCCTCGCCGATCAGGGAGATGCGCTATGGTCGCACGCGCTGATGTCCTGCGCGGCCTTGTTTTACGTTCGCTACCGGAGGAATTCGGGCGAGTAGAAATCGCTTCCCTCGCCGTCCACCGCGACGAGCGCGGGGAGCCCGCACAGTTCCACTTCCCGTACCGCCTCCATGCCCAGCTCGGGCCAGTCTACCGTGCGCGAAGATTTAACGTAGCGCGCCGTACCGGTGGCGGCTGCGCCTCCGATGGCCGCAAAATAAACCCCTCCGTATTTTTTGCAGGCATCGCGGCAGGCAGGGCCGCGCTCTCCCTTGCCGATCGTGGCAAGAAAGGCGCCCCTGGACATGAGCTCCTCTTGATAGACGTCCATGCGCTTGGCCGTCGTGGGGCCGAGGGAACCCAAGACGGCGCCGTCCGGGGTTTCAGTGGGGCTTGCGTAATATGCAGGCAACCGCGTCCATTCAGGCAAGGCTTCTCCCCTGCCCAGCATGGCGCGGAGCCGGGCATGGGCGGCGTCGCGCACGAGCACGACCGTTCCGTAGAGCGCCACCATTTCGCCTGCGCGCAAATTCCCGAGCTTGTCGGTGCCGAGGTTTACCGGGCGCGGGACGCTAGCCCCGGCATCAGCGGATGCGCTCCCATCGAGCGTTCCGGCGCTGGATGCGGCTGTTATAATATCTTCAATCTCGTCGGCCCCGCACAGGTGCTCTAGGAAGAACCCATCACGGTTCACGAGGGCGAACGCGTGCCTGTGGGCGGCGCATGAAACCGCCAGCGCGATGGGCAGGCTCGCGGCATGCCTGTGCAGGCGCACCGCGCGGGCGGCGCGTGCCATGAACCGGCCGCCGAATTGCGCCCCCCAGCCCGCGTCCCCTGCGAGGTCCATCATGAGGGCCTCGGTCGCAAGGTCGCCGAACGGCGAGAGGTCTTGGGCGCCGGTCGGCAATGCGTCGAGGGCTCCCGTGGTGGCGAGCTTCGCGGCCATAAGGCACTGCTCCGGCGTCTGGCCCCCTATGGCGAGGCCGATGGTGTATGGCGGGCACGCGGAAACCCCGAGACGCCCTATGGCCTGCGCGAGGAAAGCCTTGAGGGCGGCAGGCTCGAGGACGCTCTTCGTCTCCTGGTAGAGGCTTGTCTTGTTCGAGGAGCCTCCTCCCTTCGCCAGAAAGAGAAACAGGTAATCCGATCCTTTGCGGGAAAATATTTCGCCGGCGAGCGGGCCGTTGTCGCCGGAGTTTTTTTCGTCGTATACCGTCACCGGGATTAACTGGCTGTTGCGCAGTTTTTTTTCCCTCCAGGCGGCAAGAGCCCCGCGTTCCAGCGTGTGGACGTCGTCGGACGGGCCTTCGGTAATTATTTTATCGCCTTTCCAGGCGTAGACGCCGGCGGTTCCCGTGTCCTGGCAGATCGGGAATACCCCTGCAGCCGCGAGGCGGGCGTTATCCAGGAGCGTCTCAAGCACGAGCCTCTCGCGGCCCCGCGCCTTCGCGGCCATGCCAGCGATGTCCCGGACGAAATCGGGGCGCGACTTGAACTGCATCGACGCGAAGGCCTCGCGGGAAAGCCGCTCGAGGTCGGCCTCCGGAACCGATAAAAAATCTTCGGTTCCGCAATGCATGGCGCCTGGAGCCGCGACGTCCATGCGGTCGAGCCGGATGGCGCCGCCGGGCATCGTCAGTTTCTTGATGGAATCGAAGCAGGCTTGATCGAAAGAGACGGCGGTCACAGCGTGCGCCGTCACAGCGTGCGCCGTCACAGCGTGCGCCGTCACAGCGTGCGCCTGAGCCTGATCGCGTCTTCCGGACATACTTCGTCGCAGCAGTAACAGCGGATGCAGGCTTTGTAATCCACCGCGGGGGCCTTCTTGTCGGGAACGAAGGCGAGGGCGCCGGCGGGGCAGATGCGGACGCAGCCGGAGCACCGGACGCAGCGCTCGTCGGAGAAATAGGGTTTTGCGACCGTCGCGTTGTGAACGATGCGGTGGAGCCAGGCGGGCATGAAGCGCCTGAAAATGTCATTTTCGTGCAGTACCTTGATCAGCTCGAAAGGCCTCGGGGCGCGCGCCGACGGGTCTTCCCCCACGGTTATTATTTTTTCAGGATTAAAGCCGTAGCGGGTATCCTCGGCGGCGATTTTCAGGTACGGTATGTCCAGGGGGTCGTAACCGATAAGCGTGGATGCCACCCAGTCGAGGGCAAAGGAATCGCGTGAGGCCAAGATGAGGCCGACGTGCCTGGGGCTGCCGTTGTTGGGGCCCTGGCCCTCCATGGCCATTACGGCGTCCATCAGCGCGAAAGCCGGCTTTACCGCGAGGGCCAGGTCGGCGAGCATCATCGCGAATTCCTCCCTGCCGGGAAATCGAAGGTGAAAGGCGCTCTTCTTGAAGCCCGGTATGGCACCGAACAGGTTCTTGACCGCTCCGGTGTAGTACATGAGCCCGTGTGTCTTCAGCTTGGGCAATGTTATGATAATATCAGCATCGAGAATGGCTCTCGCCAGCTCGAAGCGGCGGATGAGCTTCCCTTCCGGCAGCTCGACGCTCGTGCCTTCGCTGAAATCCGCCCAGGCGGCTCCCTCGGACTTGGTGGCCTCGAGTATGCCGGTCTTGCCGCCCACCATGTCCTGGGTCTGCCAACCCGGGGAATCTCCCGCCGAGACGGCGGAGGCGCCGCGGCTTTTCAGGTAGCGGATGGCCGCCTTCAACACCGACGGATGCGTGGTGGTGGCCCGCTCCGGGTCGCTGGCGTTCAGGAGATTGGGTTTCAGCAATACCGATTTTCCGCTGATGTCGGGGAAGCCGGCTGCCTCGAAGGCCGCCGCGACGGCGGCGTCTACGCGCGCCTGGTCGTAATCCTGGCAGTCTATCAGCGCGACGGTGTGCTTGGGGTTTTCTGTGCTCAAAAGTTTGCTCCGATGTAGATGCCGGCTTCCCAGCTCTGTATTGTTTGCAGGCCAAAACCCACCTGCCCGTGCAGGCCCAGCGCAAGGGGCAGCGACGGCGGCAGGAAGCCCACGTCGAGCGCGAGCAGCACGGGCTGGCTGACGCCCAAGGCTTCGGTGCCCAGGACAGTAGAAATCAGTCTCGCGGACAGTTCCGCGCTGGCCAGGTAATCGGCGACTACCAGTGCCGCCGAGCCTCCCATGCGCATTGCCCAGGCGGGTTCCCAGAAGCTGCCTATCTCCGGGCAGAGCGTGCCGTGCAGGAAGCGCGTTCCGAAGCTGAGGGGAAAAGCTAGCCGTACGGCGGAATTCAAAAACGCATCGTTGAAGGCTATGGTTCCGTCCAACGCCGCGCCCAGGGAGAAAAAGCCCATGGGTTTCAGTCCGTAGCGGACTCCTGCGCGGGCGATACCGATGGAGGGTTCTATTCCAAGTTGAAAACCGATTCCGGCATCCACACGGTCCTTGATGGAAAACCCAGCCGCCATTACCGCCCTGTACGCGACGGCTTCGGAGCCCGATGCGAGGGTAAGAAGCCCTCCGGACAACCACAGCGAATCCATGCCGGGAACGAAGCCCCCGTATGCAAGCGACGGACCGGGAAGGACCGTGGCCATTCCGCGTGGCACCAGGATAATCGTGCTGTCGACCTGTATCGTTCCATTAAAAGTGAATAATTCTTGTTCCGCATGGATTCCGCTGCCCGGTTCAACCTCCAGCGTTACCGTGTAGGCCCCATCGGGAACCTGCGTGGCCTCGGTATCCTTGCCGTCCCAGGAAACGTCTTGCTCCCAGGTGTCGAACGGTCCGAGCCGCGCCTCATGCACGGTGTTTCCGTCCTTGTCGACTACGGAAAGTCGGGCAAACCCGGGTGCCGTAACGTAAAAATAGATGCTTGCCTTGCCCTTGATCCCGGAATTCCGGGGGTTGAAGCCGCTTGTCGGGAGGCTGAATTCCGAAACTTCAAACAAGGCTTTTTCCATCGTGACGCTCAAGTCGTACGTAGCCCGTTCCGGTACGAAAACGTCCAGCTCCTGGTCTTGGTAGCCGAACGCCCGTATGGTAAACGTGTGCTTGCCCGCCGCGAGCTCGATAAGCCCTTCATCGAATTTTGCGATTCCCGTGTCCAGGAACGCCGTGCCTATGTCGGTTTTAAAATTGATGAAGCCGGTGATGAGCTGCAGTTCCACGGTTACGGTGGTTCTTGTATTTGCCGCGAGCGTCAGAATGAGCGTGCGGTCGTAGTAGCCGATTTTTTTTACGAGCAGAATATATTTTCCCGGCTTGAGCCCGTTTAAATCTACGGGAACCGTACCCTTGTAGGACATGTCCAGCCAAACGTCCACCTGTTTCATCGCGCTGCGCACGAGAAGCGCCGAATTTCCAGCCAGGTCGACGCTCTCGGTTTTGATATCGGGGACCGGCTCGTCCGAAGCGTATATCCAAGCCGCGCAGAAAAGCAGACAGAGGGCACCAATGAATCGTTTCATGCAAGTACTGTAATACAAGAATCGATTCGTCTCAAGCGCAGAACCCGCCCAGGAAAAAAGCGGCTTTTCATTGCTTCCGGTGAAAGAATGGCTTAAACTGGTTTCTTGGATTCAACGCGCGAATATGAGGAGACCGAAGTGGCCATATTGATTCCCGTGGCATCCGGAAAAGGTGGAGTGGGCAAGACGGTGTTTGCGGCCAATCTGGGCGCGGCGCTCGCGCAGGCGGGAAAAACGGTGGTGCTTGTGGACCTGGACCTCGGCGGGGCAAACCTGCACACCACGGTGGGCGTGCGCAATACCCACCCCGGCGTGGGGTCGGTCGTCTGGAAAAAAGAAAAAAGCATCAGCGCGCTCATTATCAGCACGGGAATGGACCGCTTGTTCCTGGTGCCCGGGGATAATCTGCTGCCGGGCACCGCGAATCTGGATTTCTTCACCAAAAAGCGCATCATGAAGGAGCTTCAGGAAATAACCGCAGACTACGTCATCGTGGATCTCGGCGCCGGAGCTTCCTATAACATCATCGATTTCTGGCTCATGGCGCCGTTCGGCCTGCTCATCAGCGCGCCGGAAATACCTTCCATCCTCAACGCCTATTCCTTCCTCAAGACCGCGGCCTTCCGCATGCTGTTCCGATCCTTTTCGCGCGGGAGCGCCGAGCGGGAGCGCATCGTCGATTTTGTCGTGAACAAGATGGAAGGCCATGGCGAAACCTTCATGCAGTTTGCGCAGACGCTGTCGGGGGAATCCGGCGTAAAGGGCGAGCGGGCTTTGGCGGAAATAACATCGCTGCGTCCCCGCGTCGTCATAAACATGGGCAGCGGACCCGGCGACGCGGGTATTTCCATGCGCCTGCGCGAAATTTCCTCCCGAAACCTCGGCGTAAACATGGATTATATCGCGTATATAATGAGGGATCCCGAGGTATCGCTCTCCTTGGGCCGGCGTGAGCTGCTTTTTGCCTCCAACCCGGATTCCCCGTTCTCTCGCGGCATTACCCGGGCCGCCGAACGCATTCTGGCCATGCCGGACAGCCTTCCGGACGGCTCATCCGAAGGCGGCGCCCGCACCCTCGAGCTGGACGACGAAGACCTGTACTCCCTCATGGAAAAATCCTTGGCGGCGGATATGGAATCGTAGCGCTCCGCTTGCTCTTTCGCGCGGTCCATGTTACAAAAGCCGCATGCGAAAACCGGGTAGGGGAGTGGAAGTTCTGTATCTTTGTCTGTGCCTTTGCGTTTTTGCTTCGTGCAAGACGCCGCGCCTCCCCGACGCGGGTACCCCCGCGTTCAAGGCAAGCTCCGGAGTCCTCGAAAATTCCTTGATCCGCAAAGCCGGAATTTCAGCGCAGGCCCGGGCAATCGTAGATTCCATGGATGATTCCGATCTGGCCGCGCAGGTTCTCATGGTCGGCGTGGACGGTTCTTCGGAGCTGTCCGATAAAGCGCGCAGGTTTCTCGCCGACCTGCATCCGGGCGCCGTCCTTTTTTTCGGCTATAATCTGAACTCCTCGATGCAGGTCCTGTCGGACTTCACCGATTCCATTTACGAGGCCGCGCAAGTTTCCGGGCTTGGTCCCTTCATCGCGATAGACCATGAGGGTGGAACCGTTTTTCGCTTCCAATCCGGAGTAACCAAGCTGCCTTCCGCGCGGAGCATCGGTGCCGGGGCCGATGCCAAGCGGCGCGCCGCTCGCGCAGGAAGCATAGCGGGCGGTGAACTGCGCGCTTTGGGCATCAGCCTGAACCTTGCGCCTGTCGTGGAGGCGTCAGCCGGACCTGCGGCGGAATTTCTGCAATGGCGCGCCTGGTCGGCCGATCCCGCCCGCTCGGGCGAATTGGCGGGGGTATACTTGGGAGCCTGCCAGAAACAGGGAACCGCATGCGCGGCCAAGCATTTTCCCGGCACGGCGGGCGCGGATCCGCATAGCTCCCTAGCCACGCTGGACGTGGACCGCGCGGCTTTTGAATCCTTGTACCTGCGCCCGTTCCGCCAGGCGCTCAAGGCGAATCCCGCAGTAGTGATGATGTCGCATGTCGTCGTGCCCTGCATCGACCCCAAGAATCCGGCGCCGTTGTCGCAACTGCTCGTAAGCCGCCTCCTCAAGGGCGAGCTCGGCTTTGACGGCATCGTGCTTTCCGACGACATCGTCATGAAGGCGCTTTCCGGCGCCGGCAGCATGGAACAGCGGGTCGTGGCCATTTTGGCGGCGGGTACCGACATGGTCATGGTAAGCGGCGGGGTTAGCGTGCGCTCGCTGCATTCCGCAATTCTGGATGCCGTAGCGGACGGCTCCCTGGATCCTGCCAGGTTGAAAGACGCGGCGTTCCGAATCGTTCGGCAAAAAATCGCCTATGGTCTGGCTGATGAAAATCCGGAAACGAGGAAAAGGCGTTTCCGCGGTTTTTTTAACCTGGTGGAAGCCAATTCGAAAACATTGGCCGATTGGGCTGGATCCCCTTAATAGCCGCCGCCGCCGGGGCGTCCGCCTTGACAGCAGCTTCGTTTAGCCTAGACTTTATAAGACCGTCGGCGCATCGTAAAACTTCGGTACCAGTACGATGTTCCGTATTCACTACGCAAGGATGATTATGGCTTCCGGTTTTGCCGTTACTCTGGGGCCCACGATACTGGGGGTGCTCGCTCCCTTGACTCTGGGAATATTCATTGCCTCGCGTTCACGCGCCCCCTCGTCCCGGGTGCTGGCCTTGATGTTTTTTTCGCAGGCGGCCTGGTCGTTCATGGTCTTCCTCGAGTTTATGTCTCCTTCGGTCAGCGCAAAGCTGTTCTTCGACAATCTCCAGTTTGTGCCTTCAGGTTTCGTGGCATTCTTTGCCCTTGCTTATTCTTTGCGCTTTCGCGATACGTGGTTCCCCGGCGGCAGGCCCGTCTCGTCGTTCCTGCTCCATTATCCGCTGGTACTGTTTTTTTTCACCGCAACCGACCGCTGGCATGGCCTTGCGAGGCACTCGATCCGGCTGTTAGGGAATCCGCCTTTCGAGCAACTGGAATATTCTTTTAAGCCTGCGCTCCTGGCGCTGCTGATTCCGTTTTTCTTGATGGCCGGAATCGGTATTATCGGGCTGTTCCGCTTCGCGCTCCGCAGCAAGGATGAGGTTCGGGCCAATGCCCTGTTCGCCAGCTTTGGCCTTGCCGTGCCGCTGGTGGGCTCCCTTACCAGCATTTTCGGTATTCCCCTTTTTGGTATCTATGACCTTAATCCCATCTGGCTGGTGCTCGGCGACATTTTCTGCGCCTGGGGAATATTCCGCTATCCCCTGATAGGTCTGCTACCCGCGGCGCAGTCGTCCATCGTGGAAAGCCTGCGCGAACCGGTATTCGTCATAGACGGAGACGGCCGGCTGGTGGACTATAACGCGGCGTTTCTTGGTATCGCCCCCACTATGAAAAAAGAGGACCTCGGCCGACCGGCCGTTTCCTTTTTTCCGGACTGGCCGCCCGAAGGGCTTGCCGTCGTGGAAGGTTCCTGTTTTTCCGCCGAGATTACGCTCGGTGAAGGCGATACCGCGCTTGCCCTGGCCGTCGAGGCGCGCCCTTTTGCCGGGCTGTTGGGCGGCAGGGTTGTCGTGGTGCGGGATCTAAGCCTCGTGCGGAGGGCAGAGCGCGAAATGAAGCTTCTTGGGGCACAGCTGGAGCAGCGGGTATCGGAGCGCTCGGCGGAACTCCAGCAGGAAGTGGAGAGAAGAACCAGGATAGAAACCCGGCTGGGCGAGCTGAACGCCGAGATGGGGAAAACCCAGAAAGAAATCATGGTGACGCTCTCGGAGCTTGTGGAGAGCCGCGGCTCGGATACGCCGCAGCATGTAGCCAGGGTGTCCGAGTTTGCCCGGCTTTTAGGCAAAGCCTCGGGCTTGTCCGAAGAAGAGTCCGAGCTTCTGGCCGATTCGTCGGCAATGCACGATATCGGAAAAATCGGCGTCCCCGATGCCATCCTATCCAAGCTTGCAGCGCTGACGGACGCGGAAACCATTATTTTACGCTCGCACACCATAATCGGCCATGAAATACTCAAGAAATCCGACAAGCCCCTCGTTCAGATGGCCGCAAGCATCGCGCTGGAGCACCATGAGCATTGGGACGGTTCCGGCTACCCGGCGGGATTAAAAGGAACCGATATATCGCTGTACGGCCGCATCGTGTGCCTGTGCGACGTTTTCGACTCGCTTTCCGTGGCCAGGATTTACAAGCGCGGCTGGGAATTGAACGAGATTCTTGATTTTGTGCGTTCCCGCAGCGGGACCATGTTCGACCCGGCTCTCGTGGAACTGCTGTTCCGCGACCTGCCTAAATACCTCGAAGTGGTTTCCCGGTATCCGGACCTGAAATTCTCCTCCTATTTAACCGAGGAGGACGCCCCATGAGCGCGTTTAACCTTGCCGGTCCGCAAGCAAGCACCATTCCATACATCCTGTGCCTGGTATTTTGCCTCTGGATGGCGGTGTTTTTCATTCCGGGCAGAAAGCGTCCCGAAGTGAGGATGTTCCTGCTGCTCATACTGTTCGAGGCTGTCTGGATCGGCGGTTTTATTCTTGAATTGCAGTCCACGGATCTCAGGGGCAAGATTTTTTGGGATTCCGCCCAGTTTGCCCCATCCCTCCTCTGCACGGTTCTGCTTCTGGGTTTCGCGCGCCTGTATACGGGCGCCAAGCGGGCGTTCAAGGCCTGGGAGCTTTTGCTCTTGCTTGTTCCCATCCTGGCTATTGCCGCGCTTTCCTTTACGGATTCGATTCATGGTCTCGTGCGCGATACTCCGCTGATGGACGAAACCGTGGCGCAGGGTGAATTGGTCTACGGCTTTACCGTCATCGACTGGATCGTGTTTCTGCCGTATTACAGCCTCGCCGGCTGGAGTCTCTTTCTTCTGCTTCGCAAGGCAGCCGTTTCGCGGTCTTCGGCGAGGATGAAGACGAGACTCGTGGCGATCGGCTTTACGTTTCCCTTCGTGGGCATGCTGGGTTCCATGCTTGGGCTGCGAGCCTTCGGCCATCGCGATTTTTCGGCCTTTACGCTTACCCTGACGAATATGTTCATCGCGGTAGCCCTCTTTCGCTACCGGCTTTTCAACCTGCTGCCCGTAGCCAGGCGCATCATCGTGGAAAGCCTGCGCGACCCGGTGCTGGTCATGGACGCAGGCGGAATCCTCGTTGACTGCAACCGCGCCATGGCATCGCTGCTGGGCGTTCGGCGCGGGCGGCTCCGTGGCGCTCCCGTTTCCGGCGTCTTGGCCGCCTGGCCCGCTAGCGCCCTCGAAACCTTGGCCGAAGGCTCGGGGGAATGCAGGATCAACCTCGGCTCAGGCACGGGCCGGCGTCATTTTATACTGGACTGCACGACCCTGGGCAAAGGTACAGGAAGCGACGGACAAGAGGGCGAGCCGATCGGCAAAGTGGTCGTGCTCCGCGACATGACCGAGATAATCGAGGTGGAGCATTCCTTGCGCGATTGGAACGATGCCTTGGAATCGCGCATACACGAAAGAACCGTGGCGCTGGAAGCCGAAGTGCAGAAAAGCAGGGCGGCCGAGGCAAGGCTTCGCTCGGCGGGTCAGAATATCCACGGCACCCAGCGGGAAATCATGCTGACTCTGGCGGAGCTCGTGGAAACCCGCAGCAAGGAAACCGCGAACCACGTACTGCGCGTGGCCGAATACGCCAGGATCATGTCCGAGGTGCGGGGATTGGCGCCGGAGGAAGTTTCCCTCGTGGCGGATGCCGCGCCGATGCACGACCTGGGCAAGATCGTGGTGCCGGACGGCATCTTGAACAAGCCCGGGCGCCTTACCGATGCCGAGATGGAACTGATGCGCACGCATACCACCGTGGGTTACGAAATCCTCTCTAAATCCGAGCGCCCGCTCATCAAGACGGCCGCGCTCATCGCCTTGGAGCACCACGAGCACTGGGACGGCGGCGGATACCCGCAGGGCATGGTGGCGGGCACCATTTCTCTGGCCGGGCGCATCGTCTGTGTGTGCGACGTTTTTGATGCCTTGGCCATGACGCGCGTCTATAAAGACGCCTGGGAACTTCCCCGTATCTACGAGTTTTTCCGGGATCAAAAGGGCAAGATGTTCGACCCTGCGCTGGTGGACCTTCTTTTTCTGAATCTAGACCGGTTTCTGGCCGTTGCGGCGAAGTATCCGGAAGAGCCTTCCGATGGGGCAGGGGGAAAACCATGACGGTAAGCGCCCGGGATGTCGGCAAAAAAATAGACGCCACGAAATACGGCGAGTACGATTCCAACCACGAATGGAACGCATGCTACGGCTTTTCCGATAAATGCGCGGTTCTGGCATCGCTGCTGGACGAGTGGGACTCCACCGAACCGGAAGGCAGGCGCCTCGTGGTCCAGTTCGTCCGCATGCTCGCGGCTGAGATGAGCCAGGTGGAATCCCCGCTGGCCGAGCTTCTCGCGACGCATGCCGAAAAACCGGAAATTGTCGCCGTAACCGGTGAGCTTCTCGCTTCCGCCTGGTTTTGTCTGGCGCTCCTCGATTCCATGAAGACGCGCGGGCTCAAGCAGGCCGACTGGCTCGCCTCGATCCGGGACAACTGGGCCAACTTGAAGTTCGCCAAGGACAAGCGCGGAATTTCGGTGAAGGAGCTGTACCAGCGCGTCGGATCCATGCTTGGGGACATTCCCCCGGTTTTCCGCTAATAGCGGGACGGATTCGTGCCGAAACCTTAAAGGTGAGGAATATAATCGGGCTTACAGTCGTTTTGTCTCTGGCGTGCGCGATGCCCGGTTTTTTGGCGGCCCAGGATTTGAGCGTCAAGCCCGTGGACGTCCGCATCGAGCAGCGCAGCGACGGCGGTTATCATTTATTTATCCGCGTGAAACCCGGCATGGGCAGCGTCCTCCTTACCGAGACCACCAAAGACCCGTCGGGCAAGCAGGACAACTACGCCTACCGCGCGGAAAGTTGGAATCCGGTAAACGGCGACGAGAAACGCCTTCTGGACGGTTCGTTCATCCCGCAGGACAAGCAGCTGTTTTCGCTGGTGGATTCCACCCCGGAGACCGATACCCAGTTCGGCAAGGCTTTTCACATATTCATCCCTTGGGTCGTTGCCTGGGGTTATTCCTGGAGCCGCAACGGCCGCACCTTCCTCGCCGACGGAACGTTTTTGAATATCCGCGCGTTTTCCAAGCCCTATGCCGATTACACGGGCAGTTTTTTCGAGAACCCCTATAAAATATCGGTGACCCAGAAACCGTTCGAGCGTCCGGCGATCAAAACGCCGGAACCGGCGAAGCCTCTGCTTGCGCCGGTGGTAGCTCCTGTGGTCGCGCCGCCGGTAGCGGTCGCTCCGCCCGTCATCGCCCCGCCCGCACCCAAACCCGAGCCGCCCAAAGCCCCCGAGCGCGATATGAGCCTGTATATGCCTGACACGGTGAGTTCCTTCGGCTCGCTGGCCGATGTCAGCAAGGGCAGCACCGAGTTTTCCGTAGGAAGGGACGACATCATCCCGGCTTTGGCCCGCATACTGGACGCGATTCCGGGGCCCTCCTTGGATCTGGTAATCTGTCTGGATACCACGGAATCCATGGCCGACGATATCGATGCCGTCAAGGCGAGCCTCCCGCTCATGGTACGTGAAAAAACCGCCCGGTTTACGTCGTTCCGGCTGGGGCTTGTCCTGTACAAAGATTATTTCGAGGACTATGTCGTGCAAAAAACGCCTTTCACGCACGACGCCGGTGTTTTTAATACCGCCGTAAACAAGGTTCGGGTTCAAGGTGGTCGCGATATTCCGGAAGCCGTATACGAAGCTCTCTACGAGGCGCTTTCGGGCTATGACTGGCTCGCCTCCTCCAAGGTTATCGTGCTTATAGGCGACGCGCCGCCGCATCCGATTCCCCGCGCCAAGATAGACAGGACGATGGTGGAGAAAAAAGCCGCCGCGCTGGGGGTTTCCGTCAGCGTCATCATATTGCCGCACTAGGCCGGCGCTTGGTTAAATTTCCGGTTTACAAGATCGTACAACTGGTATAATATCGAAAACTTGAATGGAGACTGTATTGACGAAACGGCGCAGCACCAGTAAAAAAGAAGACTTGCTCGTGAGGATTACCACAGGGCGCAGTTTTTCCGTCATTTTAAGCTCCATTGTACTCGTGTTTTTTTTCGTGGGATCCGCGGGCGTTCCTTCCTCCGACTCAGCGCTCTCGATGGGAAACGTCAACCAGATTGATCTGGCCGCCCTCGAGGCATCCGCGGGAATCGCCAGCGCGGGAGACCTTGCGCCTCCCGATGAAGGCTTGTTTTATACGGCCTATCGCGTGCGCAAAGGCGATACGGTTTCCCAGATAGCCGACAATTTCGCCGTAACTCCCGATACCATCATTACCTTCAACGACATCCGCAATTCGCGTTCCCTGGCCATCGGCAAGCTTTTAAAGGTGCCGACGATGAACGGCATTCTCTATAATACGAAAGACGGAGATACCGTCGAGGCCATCGCCACCACCTACAGCATTTCCCCCGAGCGCATTTCCGAAGTCAATTATCTTACGGCCCCGCGCTTGCTCCCCGGCTCCCGGCTGTTTCTGCCTGATGCGCGATTGTCCAGCTGGGCGCTGCGCGAGATCAACGGAGACCTGTTCATCTGGCCCGTCCGCGGCTATATCACCAGCTGGTTCGGCTGGCGCAAGGATCCTTTTACCGGCTCCCGCTCGTACCACGGAGGGCTCGATATCGGCTCTTCGATGGGCACACCCATCCGCGCCGCCATGGAAGGCGTCGTTTCCGCCACCGGGTATTCCACCAGCACGGGCAATTATATTATCGTATCGCACCACTCGGGATACTCGACGCTCTACGCGCATCTATCCAAAATCTCCGTAAAGCAAGGCGCAAGGGTCACAGTTTCCAGCATAATAGGAAACGTGGGCAATACCGGCTACAGTACCGGCCCGCACCTGCATTTTGCGGTGAGCAAATACGGCTCCTCGGTAAATCCCATGACCGTGCTGCGCTAAGCTCAGGCTTTCCTTTCTTTACCGACATTATTTGACAGTAGCCCTATTTTCGGCTACCATGCTTGCGATGAGAACGATTCAGGGAATTCCTGCATCGCCGGGCATTGCAATCGCCAAGGCTTTTGTCTTCCTCGACGAAGAAGATCCAACGATTCCTCGGTACAGCGTAGCCCTTCACGAAGTGGAAGGCGAGTGGGATCGGTTTATCCTCGCGGTAGGACGCGCCCGGGAGGACATAACCGTCCTTCGCGACCGAGCCCTTCGGGAGATGGGGGCCGAGCATAGCGCTATTTTCGACGCGCATCTTTTAATGCTCGAAGACCCGGAACTCCTGGATTCGCTGGAAAGTTCCCTGCGCGTACAGCTTATCAACATAGAATGGATTCTGCACCAGTACTCCACCACCATCGTAAAGCAGCTTGAGGGCCTGAACGACCCCATACTTCAGGAGCGTTCTTCGGACGTTCACGACATTACGCACCGAATCCTGAATCACCTCATGTTCCGCGAGCGCTTTTCCCTTGCGGACATCGATTGCGACGTCGTGCTCGTGGCGCACAATCTCCTGCCTTCGGACATAATTTCCATGAACCGCGGCTGCGTCAAGGCCATCGTTATGGGCGCGGGCGGCAAGACAAGCCATACGGCCATCCTGGCCAGGGCGTTCGAGATACCTTCCGTTTTAGGCGTGGGCGCCAGCCTGCGAACCATCAAGAACGACGAAATAATCATCGTAAACGGCCAGTCCGGCGAAGTTATCATATCTCCGGACATGAATACGAGAACCCGATTCGAATCCATGCGCCTGCAGGTGCTTGCCCGGGAACAGGATTTGGAGGCTTTGCAGAGCCTGCCCGCGGCTACCAAAGACGGCCGGCTGCTCGTGCTTAAGGCCAATATCGAGGTTCCCGAGGAAACCGCAGCGGTTTTGCGCTACGGATCGGCGGGCGTCGGACTTTTTCGCTCTGAATTCCTGTTCCTTCAGCCTGGAAGGGCTCCATCGGAAGAAGACCAGTTCCACGCGTACAAGCGCGTGCTCGAGGATATGAAGGACAAGCCGGTAACCATCAGGACCCTGGACGTAGGCGGCGACAAGGTCGTGCCTGACCTGGCCATGGTGGCCGAGAAAAATCCGCTCCTGGGCTGGCGGGCCATCCGTTACTGCCTGTCGGATTCCGAAATGTTCCAGAATCAGCTGCGGGCCATACTCCGCGCCTCCGCTTTCGGCGACGCCCGCATCATGTTTCCCATGATATCCGGTCCCGACGAGCTGGATGCCGCCCTTGCCGCGCTGGACAAGGCAAAATCCGACTGTACGCGCATGGGCATTCCGTTCCGCCGGGATATTCCCGTGGGCATCATGATCGAGATTCCCAGCGCCGCCATGATAGCCGACCTGCTCGCGCCCAAGGTGGACTTTTTCTCCATAGGAACGAATGACTTAATCCAGTATACTATAGCCGTCGACCGCGGAAACGAGCGCGTCGCCTACCTTCACGAGCCTTTCCATCCGGCGGTGCTGCGCCTCATAAAGAAAGTAATCGACGACGGGCATGCGGCGGGCATCGGAGTTTCCATGTGCGGCGAGATGGCAAGCGACCCCGCCGCGGCGGTAGTCCTGCTGGGTTTGGGCCTGGACGAATACTCGATGTCGGCGTCCGCCATTCCCTCCATCAAGCGCATCTTGCGCTCGGTAGATTATACCGAAGCCCAGACCATCGCAGTCAAGGCCATGTCGCTCGGGTCGCACCGGGCAATCGACGCCTTTCTGCACGAGCAGCTCGCCGCCATAAACCCGGCGTAGAGTCCGCGCCAAACAGAGTACCCGTCCTAAGGAAGCATAATGAAGAAAATTCGCGAAGAAGAAGATAACGAAAACGAAGAAATTTCCCTCCCCACGAGTTGGCGGAACCTGCCCGTCGTCGCCATAGCCGGCAGGCCGAATACCGGCAAGTCCACGCTGTTCAACCGGATGCTCCATAGCCGCCGCGCCATCGTGGACCCGACTCCCGGCGTTACGCGCGACCCCATCGACGCCCAGTGGATGCCCGGTTACTCGGACCTGCCCGCGATTCTCGTGGACACGGGCGGGCTCAAACTGGAGCGCGACGCCATGGACGAGCTCGTGGCCAAAAAAAGCTGGGAGCGCATCGCGGCGGCCGATCTCGTGCTGTTCCTCGTGGATGCCGTGAACATAACGCCCGAAGACCAGGAATTCGCCCAGATCCTGCGCAAGTACGCCAGCAAGACCGTGCTGGTGGTAAACAAGGCCGATAGTCCCGAGCGCGACGCCAATGCCTGGAACCACGCCAGCTGGGGCTACAAGGACATGATCTTCGTATCGGCCGAGCATGGCCGCAACATCGGCGAGCTGGAGGAACTCATCGTCTCCCGCCTGGACTGGTCCAAGGTCGAGTCCTTCACCGACGAGCATACCGACGTGCGCATCGCCATCATGGGCAAGCCCAACGTAGGCAAGTCCACGTTGCTCAACTCCATTTTGGGCGAGGACAAATCCATAGTAAGCGACATGCCGGGTACCACGCGCGACGTCGTGGAAGGCCACTTCGTCCGCAAGGGAAGGCAGTTCACCGTGCTGGACACCGCCGGCATCAGGCGTAAAGGAAAAGTAACCGAGAACGTGGAATACTACTCGGTGAACCGCGCCATCAAGACGATCGACCGCGCGGACGTGGTGATACTCATGATAGACGCGGTGGAAGGCCTGTCCGAGCAGGACAAGAAGATCGTGAAGCTCGCCACTGACAAGGGGCGCGGCATCGTGTTCGCCCTGAACAAGTGGGACCAGATGCCCGGGCTCAAGAATACCTTCGAGGCCGCGCGCGACAAGCTGCGCTATTTCTTCGGGCAGATGGCCTACGCTCCCGTGCTGCCCCTGGCCGCCAAGAAGAACGAGGGCGTGGACAAGCTCCTGGACACGGCCGTCAACGTGTTCGACCAGCTCATGCGCAAGGTGGAAACCTCGAAGCTCAACAAGGCGATACGCGAATGGATGGACTCGAATCCCGCGCCTGCCAGCCGCGGCTCCCGCTTTAAGTTGCGCTACGCGGTTCAGACGGGCATAAATCCTGTTAAATTTACTTTATTCGTAACGAAACCCGAATCGGTCAACGATACCTATTGCTCGTTCCTCAAGAACAAGATCCGCTCCGATCTCGGCTTTACCCTGGTGCCCGTCGAGCTCGAGCTCAAGGCTTCCCGCAAGCAGTTCGAGGATCTGGAAAAGAAGTCTCCGCCGCCGCCGGCATGAGCGGGCCGTACCGAACCGGCGAAGTGGAGCGGCTCCTGGGAGTAGGCGAGCACGTGCTGCGCTACTGGGAGCGCGCGCTGCCCATACTTTCGCCGGCGCGGAGTTTCGGCAGGAGGCAGTACAGCTGCGCTGACGTTGCCCTGCTCCTTCGCGTGCGCCATCTGGTGCGAGACCGGGGCATGGACCTCGACGCCGCCCTGGGGGCGCTCATCGCGGAGCGCAGCGGCTCGGGACCGGGAAGCGGCTCCGAAATCTCGGCCACCCTCGCGGAAGCGCGCGACGGCTTGATTCAGGCTTATTTCGAGAGCGGCAGGCTCCATAAGCGCGCGGAGGGGCTGCTCCGCGCGGGGCCCGGGGAATCCGATAGAATCAAATGCTAAAAAATATTCACGAAGACTGATGTTCCGGGCTCATAGCCTGACATGTATTTTCAGCTTGTCCAATACGAGCGCCGCGATAGACAGCAGCGCGAGAACCGCAAAGCAGGCCGCCCAGGCAAGAATCGCGCGAGCATCCCCGGGGAGGACGGCGCGCAGCAGCAAAATCGCCAAACCCGAGAGAATGTAGGCGATGAGCGGATTTCTGCCCAGCGCACCCAGCAAGGGCGGGCGGAGGTTTTTGATGTCGCGCAGGGCCGTCAGGAAACTCAGGGCTGCGGCCGCGGCGCCTGTGGCTATGAGTAGATACGAAAGGCTCAGAAGCGGTTTATTGGGCGGCCAAAAAGGCGTCAGCGCCATACCCGCGCCTATGAGTCCGATTCCCCAAAACAAAGCCGTCAGCGCCCGCGCCTTCGAGGTTTTTGCCCGGAGCGATTCTCCCAGGGCAGAAGCCGCCACAGGTATGGCTACGAGGCTTATCGTTCCTGCCGGTCCTCCGAGACCGGACTCGAACCACGCCAGGTAAACGGGATTGAAGAATACGGGTCGAAGGATTTCCACGCCGGCGAGTATCGCGGCTGCGGAGGCCAAGCGGGCCCAAGGCGGCAGCAGGAGCAAAGGAAACGCCAGGGCGCCTACAGCGCCCAGCATCTGGAGAACCTCCCAGGATCCTCTGCGTGCTCCATAGACGAGAATCCATCCTATCGAGCCGCACGCAAAGAGTATGAGGTGCCGCAAGAGCGCGTGACCCGCGGTTTTACCCAATCCCGCCGATGCAATTCGCTGCCGCAAGGAAAACGACGAGGAGATTCCCAAGGCAAAGAGAAATGCGGGCATCACGAAATCCGCGATGGTCATGCCGTTGCCGGTGGGAGCGGAGAGCTGTGCGTGCTTGAACCATGAAGGAATATTCGTCAATTCCATCGCCGCGTTCACGGGTATCATTATCAGGATGGCCAGGCCGCGGAGGTCGTCCAGCGCCAGCCAACGAGTCTTGGGATTTTCCATGATTCCCCCAAATGAAACTATAGACCAACAGGTTGTGGATGGCAAACCCGGTTTTCAAAGCGGTGGCGCAAAAAGCGGCCTCCGTGGTATACTGAGGACCTCGAGGAGCCTCTTTTGACAACGAATACCATACGCGAACTTTGCGATTTTATCGATGCTTCCCCCACCGCGTTTCACGCCGTGGATTCATCCATTGCCCTGCTCAAGGTTGCGGGCGCCAAGGCCCTGAGTGAACGCGATTCCTGGAAGCTGGAACGCGGCGCTCTGTACTACGTCGTGCGGGACGATGCCAGCCTCGTGGCTTTTCGCGTCGGACGCAACGCGGTGGCCGAATCCGGTTTCCTGCTCGCGGGTGCCCATACGGACTCCCCGGGACTTCGCATCCGCATAGAGAAAAACGTGGCTGCCCGCGGCATGGAACGCGTCGCCGTAGAGACTTATGGCGGTCCCATCAATTCCACCTGGCTGGACAGGCCGCTGTCGCTCGCGGGCCGGATCGTGCTGCGCGGCAAAGACGGCTCGCACTCCTGCCGCCTGGTCAACCTTGCCAAACCGGTCGCCGTAATTCCCAACCTCGCTATTCATTTCAACCGCGAGATGAATAAAGGCGTCGAGTACGCCGTGAATACCGCCATGATGCCGCTGGTCTCGTCATTCGGTACGGCCGAAGTGCCGACGGGCTCCTGGATACTCCGGACCCTTGCCGCGGAATTATCGGTGGATCAATCCGATATCCTCTCGGGCGAGGTTTCTTTCGTGGACGCCGCTCCGGCACTCGTCTTCGGAGACGCCGCCGAGATTATGAACGCCCCGCGCATCGATAATCTCGAAGGATGCCAGGCTGTCATAAGCGCCCTTTGCCAGGCGAAAGCATCGATTCATACCCAGGTTGCAGTCCTGTTCGATAACGAGGAAATCGGCTCAACGAGCCCTCGCGGCGCAAATTCCAGCTTCCTGCGCGATGTGCTTACCCGCATTTCTTTCTCCTACGGCGGCGGGGAGGAAGACACCTTCCGCGCCTTTGCGCGCTCGTTCTGCCTCTCGGTAGACGGAGCCCAAGCCTGGCATCCATCGTACGCGGACAAGTTCGATGAGGACTTTGCTCCTGTGCTCAACAAAGGCTTGGCGATAAAGGGAAACGCAAACGTGCGTTACGCCACAGAGTCCCGGGGCGAGGCAGCTATCCTATCGCTGTGCGCCAAGGAGAATATTCCCTGCCAGCGATTCCGCATGCGCGCGGACCTTACCCCCGGTTCCACGATTGGGCCCACGAACTCGGCGCTGCTGGGCGTGCGCACCATAGACATAGGCGTGCCCATGCTGGCCATGCATTCCGTGCGGGAAACGGCCGGCGTCCGCGACCACGATTCCATGATAGCGCTGCTGCTTGCCGCGTATTCCGCTGGGCCCACCTTGGCGGACTAACCCTGTTCCGGCTTTTTCTGAAAAAATAAAAAAAGACTGTCCGGAATTCCGGGCAGTCTTTTTTATTCAGATAGTTATGCGTTTACTTTTTTGGGAACACCGGGTATTTGTTGGAAGGATCGTAGTGACCTTCGCGCTTTTCCCCTTCAAGCGAGGGAATGACAAGCACCGTGCCAGGCTGGATGAGATCGGGGTTCTTGGGGTCCTGCAGCCTTTTGCTGTTGGCCTTATAAAGCAGCGGCCATTGCAAGGGGTCGTTATAGATAAAGGGCAGGGCGGCGATTCGCCACAGGCAGTCGGTATCCGAGCTCAGTTCTTTTACCGTATAGCTTGCGGGAAATTCCTCCTCTTCTTTAATGGTGGCTAAATAGGGCAGCACGCTTTCCGCGTGCAGGCGCGCCTCGTCGAAGTTTTCGGCCTCGAAGCTGTCTTTTGCGAGATCCAATTCGGTACCGGCGGCATTGAACAGGTCGGGGAAGCGTCTCTGGGCGGCCACGGAGGCTGCCCAGTCATAGCGTTCCTGCGCTATTGCGATGGCTGCGTCGGCGGCCTGCATGGCAAGCATCTTGGCAACGTACGCGTCGGACATTTCCGCGTATTGCCCGGCTTGGGTGGCATACTCGGCGGCCATGTCGTACTCGCCCGTCTCGAAAGCTTCGGCAGCCATGGTTTCCAGTTCAATGCTTTTCAGGAAGAACTCATTTTCGGCCAGGCTCTGTGCCGAAACGGCAGCGGCGAATAAAACAGCCGCGATGAAGGCTATGCTTGTCTTCTTCATGGTTATTATTCTCCTGCTTTCTTGGAGCTGCCGGGATTATCCAGTGAGTTTTGTCCTTGCTGGATCACCTGTGCGCTTTGCTCTCGCTTTGTCTTCGCAGCCAGCATGGCCGCTTCGGCCGCCGCCCGCTTGGACGCGGCAACCTGGTACACTTCGGAAAATAAAGTCTCGGCTTTGATGAATAATTCGGACGAGTATTCGAACTCTTTATTGTTAAAAGCCTCGGCGGCGGCATCCCATACGAGTTGCGCCTGAACATAGTCCTCTTTTACAGCGACCGCAGCCTTGATTTCGTCGGCTTTGGTTTTTAGTTCCTCGGCTTTGGCCTTGTTGCCGCCGGCGGATAATTCCCAGCCTTTCGCGAGAACCAGGTTGAAACGGAGCAAAGCTTCCTCTATGGCGTCTACGGCGGCGCGCGGATCGCTTGGGAACGTCTCGTCCGCGAATGCCAGCTTGTCACTGGCTATCTGGTAATTTCCCTTGTCGTATTCGGCGAAATTGAGCTCGTCTATCCGGTTTTTCGACACCATGGCGCGGGCGCGCTTTTCAGCCCCGTCGAACAAGGTCAGGGACCGGGCAAAATCGTCGGAAGCCTTTTTGTGATCGCCTGCGTCATAGGCTGCCTGGGCATCCGAATACGCCTGATCGGCGAGAGCCAAGGTATCCGCGGATAGTTCCGCCGCCCCCGAGTCTTCCGCCCGAACGCGTGCCGCATCGGCATCGGCCTTGCGATTCTCGGCGACCAATTTCTGCGTCTTGGCTATCAGATCCTTGAATAAAGGTTCGGCCGTTTCAAAGGAAATTTTGGCAGGATCGATTTTTTCGGAATCCAGCGCGGTTTTTCCTTCTATATAATACGTATCCGCGATTTTGTATTCTTCCACGGCCAGATCTTTTGCCCCAAGGTCAAAAGCCTGTTTCCGGAGTACAAGTACACGTTCGTGCAAGGCGGCCAGATCTTCCTTGCTGATGGAGGGTGCCGGTGGCGGTAGTTCCGGGGGTGGGGTTTTTTCCGGAACGGCTTCCGGAACCGCGACGACGGCAACGGGGGGTGTTTCGGGCACGACAACCGGCTTGGCCGGTGGTTTCGATACGCAGGCGCTTGCTAAAAACAGAACAGCCCCCGCTACGATAAGGGTCTTGCTGAAAACCATTGAAATCCTCCTGTTGAAAAAGATATAAGTTCAATTTGGGTAACAAATTGAACGTGATAGGCCCTCATATAGAAAACGTTTTTTTCCGCACTGTCCATGAATTTTCAGTTTACCGTGTTAAGAGTTCCCGTAACGAGATTCTTGCAGTGCATCTCTATAACATATCATAAAAAATAAAGATGGACTAGGAAAACGGCGGTATTGATACACCTAGTGTTGCAGCGATTCAAGGTTTTTTTGTATACTCCGGATCATGAGCACACAAGACAGAGAAATTTTTTACCAAACACAGGGCACCTGTTCGGAATCCATCAGGATCGTAATCCGGGACGGCAAGATATCCGAAGCGGAGTTCCTGGGTGGCTGTTCGGGTAACCTTATTGGAATATCAAAGCTGATAGTAGGATTGGAACCTTTGGATGCCGTAAGCAGGTTAAAAGGAATTCATTGCGGCGATAAAGAAACCTCGTGCCCGGATCAACTTGCGATCGCCTTGGAAAGCGCACTGCACGGATAAACCGGCTGCATGCCAAATCTCGGGACTTCGGACGAAACTGTAAAAAAAAAAGAAGTTTTTATCCGATTTTTCTTCCCGCAGTTTTATTTTTTGAGTTATACTAGTCCGATTATTAACCCGAAGCTTCGGGTTCCATAGGAGGATACTAGTGAAAGTATTAAGAAAAGCGGTAATCGCCCTGATAATGGGTACCGCTCTGGTGGCTTCTCTCGCGGCACAGGCGCGAGTTACGCCTGCTTCAGTCAAGGCCGACGAAAAACGGTTCCTTGATGAACAGAAACTCAAGATCGATTTTTCTTCTCCCACATTCGAGGATAAGAAAATCAAGGTGGACGGGCTTCCCGAAGCTGTCGTGTGGTACACCGCGAAAGCACCGATTTTTGGTTCCAAAGCCGCAATACCCGGTGGCACCTTCAAGTCATTCCTCGGCGAATATCCCGAAACCTTCCGAAGCATCGGCCCGAATTCCAACAGCGGCTTCGCTTTTGCCCGCAGGCTCAACGCGGGCTTGATCGACGTAAACCCTGAAACCAACGAATTCATTCCGTCCGCAGCCACCCACTGGGCATACAGCAAAGACGGCAAGACCATGTATTTCATCCTGAACAAGAACCAGAAATGGTCCGACGGCAAGCCCTGTACGGCCGACGACTACTTGTTCATGATGGAAATGATGCGCTCCGAGAACATCAACGATCCCTGGTACAACGAGTACTATACCACCGAGATCACCGAGGTCAAAAAATATGGCGATTACCTTATCTCCATCACTTCCGGGAACCCCATGGCTCCGGAAGACCTTATTTACAACTTGAGCCTGGCTCCCAAGCCCAAGCATTTCTACCCCAACGGCGTCACCAAGACTTTCATCGAAGACACGAACTGGCTGATCGAGCCCACCACCGGTCCCTATACCATCGGCGACTTCAAAAAAGGCGAGTTCGTCAACCTTATTAAAGTAAAGAACTGGTGGCAGCAGGATCTTGGCCAGTACAAGTACCGCTACAATATTGAAACCATCAATTACAAAGTAATTACCGGTGGTAACGACGTTATCCGCGAATACTTCTACAAAGGCGAGTTGGATCAGTTCGGCCTTATCATTCCCATTGAATTTGCCAATTCCAATGATAAAAAACCGATCACCGACGGCTATGTAGACCGCTATCATTCCTTCTACATTCCCGCTCAGGGCCTCATGGGTATTTTCATGAATACCAAAGACCCGATATTCAGCAGCCAAGACGTGCGCACCGGCATGTATTATGCCATTAACATGCAGAAGATGATCGACACCGTGCTTCGCGGCGAGTATTCCCGCTTGCACAACATCGGCCTCGGCCACGTGTTTGCCGGTATCAATTTCGATGACGACAGCATTCGCGTTCCCGATTTCGACGCAAAAAAGGCCGGCGAGTATTTTGACAAAGCCGGTTTTAACAAGATCGGCGCCGACGGCATCCGCGTAAACGCGGCTGGCGTTCGCCTTGCATTCGAGATGATCTACGGCAGCCCCAATCATACCGAGCGCCTTTCCCTGCTCAAGGAAGAAGCGAAATTGGCTGGTTTGGAAATGAACCTCAAGCTGATGCAGGCCGGTGCCTTTACCGCCCTTCGCGAGAAGAAATATCAGGCGTATTGGGGCGGCATGAGCACCAATCTCTATGACGATTACTGGGAATACCTCCACAGTTCCAATGCGGACAAGCCCCAGACCAACAACTTCTTCGGTTGGTCCAGCCCCGAGATGGACAAGCTCATCGACGCGTTCCGCGACGAGCCCAGCCTCAAGAAAAAAGCCGAGATTACCAAGCTCGTACAGCGCGGCGTACACGAAGCGGCCATCGTGGTTCCCGGATACTATGTCCCGTACTACCGCTCGGCAGTATGGAAGTGGATCCGCCTGCCTGGTTGGATCAACAATAAATACCAGCAGTCAGATCCCAACGATCCGATCAACTGCGGTTGGTCTTGGATTGACCCCAAAATCCAGAAAGACACCCTCGCTGCCATGAAGGCCGGAACGCTCATGGAAACCAGGATGATCAAGGATACCAAGTTCAAAGCAAAGTAATTTTTGTATAACGCGCCGGTAAACGGCATGTTAAAAAGGCTGTCCGTTCATTCGGGCAGCCTTTTTTTTATTCAGGAATTTTTGCACGGAGACACGGAGGTACGGAGAAAGAAGGATTTGGAGAATTGGAAAAGAAGAGGAAGGGGTATTAGAAAATTGGGCACGGAGGCACGGAGAACACGGAGGAAGAAGGAGAGTTAGAGGATAATTTCAGGAGTGGAAATTGGATTCACTTCGAAAACTATCCGCTCCTCATGCTTCCCTTCGTTCTCTCTTACTCCGTGTTCTCCGTGCCTCCGTGTTTCGTATTCCAGTATTCTAGAGTTACAATTTCTTTATCGATACTTTCCAGTTCTCGTCGCCGGCTTCGATCTCGGACATGGATGCGGTCTCCTCCCAGCGGATCTGCAGGGCGAGGGTTTCGCTGGCCACGAACTCGGAGAATGCGTCGAACGAGCGCTTGAGGCAGAGGCTGCCGGAAACAAAGAGCTCGATGCGGTCGCTTACGGCGAAGCCCGAATCTTTGCGCAGTGTCTGCACGCCCCGTATCAGGTCGCGGGCGTTGCCTTCGTCCATCAGCTCCTGGGTAATCTTGGCGTCGAGGGCTACCGTCAGGGTGCCTTCGTTGAGCACTCTGAGGCTCGCCTTTTCGGTTCGCTGGACTTCAACCTTGTCCTTGGTTATGTCGATGCGCTTTCCGGCTACCTCGATTTCCAGCGAGGCTCCGGCAAGCAGGCTGGCTATCTGGTTGGCGGCGAGCTTTTCGATTATGGCCGCGCCTTCCTTCATGTCTTTGCCCAGTTCCTTGCCCAGCACGCGGAAGTTGGCCTTGGCGCTGTATTCCACCAGGTCTTCCTCGTTGTCGCGGAAAATCACTTCCTTTACGTTGAGCTCCTCGCGCACGATTTCTTCCATCTCGAGCAGAACTGAGCGTTCTTTCGCGTCGCGGGTAACGATGAGCACGCTGGCCAGCGGCTGGCGTATCTTGAGGTTGTGCTGGTACCGGAGGGCGCGTCCCATCGTAACCGCCTTGCGGATGGTCGACATTTTCCATTCGAGGCTTTCATCGCGGAAGGTGTCGTCGTATTCAGGCCAGGTCGCCAGGTGCACGCTCTTGGGTTCCGCGTCGCGGCGGAAGTTCTGCCACATTGTTTCGCTGATGAACGGCGCGACCGGCGCCAGTATGAGGCAGAATCGCTTGAGCACGCGGTACAGGGTCGAGTATGCCGCCATCTTGTCGCCGTCGTTCTCGCTGCGCCAGAATCGCCTGCGCGAGCGTCGTATATACCAGTTGTTCAGCGCGTCGATAAAGTCGACGAGGGGAGCTATCGCTTTCTGCATGTCGTAGGCTTCGAGGCCGGCGCTGACGTCGCGTACCATGGTTTCGCAGACGGAGAGTATCCAGCGGTCCATGGGATTGCCGGCGCCAGGCTTTGCCTCCGTGGGGTCTATCTTGTCAAGGCGCGCGTAGGTAACGAGGAATCCATAGGCGCTCCATAAAGGCAGGATGATGCTCTTGAGCACGTCCTTGACGCCGTCGTCGGTGTAGACGAGGTCTTCGCCCCGGGTAGCCCCGGAGTTCATGAGGAAAAGTCGCAGGGCGTCCGCGCCGAAATCTTCCATGACCTTCATGGGGTCGGTATAGTTGCGGAGGCTTTTGCTCATCTTGCGGCCGTCGGATGCCATGATGAGGCCGTTGACGACGCAGGCTTTGAACGCGGGCTTGTCGAACATCGCGGCGGCCAGGATGGTGAGCGTGTAGAACCAGCCGCGGGTCTGGTCGAGACCTTCGCAGATGAAGTCCGCGGGGAAGTGCTCCTCGAAGTGTTTCTTGTTCTCAAAAGGATAGTGCACCTGCGCGTAGGGCATCGAGCCTGACTCGAACCAGCAGTCAAGGACTTCGGGTATGCGCCTCATGGTGCCTGTACAGCCCGGTTTGGAGCATTTCCAGCTTATGTCGTCCACGAAATGCTTGTGCAGGTCCGTCGGGCGCGTGCCTGAGAGTTTTTCAACCTCGTCGCGCGATCCCAGGCAGGTTGCGGTCTTGCACGCGTCGCATTTCCAGATTGGGAGCGGGTTGCCCCAGTAGCGGTTGCGGCTGATGGACCAATCGCGCGCGTTTTCCAGCCATTTGCCGAAGCGGCCGCCCTGTATGTGGTTGGGTACCCAATAGATTTTCTTGTTGGCGTCCAGCATTTTCTGCTTTACGGGATCTATCTTCACGAACCAGCTGGATATGGCGCGGTAGATGAGCGGGCTGGAGCAGCGGTAGCAGTGCGGGTAGGGGTGGAGGTACTGCTCCTTCTTGACGAGCTTGCCCTCGGATTTCAGGCGCTCGATTATGGGCTTGTCGCAGTCTTTTACGAACTGGCCCTTGTAGTCGCTCACCTCGTCGGTGAATTTACATTCACCGTCCACCGGGCAGACGGTGGGCACGCCCGTGCCCTTGAGCGTCTGGTAGTCGTCCTCGCCGAAGCCCGGCGCGGTGTGCACGATTCCCGTGCCGTCCTCGGTGGTTACGTAGTCGGCCTGTTGCACTCGGAACGCGCCTTTGGCGGCCAGGTCCGCGAAGTACGGGAACAGGGGCACGTACTCGGCACCTGTCAGCTCGGCGCCCTTGAATTTCTTCAGGACCTTGACGCTGGTTATATCTTTATAATATGCGGCAAGGCGCGCCTCGGCCAGCACGTAGCGTTCCTCTCCGTCCTCCACGAGCACGTAGTCCATGTCCGCGCCGACGGCCAGCGCCAGGTTGGACGGCAGCGTCCACGGCGTGGTCGTCCACGCCAGGAAGAAGGTGTCGGTGCCGGGAGAGAGAAGGGCGGCGCCTGTCTTGGGGTCGGCCTTTACCTTGAACTTTATGGTGATGGCGGGGTCGTGCACGTCCTTGTAGCCGCCTTGGGCGAGCTCGTGGTTGGAGAGAACCGTGGAGCAGCGCGGGCAATACGGCATGATGGAATGGCCTTCGTACACGAGATTCTGATCCCACAGGTTCTTGACCACTGCCCAGATGGATTCCATATAGTCGGGGTCCATGGTCTTGTAGTCGTGGTCAAAGTCCACCCAGCGGCCGGCGCGCGTCATGATGCGGCGCCATTCGCCGGTGTAACGGAGGACGATGGACCTGCAGGCCTCGTTGAAATTGGCGACGCCGAAGTCTTCTATCGCTTTCTTGCCCGAGATGCCCAGCTCTTTTTCCATCTCGTATTCGACCGGCAAGCCATGGCAGTCCCAGCCGAAACGGCGGTCCACCTTGAATCCCTTCATGGTTTTGTAGCGCGGAATAATGTCTTTTATGGTTCCCGGGACGAAGTGGCCGAAGTGCGGCAAGCCGGTAGCGAAGGGCGGGCCGTCGTAAAAAATGTATTCAGGCGCGCCTTCGCGCTGGCTTATCGATTTTTCGAATACGCTGTTTTCTCGCCAGAACGCGAGAACCTGTTCTTCCATCGTGGGGAAGCTGACTTTGTTGTCTACGGGCTCGAACATGGGAACTCCTCGGAACTAGTATCGGTACAGACGACCCGCGCTACCGAATCCGTGCGTACGTTTAGCGAGTATGGCATAGGTAAGGGGAATAATTCCAGTATCCAGAGTATTCATGGCTGAGACAAGAAGGGTGCAGTTTATTTAAAATACCGCTTGACAGATTAGATGTATGCGCATACATTGAATGAATCCAAAGGTTCTATCCTATAATCCACGGTAATGGAGGCATACGAATGAGGAGGCAATCCCTATTCATCGCCGAAGCGGCTATTTTCTTTTTTTGCGCAGCCTTTGCCGCCTTTGGCCAGGAAACTCCTGCGAGTTCGGGTACCTATCAGGACGACACGGTAAGTTTTGAAGCGTATCTTGCGGTTGAAGCTGGAACCTTGCCGGTGGTGCTATCCGCACCTCACGGGGGTGGAGTTTATGCGGATGGCGTACCTGAACGCGTCTTAGGAACAATTGATCTGGATTTCAACACTTTGGAGCTTGCCTTGCTGGTGCAGGATGAACTTGCGGCGCTCATGGACGGGCGAAAGGCATTTCTCGTCGCAGCCCGCATGAGCAGAACCTGCGTCGATTTTAACCGTGCCGCTTCCCAGGCCTATGAATCAAAGCCTATGGCAGCGGCGTATCAGGCATATCATGATGCGCTCAAGGCTGCCGTAGCATCCGCCAGATCAGTCGCCGGTGAGGATGCGCTGCTTATCGACATTCATGGTCAGAGTCAGGATACGGCACGGGTGTATCGCGGAACGCAGAATGGCCGGACTGCCGATCTTTTTGCGCTTTACGGCGATACGTCTGGGGGATTTGCCGTCGCGATGAAACAGGAGGGCTTGCTTCTCAAGCCGGAGTCTGTCGACAGCCGTGAATATCTCGAGTTCAACGGCGGGTTTATCGTTCTGGTCTACGGACGTTCAGGTTCCGGAGGAATAAACGCCCTTCAGCTTGAGTTTGGCTTCGATTTGCGCAAAGACCGGGAATCACTGCGAAGAACGGCAAAAGGGCTTGCCTTGGCAATCAAAGCTTATCTGGACAAATCTGTCTCCAAAATCCCGTAAAGTATTAGTGCTGCCTGCGGCTTATGTGAAGAGAGTAGACGCATAGAAATGTATGCGCATACAATAAAGGAGCGAGTATTCGCCCCTGCAATAATCAGGAGGAAACGGTTATGAAACGTATTTTGGCTTTTATTCTGATCGGATTGGCATCGGCATCGATGGCATTTGCCGCAGGCGGCGGAACGCTCCGCATAGCGGTAGACCGCAATCCGCGAAACCTGAATCCCATTTTCGCCGACGATTCCGCATCGTTCGAAGTGATAGCGGATCTTTTCGATCCGCTTATCCGCATGAACGAAAAAGGCGAATTCGAGCCCGTGCTCGCCAGCGCCCTTCCGGTGATTTCAAAGGACGGCAAGACCATATCCTTTGCGCTGCGTAAAGGAATCCTCTGGCACGACGGTGTGGAGATGAGCACTGCCGACGTCGAGTTTTCGCTCACACTCCTGCAGGACAAGGAAACCAACTCGCCGAATCTCGGATACCTGGATTCCATCGACAGCATCGAGATCGTGAACCGTTATTCTTTTATCCTGCACCTTTCCGGAGCGGATTCCCAGGTGATACGCGACTTTACCTACGGGTGGATAGTTCCCAAGCATATCCTGGGCGCCATGACCAAGGACCAGATG
>CAZAJF010000034.1:0-46918 GCA_964485395.1 uncultured Treponemataceae bacterium | reverse complement strand
TGATTTCTGTGAAGCGCCTGCAGATGGGCAAGCCCAAACCCGTTCCGCCGCGTTGACGGTCCAGATTGGCGTCAAGCTGAATGAATTCAGAGAACGCCCGGGAGAGGTTTTCCGGCTTGATTCCGATTCCCGAGTCTTCGATGCTGATTTTCATGAAATTATCGCATGCTTGAGCGCTCAGGCGAATAAAGCCTTTTTCCGTGAATTTTACGGCGTTGGAAAGCAGGTTGAGCAGTATCTGCCGCAGTCTCGCGCGATCGGCGAGTACCAGTGGGAGATTTTCCGGTATATCGGTTTCGAGCCGAATCGGCTTTCCGAAGAGAAGCGCCTGTATTCCCGGAAGCGCATCGACCACTGTTCCGCGAAGATCTATTTCTTCTACGAAAAGCTCCATGTGACCCGATTCTATTTTTGCGAGGTCCAGTATGTCGTTGATGAGATGCAGGAGATGGCGGCCCGATTCTTCGATACGTCGCAGAAGGTCTTTTTGATCCGGTTTCAGTTCGGAATCCTCCTGCGCGAGCAGCCAGGAAAAATTGATTATCGAATTGAGCGGCGTTCGCAGCTCATGGGACGTATTGGCTAAAAACTGGGATTTGGCGAGGTTGGCGTTCTCCGCCTCGATTTTTGCCGCTTGGGCTTCGCCATAGAGCCGCGCGTTCTGGATGGCGATCGCGGCTTCGCGGCTCAAGCGGGTAAAGTAGGCAAGGTTCTCTGCGTTGAACGAATCTTCGGTACTGCCTCTCCAGGCGGACATGAGTCCCATGACGCCGTCAGGCGAGGCAAGCGGTACCGCGATGAGTTTTTCGCCCGGCTGATCCGTGTCGGTGCCCGGAATGTGGATGGCTCTGGGATCTGCGATCGTATCGTTGACTACGCAAGGTTCCCCGGACGAAAGTACCGAGCCGAGGATTCCCTCCCCGCTGGTAAAGACTGTGTCCTTGATCGCCGTCGCCATGGATCCTTCAACGGCGACAGGCAGCATGGCCTTGCCATCGCCGGAGAGCAGGAAAATGGCGACGGTCTCCTGTGTCAGGTTTTTTCTGGTGGCGCTGACGATCTTTCTGAGCACGGTGTCCAAATCCAGCGATGAGGCTATGTCCCGCCCGATTTCCGCCAGAGTCTCGGTTTCTTCGGCTTTCCGCTTGATCGAATCGAATAATCGGGCATTCTGCACGGCTACGGCAACCTGCGTGGCGATGGTCGAGAACAGCGACAGGTCGGAATCGTCATATAAAGCGGCTGTCGCGTAATTTTGAATCGCCATGACGCCGAACAGCGAATCGCCGGCAAGCAGCGGAACGCCCATCCAAGATTGCGGTATTTCCCCGAGGCCGCTGACGTCTTTGCCCGCGGTGAGCGCTGTCCAGTCGTCGCTCGAGCGGAGCAGCAACGGGCGCCTGGTCCTGATGATGTATCCGGTAACGCCTTCCTTCAGACTGTGGCGTTCGGGAGGTTGCCGGATTCCGTTTTCTATGTGGAATATCCAATCCCAGTACGGATCCCCTTCCGCATACAGGGCTACGTAAAACGAAGATGTGTCGAATATCCTGGAAACCTGTGTGTGTATCGTCTCGAGAAGGACGTCTAAATTTAAATTCGACGAAAGAGTGCGGCCGATCTCTATCAAGGCAGCCAATCTGGCTGTTTTCGAATCCATGTCGTCTCCCTAAATATCCCTCGTATAATGCTAATCTTTTTACGAAAGGGATGCAAGGAAAGTAGCCGGAGTAGCGGTTGATTATCGGATGATGGATGAATCCTCCCCTGGGATTGTTCTTGACAAAAGAATGCTATTTCGATTATATAGTTAACTAGGTTAACTATAAGGATGATTGATGGACAGGCTTATGAAAATGGCGCAAAGCGTGGCGCTGTTCCGAAGTACCTATATAAGGAGTTCTCTCAACGTTTTGTCCGACTCGGGCAGCTACCGGGTATTGATCCTTGTCTGCAATTTTGATGAGGGCAGAGGCATAAAGCCGAATCAGGTGGCGGATTATTTTCACTGTACGCGGCCCTATATTAGCAAGGTCGCCAAAGGCCTTATCCAGAACGGCTACATACACAAAAAGTCCGACCCGGAAGACAACAGGAGTTCGTTTTTTACGTGCACGCCCAAGGGACGGAAAATCGTTGAGAGCATCATGGAGGAATACTTGCAGGTTACGAAAAAATTATTCCACGGATTAGGCGAAAAAAAAAGCGATATGCTCGTTGTTTTGCTGGATGAGGCAATTGGAATACTCGAAGCGGATGGCCGAAACGGAGGCGCTACATGAAAATCTTGATAGCCGGAGCGTTCGGGAATTTAGGTTCTGAAATTACGAAAGCGGCAGTTGGAGCAGGGCATGCCGTAATGGCAGCGGACCGGGTCGTTAAAAAATTGGACGGGCTCGATTCCGCCGCATATTCCGTAAGGGAAATCGACGTAACCAAGCCTGAAACATTGGCTGGCCTGTGCGACGGGGCGGATATCGTCATTACTACGGTAGGCCTTACCACGGGCAGCGCCGTGTTGTCGCATTACGATGTAGACCTGCAGGGAAACATCAACATCCTGAACGAGGCTAAGCGGGCAGGTGTGGGTAAATTCATATTTACATCCGTGATAAAGGCTGAAACTGACGGTACCATACCTATGTTGGACGCCAAGAATAAGTTCGAGATCGCTCTGAAGGCCAGCGGATTGCAATATTTTATAATCAGGCCCAGCGGTTATTTTTATGATATCGCCAAGGTTTTCAGGCCTATGGTTGAAAAAGGCAGGGTGCTGCTGCTTGCCGGAACGGTTTCAAAGGCAAACGTAATAGATACCTCCGACCTTGCGGACTATATCGTCAGCCATTTGGACGAACAGAACAAGACGGTGGAAATCGGCGGAATGGAAACGCACACCTATGAAGAGATCGCTCGGATGTTCTTCGAGGCCGCCGGAAAGGTTCCTGTAATAAAATATGTACCAAAATATTTATTTACGGTCCTTGCCTGGTTGGCTAAAATCAGAAGAAACGGAAAATACGCCGGCATCAAATTCGGTGAATGGACTCTGTCCCACGACATGGAAGCCTCGATAAAATACGGAAAAAAATCCTTCAGGGAATATATATCCGGCCATTTGAAAAAAAAGGAGCGCTGGAATGCCGAACTGGTCCATACTCTTCATCATTAGCCTGGTAATTGCCGCGGTGGGTTTTAAAAAATTCATCTGGTTCGTATCTATCGGCTATGCGTTTGCCGTTACCGGCCTGATCCTCGGCATGGCGGTAATATTTATCGGGAAGCTTACGGTTCCTGTAGCCTTGATAATGGTCATAACAGCGGCATATTCCCTGCGTCTCGGCTTATTCCTCGCGATTCGAGAAGCGCGCGGCGGCAATTATTCCAAGGTTCTGTCGGAAGCCACGGCAACGGTAAAAAAAGTGCCGGTATTGGTTTCGGCAGCCGTATGGCCGATTGTTTCGCTGCTTTTCTTCGCTCAGGTATCCCCTTTGTATTTCCGGATGCAAAACGGCCTCGCGAAAAAAGATGAGGGATTCCTCGTTGCCGGAATACTTGTCATGGGGGCAGGGCTGATTTTGCAGGCTCTATCCGATGCCCAGAAGGCAGCGGCCAAGAAACACCGGCCGGACAGATTTTGCGACAGCGGCTTTTTCAGTTTCGTACGCTGTCCCAATTACCTCGGGGAGCTTCTTGTCTGGACGGGTATGCTGTGCTCGTCTATAACCTGTCTCCAAGGAACCTTTCAGCGGCTGATAAGCATCGCTGGTTATATTTGCATTGTTTTCATCATGTTCAACGGAGCGAGGCGGCTGGAAAAAAGGCAGATGGAGAGATATGGCGACAATGCCGAATTCCTGTCCTATGCCGCCAGGGTGCCGATATTGATTCCATTCATTCCGCTCTACTCGCTCAAGAAATGGAAATTCCTGGGTTGAAAAAACCGCTGGCGAATTTTTTTTTGATTTACAGGAATAAGGAGAAAAGCATATGTCGAGTTTCAAGGATTTACGCATCGTGGACAATTTCTACCAGACATCGTTGTTTTATCCTATGCCGACTATATTGATTGGGACTCTGACCGAACGTGGGGAAACATCCTTTGGCGCATATTCACTGTGTTTTCCTTATTACGTCGCGGGCAAGGATTACTATTCCATGCTGCTTGAATGCAGGAACAGTTCCAATACCGCGCAAAACATATTGCGTACCGGTATGTGCTCGCTGAATTTTTTGGAAGACGGCGTTAAGTTATTTACCGAAACCGTAAGGCTCGGCTTTCCCGGGGATACGTCCGAAGAAAAAATGGCTAAGACTTTCCTGGCCATGGAAGACGGGCTGATGGCAGGGAAGGATGCCCAAAAAATACAGCGGCCTAAAGTTCTGAGCGATGCTTTCCAGGTTATGGAATGTACCTGGGACAGCAGCCTTGAAAACGCGCTTCAGGACAAAAGCAAGGTAGGGCAATTGGATGGAGTTGAGCCTCCGTACAGAAGTTTCAACGGCATAACCAGTAAATTCGGAGTTCATTTTATTTTGAAGATAGACAAGATACTGATGAAGGAAAAACAGTATAAGGCAATCGTAAGCGGGGTTAAGGCGGGAAGCTTCCCCAGGGTTCCCGTAGACTATGGATACCGGGATTCCAAGTCGTTCTGGTATACCAAGTTTCGCAGACCTCGTTCCGTGCCCATTCCATGCAAGCCGGGGATGGATGTTTCAACCGTCCAATATGCCGCGGACAGAATAGATCCCGACTTCGCGTTCACCGCCGAGGCTTGCGAAAAGTTAATAAAAATACCAAGAATTTTCCTTAATGCCGCACTTAACGGCATCGTGGAACAGGCCAGGGCGATGGATTTGCCCAAGACCGGCGGCAAGACAATCCTTGGCGCGGATATAGTCGACAGGATCAACGATAAACGCAAGATCGAGAAGTCAAGGTAACGAATGCCTGGCGCTTCCCCGCAGGCTATCCTTCCCAGAGCTCGTAAACGACGGGATTGACGGCGTCCGGGCACGCGTGAGACGCTTTCATTCCTTCGTCGCGCCAGGGGAAATCGGCGTTATAGCGCATGGCGAACACCTTTGGCAGGATGCTGTACAATGAATGCAGGCAAATTCGTCCCGTTACGCCCTCTCCGTCGAAAACGATCTGGTCGCCCACCTTGTGCCCGAATTCGCAATGTCCCGATTGGCTTTTTACCCTAACCCTGATGGTTTTCGGCTCTTTATGTTCCATGATAGCCCCCTTTAATAATTCCGGGTTATTTTTCCGGAATATGGATTTTATTCTTTGCCGGCCTGAAGGGCAAGAAGCCCGCCGGGAGCCGGATTAATGCAGCTCCTCAATCTTGACGTCGAAAACGGCTCCGTCTACGGTAACGCGAAATAGCCTGCACTTGCCCGGTATGCAATCCGAGGGGCCGGGCGGCGATGTCATTTTTATATCATGGAGGAGGGCTTCCTGAGTCAGCAGCGCTTCGCGGGCCTCTTCAAGGCTGCAAAGGCGGAACTCCACGGATGAGCCCGGCCTGGCCTGGCCGAGGAGCCCGAGGTCCGCCTGGATCACATGCGCGATGCGGGTATATCCTCCGGTGGTTTGCCTGTCCGCCATGAGCACGATGGGTTGCCCGTCGCCGGGAACCTGTACGGTGCCGGAGAGCACTCCCGAAGATACGATGTCGGCCCCAGCCGAGTGGCTCAGGGGCTTTCCTTCCAGCCTGCAGCCCATGCGGTCGCTTTTTGACGATACCGTATAAGTTTGCCCGAAGAAGGACGCGAGAGCCTCTTCGGTGAAACGGCCGCGTTCGTGCGAAACGACGGCGCGCGCGGTGATTTTTTCCGTTGCGGAGAGGGCCTTGGGTTCCGGCATGATTCTCTCCGGAACGGCTATTTTGTTATAATTTATTATGCCTCTGAGGGGGATAGAGTCGCCCGCAGCCAGCCGTCTGCCCTCCACCCCGCCGAATCCGCCCCGGGTAAATGTGGAGCGGCTGCCCATGGCGGGTTCGGTATCCAAGCCGCCGAAAATCGCGACATAGGCGCGGAGTCCGGAGATTGCCGTACCCAGCGTGAGCACGGAGCCTTTTTGTACGCGGATGCTCCGGTTTTGTGAAACTCTTTTTCCGTCGAGCGAAAGCGGCAGGGCGGCTCCGGTGACGGCTACCGTCGTGTCGCATTCAAATTGAAGCTCCAGCCCGCCCAGCGTGCATTCGATGCAGGCCTCGTCGTCCTGGTTGCCTGCGAGAATATTGGCGGCGCGCATGGAAAATGCATCCATCGGGCCGGACGGCGGGACTCCCGTATCCTGGAAGCCAAAGCGACCGAGATCCTGGACGGTGCTCAAGGGGCCGGGTTTCATGACTGTGATTCCCTTTGCCCGGGTGGAGACTCTTTTTGCGCCTTGTGAAACGGGCGTCGATGGTTGGGACAAGATATTATAAAACAAATCTTCCGGTATCGGTACGAACCGGACGTACTTTCCCGCGGCCAGAAGCGCCGGCGGTTGCCTGAAAGGATCGAAAAGCCTCAAGGGAGTGCGGCCGATCAAGTTCCATCCGCCGGGGCTTTCCTGCGGATATACGCCCGTCTGCGCATCGGCGATTCCTACCGAGCCCGCGGGAACCTTGGTCCGCGGCGTCGCCAGCCTCGGCGCGGCGATGCGGGCATCCATTCCTCCGAGGTAGGGGAAGCCCGGGGTAAAGCCCAGCATGTAGACAAGATATGGTTTGGAGGAATGTATTTCGACTGCCTCGCGCGCGCTCATGCCCGTCCCGGCCGCGAGAGTTTCGAGGTCGGGACCGAATGCGCCGCCGTATGCCACCGGCAGCTCCACTATTTCCGGGGTTTCTGCCTCGGCGACGGTGGTTGCGGCGTCGGCCAGGCGGCGTATCGCATCGCCGACGGCGGCCGCGTCCGTGACAAAAGGGTTAAATATAAATAACAATGAGTCGTAGGCCGGTACCAGTTCCGCGAAGCCTTTGGGCGGTTCTTTTTTGATGGCCGCCGCGAGGCCGGCTAGCCGGCGGTAGGCGGTCTCGTCGATGCCCGCACCGGTCAGGATGATGACGGCAGTTTCGCCGTAAGGTTCGATGGAGTACGCGGCAGACTGCGGAGGCTGGCTCATCGGGACGCGGCCTCGGCGCTGCCGGATCGGAAAGCGGCTACGGCGATGCCTGCCGATTCCAGGGCTGAGCGCAGCCCTCGCGCGAAATCAACGGCTTCCGGACTGTCTCCGTGAAGGCATACGGTATCGAAAGAAACCGCCACGGGCTTGCCGTCAACGGAATCGACCAGGCCGGTCGAGATGGCCGCAAGCGTCCTCCGTACCGCAAGCTCGCGGTCGTGTATCACCGCTCCGGGCTTGCCGCGCGATACCAGTCGGCCTTGTCCGTCGTAGGCACGGTCCGCGAAGAATTCCCTTGCGTACGGTATTTCAAATTCGGCCGCCGCGCGGGACAGCTCGGATTCCGGCAATCCGACCAGGTAAATATTTCCTCCGGCATCGCGTACCGCCCTTGCGACTCCCCGCGCGCGCGCGGGATCCGACGCGGCGTCGTTATACAAGGCGCCGTGGGGCTTGACGTGGGTAAGCCGGCCGCCCGCGGCCTCCGCGAAAATCCTCGCGGCGCCGATCTGGTACAAAACACAGCCGTAGGTTTCCGATTCGGAGAGCGCCATCGAGCGCCGGCCGAAGCCGGCGAGGTCCGGGTAGCCCGGATGGGCGCCAAGGGCGACTTTTCGAGCCATGGCTGCCTGGATGGTCGCGGCCATGACGCCCGGGTCGCCGGCATGCCAACCGCAGGCGACGTTGGCCGAACTCACGTATTTAAGCAATTCCGCGTCGAGGCCCATGGTCCAGGCCCCGAAGCTTTCGCCCATGTCGGCGTTCAAGTCTATGGTTTGCATGCATACTCCCGATTCAGTTGCCTACTCGAACAGCTTGTTGTAGGCGGAAGGTTCGTACAGGTTGAAGTCGGCCTGCCTGAAAAATTCGACAGGTCCGCTTTTGCGAAAATTTTCAACCAGGGAGGTAATCTGTTTCTGGCTGCGATAGGCCATGATGCTTTGAAGTTTTTTCTCGAAAGCCGCTCCGGGAGCCTCGAGTTTCATGGTGGGGGGAGCGTTGAAGGCGCAATAGATGGCCATTTCATAAATGGCGGGCAGCGTGTCGAGTTGGCTTCCCAGCTGCGGCCAGATATCCCCCGCCGCGTGGAAAAGGGAAATGAGGAGCTCCTGGTGCACGATCTTGTGGTCCGGATGCAGATCCGCGTTCGAGGGAACGAATACGCGGGTTGGGCGAACTTTTCGTAACCAGGCGGTAAAGGCGTTCTGGATTCCGGTATGGCCCTCGATCACACAGGGGTCTCCAGGTTTCGCGGCGCGCGATCCCGCGAATTGAGCCAGCGAGCCGTCCGGAAAATCCAGCCAGCTTACGTCGCCGATACCGAGGATGCCGAAGGACTCGAGAGTTTCCTTCCTGCGCGTTTTTTGGATGGATTCTTTCGGCACGGTGGAGCCGAAACCCATACCGCCGTCCGAGGTGATGAGGATGGATAACGGTACATTTTCGGAGACCGCTTTTTGCAGGAGGAGTCCCGACCCCAAGCACAGGTCATCGTCATGGGGAGCGACAAAAAGCCATCGCTCGCGCGGACCCTTCCAGTCGGGGAAAAAGGTGTCGAGGTTTGCGCCTGTTTCCAAAGCATCGCCGTTTCGCCTGGTCAGTGAATAACTTTCCATCTGAATCTCCTGCCATGACACTTGCACAGGCGGCGTAGTTTTGCAAGCACCCGTGAAGGGGACGGGCAGGTCGAGTTTAGGTTTCCGCGTTTCCGTCGCAAATAGCCTTTACGGAACCTGCGTATTCCCGGGGCGTCATTCCTGCGATGGCGTGAAACTGCCGGGAAAAATAATGGATGGAGGCGTAGCCGAGCTCGTTGGAAATTTCCGAGATGGTGCCGAATCCCTCTCTCATGAGGGTTTTCGCCGCGTCTATCTTGATTTTTCTCGCGTAGTCCATGGGGCTTTCACCCGTGTGATCCTTGAATAATTTCTGCAGGGCGGAGCGGCTCATGAGCGTGGCGCGGCAAATATCGTCCTGGCTTATCCGTTCCCGAGCGTGGCGCTCGAGATATTCGATCACGATTCCCAGTTTGTCCTTGCCTGATTTTTCATGGAATACGGTGGAAATCTTGGCGCTTTTTTCAAGCTGGTTGCCCTTTCTGAGCATGGTAATAAGGAAGAGGCAGAGATGCAGCTTTATGAGCTGCTCGCTTTCCGGACGGGCATTCGGCCGCTTTTCCAATTTCTTCAGCAAGGGGTCGCTGAGGTCGGAGCTGAATGCCTCCATCGCCTCGTTGACGATACTGGTAAGCATGTTTTTTTCCGCGTCTCCGAGGTGAAGGATTTTTCCAGCGAAGAAATCCATGGCGGGAGAAACGCACTCGAAGGATATTACCACCAGATTCGGCGCCGTGACGCCGTTTGCCTGCACGTTGTGGAATTCGTTTGGCCGGTGGAAGATGATGTCGCCACGTTTGAGCGAGTAGGCTTTTTCGTCCGCCTTTACGGTGATTTCCCCTTTGTCCACATAGAGGAATTCCCAGAAATCGTGACGCTCGCCGTCAAAGATGTAATTCTTGGAATACTCGAAATAATGGACGGTATAGATTTTGTGGATGGATAAAATGTCGCGCAAGGCGGTCTTCGCATAGTCCATTTTTGCAGTATACAGCAGAAAATGCAAAAAAAAAGAGTAATTGTGCAAAGACGAGATGGAAAATCGGACGCAATAATACAGCATATCGGGAACGTTCGAGGGAGAATCATGGGTCGCTTCAGCTTCATAGTCGTCATTGAAAGGATCGGGTGTCCCCGTGAATAGGATTCCCCGCGAAAGCGTTCTGCGGGCGGCTCGCCGTTTTACTGAGGACGGAGGCGTCCTTGATGCCGCGCCATACGGCGACGGGCATATCAACGATACCTTCCTCGTAAGCCTGACACGCCAAAACGACGGCGCCGACCGGTTCATATTGCAGAGGATAAACCTTAACGTTTTCAAGGCTCCGCTAAACCTCATGGAGAATATCGCCAACGTTACCGGTTTTATGCGTAACGAAGGCGGAGAAGCGCGCGACCGCGGAACCCTCACTCTCATACCTGCCCAAGACGGTCTCGTCTATTACATCGATCCGGATGAAAACTTCTGGCGTGCGTACGTTTTCATAACGGACGCGAAAACCTATTCGGTGGTACGGAGCGAAAAAGACATGTACGCGGCGGGGAAGGCGTTCGGCCGCTTCCAGTATAGGCTCTCGGGATTCGACGCATCCACGCTGCACGGAACGATTCCAGGATTTCGCGATACGCAAAAGCGATTCGATGCGTTCATGAAATCAGTTTCCGAGGACTCCATGAGGCGGGCGGCAGGCGCCTCGCAAGAGATCGCTTTTTTCATCGATCGCAAGCGATACGCCTCGATGCTCGCGAAGAAATTCGCGGAAGGGCTCTTGCCCCTCAGGGTAACCCACAACGACACGAAGCTGAACAACGTAATGATCGACGACGCGACCGGTGAAGGCGTCTGCGTGATCGACCTGGATACGGTCATGCCCGGGCTTTGCGCCTACGACTTCGGCGACGCGGTACGGTTCGGCACGAACCCCGCGGCGGAGGACGAGCGCGACCTGTCCAAGGTATGGATGGAGATGGAATATTTTATAGCATTCGCAAAAGGCTTCCTGGGATCCTCGGGGCACGCGTTGACTTCCGGGGAAGTCGGCAGTCTCGTTTTGGGGGCCATAACCATGACCTTTGAGTGCGGGTTGCGCTTCCTCACCGATTATCTTTCCGGCGACACGTATTTCCGGACGCAGAGGCCCGCGCAAAATCTCGATCGCGCGAGGACACAGATCGCCCTCGTGAAGGACATGGAAAAAAAAGAGGAAGAAATGTGCAATGCCGTCATCGCGATAGCCGGGGAAGCCGGACTTTAAAAGAAAATTCAATGCGCCTCGGCGAATTGAATCTATATTCAAGGAGGAGGAAGAACATGCGGAAATTCACTGGATTAGGCATCGTGCTGATGCTTGCCGTGAGCCTGATAGCGCTTTCAGGCTGTGCGAAATCGAAAGCGGCCGTCAAGCCGCAGGACGTCAAACTCGTATATTGGTCCATGTGGAGCCAAACCGAGCCGCAGGCCTTGGTGCTTGAGAAAGCCATCCGGGACTTCGAGAAACTCAACGCCGGCGTTATCGTCGAGATCAACTGGAACGGAAGGGAAATCAGGAAGACCCTGCAGCCCGCCTTGGATAACGGCCAGGTGATAGACCTGTGGGACGAGGACCTCGAGCGCGTCATCAAGAATTGGGGCAAGTACGCCGCAAAGCTCGACGCCTACCTCGGCAAGGAATACCCCACCACCAAAGGCAAGACCTACGGAGACTCCGTGATGGGTTCGCTCCTCGCGCTTTCCCGGGGCTATGCCGCGGACGGCGGAGTGTACGCCATACCCTATCAGCCGTTCATGTTCGCGTTCATGTACAACAAGGCGCACTTCGACAAAGCCGGCATCTCCGCGACGCCGAAGACCTGGGACGAGCTTCTCGCCGCGATGGCCAAGCTCAAGAGCGCGGGTTATATTCCCATGACCGTGGATGACGCCTACGTAGACACGCTTCCCGGCTATTACCTCGCCAGGGCCAAGGGCTACAAGTGGGTCGAGGAACTCGTGAAGGACAAGACCAACAAGATGTGGGACGATCCCGCCGTAATCCAGATGGCCAAGGCTTTCGAGGACCTCGCGAAAAAAGGTTACCTGTCTCCCACCGTGGCCGCCAACAAGTGGCCCGCCGGCCAGCAGGACGTCGCGGCCGGAACCGTTTCCATGTACCTGAACGGCACCTGGCTGGTCAACGAAATCATGACGACCACGGGGCCCGACTTCAAGTGGGGCACGTTCCAGTTCCCAACGGTGCCCAACGGAACGGACCCGGATACCGCCGCCAATTACGGCGCGCAGGCTTTCCAGGTTAATAAAGATTCCAAGAACATCGATACTGCGTTCGCCCTCATAGCGCACCTGACCACGGGTGCCTGGGATGCCGAACTCGCGGCCAAATCCTACGGCGTTCCCGTAGGCGGTACAAGCGACTGGCCCGTGCAGCTGCAGGAGGCGAAGGCCCTGTTCAACGGCGCCACGACCTGCTATCCCTGGGCTGCGGGAATCCAGGCCGATACCGACAAGCTTCCCATAATCGCCGAGAGCTTTACCAAGCTCATAGGCGGAACGCTCAGCGCCGACAAGTTCGTCGCGGCCATGAAAAAATAGTTTTTTCCGGCAGGAAGCTTGGCTTCGAAATCGGGCTTCCTGCTGGAAGCCAAGCTTCCTGCTGGAAGCCAAGCTTCCTTTATTTGCGCCAAGCGTCCTTTTTATCGGATATTCTTACGGCATGCGGGGGTGTACATGAGAAAAAGCAAACTGATGATGTTCGTCTTTTTGACGCCGGCGGTACTCCTGTACCTGCTGGTTTTTCTGTATCCCACCGCGAGAACGGCGGTCATGAGCTTTTTTCGCATAGACAGCATTTCCGACGCGGTCTCGTCGTGGCTGTTCGTCGGCCTTGATAATTTCAAGCAGCTTTTCGCCAGCAAGCTGTTCATGCGCTCCATGGCGAACATCGGCGGCATCTGGCTCTGGGGCGGAATCGGCGTTTTTTTCCTTTCGCTCCTCTTTGCCGTGATACTTACGTCGGGCATAAGATATAAATCTTTTTTCAGGGCCGCCATCTATCTGCCCAACGTGATCTCGGCGGTCGCCATGGGGACAATGTGGATGCAATACGTCTACAGCGCCAAGTACGGGCTGTTCAAGCAGTTTTTTTCCTTTTTCAAACTGGAGGCGCTGGCCAAGACGCAATGGACGGCCCCTGAAAATATTTTCGGCTCGCTGCTCGTCGCCTATTCCTTCGGCATGGTCGGTTACTTCATGCTTATCTTCATGGCGGGAATAGAAAAGATTCCGACTGATTTTTACGAGGCCGCATCGCTCGAGGGAGCGGGAAGATTCGTCCAGTTCAAAAATATCACCATACCGCTCATCAAGGGAATATTCCGCACGAACATCGTGCTGTGGTCAATTTCCATCGTAGGCTTTTTCGTCTGGTCGCAGGTGTTTTCACCGCTCAATCCCGAGCCCGGAACGGTTACGCCGATGGTCTACATGTATCAGTTGGTGTTCGGCGCGAACATGGTGGTAAGCGACCGGAACGTCGGGGCCGGCGCGGCGGTAGGCGTGCTTCTGGCCGCGGGGGTAATCATAGTGTTTGCCTTGGCAAACCTGCTCATCAAGGACGACGATTATGAGTTTTAGGAAAATTCGCCGGAACACGGCCCGACTCGCGCTTGCCCCCGGTTACGCCGTCATTATCGCCTGGGTGGTCTTTACCTTCCTGCTCATCGGCTGGATCGTCGCGGCGTCGTTCTCCACCACGAGGGAGATTTTCGGAAATACCATGTTTTCGACGGGGTTCCATCCGGAAAATTACGTGAAGGCGTTATTTTCGCATAACGTGGCAACCTACTTCGTGAACTCGCTTCTGTATACGATCGCAACCTGCACGCTTACCGTGGTCGTTGCGGCGCCCGCTGCATACGTCCTTGCGCGCTACGCGTTCCGGGGTAATAAATTCATCCAGAACATGTTCGTGGCGGCGCTGGGAATCCCCGCCATCATGATCATCATGCCGCTTTTTTCGCTGGTTACGAGGCTGGAGCTCACCAATTCCCGGTTCGTGCTTATTTTTCTGTACGTGGCCATAAATACGCCGTTCACCGTGTTTTTCATGCAGACGTTTTTCAGGAGCATACCTTTTTCGTTCGAGGAAGCGGCCGCCATAGACGGGTGCGGACCCATGAAGACCTTCTGGGTAATCATACTTCCGCTGGCCCAGCCCGGCATCATCACCGTCACCATCTTCAACTTCATCGCGGTGTGGAACGAATACTTCATGGCGCTCATCTTCGCCAACAAGACGTCGCTGCGGCCGGTGGCGGTAGGCCTCGCTTCCATGATCCAGTCCATGCGCTACACCGGAGATTGGGCCGGCATGTTCGCAGCGGTCGTGATCGTATTCCTGCCCACGTTCATCCTGTATATCTTCCTTTCGGAGAAGATAATCGCCGGCATAACGTCCGGCGCCATCAAAGGTTAGTAAATGATAACAGAATCCTTCATCGAGATTCCCGGTTCGCCCCTGGCCGGGGAAAACCCCCTGCCTGTATTCAGGTCGCCCAACCGCGACAAGCCCTGCGTCAGCGACGGCTCCCTGCTGCCCGAGGAACTGGACCTGCTCGGGTACGAGGCGGGATTCCGGGTCCTTCCCTACAGGATGCAGGACCGATACGGCAGGGAGCGCTCGCCCCTTAAAATAAAAACCATCGTCCTCGAGAACGATTTTATCCGCGCCGAGTTCCTGCCCGAGTACGGCGGGCGGCTCAGGTCGCTGCGCGACGTCGCCGCCGGCGAAGAGATCCTCTATACGAATCCCGTTTTTCAGCCGGCGAACCTCGCCATCAGGAATGCCTGGTTCTCCGGCGGCATCGAGTGGAACGTGTCCCAGTTCGGGCATACGTACACCACCTGCTCCCCGGTATTCTGCGGCTTGTGCCTCGATGCGGACGGACGGGAATTCCTCCGGATATACGAGTTCGAGCGCGAGAAGCAGCTGTTCTGGCAGATCGACGCGCACCTGCCTCCGGATTCTCGCTGCCTGCTCGTGCATGTCCGGATCATAAACGACGACGCGTTTTCCAAGCCCATGTATTGGTGGACGAATATCGCGGTGAAGGAAGAAAAAGACTGCCGCGTTTTTTCGGAATCCGACGAAGTCATCTACATCAATCCCGAGACGCTGAATATAGGGTCGGGAGGATTCGGCCATGGAAAGCTACCCGGCCTGCCCACCTTGAAAGGCGTCGACGCATCGTTTCCCTGCAACTCCCTGTACGCCAACGAGTATTTTTTTCAGAACAGCGCGTTGGAGGAATCTCCCTGGGAGGCGGTGGCCTATCGCTCGGGGACGCTTGTCTACGAGCGCAGCACGCAGCCGCTTTTATACAGAAAAATGTTTTGCTGGGGTACGCATGCGGGCGGCCGCAAGTGGCGCGATTTTCTTTCTGAGCCAGTCCATGGCGATTATTTTGAAATTCAGGCGGGCTTGTCCAGGTCGCAAGTCCACGGCATGAACATGCGGGCGGACTCCGTTATTTCTTTTACGCAGGTTTTTGGCCGGACGGATGCCTCACCGCGGCGCACGATTGACGCCGGCTGGCCCGAGGCAAAAGACGCGGTTCGCAAAGCCGTGCAAAGCGCGATGCCTGCCTCGCGAGTGCGGCAGATACACGCGGAGCTCGAAGCCTGCGCGCTTAATCCAATACGGCGCATGCTCCATGAGGGTTCGGGATGGGGTGCGCTCGAAAAGCGCTTCAGGGAGGTTCATGATTCCCGCGCTTTGCCGGCCGGCCTTGAGTTTTCAGCTTCCACGCTGGGCCGCGAACAAGCTCCCTGGCAGGCGCTCCTGGAAACCGGAGTTTTGCCGCCGTTTCCCGCGCAAGCTTCGCCCGCATCCTGGATGACGGAAAAAAAGTGGCTTGCCGAGCTGGGCAAATCGCTTGAGACGCCTGCTGCCCGGACGGCGGGCGCGCTGCTCCACTATGGCGTGATGCTCTATGAAAACGGGCTCGCCGACGATGCCTTTTCGGCATGGCGCGAATCTCTGGAAAAAGAACCGTCTCCTTGGGCATTGCGGAACCTCGGATTTGCTTTCATGCAGGGAGGCGACACGAGCAGCGCCTGCGAACAGTATCGGAAGGCGTTCGAGCTTTGGGGCGACTCCCTGGACCCGGCTTTTGCCGAAGAATACCTCAAGCTGCTTTCGGATTCTTGCCGATGGGACGAAGCCTGGAGCCTGGTTGAATCCCTGTCTCCGCAAACCGCGGCGGGAGACCGGATTCGCATGCTTACGGGAATCATCGCGTTCCATCGCAAGCAATACGATCTCGTAGAGCTTGCCCTCTCCGCCGACTACTCGGTAATAAAAGAAGGCGAGACGACGCTAACCGATCTTTGGTATTTGAACGAAGCGCGTAAACTTGCGGAGGCTATGCCGGGGAGCAGCTTCGCGGCTCAGCTGGACAGGGCACGAGCTTCACTGAAACCGCCCGCCCGCATAGATTTTAGGCTGCTGGACGAGCTCTGAAATGGTATTGGACGAAGTGGAGATAATGGTTTAAGCTTGCTTCCATCGATATCGCGGGGGCATGTAATGAATATTCGGGCAGTATCCGTTTGTTGTGCGGTATTTCTTGCGACCGGCATGCTTTATGCCCGGCAAGGTTCTCCTGTTTTTGAGCAGTTTGGCCCAAAGCAAGGTTTGTCTGAAGCAAGTGTCTGGGATTTGATACAGGATCGTGACGGGTTTCTCTGGTTTGCCACCGGCGACGGGCTGAACCGATTCGACGGATACGAGTTCAAGCAATTCTCCTACGATCCGGACAACCCTAAGAGCATCGGTGCCAGTAATGTCAATGCGTTAATTGAAGATAGATCGGGAACTATGTGGGCTGGAACCTGGGGTGGCGGGCTCAACCGCTACGATAGGCAAACAGAGACTTTTTTCCGCTATGTCAACGACCCCGCCAACCCCGACAGTATCAGCGATAATACCATTCCGGCCTTGTTCGAGGACCGTGAGGGCATGATCTGGGCGGGAACCTGGAACGGCGGCCTCAATAAATTGGATCCTGCGAGCGGAAAATTCACCAGATACCGTCACGATCCTGCCAACCCTGACAGCCTCTCAAGCGATACGGTCATGGCAATTCATGAGGACAAGGCAGGGCTTTTGTGGGTGGGAACCTTCGATGGCGGCCTGAACTCCCTGGATCGCGCGAGCGGAAAATTCGCCCATTATAAAAACGATCCTAAAAAGCCAGGAAGCCTCGGTAGCGACCGGGTCTGGTCCATCAAGGAAGATTCGCGCGGTACGCTCTGGATCGGGACGCGCGGGGGCGGCCTCAATAAGCTGGAACGGGAAACTGGCCGATTTACGCGTTACGCGCACGATCCGGCAAGACCCGGCAGTCTTGCGCACGACGAAATTTTCCAGCTGTTCATCGATGCCCAAGACAGGTTTTGGATAGCAACGAACGGCGGCCTCGACCTGTTTGACCGGAACACGGGACTGTTCACTCATTTCAGGCATGACCCTCATGTGCCTGGCAGCATCGGTACGGATACCCTTCAGGGCATAATCCAGGACAGTGACGGCGCGCTATGGATCGGCACCTATAACGGCGGCGTAAACAAGCTCGATTTTGGAATGAATAAATTCGGCCTCATTCGAAACGTGCCTGGAGACTCCGGCAGCCTTGGAAACAGCGGCGTGAGGTGCCTCTATACCGACTCTTCCGGTTTGGTTTGGATCGGTACCGACGACGGCCTCAACTCCTACGACCCGAAGACGGGCACTATCCTGAGGTTTCCCTCCAAAGCCGACGACCCGTTTAAAATCCATGGGAATTTCATCAACTCCGTTGCGCAGGACAAAAAAGGCTTTCTTTGGATAGGAACCATAGAGGCCGGCTTGAACAAGATGGATCCGAAGACAGGGAAGGTTATGAAACATTTCAGGCACGACCCCGAAAATCCTGAAAGCCTCGGCACGGATTACATCAAGAGCCTCATGGTGGATTTTTCCGGAAGCGTGTGGATAGCAACCTTGACCGGCGGCGTGGACAGGCTTGATCCGCGCACGAACAAGATTACCCATTTCAGGCACGACCCGGCGAAAAAAACGAGCTTGGCCAACGATAGCGTAAACGTCGTCCTTCAAGACTCGGTCGGCGATATCTGGTTGGGAACCTGGGGCGGGGGCTTGGATCGTTTCGATCGGCAGAACGGAGGCTTCGTCAATTATCGCAACGACCCGAACAATTCCAACAGCCTGAGCAATAACGAGATTCTTTCGCTGTACGGAGAGAAAAACGGCATCCTTTGGGTCGGCACCGCCAGCGGACTGAACAGGCTCGATCCCGCTACGGGAACCATTACCCGCTATCGGGTAAGGCATGGACTTCCCGGCGATTCTATAAATGCGATCATCGGCGACGAAAAGGGAATGATTTGGCTGAGCACGAATCGCGGATTATCCCGTTTGGATGCCGTTACGCGAACTTTCCGGAATTTCGACGAGCTCGACGGACTGCAGGGCAATCAATTCAGCGAGCGCGCGGCGGCGGCGGGCGTAAACGGCGACCTGTTCTTCGGCGGTCCGGGCGGCGTTAATTTCTTTTCTCCCGGCGCCATCATGGACAACGCCGCACTTCCGCGGATCGTATTCACCGGCATGCAAGTGTTCAATCGAGATGTGGAGATCGATTCACCGGATTCCCCGCTTAAACAGGTAATCAACGAGTCGAAAAGCGTTACCCTCTCAAGCGGTCAATCCGTTTTTTCCATAGATTTCTCGGGCCTGAGCTATCGGCAGCCGCAAAAAAATTCCTACGCCTACAAACTTGAAAATTTCGACAAGGACTGGAATTACGTGGACTCCACGCGACGTTTCGCCACCTATACCAATCTCGATCCCGGAACCTACACCTTCAGGGTCAAGGCTTCCAACAACGACGGGCTCTGGAACGGCGAAGGCCGGGCCCTGACCGTAAAGATCCGGCCCCGGATTTGGCAGACGCCCTGGTTCAGGATCCTTTCGCTGGCGATTATTCTGGGAAGTTATATTCTATTCGTCCTGTCGAGAATCCGGATGGCCAGGCGGCAGAAGGAAACGCTCGAGCTCGAGGTGGCCCGCCGTACCGGCGAGTTGGCCGTTGCCAAGGAAAAGGCGGAAGCCGCCAATCGCATAAAAGGCGAGTTCCTGGCCAACATGAGCCATGAGCTGCGCACGCCCATGAACGCGATCCTGGGGTTCACGCGCCTCCTCAAGAACCACGGCACGCTCAGCGAGGAAGACAGGGGCAGCCTCGGAATAATAGAGCGTTCCGGCGACCACCTCATGGTGCTCATAAACGACGTGCTGGATATGGCCAAGATCGAGGCGGGCCGAATGACGCTGAATCTACATACTTTCGACTTGCGGGAGCTCCTGCAGGACCTGCGGAAGATGTTCAGCCTGCGAGCCGGGGACAAGAACCTGGAATTGAAATTCGATATCGCAGCCTCCGTGCCCCGCATCGTCTACGGTGATAATATTAAATTACGCCAGATACTCATAAACTTGATAGGGAATGCAATTAAATTCACTAAATGCGGCCATGTAGCCTTTCGTATGTCCCTCGGGGAGATCGACAGCCCGGGCAGCATGAACAGGATAAACCTTCTTTGCACGGTAGAGGATACGGGACCCGGCATTCCCCCCGGGGAATTGGAAACGGTGTTTCAGCCTTTCGTACAGACCCAGCTGGGGCGCGATGAAAACCACGGTACGGGTCTCGGCCTGACGCTGAGCAGGGACTTCATTCGATTGATGGACGGAGACATAGAGATAGAGAGCGTCCTGGGAAAGGGTACGGTGCTTCGATTCAATGTCGTCGCCTCCGCCGCCGGGAGACGGGATTTCAGCCCGATTGAGCCTGGGCGGCACGTAGTCGGCCTGGAACCCGGTCAGGCCAGCCGCCGGGTTCTAGTGGCGGACGACGTGCCCGATAACCGCACTCTAATCGCGAGGCTTCTAAGCCCCTTGGGCTTTGCCGTCCGCGAAGCTTCCGATGGATCGGAGGCGTACGAGGCATGCATGGGCTGGCAGCCGCATCTCGTATGGATGGATATGCGCATGCCCGTCATGGACGGTTACGAAGCATGCAGGTTAATAAAAGCTAATGCTCTGACTTCCGGCATACCCGTAATAGCGATGACTGCGAGCATCCTCGCGGAGGACGACGCGAAGGTTTTCGACGCCGGCTGCGAATCGATCGTCTGCAAGCCGTTTTCCCAATCCGAGTTCTACGAGGCGATGGGCAAAGTCTTGGGAATCCGGTACCTGTACAGGGATGACAATTCCGCGGCCCGAAAGGCGGACGATTCCGAAATCATCGCAGCATTGGGCAATCTGGAGCCGCGGGCCCTCGAGGAGCTGGAGCGCGGCTTCATCCAGGTCGATTTGAAAACGCTTCAGCGAATCATAACGGAACTGGATCCGGGTGACGGCTTTCTTGCAGGAAGCCTTCGCCGGATCATCCACGACTTTGAATACGAGCGCGCCGTGAGGCTGCTGGGAATCTGTAGGGAAGGCAAGGTTGACGCGTGAAAAGCATAACGGCCCAAGAGAATATCCTAATCGTCGACGATACTCCGGACAACCTGCGCCTGCTGTGCGGCATGCTGGAGAAGGATGGCTACGAAGTGAGGCCCGTCACGAATGGGCGCTTGGCCCTCACGGCATCGGCGGCCTTGCTGCCCGACCTTATCCTGCTCGATATCACGATGCCCGGCATCGACGGCTTCGAGGTTTGCCGCCTGCTTAAGGCCGAAAGGGAAACGGCGAATATTCCCGTGATTTTCATAAGCGCGCTCAATGCGACCGACGACAAGGTAAAAGCCTTCGATTGCGGGGGCGTGGATTACATCACCAAGCCGTTTCAGGGCGAGGAAGTGCTGGCCAGGGTAAGGACCCATCTGACCATCAGCAGGCTGCAGAGAAAGCTCGAGGCGGCCACCCTGGTGGCGGAGAAGGCTACCCGCGAGAAGGAGCTCCTCCTCGTCGAGGTCCACCATAGAATAAAAAATAACATGGGCGTAATCATGAGCCTTCTCTCGCTGCAGGCCGGCCTTATCGGGAACTCGGCCGCCGTATCCGCCCTGAAAGACGCCAGGAGCAGGATTCACAGCATGATGATACTGTACGACAAGCTGTATCGGTCCGCGGATTTCGGGGCGATTTCCATAAAGATATACCTTGACGCGCTGCTCCCGGAAATCATGGGATTATTTCCGGGAAACGAGTCCGTGCTCCTGGAAAAATCCATCGAGGATTTTTCGCTGGGCAGCAAGATACTGAGCACGGTGGGTATCATAGTAAACGAACTGATGACCAATATCATGAAATACGCCTTCGGGGGACGCGAAAGCGGTCGTATCAGGATAGGCGCGACGCTGAGAGGAACTCGAGCCGCTTTATCGCTGGAAGACGACGGCGTCGGTTTGCCGCAGTCCTTTTCCCTGGATAATCCGTCGGGTTTCGGCTTGCAGCTCGTAAAGATTCTGATGGAACAGTTGAGCGGAACAATTCGAGTAGAGCAGGGAAGCGGAACGAAATTCATCCTTGAGTTTGAAGTTTGATTCACATCGGTAGATTTTACACTGATACCCAGCTGTTATATTGATTGGAAAGGAGCAATTATGAAAAGGTTGGTTTTATTGGCAACAGCCCTATGCCTCTCTTTCAGCGTCTTTGCGCAAACGTATCTTTGCGTCGCGGAGGAATATCCTCCCTATGAGTACTTGCAGGACGGAAAATTCGCGGGGCTGGACATTGAGATGATTTCAAGGGCGGCCGAGAAAGCGGGGGTAAAAGTAAGATTCGAATTTTTCCCCTGGAAACGATGTCTGGATATGGTTACGACAGGGCAAGCCGACGCGATTTTCAGTCTTTCCAAGACGACTGAGCGCCAGGGTTTTCTGTACTTCCCCGATCAGTATTTGGGACCCGAGAAGAATGTTATTTTAGCGAATCCTGAATTTAAGGGAGACGTGAGGAAGCAGGCCGATCTTAAGGGTTTGTCGGTGGGCGTCATAACGGAATATGCCTACGGTACCGAATTCGACGACGATATCGCTATAAATAAGTTACCCGCCCAGGATATGGAGGAATTGCTCAGGATGCTCAACGGCAGGCGTTTTCCGCTGTGCATCGCCAATCTGCCCATTGCCGTGTACTACCTCAAGAAAATGGGCTATAAGGATATCCGGCAGCTTTCCTGGGTGGTCTCGGACGATCCTTTGTACCTGGGGATTTCCAAGGCATCCCCCCGGGGTAAGGAGTTTTATACAAAAATAAATGCGGGCCTGCAGGCACTGGAGAAATCCGGGGAGTTGGCCAAGATACGGAACGCCTACCTGAAGTAAAGAAAAATTTCGCCGAGCGCAAGCAACCCTTGGGGAGGCGGAAGCCCTCTAGGGCTGGCGCCAGGGGGCGCGTCTGGATTGGGCGGCCGAGAGGCATGACCGTGGCGCCCCCTTTGGGAAAAAAATGCCCATGGGTAATAAATGCCGATGAAATTTATCGATAAACGCCTGGAATCTTCTCTAGGCGTTTTATTTCAATTTTATGTAATTGTAATTAATATAAAGATTTATTATACCCTCTGATATCGTGGATTTCTCAATAATTAATTATAACCCTGTTTGGCACGCTTCTAGCAATATACTGAGTGTAGGTCGTTGACCACACGCCTGCAGGGCCTGACACGCCTGCAAGGCATGGCGTACCCGATGGTACCAGCATATTTTTAGGAGAAACGTATGAAACGTTTTGCAATTCTTATTCTTTCCGGTCTTCTTTTGGTTGCTTCGATCTCGGCTCAGCCCGGTCCGACCCCTCCCGTCGGAGATCCTTCCGCCGTGGTCGTGAAGGTTGAGGGCAAACTGGCCTTGGTAAACGGCATGATCGCCATCCAGGCCAAGGGAATCACCTATTACGTCGGCGGGCTTGGGCGCCTCGTTGGATTCATCGACGGCCTCAAGGAAGGCGCGGCCGTGAAGGTGGAAGGCTACGCGCAGCAGCTTCCTCTGGCTCCGGAATACACGCACCTTCGGATAACCAAGCTTACGTTCAACGGCAAGGACTATGACCTGAGCCAGACCATGGGCCGCGGCATGATGGGCGGACAGGGCATGATGGGCGGACAGGGCGGTTCCAGGCGCCAAGGCGGCATGATGCGCGGCCAGGGCGGAATGATGGGCGGACGCCGGTAACCGAACTAAGAAAAGAAAAATAAAAAACGGACGCAGGCGCGTCCGTTTTTTATTTATTCATTGCCTTGAGGCGATGCCCAGCCTGGAAGTTATTTTTTTATTTAGCATGCCGTCGTAAGCGACGAGGGAGCAGGAAGTCATGCAACCATGACGCCCTTGTTCTTGACGGTGAGCACGCGCGTATAGAGTCGCCTGCTCGACTCGAAGGTTACGTGAGATACGTTTATCACGGTAATTCCGCGGAGCTCGAGGAGCGTCTTCTCTATCGCCTGCGCAGTCTCGGCGTCAAGGCTTGAAAAAGCCTCGTCAAGGAGGATTATTTGGGCTTTGTTGAGCAATGCGCGGGCTATCGCCATCCGGGAGCGTTCGCCGCCCGAGATGTTTTTTCCGTTGTCGTAGATCATGCTGTCCAGGCCTTTGGGCAGGTTCTTGACGAATTGCAGGAGTCCGGCGCGGTCTATCGCCATCCATAGCATGTCGTCCGGATAGTCTTTATACAGCGAAAGGTTGTTGCGCACGGTATCTTCGAAGAGGAATACCTGCTGCTCGACGTTGGCTATGTGCCTGAAGTAGCTGTCCTTGGTGATATCTCTCAGGTCATCGCCGTCCAGCAATATCCTGCCCGACTGAGGCGAGTAATATTTTCGCAATAGCCTGAGCATGGTTGACTTTCCGCCGCCCGAGGGGCCCGTCACCAAATACTTGCCGCCTTTTTCTATCTCGAGGCTGACGTTCGAGAGCACGTCGTTTTCGGGGAAGCCGAAGGAGACGCCCTCGAACGTGATGGCGTGCGAGATGCCGCCTGCCTGAATCGTTTCGGCGTGGCTGTCCATGTTCTTGAGGGTGTCCTCAATTTTAAGGAAAAGTTTTTTGGTACTGAACACTTTGGGAAGGCTTTCGCCGAGTTGGGATATGGGCTCAATTATTTTTTCCATGTGGGTGATGATGAGGATGGCGCCGCCGACGGTGATGATACCCTTGATGCCCATGACGACCGTAATGCCGATGAGCCCCAGGAAGGCTACCGAATTATTGACGCGGTTCAGCGAGAAAATATAGGTGGAAATACGGTCTATGACGTAGCCTTTGTGCTGGATTTGCTCGCTTTTTTTGCGGTAATCCTCGCGAACTTTGTCGGACAGGTCGTTGGACTTGATGATATGGAACGCCGAAAGCACTTCCTTGATATACGCGGTGTAATCCGCGTAGAGCTCGCTTCTATGGGCTTGGTGCTTCTGCAGAGGTTTGCTTACGAGCATGGAGAACAACGCGCCTATAATTCCCAGCCCTATGCCCGCTCCAAGGGCGATCGGGCTTACGGTTCCTATGACCAATACGGCCACCACGAAATTCATGATGCTTATGACGCTGACGAATATGCCGTCGATGTAGTTCGCCTCTATGGTGTTGAAGTCGTTGGTGAGCGCCGATACGTACTTGGAATTGTTTTCCGCCTGGAATTCATTGATGTTCTTGCGGAAGAGCCTGCGTATGTAATCGCCTTTCGCGGATACCGCGGCCTTTCGCTTGAACATTCCGCGGAAGTACGCGAGCACCAGCGTCGCCGGAATAAGGCCGAGCGCGATCGCGAATAAAACCTTTACTATTTCTCCGAAAGCCTGCCTGTCCCGGCTGAAGACCGCGTCAACCGCGCGCATCGTATAGATGGACATATAGCCTTCGAGTCCCGCGGTCAACCCTCCCACGGCAATGATGGCCAGCAGGTAGGGGAACGCCTTCCATATCGCATTCTTCATACCGCCACCTCCTGGAAGTATTCTTCCGCGGCGAATTGCTCTATCGCTCCGTTGTTGATTTCCAGTACGTAATCGTAGCGTTCGGTGACGCCGCCGTAGTGCCTGTGCGAGATCGCGATGACCGTGCTGTCCAGGCTCAGGATGGTTTCCTCGATGGAGCGGCCCAGTTCCTCGTTGAGGCTGGCCGTGCCTTCGTCCACGAAAAGGATGTCGGCTTTCTTGAATATGGCGCGGGCGATGGAAATGCGTTGGCGCTGACCCCCTGAAAGATTCTTGCCGTTTTCGGTGAGGCTTTCGTCGAGCCCCAGCGGCTTTCCGTCCAGCAGATCCTGCATGCCCGCTTTCGCGGACGCGGAAAGCAGCTCCGCGTCGGGGGCTTCCTTGAAGAGGCTGATGTTGTTCCTGATGGTGTCCTCGAAGAGGAATACGTCCTGGTACACGAAGGCTATGTTTGCGTTGAAACCAGATTCCGAAATCTGCCCGTAGGGAACCCCGTCCATCGAGAGCTCGCCGCCGTAGTTGCCCTGAATCATCGACAGGATTTTAACCAACGTCGATTTTCCCGCGCCGCTCGGGCCGCGCACGAGATATTTCCGGCCTTTCTCTATCGTGAAATTCACATTGTTCAGGATAGCCTTTCCTTCGTATGCGAAGCTGAGGTTTTTGGCCACGATGGCCTCGCGGAACGAATAGGGCAGGGTGCCTTCCGGTCTCCGTTCCGCCGCGTCGCCATTGCCGGTTATTTTTTTATAAATGGAGATGGCGGCCTTGAGCTCGTTGAACATAGGAATCACGTAGCCGATGGGCATGACGCATCCGGCCGAAAGCTGCAGCATCAAGGCGAGCATGGTCAGCGACATTCCCCCGAAGCTCATGAAGAGCAGGTATACGAGCATTCCCACGAAGGCGAGATTGGACATGAATACGGTGAAGCCCCGCTGCCCTTCGGTGAATATCGTGAAGTTGCGTTTTTTGCGCTCGATGCGATCTATCGATTTTAGGGTATTATGGAGGAACTTGTCCTCTACCCGATTGAGCTTGAGTATCTCAAGGCCGTTGAACGTATTGGCCAACTCTACCGTATACTCTTCGTTATAGCCGGAAATCTGGTTCTTCATCGATACGGTGCGCTTTTCGAAACGGTTGCTTATTATGTAGAGCAGTATCGAAACGGCCGCGGTTCCGAGCGCAAACCGAAAATCCAGGAACAGGAGTATGCCGATGGCCGCGACGTACTTGCCTCCGGTGTAAATGACGTTGAGCAGCTTGAGGAAGAAGTCTTGTTCAAAAGTATTAACATCGTTGATCAGGTTGGATACGTATACTTCCTTGGAGTTCCTGTTGAAGCGCTCGTAGGAATGCTTCAGGATCTTCTCGAACGCGGAGAGCCGTACGTCCAGGATCGTATCCCTCATGAATCCGATCCTCATGAATCTGGAGATGATGAAGAGCACGACGCCCGACAGGCTCGTGCATGCGCCTAGAAGCAGGTTTTGCCAGAAGTTTTCCATGGTTCCGACCTGGATGCTGCCGATAAGCCGCGAGAGGGCCCAGACATTGAGCAAGTCCGTTACGATCGGGAAAAAGCAGGCGAAAACATACAGGGCGAATTTATTCTTTCGCTTCAGTAACAGGTCTTTCATGGAGTCCATCCTTTTTCCATCGCCGGTTCGCGTTTTTCCGTGCCCTGCGTACAGGCGCTTTCGCCATGCGTAAGCACTGGCGGGTTCGGAAATTCGTAAGACTTCGGCATGAAGTATGACTCGGTAATAACCGATACTGTATAATACAAAGCTTTATGCGGAAAGGCAAGCACTATTTTATTTTCATGCTTTTTTAGCAGTCACTTCAGCACGGCTCGGTGAATTCTTCAAGTTTCCCATAAACATGATTATCGAACCCTTGCAGGAGGTTTAAACAGGGAGTCTCTACCGGATATGCAATCTCAGCGCTTGCTTAACCAAAGTTCGCTTGTGCATTTTTACGAATCTTCGCTAGTATCTTCTCAAGTAGGGAGGATCAAATATGAGAACAGCCTTTCTGGCCGCGCTTCTCTGTTGCGCGGGCGGCGTTATTTTTGCACAGTCGGCGCTACCTGCAGTATCGGCGCTACCTGCGGTATCGGCGGTTCCGGTGGATAAGTTGTACTGCGGAGAAACTCCACCGGGAGTCGTGCCTAAGATTTTTGCGCCTGATCGCGTGTCTTCCTCTACCATGCACGAGTTCGGCATCGGATTTTCCTCGGATGGCGCGGAGATCTATTTTACCCGCAGGCTTGTAAAGGACTGGAGCGATTATGGAATCTTTCTTACCCGTTTCAAGAATGGCTCATGGACCCCGGCGGAACGGGTCTCTTTCTCCACGGGGCCCAAAGCCAGCGAGCCCTTTATAAGTCCGGATAGCAAGACGCTGTATTATTCCGGCCCTGCGCCGAAAGGGCGGTACGGCGACAGCAATATCTGGGCCGTCGACCGAAACGGCGTCTCTTGGTCTGCCGCTCGCTATGTTGGCGAGGGCATGTTCCCGGCGATCAGCAAATCCGGAAAGGCTTATATAACCGCCATGCCGGAATTCAAGCTAAAAAGAGTCGTCATCAAGGATGGAATATTCGGCGCTGCCGAAGCGCTTGTGGGCGGCATGGAAGCGGTGCGGCGGAAGTATGGCCAAACGGCGCATCCTTGCATAGCGCCGGACGACGGCTACCTGGTTTTTGACGTGGACGGCTCCCATATGTTCGTCTGCTTCCCCGAGGCGGACGGTACTTGGGGAGATGCCATAGACTTGGTGGACCATGGAATACCCAAGGCCGGCGGTATCCCCTGTATTTCCCCCGACGGTAAATACTTGTTTTATACCTGTGACGAGGATATCCATTGGGTAAGCACCGAGTTGATCAGGAAGCTGAAAAAGTAAGGCGAGGAATCCCGTAGGCAAGCCGGGTTGGAAGTGGGTGAATCTCGACCCCGGCGTCAATACAGGTGACAGGCTATGGCATGGTCCTCGCTGCGCGCTTTTAATTCAGGTACGTGCGTAATGCAGCGATCCATACGTTGCCTGCAGCGCGAGTAAAAAGCGCAGCCCGTTCGCGTGCCCAGGGGGGAAGGCAGATCGCCCTCCAGAAGCACGGTTTCCTTGCTGCGCTCGAGTACGGGATCGGGTATCGGAATGGCCGCGATAAGGCCTTTCGTGTAGGGATGCAGCTGTTCCTTGAACAGGGAGTCCCTGGTGGCCAGTTCGACGATCCTGCCCAGGTACATCACCGCTATTCTGTCCGAAACCAGCCGGACTGCCTTTATGTCGTGCGATATAAATAGATAGGTTAACTTATATTCTTTTTGCAGGGCGTTGAGCAGGTTGATCACCTGGGCCTGTATGGATACGTCGAGGGACGAAATGGGCTCGTCGCAGACGATGAACCGGGGCTCCAGAGCCAACGCCCTGGCTATGCCGATGCGCTGCCGCTGGCCTCCGCTGAACTCATGGGGGTGTCGGTTCGAGTAAGCACGCTTGAGTCCTACTTGGTCCATGAGTCTGTATACGCGGTCTTCCCGCTCTTTTTGCGTGCCGATGCCGTGTATCACGAGCCCTTCCGCGATGATGTCCATGATCTTCATCCGCGGATTCAGGCTTGCGTAGGGATCTTGGAATATGATCTGCGCCTTTTTGCGGTATTCGGTCGCGGCAGCGCCCTTGAGCGTGAATATATCTTTGCCATGCATGCGCACGTTGCCGCCGCTGGGCTGCACGAGGTTGAGCAGGAGCTTGCCCGTAGTGGACTTCCCGCAGCCGGATTCTCCCACGATTCCAAGGGTTTCGCCCGTGTAGATATCGAAACTCACATTGTCCACCGCGTGCAGTTCCTGCCAGGACCCTAATTTATATACCTTCGAAAGATTCTCGACCTGAATCAGCGATTCCATCTAGCGACCCTCCCTGCCCGGTTTTATTGCGTCCAGGTATGCCGCCGCCTTCGGGTGCATCCTCCAGCACTCCACGTTTCCGTCATATTCATCGTACAGGGACAGCATGGGCTTGGAGTGGCAGGCCGCCAAGGACGAGGCGCAGCGGTTTCGGAAAGCGCACAGCGCGTTTTCTTCCACGACGTTGGGCGGATTTCCCGGTATGACGAAAAGTTCCTCGCGCAGGCTCATTGCAAGATTGGGGACGGATCGCAAAAGCCCTTTGGTGTAGGGGTGGCGAGGCGAGTTGAATATCTCGAATACGCCGTTGCACTCGACGATCCTGCCGGCGTACATCACGGCCACGCGATCCGCGGTCTTGGCCACCACGCCGAGGTCGTGGGTGATAAGCAAGATGGCCGCCCCGGTTTTTTTCTGAAGCTCCTTGAGCAGCTGCAGGATCTGCGCCTGGATGGTAACGTCCAGCGCGGTGGTCGGCTCGTCGGCGATGATGAGCTTCGGTTCGCAGGCCAGCGCCATGGCTATCATCACGCGCTGCTTCATGCCTCCGCTCAGCTCGAAAGGGTATTGCCTGGCGCGCCTGTCCGGCATTGGTATGCCTACTAAGCCCAGCAGTTCGAGGCCGCGCCGGTAGGCTTCCTGCCGATTCATGCCTTTATGCTTGACGAGCACTTCGATGATCTGCTCGATTACGCGCATGGTCGGGTTTATCGCGGTCATGGGATCCTGGAAGATCATGCTTATCTCGGCGCCGCGGACGGCTTGTATCTCGCGTTCCGTCAGCGTGAGCAGCTCCCTGCCTTGAAGCTGTATGGAGCCCGATACCCGCGCCGTCTCGTTTTCGGGCAGCAGGCGCAGGATGCTGTTCGCTGTAACCGATTTACCCGAGCCCGATTCGCCCACTATCGCCAGGACCTCGCCTTCGCCGACGGTGAGATCGATGCCCTGAACCGCGAAGACCTTGGCGTAGTCGGTGTGAAAAGTAACCTTCAGGTTTTTTATAGTAAGTAAATTATTCATTACCTTTCTACCGTTTCATTCTTGGGTCGAAGGCGTCGCGGAGGCCGTCGCCCAAGAGGTTGAAGCTCAGCATCGTTATGCAGATCATGAGCGACGGAAAAAACATCTGGTAAGGCCTTACCATGAGCATCCGCGCCCCGTCGTTGGCCAGGGTGCCCCAGCTGGCCAGCGGAATGGGCAGCCCAAGGCCGATGTAGCTCAGGAACGCCTCGGTAAAGATGGCTCCCGGAATAAGGAACGTCATCTGAACGGTTATCTGCCCGATGCAGTTGGGCACCAGGTGCCTGAAGATGATGCGGCCAGGCTTCGCGCCCAGGGCCTTCGCGGCCATGACGTAATCCATCTCGCGAATCTGAAGCAGCTGCGCCCGCACGAGGCTGGCCATTGAAACCCATCCCGTGGCTGCGAACGTGATGATCATGGTCTTGAGCCCTGGTCCTATCATTACCATGAGCAGTATTATCCAGATCAAGGTCGGCACGGAAGACAGCACGTCGATGGCCCTCATCATGACGTTGTCCACGTTGTTGCCAAAGTATCCGGCGATGCCGCCGTACAGTATTCCTATGAGCAGGTTGATGAGGGCTGCGAAGCAGGCGATGAACAGAGAGACTCGGGCGCCATACCAGATGCGCACGAAGAGGTCTCGTCCGAGGTCGTCCGTACCGAACCAGTGAAGCGCGTCGGGCTTCTGGTTGATGGAGCTCAGTATTTGCTGGTCAAAGGCGAATGGCCGCAGGTACGGACCGACTATCGCCATGAGCACGAGCAGGCCGAGCGCCCCCAGTGCGATCATCGCCACCTTTTTTTTCTTGAGCCTTCTCCAGGAATCCTGGAAATAGGTATACGACGGCGCGTCGGCAATGCCGTTCGATTCCTCGACGAGCCCTACTTCGCGGAACGTTTCGTCTGACATGGCGCATGCTCCTTCTGTGCGTTCTGGTCGTTGCCTGATGCGCTACGACTTGGATTTATAAATCTTTATGCGTGGATCGATGAAGCCGTAGGCCATGTCCACGAGCAGCGTCGTGCAGAGCAGTATTATGGAATAGAACACCGTCATGCCCATGATCATCGGGTAATCGCTTTCCTGGATGCTTTGAATGTAGTATTTTCCCATGCCCGGTATCGCGAAGATTTTTTCGATGATGAACGTACCCGTGATGAGGCCGGCGAGCGTGGGACCCAGGATCGTAACGCTGGGTATGAGTGAATTGCGTATAACATGATTTTTTACTATCTCGAAGGTGCTGAGGCCTTTTGCACGCGCGGTCTTCACATAGTCCTCGCGGAGCACTTCCACCACGCTCGTGCGGAGCATGCGGGACTGGAAGGCTATCACCACGAGGCCGAGGGCGAACGACGGCATGATGAGATGCAGGGGCGTGCCCCAGCGGGCGACGGGCAGTATCTTGAGCTGCACTCCCAGCAGGTTCTGCAGCAGCGACGCGATGACGAAGCTGGGAACAGAGACGCCGAGCACCGATATGAGCACGACGGCGTAGTCCCAGAATTTCTGGTTGTTCAAGCCCGCCACGAGGCCGAAGATGACGCCTGCCGCCACGCCGAACGCAGCGGCGCACAGGCCGAGCGTCGCCGAGATGGGAAAGCTTTTCGCGATCATCTCGTTGACGCTCCTGTCCTTGTATTTAAGCGATATTCCCAGGTCGCCTTTCAGGAGATTTCCCATGTACGTGAAGTACTGCTCCAAAAGCGGCTTGTCCAAACCGTATTTTACCCTGAGGTTTTTTATCACTTCCTTGGGTACCCTGGTGGAATCGGTGAACGGGTCGCCTGGTATCGCCTTCATGGCGAAAAAGGTTATCGTCACGATTACCCAGAGCGTCAGGACGGCGGTGACGAGCCTCTTCAGTATATACAGGGGCATGTCAACCTCCCGACAGGTAGCGGTTCAGGAACGTTTCCGTAACGGCGTAAAAATGGAAAATGTTTTTCTGCTTCGTAAATATATGGCCCTCGTCGCGGTAGCAATGATACTCGCATACTCTGCCGCGCTTTGTCAGGTAGTCCACGACGTTTTCCGATTCCGTGAACTTGACGCGCGGGTCGTTGTATCCCTGGGCTATCAGCAGCGGTTTTGTTATTTTATCAAGATGCCGGATCGGCGAGTACGCTTCCAGCATGCCCCGGTCCTTTTCTGGATGCCCCACGCGGTAGAAGAATCCCTCGCGCCCCGCGCTCCAGGCGGGCGGCAGGCTTTCCATGATGAATACAAGGTCGCTCGGCCCTACGCGGTCCACGGCGCAGCAGAATACGTCGGGGGTAAAAGCCAGCCCAGCCAGGGCCGCGTACCCGCCGTAGCTCATGCCGTAGATCGCGACGCGGTCCTTGTCCGCATAGCCGTTTTTTACCGCCCAGTTTACGGCGTCCACGAGGTCCAGGTGGGATGCCTGCCCCCACTGCTTGTTCCCCAGGTTCAGGAAGGTGGAGCCGTAGCCCGTGGATCCCCTGAAGTTTATGTTCAGCGTCATGTAGCCGCGATTATGGAACCACTGGGCCTCTGCGGCGATGTACTCGGGGGTTTCGCGGAACCAGGGGCCGCCGTGCACGTTTATCACGAGCGGCTGCGGTTTTGTCCCGCCTGCGCCGGCTCGGTTCCGGAGCATGTATCCCTCGATGCGCACCCCGTCCCTCGCATTAAACGAGATGGGCTCGAACTCCGCCAGGGGAAAGCGCCTCAGCTGGGGATGCGTCTCGAAAAGCGGCGAGACGGCGCCGTCTTTGTAAACGTGATATGAAATTAACCCGGATAGGCTTGCGTATTTGATTATGAGCGTCTTGAAATCGTCGGAAGCGCTGCAGATCGAATAGCCAAGCCCGAAAGCCGAGTTGAGCGTCGCGTATTCTTCCGTAAAGGCATCGCTCAACGGCACTTGCCTCTCGTAATAGTCCACGAAGCTGACCCCCGCGCAAGTTCCGTCGCCGCGGCGGAAATGGCAGCTTTCCACGTCGTAGGTCGCCGCTTCGTAGACGGTCGAGGTCCTGCCGTTGCGCCTGTCGTAGGAATAGAGCGAGAGAAAGCCTCCCGCGTTGGGCGACAGGTAATACAGTTTTTGCCCGTACATGCCCACGACGCGGGGCAGTACGCCGTCCGACAGGGTCCATGTCTGCAGCGGGCCCTGTACCTCGTCCAATACGATGGTCTTGATCCCTTTGGAATCTACTTTTACGGCGCCAGCGAGCTTGAGCCCTTCGTCGAAAATATACTGCTCTACGTCCTCGGTGGTCTCCCGAAGCAGCCTTACCTGATCGGTCTTGCTGTTGTAATGGTAGGGATGATAGAAGAACGGGTCTTTCTCGTTCATCTCAAAGGCGAGCACATGCGGTGCCGTAGCGCTCGTCGCGATGTTTTTTACGTATACGTGCTCGCAGGGAGTGATGCATTTAATCTCGAGGCTCCTCAGCTCGAGCCTGTAGAGCCTGAAGTTTTCATTACCTTCGTGGTCCATCGTGTAGAACAGGTTCTCGCCTTCGTGATCCCATTCCAGGAGCATCATGCTGTCCTTGAATTCGGCGAGGCTCTCCTCGAGCGAGTCTTCCAGGTTCCGCAGTATCAGCCGCTCAGTTTCCCCGTCATGGCGCAGATATGCCAAAGCCCTCCCGTTCGGAGAGAGCTTCGGCGATCGTACTTCGGGTTTCTTGAAGAGCAGCTCCAGCGGTATCGTTTCCGTTTCGGAGCTTTTCATGCAGTATCCTCTCAGTGCGCTTGAATGAATGCGTAGGTAAGGTCTTCTCCAGTGGTTGCGGAGCGGATTATTCCCTTTACATAAGGCTTGTCCAGGTAATTGGCGGCTCGTTGGTACACGGGCGCCACGGGCAATCCGTCCATGAATATTTTCTCCGCTGAGAGGAGGCTGTCCATGCGGGCCTCACCGGTCTGTTCGAAGGCCTTTGCGATCAAGTCGTCGTATTCCTTTACGTTCCAGAAAGCCGTTTGATAGGGGAAGCTGCTGGTGTACATTTCCAGGTAGCTCATCGCGTCGGGGTAGGCGCTGCCATAGCCCATCACGAGGAGGGTGTAGTCGCCGGCGAACATGCGGTCCACGACGACGGCGAGCGTCAGCGGCTCTATGGTAATTTCAAGGCCTAAAAGTTCTTTCCAGCTTTGCTGGACTACTTGCGCCAGCTTTTTGCCTTCGGGATCCCAGGTTAAGATGCTCATGTGCTTGGCTAGCGCGGCCTTGGTCTTGCCGAGTTCCTTAAGGCCTGTCTCTAGATACGCGACGGCCTCTTTTGCGACTTTCTCTTTATTGGTTGAAATATCCACGATCAGGTCGCCGTTTGTTTCCCTGAAGGTTTTTCCCACGGCCTTGCCGGGGAATTCGAAAGGCACGAAACCGCGCAAGGATGCCGCGCCGTTGTTCAAGACCGTTTTTGTATACACGTCGCGGTCCACGGTCATGGAGAAAGCGCGGCGTAAATTGAGGTTGCTGAAGAACGGGTCCTTGCAGTTGAATGAAATATACGTAAGGTTATTGATGAGCTGGGTAGTCAGGTCCGGGGATGCCCGGTATTTATCGAGATACACCGAGTCCAGGAGCAGGCTGTCCAGCTCGCCGGATTCATACATGGTCATGGGCAGGTTTTCGTCGGCTACGATAACGTAGACGAGTTCCTGGAGCGTCACTTTTTTTGCATCGAAGTATGATGGATTTTTCTTGAGCCTGATTTCCTGTTCGTTGGTCCAGCTGGCCAGGGTAAACGGTCCGCTGTATACCATGGTGTCCGGGCCTTTTCCGAATTTTTCCTTCAGCGATTCGACCTGGGCTTTTTTAACGGGGCGATAGCAGCCGTTCGTCAGGAGCGACATGAAGTACGGCGTGGGCCGAACCAGGTCTACCTGCAGGGTTTTTTCGTCCATCACTTTCACGCCTACCTGGCTGGCGTCGGTGAGAGTGCCCGCGGTGAGCGCTTCCGCGTTCTTGATTACGAAGAACTTGAACGAGTTGGCGCTGGCCGTCACGGGGAGCATGGCTCGGATCCAGGAATAATGTATGTCTTCGGCGGTGATGGGAGTACCATCGGACCACGTGGCCTTGCGCAAGTGGAAGGTGTAGGTTTTTTCGTCCGCCGAGATTTCCCACTTTTCCGCCAAACCCGGAAGCACGTTGCCGGCCGCGTCAAATTTGACGAGCGCTTCGAAGCAGTTGCCGATAACCACGCCGCCGTTGCTGTCTACGCTGGTCTGAGGGTCGATATCCCGTGGATCGCTCAAGATGCTCATGCGCAGGATTTGACTGGCTGCGAGTTTACCCTTGGGTGCAACGGCGGAACCGTCTTGCTTTGGCTGACACGCGGTAAAAATTACGGCAACAAGCAGTCCGACTACGATAAATCCGAGTTTCCTATTCATAATGCCCCCTAGTGGTTGCATTCTACTTTAGAAAAACTTGGTAGTCAAATAATTTCTATTATATTTGTTAGAAATTATTCTAACAATGTTTGGAAACCAGAGTTCAGCAGTCAGATGTCCGAGAATATGGTTTCTTTGCGCCTAAAGGCATTATATGTCTCATTTTGCGAGAAACAAGGGCATTTGGTATTCCCCTGATTGAGAAGGGTATATTTAAAATAAATACATGTTCTCTGGAAATAAAATTGCATCTACTGTAGAATCGGTTCATAGATTTTTATCTAACATGGAGTCGTGATGGCTATACGCATATTTTTTAACCGGGCAATGGAGTTTATCAACGCTGTCTCAAAATATGCGGGCGCAATGACCGAGAACGAATGGAAGAGCGGTGCGGGCCAGTCCGTGGATAAATCCGGCCTGATATACAAGGATCTTCTGGATTTTACTCCCAGCGCCTATATTCAGGCGTGGCTGAAATCCGTTGACGAGACAATCTCGGGATTCATGAAAAACGACATGAATTTCCTGTTCAACCGTTTCGGAATCGTCAATGTCATTCTTTCGGAATTGATTATCAAGCATGGCATCGAGACTCCAGTGCAGCTTATCGCCCGGCTTGAATCCATGGATGCGGGTGAATTAATCGAGGCATCCATCCTGTATTTCGGGATTCCCGAATCCGGCAGCGGCGACGAGAAATCCATGCGGGCCTATCTGAACAAGAACTTCGACGAGGATCTCGCAACTACCTTCCTGCAAATAAAGAAGCATCCGGATGAGTTCATGGAAAAGCTCCGGGAGCTTCTCGTGTATTTTTACGAGAAGCATTATCAGGCGATAGAGGAGGAGTTGGGTGCCTTCATCGAGCCTAAAATCAGGCAACACCAAGCCTTGCTCGATACGGATCTCCTGAATTTCCTCAATATCATAGGCATCGGCGACTACAAGCGCTACATAGAGTCGGACTATCCCATTACCCTGTTCATCAGTTTTATCATCGACGTGGGCATGTCGTATTTTACCTATCAGAGTACGCTGTACATGAGCTACGGCGTCAACATGGAAAAACGCCTCAATCACCTGCTCATGAAGGAAAAATGCAAAAACCTGTTCAAGGCGCTGTCCGACGAAAAAAGAATCGAGATAATCAAGTTGACCAGCATACGCCCCTACTATAACAAGGAGCTTGCGGACCATTTCGGCCTTACCACGGCGACTCTTTCCTACCATATAAACTTGCTGCTGGATATCGGCATCCTGAATTTCGAGCCTCGGCCCAATAATCGATTCTACTACACGACCAACAAGGAAACGCTGAAAACGATATTTGCAATGAGTCTCGAGATGCTCCTCGAGTAAGGGAGCTCAAAAACTCTGCAATATATCGAAGGAGTATGGATGAAGAAGATTTTCTTCCTGATTGCTTTTTTTCTGCTGCTTACCGTCTTTGCGCAAGCGCAGCCCAAGCTCAACGATGATTTCTATACCGCGGTCAATAGCAAGTGGCTGGCTACCGAAAAAATTCCCGAGGGTCTGCCCGTCTGGGGAGGCATGGATTACATCGACCTCAAAGTCGCTGGCGATCTGCAAACACTGGTGGATTCCATGCTTGCACGCAAGGACCTGCCAGCAGACAGTCCCGAAGCCAAGGTTGCCACCCTGTACCGGTCCGTACTGGATACCGAGGCCCGGAACAAGGACGGGCTGCGTCCGCTCAAGCCGTATCTGGATATGGTGGCCTCCATCAAGAACATCGATGACTACAAGGCTGTCATGTTGGCGCTTTCGGCGGGCGGGTTTCCCACGGTCATACCGTGGGGCTTGGCGCCGGACCTGATGCACAGCGACACGCTTGCGGTAATGGTAGGGACGGCAGACTTAGGCCTCCCAGGCCAGGATTACTACAATCTTCCGCAACTGCAGGGCATTAGGATAGCCTATGTCAACTATCTGACAAAGCTTTTCGTGCTCAAGGGCGATGACGACAGGCTGGCCAGGTTAAAGGCACAGAAGGCTTTGGGCATTGAAAAATATCTGGCCGAATCGCTTCTCTCGGCGCAGGAAGAGGCAAATCCAAAGTCAATGCATAATCCTCGGTCGCTGAAAGAGCTGGCTGCTTTAACCCCGGCTTTTAACTGGCCGACCATTCTTGAGTCTTTTGGACTGAGCACTGTGACGACCGTAAACGTCATGCAGCCCGTATATCTTGGATGCCTTGACAAAGCCATGGTACCGAACCGGTTGGATGGCCTTCTGGCGTATACGGAAGCCTGTCTGCTTCGAGCCTCGGCTTCATACTTGACCAGCGACTTCGATCGCGCCAGATTTGATTTTTTCAAGGTATTAACCGGTGTCAGCGAAATGCGTCCACAAGAAGAACGCGCTCTTTCCATGGTAGACGATCATTTAGGCTGGCTCTTGGGCAAGGCATACATCGAAGACTATTTTCCTGCCCAGGCAAAGGCTGAGATGCAAGCCATGATCAAGGACATACTTGCTGCCTACCGCGCCCGTATCGATAAGCTGGACTGGATGAGCGAGGAAACCAAGGCGAAAGCTATGCTCAAGCTGGATACCATGCTCGTGAAAGTAGCCTATCCCGATCGCTGGGAAGATTATTCCGCACTGGTCGTCAAGAGCTATGCCGAAGGCGGTTCCCTGCTGGATGCTGTCATCGCCGTGCGCAAATTCAACCGTGCGCGGGAACTAGGGAAGCTTGGCAGGCCCGTGGACAGGAACGAATGGTTTTTTCCTCCTCAAACGGTCAACGCTTATTATAATCCCTCCAACAACGAGATTGTCTTTCCCGCAGGATTTCTGCAGAGCCCGTTCTATCATTACGGCGCATCGAGAGCAGAGAATCTAGGCGGTATCGGCGTCGTAATAGGCCATGAGCTTACGCATGCCTTCGACCCCAGCGGCTCGAAGTTCGACGAGAAGGGCAACCTTTCCGACTGGTGGCAGAAAAAAGACTTCGAGACTTTTAACGCAAAGACCCGAGCCCTTGAAATCCAGTATTCCGCATACGAAGCGGCTCCCGGCCTGATGATGGACGGAAGGCTTACGCTGAGCGAAAACATAGCGGACTTGGGCGGCGTAACCGTTGCGCTTGATGTGCTTAAATCCGGACCGAATGCGGATGTCCCGGCGTTCTTTACTGCTTTTGCCGGCGCAAACCGAAAGCTTATGCTGCCGGAATTCCTGCGGATGAGCATCCGGACCGACCCCCATACTCCCGGTAAATTCCGGGTCAACGGCGTACTGGCCAATCTTGACGATTTCCATGAAGTTTTCAAGATAAAGGCCGGTGACGGCATGTTCGTGGAACCGGAACGGCGCATCAGGATATGGTAGGACTCACTGGCATAAAACCAGTCATTCGTTTACTATTCGTCACCATTTTTTTTAAGGAGTCTTCATGGCCTGGTATATCGATTGGGTAAAGAACAACATGCTTTTGTCCGCGTTCGTTCAATTTTTTATTTTCGGCACCCTCGGCGAAGTCGTCGGCATCCTGGTCGCCAAGCGCAAGCTTTCCAATAAAGCGCTGGAATGGCTCCTCAAGGCGCTGGTATGGGGCGTGCTGGGTATCTTCATCAAATACGCGTTCAAGGGCTTCAGCGGCTTCGTGGACAATCTCGTGCACTCCAACCTCCTGCCCGGCATCTTCGGCCCGGACCGGTCGTCCAACGTGCTCATCCTGCGAGCGTTCGCACTGTCGCTGTTCATGAACGCGCAGTTCGGCCCGCTGCTCATGTTCCTCCACCGCAGCACTGATAATCTTATAACAAAGTCGCGCGGCTACAGCGGAATCGAAAAAAGCCTGCTCACGCTCGCGTGGTTCTGGCTGCCCGCCCACACCGTCACGTTCTCCCTCCCCGTGGATTACCAGATCGGCGTGGCCGCGCTGCTGTCCGTGGCGCTCGGCGTAATCATGGGCTTCACGAAGCGGAAAGCCTGAGCCGACCGATGCCCGCCTACCCGCCGTCGCGGAGAGACGGCATCGTCGACGATTATTTCGGCACCGCGGTGCCGGATCCCTATCGTTGGCTCGAAGACGGCGATAGCCCGGAGACCTTGGCGTGGGTCGAAGCCCAAAAAGCGGCGACGGAGGCTTTTCTTTCCGGCGTTCAATCCCGCTCCCGCATTCGCGAACGCCTCGTAGGCCTATGGAACTACGAAAAATACGAGATCCCTACGGTTCGCGGTAAGTTATTCTTTCATCGGCATAATTCCGGCGTGCAAAAACATTCCGTCCTGTATGTCTCCGAAGGCGCTGACGGCACTCCACGGATTCTCCTCGATCCCCTGGCATTCTCGGCCGACGGCAGCGTGGGCTTGCAGGATTGGGATCCTTCGCCGGACGGGAAGCTTCTTGCCTATGCCCTGTGCGATTCCGGCAGCGATTGGTCCACCCTGCGCATCAGGGATGTTGGGGCTGGAACCGATTATCCGGATAGGCTGGACGGTTGCAGGCCGATGCCCCCGGCGTGGCTGCGCGATGGTTCGGGCTTCTACTACCTGCGAGCCCACGTCCCGGTAGACGGTGCCGCGCGAACCGATGTTATCGGTGCTCCCGGAATTTTCTTCCATCGCGCGGGTACCGCCCAAGAAAATGATTTCGCCGTTTTTGACGCCATGCCCGATAAGCCAAATCGTTACCTGTATGCAACGCCGAGCGCCGATGGTACTTGGCTCGTGCTTCTGGTGTGGGAAGGCGATACGTCGGGCAATGACGTGTACCTGAAAGACTTGCGCGACCCGAAATCTTCTTTCCTGCCATTCATCCATGGAATCGACTCAGGTTTTATCTATGCCGGCAATCAGGGGGATCTTTTTTTCCTGAACACAACGCACGGCGCCGGACGCGGTCGGCTTGTCGCCGTGAGGCGGGACCAGCCGGATCCTGGCGCCTGGATAGAGCTTATCCCTGAGGATCCCTCCCGGGCTGTGATGGAAGAAGTGGTTTACGCAGGTGAACGTTCCGAAGACGGATGTTTCCTGGCGCTCTGGTCGCGGCATGCGGCTTCCGCAGTCTCGCTCCATGCTCCGGATGGCCGGAAAATCCATGATATCGAGCTGCCGGGACTTGGCACTGTGGAGGGTTTCAAAGGCCAACCAGACGGCACCGAAATATTCTATTCGTACAAGTCTTTCGACTGTCCGCCCGCAATTTATCGTTTGAACGCACGAAGCGGCGTTTCCACCCTTTTCCGTGGACCGCGCCTCGATTTTCCTTTAGCCGACTATGTCGTGGAGCGCGTGTTTTATCCGGGCAAGGATGGCACGATGGTGCCTCTTTTTATCATGCACCGGAAAGGTATTGTCCTCGATGGGAGGAATCCGGCCATCCTTTACGGGTACGGCGGTTTTGGCGTTTCGCTTACGCCATGGTTTTGGCCAGGCTATCTGCCCTGGTTGGAGATGGGCGGAATCTATGCCCGCGCCAATGTCCGGGGCGGCGGGGAATACGGCGAGGAGTGGCACGACGGTGGACGCCGCGAAAACAAGCAAAACGGTTTCGACGATTTTATCGCAGCCGCAGAATGGCTCGTGGCCGGGGGGTATACCAAGCCGGAGCGCCTGGCCATCGAGGGAGGCAGCAACGGCGGCTTGCTCGTCGGGGCGTGTCTCTGCCAGCGGCCCGATCTTTTCGGGGCGGCCTTGCCCGGAGCCGGGGTCATGGACATGCTGCGTTACCAGAACTTTACCGTGGGGGCCGCGTTTGCCGACGAGTACGGTACGAGCGCAACCCCGGACGGCTTCAGGACGCTTATAAAATATTCACCGCTTCACTGCGTGCGCCGGGGAACGCGCTATCCCGCGGTGCTGGTCTCCACGGGTGACAGCGACGATCGGGTGGTTCCCGCGCACAGTTTCAAGTTTACCGCGGCGCTCCAATCGTGCCAGTCGGGCGATGCGCCCATCCTGCTCTCTTTAATCAGGGATATGGGGCACATCGGCGGCAGGTCATCCCAGGACAGTCTCATCGAGGCGGAGGCGGACAAGCTCGCCTTCCTCGTGAAAACGCTTGGGATGGACGACTAAGGCATTGCCGTTTTCTACGTCAATCGCGGGGCGTCTGCACGGTGTTCTGCCAGGCGTTTTTCATGAAAAGCGGCAGTTTGCTCTTGATATAGCGAATCTCGTTGGCCGGTATGCGGGCTTCGAGCGCAGCCAGTTCCTCGCCAGCGGACGGGCTGGAAGAAAGCAGCGTTACCGAGGCGGTTTCCGTGTCCGCGGAAAATATCAAGCCTAGAGCCGAACGGTTGTCGGTGTTCAGCGGCCTGAATCGCGGCCAGGGAGGCAAATCGTTTTTTAGGCGGAGTTCCCTGCTTCTTTCCAAGTCGGCCACCGGCGCGAAATTTTCCAAATCAATACCCAATGCGAAACCGCGCGTATACGACATGATCGCGGCGGTCAAAGATTTTCTCGATTCGCTATTCCAGAGATTAAAGATAAGCCTACTGATAACATAGCCGGCGATGGTATCGTTACCCAGGAAAAACGGTATTTCCAGTGCGTGGAATGCCCCGACGTTCGTTCCCAAGGTAACCGGCAATACGCTGTTCCCGTCAGGTTGGGAGCTTCCCCAGTCAAACCTATACATGAAAACAGGCCCCTGCTCCGGATCGGAAGCCAGGTCGGAGGCGATGCTCTCGATCCATTTTGCCCTCCATGCCTCGCTCCCGTATGCCAACGCTTTTTGGTACAGTGGACTGTTCGCGCTGATTTTCCCTTCTAAAAACAGGAATACGCCGACCTCGTCCTTGTTGGAGCCGATTATCAGCGGCACTTTGACTTTATGTCCCCCGTTGCGGAATACGGTGAGACCTTCGCGGGGAAGTACCGTGCCATCGAGGATAAGACTTGGCCAATCGTACATGGCCAGCGCGCCGCCTGAAAAATCCTCCAGGAATTCTTCCGTTTTCCTGGATCTGAAAAAATCCGATTTTTCCTTGGGGCTCATGGAGTCCAGCAAGATGGACGCTTCGTCGGGAGTTTCAGCCAGGTTTGCCCCGATCATTACCCGGCAAAGAAGCTTCCTGCTTTCCTCGCGGGCGGCGTTGGCCGTGCTCGTCAGATCCAGCGGGCTTTGTAAAATCGCCCTTTGAAAGAGACCGGTGGCCTCGTCCATGCACAGGAGAGCCAGGATATTCGCCGCGCCTGCGGATTCTCCGGTAAGCGTCAGGTTGGCCGGATTCCCGCCAAAGGCGCGCGCATTCGACTTTATCCAGCGGAGGGCCGCGACGATATCCAGAAGCCCAAGGTTTCCCCCGGTGCTTTCGGGTACGAGGTCTGAATCCAGCAGCCAGCCAAAAGGCCCAAGGCGGTAATTAATGGAGATTACGACCATGTGCGAGCGTTCGGCCAGGTTTCGGCCGCTGTAATCACCGTTGGGCGAGGCGTCTCCCGCGGTATTTGCGCCGCCATGGACCCAAATGTACACGGGCATGTCGTCGGCAAGGTCGTCCGGGCGCCAGATGTTCAAGGTCAGGCAGTCTTCGTCGCCGGTGGGGCTATTGGTAACCGGGATAAGTTGGGGCGCGGGTTTTCCGGGTGCGCGCGCGCTGCGTACGCCTGGCCAGGATGGCGCTGCCTGCGGTTCCCTCCAGCGCAATTCCCCGACGGGGGCGGCCGCATATCTGACGCCTTTCCACGCTATCGTCGCGCCTTCGCGGGAACCTTGCAGCAAGCCTTGTTCGCAATTGACGATTGTTCCGTCTTCCACGGATTCCTGATTTGAGAACATCAGGTATTTTACCATATTGGAATTGGTGGTAGCGCAGGATTCCAGGAAAAATACGATCAACACGATACATGAAATAACGCTTTTCTTCATGGTCGGCACTCTAACACGAAGCGGGGCATGAAGTAAGCCCCGCCATCGTTGCCGCATTACTCGGTTTTCGGAGTTTCCGAAATCGCGGGAAGGACTGCATCGTCCGCGTCGGAGGCGTTGACCGCTTCCTCTTCTGGCGTTCCGGCCGGTTGGTCCGTTAATTTACTGCGCTTGACCAGTTTGTCCGGCCTCACCGTTATACCGATTCCCGATTGGAACAGGAGCGCGGTGGAGGCCGGGGCTCGCCCCGAGAGGCTGTCGAGGCCGATATTGTACAGGCTTGCGCTGAACTGGGCCACGATGCTGATTGCTTTGGAGACATCGGCGCTTATCCTCGTCTCGGCCATAACCATTCCCAACCTGTCCGCGGTGGCGTCGGGATACGTCCGCGAGAGGTCCTGATAGCCTACGGCCACCAGTATCCGGTACGGGGCTCCCTTCGTAAACACGTCCACGGAAAACTTGTAGAGCGCGGAAGCGTCCGCGAGGATATTGCCTGGAGTTATTGTTTTATAATAACGTTTCGTGGCCACCGAGCCCGTGCAGATGGCGTTGAACACGTAGAACCCCGCTGCGATCTCGCCGGATTCCTGCATGTAGTCTCCCGCGGTGACCAAACCCGCCCCGATCGATGCGTCGGTGCGCAGCCTGGCGTACAGGATTCCCGGCGCGTCTATCCTGATGCCCGCGGAAATGCCGCCCTTTATGGGCGTGGTCAGCGAGTTGAAGACTCCGAGTATCGGGCCAACGCTTATCTGGATCAAGCCCGTTTCGTATGAAAAAATAGACCGCACGATGTTTCGAAGCAGCGGGTCGGTCTCGTAGGTCGTCTCCATGCGGAAATTTTCGGCGATCAAGTCCGATACGGATACTTTGGCGCCATAATTCCAGTTTGTCGCCGGAAACTCGGTACCGGCGACGGGTGTGTCCGACTTCCACGGGAATCCGGCATTGCCGAAGAGGGCCTCGACGCTGAAATCAAAGGCGAAGAGCGACATTCCCGAGAAGGCGAGAGGAATAAGAAGTATGAGAAAAATGCGGCGCATGAGCCCTCCTAGTATGACGTGGTTACTCCGATGGATGGAGAAAAGTTCGCGTACCAGAGGGTTGCGAACGGCAATATCTTGGCATTGAGTTTTATTTCCCAGCGGACGCCATGGAAGATCGTCTGGTAATACGGCGCGGCTTCGATACCGAGCAGTGCCGTGCTTTTGTTGGGATCGTAGAAGAGGCGGGCTTCGATGCCTCCCTGAGACCCTGATTTATTTATGTTCCCGAACATGACGTCCGCTTTCAAATCCAAGATTCCTGCTTCGTTGGTGCTTGTTTGCAGGTAGTAGCCCGGATGCAGGAAAAAAGAAAGCGTCAAAACGCCGATGCCGAAGCGCACCCGCGGCTCAAACATGATATACAGGGATTCTACGCCGAAAGCGGTACCGCTTGCCCAGTAGGGAACGGCCATCTGGGCATAAAAGTCGCCGATCGCGCCCGTGTTGAAATAGAAGAGGATTCCGCCGCGATAGATTCCTGCGGTTCCTCCGGGAAAGCTCGCCCCGCCGAAAACTTCCATCTTGACCCGTTCGCTGTTCAGGAGAATCCTCAAGTCCGCCGAGTAAAGCCCGGAGCCCAGATAGGAATCCTGGTACAGGTAGAGGTACGGTTTGATGGGCAGGTTGCTCATGGACAGCCTGAAGCCGGTTCCGAACGCCTCATGCAAGCCGTTGTACCAGCGTCGGCCGTCCCCGCCGATTCCTTTGGGGTAATACATGAAGCCCCGGAGTTTCGTGGAGAATTCCTCCGTTCCGAACAGTTTGGGGAATTCGTCGCCCGAGGCGAAAATATCGAAGTGCCCCACGAATACGGAAAGTTCCACCGGAGAGGAAAAAATGTCCCGCACGGTAATTGCAACGGTGCGCAGGCCGATGCCCGTGATATCGTCGATCTTTCCGATGGCTCCCGCAAGGTCGGAAGGCGTCGGCGCCGCGGGAATCGCCAGCGGCGTTTCCGAGTTGTTGAAATAGGTCTCAAGCGCCGGGTTCCTGAACCCGAGCTTGAACATCGCGTCGAATTTAGACCCGCCTTCAATGAGCATTTCTATATTGATGCGCGTAGAAAGCACAAAAAGCTGGGTGTCCGTCAACTCGCCTATGGTTACGAGGCTGAGCTCCGGAACCGAAAGACCCGCTCCGAACGCGAACATGCATGCCAGGCACGAGAGCGCCACAATCAAAACAAATTTTTTCTGCATGATAATCTCCGTTGTATCCTTGAAGGATCTGGTTGCCGGCGAGCTTCTCAGCCCCTGGTATTAAAGGTTCCCTACCGTATAGTCATCGGTTTTTATGGAAAGATTCTGAGGCTTTTACAAAGCCTTTTTCGCTTGTCTGAAAGTATACACCATTTTCGGCAAAATTTCCTTTTTGGTGGTCGCGGTATCGGAATACCGGGAGTACTAAGGAAACCTTGCGTTTCGCGATGATTCTTGTACTTTGTTCCAAGTATTTTCAGGTATGCGGATGTAAATTTAAAAATGACCGCCTTCATAATTAAAAAGCGTCAATGATCTTGACTATTCCTTGTTTCCGTATAAGACTAGACAATACGATGAGTGACTATCTAGACCCAAATAACGAAGAACTCCTGAAAGACTTTTTTGCGGAAGCCAGGAGTCAGGTTGACGCGCTCGAGCAGAACATTCTCGTTCTGGAGAACGATCCGAACAATCGCGATGCCGTAGACGAGATCTTTCGGGCGGCGCATACGCTCAAGGGTGGCGCGGGAACCGTCGAGATGACGGAACTTGCCGCGTTTACCCATGTTCTGGAGGATCTGCTCGACGCCATCCGTTCAGATCTCGTAAAAGTCGACGAAGCGGTCATCGACTCTTTACTGGCGGGAATCGACGTAACCAAGGCCATGCTTGACGCGCGTGCCGACGGTTCCATCTATAATAAGGCTACCGATACGTTAAAAGGCCGCCTTGCCGCATTCATACCAGAAAAAGCCCAGAAAGCCGGAAAGGGTGCCTCCAAGGTTATTCCCCCGGCCGTTAAGGCGACTCCGCCGGCAACGACGGTTGCCCGGGCACCGAGCCAGTCTACTGCCGTGGTATCCGCCGAAGTAGAAGGTTTAACGGAATACGAAATTCTGGAAATGCAGGAAGCCGCCGGGTCCGATAGAGTCGTGTATGTCATGGATATCGCATTCGATGAATCCAACATCATGAACACCGTAAGCGCAATCCATGTTTTTGCCGCTTTGCGCGATGTAGGAACCATTCTCAAGACGGTTCCCGATTTTGAAATGCTTTACGAGGACGTGTTTCATCCTCAGGTGCGCTATTTTATCGCAAGCGTGAGATCGGGTGACGACCTTCGCAAAATGGCCACCATCCCGGACGTCGTAAAATCGGTCACGGTATCTCAACTCGGTCTGGAAGGGCGTTCGGAATCAAAACCTTCAACGCAAGTACAGCCTGCCCGGAAGCTCGAGCCCCAAAAAATCGAACCTGCCAAGCCTGTCGCCGCGGTCAAGCCGCCTGTCGTTGCCATTCAGCCTGAAACGAAGCCGATGCCGGTATTAAGCGCCGCGGAAGAAGAGCCGGAAGCCAAAGACGAATTGCCCCACGATGAGAAGCAGACGGATGCCCGCAAGGCTTCCCAGCAGGCGGGCTCCATTCTTCGCGTCGATTCCAGCCGTATCGATAACCTGCTCAACCTGGTATCGGAAACGGTAATCAACAAGGCCACCTTCAATCAGATAAGCACGCAGTTCAACGAGATCCAGAGTACGTTCCAATCTTCGCAGAATCATTTCCGGGATAATCTCAAAGATCTTTTCGACAGTCTTCCCGAGTATCTGCAATCCATCCAGGGCGGCCGGACGATCAAGGAGATCAAGAAAGAAATCCTGGAAAAATACAGCGGACTCTATTCCACGTTTGACGGTATAGAAGGCGAGATCAAGGGTAACGTGCGCGCCACCGACGGCCAGCCGGCGACCCTGGTG
>CAZAJF010000033.1:0-47759 GCA_964485395.1 uncultured Treponemataceae bacterium | reverse complement strand
GCCGTACTGCGGCGAAAATCCGTCGAAGTCGGTTCCAAGCCCGATGTGGTCGGCGCCTACCACCGAGTACAGGTGGTCGAGATGGTCCAGCACGCGCGAAAATGTAACTTTTGCGGGGTCGGCATCGATAAAGACTCCTGCGAAGGTTATGCCGATGAGTCCGCCGGTTTCCGCTATCGCCGCCGCCTGGGCATCGCTCAGGTTGCGCCGGTGCGGGCACAGGGACTTCGCGTTGGAATGCGACGCTACCAGCGGCCGCTTGGAAAACGCAAGGAGCTCGTCCAAGGCCTCGTCGGACAGGTGCGAAACGTCCACTATCATGCCAAGGCGCTCCATCTCGCGGACCACCGACCTGCCGAAGTCGGTGAGGCCTCCGGTACCGTCGGCTCCCACGCCGCGGGCGATGGCGTTTCGCCGGTTCCAGGTCAAGCCCATGAGCCTTACGCCGCGTGAATAAAACTTCCGAAGCTCGTCAAGGCTTTCGCCGATGGCTTCCCCGCCTTCCAGCGTCAGGATGGCGCCGACCGTTCGGCTTTTTTTGGCTTTCTCGATATCGGCGGCGCAGAGCGCGAGCTTCATCGCGTCCGTCCGCGAGAAGACGCCCTCCATGGCCTCGAGAAGCTCCCAGGTGTGCGGGCCTGCCTCGCTCACGTAATGGTCGTCGGTGAACAGCGCGAAGAATTGCCCGCTTACGCCTCCTTCGAGCAGCCTTGGAAGGTCGATATGCCCTTCGGTGCCGCGCGCGAGAAGGTCCCGCGGCTTTTGTACTCCCCTGACGTAGCTTTTTCCCACCTGATCAAGCGCGGAATCGCAATGCCCGTCTATGACCACGAGCGAATCGTGCAGCTTAGCGGCCTCCATGTTATATTTCCCTTCCGAGCAGGTCGTCGTAGGTCTCGCGGCGCACCGAAAGACGGTCCGCGCCGGCGTTTACGAGCACCATCGCCGGCCTGGGAATCCTGTTGTAATTGCTCGCCATGGAGTAATTATATGCCCCCGTGGCGAATACCGCCAGCGTGTCTCCGGGAATCGGATTCTGCAGCGCTATGTCCTTGATGAGGATGTCCCCGGACTCGCAGCATTTTCCCGCGACCGTCACCTTGGTATCGCGCGGCTCGTCGTGCCTGTTTGCCACGGTGGCTTCGTATACGGCCCCGTACAGCGCGGGCCGCGGATTATCCGGAAGGCCGCCGTCGACTCCGACATAGGTCCGGTAACCGGGTATTTCCTTCCGAGATCCCAGGGTGTAGAGCGTGATGCCCGCCTCGCCGACTATCCAGCGGCCGGGTTCTATGACCACGCGGGGCATGGCGAGCCCCGCTTCCCCGCACAGCCGTTTTATGTCGGCCATGAGGGTGTCCGTAAAATAGGCGAGGGGTTGGGGTGCGTCTGAATCGTTGTAGCGGATGCCGAATCCGCCGCCGATATTCAATATTTTGGTTATAAAATTATATTGAGCGTGGACTTCTTCCATCAATTTCACGAGAATGCCCGCGGCCTTCCTGTGGGACTCGTTGGAATGCAGCTGGGAACCGACGTGGAAGTGGAATCCCCGCAGGTCGACGCCCTTCATGCGCAGAGCCTCGCCCACGTAGCTGTCGCGCACGGAAGGATCGAGGGGTATCCCGAATTTCGAGTCGATATGACCCGTGGAGATGAACTCGTGCGTATGGCTGTCCACGCCCGGAGTGACGCGGAACAGAATGGGCATGCGGATTCCTTTTTTCAATGCGGCGGCGTTGAGCGTAGCCAGTTCGTGCAGGTTGTCCACCACCACGTGGCCGACGCCGTATTCCACCGCCATGAGAATCTCCGCCTGCGTCTTGCTGTTGCCGTGGAAATAGATGCGGTCCATCGGAAACCCCGCCTTTTTCGCGGTATAAAGCTCTCCGCCGGAAACGACGTCCAGGCCGATCCCTTCGGATGCGACGATGCGGCAGATGTCGAGGGTCTGCAGCGACTTGCTCGCGAATACGGCCCCGGTATCGGGGTGTTTGGCCAGGAATTCATTTTTTATAATCCCAATCCGCCCGCGGATCAGCCGTTCCGAAACCACGTAGAGCGGGGTGCCGTATTTGGCCGCGAGTTCCACCGTGTCGCAGCCGTCAAAAATCAAGTGTGCCATAGTATGCTCCAATCTGTATGTCAAATAGTGCGGATTGCCGTCGTCGCCGATTCGGTAATCTCGAGCGTCGCTTCGTCGGCGTCGAGGAAAGCTTCGACGCCGAAGGGCATGGTATGCGTCGGAACGCAATGGCCGGCCGCGAAATCGGTGATGCACGGTTTACCGGACGGCGCGATGACGTCCCTGAAGACTTCCGCAAGCGTCAGCGAGCGCGTCGGGTCCTTTGCCCCGCAATTGTTCCAATTGCCGAGCACTATCCCCTCGCATTGCTCGAACACTCCCGCAAGCCGCAGTTGCGTGAGCATGCGGTCCAAACGGTACGGTTCCTCGTCGATATCTTCCAGGAACAGGATTTTTCCGCGGGGATCGAGCGCATACGGCGTGCCGGCAAGCGCTGCGACGAGGGAAAGGTTCCCGCCGATGAGGATTCCCCGCGCTTTTCCTCCGACGAGCGAAACGGGGCCGGGATTGGCCCCGGGAGGGGGATCAAGCCGGCCGAGCGGACCTTCCGCTCCTATCGCCCGCATCCAGGAATCTACGGAAAACCTGTCGGCGCTGCCGACCATGCTCACCGCCATGATGCCGTGAAACGTGGGCATTCCCGTGTACCGCTGGATTGCGAGATGCATTCCGGTTATATCGCTGTAACCTACAAAGACTTTGGGATTGGCGGAGATGAGGCCGTAATCAAGGGCGTCGAGTATGCGTGGGGTCCCATAGCCTCCCTTGAAGCATACGATGCCGTCGATTTCCGCATCGGCGAAAAAATCATTGACGTCGGAGGCGCGCAGGGTGTCCGGCGCGGCAAGGTAGCCGTATTTTGCCGTACAGCTTTTACCCGTCTTTACCTTGAAGCCAAGATCGGCAAGGAATTTTGTCCCCTTCGCGGCCATATCCGCATCGTTGGTAGAACCCGAAGGAGCTATCAGCCCGATGGTGTCTCCGGGTTTCAGGGCTTTGGGTTTCGGTACGTTCGGGTTCCGGGCATGGCCAAACGCCGCCATACCGCCGTTTTCCGTTTGGCCGCTCATAGGACGAAGAAAAGGAAGGCGAGTACGTCCGCCCAGGATTTCGACGAATAGCCGACCGTGACGGGGCCGGCAAGTTTGGCGCCCGGATAAAAAGAGCCGCGATAGGCCAGGTAATGCTGTCTGAATTCGATGGTGACCTCGAAATTCTCCGGAAGCGGTACCAGCATCTTCTTCGGATCCGTCTTCAAGGCTGACGCGAGCGCTTCGCGGATGCGGGTCACGGCGAGCTCCGGATGTATGGAGACCGATGCGTTGCCTATGCCTTCGGAAACGGCCACGGTCTTTATGGCGGGATTCAATTGTTTGGCGGTCTCGCAGAGCGCGCGGTCGCCGGTCAGTAGAAGCACGGGAATACCCAAGTGGGCGGCCGTATACGCATTGAGCGTGAACTCCGAGGCCAGGCAGCCGTTTATCCTGACCTCCTGGGTATTGTCGTTCATGGTATGCGCGAGCGGATTGCCGTCGGTTCCCGCGGCCGAGTGGTAGCCGATGAAGCAGACTCCCTCGAAAGACGCGTCGATGCCGCCCATCATGGAGTAGGGGTCCCTCGTCCATGCGCGCAGTATGCGCACGTTTTGCGGAAGCGCCGACGGATCGATGGAGCGTCCCGAGCCGTGCGCGTCCTTTACGAGGATGTCCTTCACGCCCGCCTTGCAGGCTGTGTCGCAGGCTGCGTTCACTTCGCGCGTCATCTGGGCGCGGAAATACGCCCCCTGGGCTTCGCCGATATGCGTTTCCTTCCAGTCCACGATGCCGCAGACGCCTTCGATGTCCGCACTGATGTATAATTTATTCACACTGTTTCCTTTCGGGTTTTACCCTCTGTCCGGTTTGCCAAAGAATTCCAGCACCGTCCTTACCTGTATCGCGACTCCCAATGGAAGGCAATCCTCATCGAGCGAGAATTTTCCGCTGTGCAAGGGCGCGTTCGGTTCCCGGCAAGAGCCGCCGCAGCCGAGGTGATAAAATGCTCCCATCCGTTCTTTCAGGAAGAAGGAGAAATCCTCGACGCCCATGCTCGGCTTTTCTTTCCAGACCACGCAATCTTTTCCCAGCACGTCTTGCGCGGCGGAGGATACCAAGTCCACGGCCTCGTCATGGTTTATGAGCGCGGCGTATCCGTAGGACACATCCAGGCTGCCTTCGCCGCCGTTCGCCGCGCTGATGCCTTCGACCATCGACCGTGCCTTGCCAACGAGCATGTCCCTGACTGAATCGTCGGTCGAGCGCAGCGTTGCCGACATTTTTACTTCGTCCGCGATGATATTGGAGCGGGTGCCGCCCGCGATGGTGCCTACCGACAAAACCGCCGATTCGAGCGGGGAGACGCAGCGGGATACCAGGGTGTTCAGGGCGCTTACCACTTGAGCGGCGATGAGGATGGCGTCGATCGCGGATTCGGGGTAGGCGCCGTGTCCGCCCTTGCCGCGTATGGTTATCATGAGCGTCGTGCTGCAGCCGTTTAGCGCGCCCTTTTTTATCTCGATTTTCCCGACGGGCAGATAGGGCATGACGTGAAGGCCGAAAACGGCGTCCACGCGCGGATTTTCGAGGCATCCATGGTCGATCATGGTTTGCGCGCCGCCGGACGTCTCCTCCGCCGGTTGAAATAAAAATTTAACATTTCCCGAGACGTCGACGCGGTGCTCCGAAAACCAGCGGGCCGCGCCCAGGAGTATCGCGGCATGCGCGTCGTGCCCGCATGCATGCATGAGGCCGTCGCGGCAGGACGCGAAGTCGAGCCCGGTTTCCTCCCTTATCGGAAGCGCGTCGATGTCGGCGCGCAGGGCTGCTGTTTTTCCCGGTCTGCCGCCCCGGAGAAGCCCGACGACCGCAGTGCCCGTCCGCGCGCTTTCGATGCCGAGGGCGGCGAGATGGCGCTCTATCTCGCCGGCCGTCCGGTTTTCCTCGAGACCGAGTTCGGGGTTTCGGTGCAGGTCTCGCCGAATGTCCACGAGCCATTGGCGCATGGCCATGGCTTGCCTTTTTATCGACGCTCCCTTGAAAATATCCAACTCAGTCTCCATATACAGTCTCCCGGCCCAGAACGTAGTCGCGCTCCGCATATGTTTTTCCGTTCATGCAATAAATCCTCGGTACTCGGCGCCCGATCGCGCACAGTATCTCGTTGCGGTTGGTGCCACCCCAGGACGCGACGTCCAGCACCGGAACGCTTTCGCCAGCCGCCTGGCCCAACAGGAGCACGTCGTCGCCTTCGGTTGCCTTGGGCACTCCGCTGACGTCAATGGTGCATTGGTCCATGCATACGAGTCCGACGACAGGCGCCTTTTCTCCCCGGACCACCACCGAGGCTTTATTTGCCATGCATCGCCTGTATCCGTCCGCGTACCCTATCGGCAAGGTCGCCAGCAGCGCTCCCTCAGGGGGCGCACGCCAGGTATGGTCGTAACCGACGCCTTCTCCCGGCTTCAGTTCCCTGAGCCTGCTTATCTTCGTGCGCAGCGCGAACGGTACCCGGATGTCGATGCTGTCGGATATCGGCGTATTCAACGGCGTTACCCCGAAAAGCACGGCGCCGGCCCGGACCATGTCCATGCGGAACTCCGGATAGCGCATCATGCCGATCGAGTCGCAGACATGCGCCAGCCTGAAGCGGAGGCCCGCATCCGCTGCGTCCGCAAGCACGGAGCGGAAGAGGGCGACCTGCGCCTCGTCCGATTTCCTGTCGCAGAGGGCGAGATGCGTGAATATTCCTTCAGGCTCGATGGATGGCAGGGACGCGATCGCGAGGAGCAGGGCCGTGGTGTCTCCGTCGGGTTTTATGCCGAGGCGATTCATGCCTGTGTCTATCTTGACGTGTACCGTCGCTCTGGTGCCGTTTTTTTTCGCGGCTGCCGAAACGATGCGGGATTGGTGCAGGTCAAAGACGGTAAGGGCGATCTTTTTATTGACGGCAGTCTCTAAATATTCGTCTGGCGTATGACCCATGATGAATAGCGGGGCGTCCGGATAGCGTTCTCGCAGTTCGAGCGCTTCGGGCATGCAGGCGACCGCGAGCATATCGACCCCTGCGCGCAGGAGTACTCCGGCAGTGTGGATCGCCCCGAGGCCATAGGCATCGGCTTTTAGAACCGAAGCAAGGCGCGGCATTGCTTGTGCACCAGGCTGCGAGAGTAGATTCCTGACTACTTTAACGTTGTGCGCAATGCTGTCAAGGTCTACTTCGTAGCGGGTTGTTCTCATCATGAGAATCCTCCAACGGGCGTAGTATTGCAGAACTTTTCCCTCACGTCCAGAGAAAAGTATTTAAGTAATAAAAAAATAGACTGATGTTTTATGATGTTTTAACGTTAATAGCTGGCAATAATTGCATATGATGCTTTATGCCGCAATAAAAATATTGAAATAAAATGTTTGACTATACGCTGTTTTAGTGAAATAATGTTTCAGACGACGGTGTTACCGTCCTTTATTTCGGAACAAGGAAGCATAAGGAAGCATACCGATGAAAAAGAGTATAATCATCCTGGCAGTTCTCTTGACAGCTTTGGCTGGCATGCAGCTTGGGGCACAGACCCGCAAGTCGGGCGATTTTTTTACTATTTACTCAGGAGAGGTGTCCACGCTCAATTACTTGATCTCGGCCTCCGAGAACGAGCATTTCATGTTTGCCAACATGATAGACAACCTGGTTGAGTACGATAAATACGGTGTCCTGCAGCCCGGCCTCGCCGAATCCTGGACCTCTTCGCCCGACGGTCTCGTGTGGACCTTCAAGCTCCGCAAGGGCGTTCAGTGGTATACCTGGGAGCAGAAGGCTTATGCCGAAGTCGTTGCCCAAGATTGGGTGGATGCGGCAAAATACATAATGACGAAGGCTAACGCTTCCTTGACGGCCGATGCGCTCTACGGTGTGATAAAGAACGGCGAAGAGTTCTATGAAGGCAAGATAAGCGACTTCGCGCAAGTCGGGATAAAGGCCGTGGATAAATATACTTTACAGTATACCTTGAATCGCCCTGTCCCCTATTTTATGTCCATGCTTACCTATGTTACTTTCTTGCCGGTAAACGGCAAGTTCCTCGCGGAGCAGGGTACCAAGTTCGGACGAGACAACAAGTCGATACTGTCCAACGGATGCTATATCATGACGGAGTTCGAGCCCCAGGTTTCCAGGGTGCTCACGAAGAACAAGAAGTATTGGGATGCCAAGAACGTATTCATTCCACGCTTGATCTACCGCTATAACAAGGAAGCGGCGACGCTTTCTCCCGAGCTTTTCCTGCGCGGCGAGATTTCCGCGACAGGTGTTCCGACCGCGATCCTCGACACATGGATGAAGGATCCCGTCAAAAAGCTGACGGTCCGTCCTTCCCGCTTCACGAGTTACAGTTATTTTTACGGATTGAATTTCAATGCAAAATTCGCGCCTGAGTATGAACCGGCCAATTGGACCGTAGCGGTTAACAACCTGAGTTTCCGCAAGGCGATTTTCCACGCCCTCGACCGCCAGGCAGCCCACCTGACCATGGATCCGTACAACCCCGCACGCCAGCTGACTTCGACCGTTACCCCGCGCGGATTCGCATCTACCGCCGGAAGCGATTTCGTAGACAAGGTGGAGTTGGGACTCATCGCGAAAGTAGACTCGTTCAACAAGGCCAAAGCCGTCGAATTCAAGACCAGGGCCATGAAGGAACTCGCAGGCAAGGCTACGTTCCCCGTCAAGGTGATGATGCCGTACAATGCGGGCTCAACCGACTGGGCCAACCGCGTACAGGTGGTCGAGCAGCAGATGGAAGTCCTTCTCGGCAAGGATTTCATTGACATCATACCCGTCTCCTTCCCGTCGACCGGATTCCTGGGCGCAACCCGCCGCGTCGGCAACTTCGCGTTCATGGAACTCAACTGGGGACCTGATTACGCGGACCCCGAAACCTACAGCGACCCGTTTACAATCGGTTCCAACTATAACTGGCCGGAACTTGCCGCCGGATACGCCGTAAAGTACGATGATATGGTGAATCTCGCGAAGCTCGAGACCAAAGACATGAAAAAGCGTTATGAATTATTCGCAAAAGCCGAAGCGTTCCTGATCAACGAAGCCTTCATAATCCCGTACCGCCTGGGCGGCGGCGGTTACGAAGCCTCTAAGCTCGAGCCGTTTGCCTCTCCATTCGCCCCGTTCGGGCTCTCGAACCTCAAGTACAAGGGACAGATCGTCATGGACAAGGCGGTCACCAACGAAGAATACCTGAAGCTCGAGGCGGCCTGGAACGTCGGCCGCGACGCCGCGCTCAAGAAAGCGAAGAATTGATTTTCGATTTTACATAAGCGATTTATCCGGCGGGGTGCATGCCATGGTGCCTGCACCCCGTTGTGAATTGACCCCTACAAGAAAAAATACTTTCCTATTCCCTTTAGACCCCAGGAGGAGGCTTCGGCCTGACTACGATGCTCAAATATTCATTGAAACGATTGGCCCAATCGCTGGTCACGCTGTTGATCGTCGTAAGCGCCGTTTTCCTTCTCATGCGTCTTCTGCCGATGGAAGGGTACTTCGGCGATTCCTACGACAAGTTGACCGTGAGCCAACGGGAAGCCGTACTCGAGAAAATGGGACTCCTCGATCCATGGTACGCGCAGCTGGGAAGATTTTACACGGGATTGCTCAAGGGCGATCTTGGTACGTCGACCATCTATCGCAGGGACGTGCCCATAACCGAAATTATAGCGACGCGAATTCCTCCGTCGGTTTATTTCGGTCTCGTCGCCACGTTCATGTCCATCGTGCTCGGCCTCGCGATGGGCGTGCAGATGGCTCGCTACAAGGGAAGGTTCTGGGACAAGGCTTGGACCGGCTATATAATTTTCGTGCAATCGGTGCCTTCCGCCGTATACCTGCTTTTCGTGCAGCTCTATGGTACCAGCGCTTTCCATGTTCCGCTTCTGTTCGATAAATACCGGACGTCCAGCTGGATCCTGCCCGCAATCTCCATGGCGCTTGGCGGAATCGCCGGCTACGCGATGTGGATGCGCCGCTACATGGTAGACGAGCTGAATAAAGATTATATCAAGCTTGCCCGCGCAAAGGGGCTTTCCGAGACGGCGATCATGATAAAGCACGTCATGCGCAACGCGACGGTTCCCATGGCGCAATACCTGCCGGCGGCGATTCTCGCCACCATTTCGGGCTCCATTTATATCGAGTCGCTATATTCGATACCGGGCATGGGTGGGCTTCTCGTCGACGTGATCCAGAGGCAGGACAATCCCGTCGTGCAAGCTCTCGTGCTTATCTTCTCGTCCGTCGGAATCCTGGGTTTATTTTTGGGAGACCTCTTGATGGCGGTCTTCGATCCGCGAATCCAACTGGTAAAAAGCGAGGGTTCACGATGAGTACAATTGAAAGCAAGGCCGCGAAACCGTTTGATTTCGCGGAGTTCGACATAAACGCGGGAGAGCGCATCGGTTACTCCAATTACTCCTATTGGGGCAGCACCGTACGCGTCTTTTTCAAGAATAAGATAGCAGTTTTCCTTCTCTGCGTTCTCGTGGCGCTATTGGTCTTTACCTTCATCCAGCCGTTGCTGCCAAACCAGAAAAATCCGACGAGAATATACAATGATCCGATTACGGGCGTGCAGTTTCGCAACGTAAGGCCGGGCGCGGAATTCTGGGCGGGAACAAACTCCATCGGCCAGGACCTGTGGTCCCGCATCTGGAGCGGAACGCGTACAAGCCTTCTTATCGGCATACTGGTGGGTATCGCGGAAATGGCGATAGGCATCGTCTACGGCGCGATCTGGGGTTACGCCCGGAAATTCGACCGCGTCATGACGGAAATATACAACGTCCTCAACAATATACCGACTACCATCATTCTCATGCTGCTGGCTTATATCCTGAAACCAAGCTTTAAAACCATGGTGATAGCGATGTGCGCAACGGGCTGGATTGGCCTCGCGCGGTTCGTGCGCAATCAGATAGTGATAATCCGCGACCGCGAGTACAATCTCGCTTCCCGCTGCCTCGGTACGCCCCCGGGGAGGATCATATCGCGCAACATCATGCCCTATCTCGTTTCCGTGATCATGCTCAAGACCGCGCTCTCCATCCCCGGGACTATCGGATGGGAAGTATTCCTCACATACATTGGGCTTGGACTGCCGGTGAGCATCCCGTCCCTGGGCAACCTCGTAAACGAGGGAAGGTTGATCATGATGGCTCCGGAACTTCGTTACCAGCTTATTTTCCCGACCATCGTGGTATCCATCATCACCATTTCGTTCTACATCCTGGGCAACGCGTTTTCCGACGCGTCCGACCCCAGGAACCACGTTTAAGGAGTTCCCGATGGATGCAAATAAATCTATACTTTCCGTCAGGGACCTGGTGATAAAGTTCAACCTTCGCGGCAAGGTCTTGACGGCCATCCGAGGGGCGAACCTCGACCTGTACGAAGGCGAAACGCTGGCCATCGTGGGCGAGTCAGGCTCGGGCAAGTCGGTGTTTACCAAGAGTTTCCTGGGCATGCTGGACCAGAACGGCTGGGTAGAATCGGGTACGATTGAATTCGAGGGCAAGGACCTTGCGAAATACAAGACTGCCCGGGACTGGATGAGCATACGCGGGAAGAAAATCTCCATGGTCTTCCAGGATCCGATGACCGCGCTCAATCCCCTCCGCACGGTGGGCAAGCAGATCGAGGAAGTGCTCGAACTTCATCAGAAGATGAAGGGCAAGCAGGCGACGGACGCCACCATCGACATACTCGATCGCGTGGGCATTCCCGACGCAAGGAACAGGCACAGGCAATACCCCCATGAATTCTCCGGCGGCATGCGGCAGCGGGTCGTGATAGCGATCGCCATGGCGTGCAAGCCCCGGATACTCGTATGCGACGAGCCGACGACCGCGCTGGACGTTACTATCCAGGCGCAGATCCTCGATCTCATCAGAAGCCTTCAGCGTGATTTATCCTTTACCACGATTTACATAACGCACGACCTTGGCGTGGTTGCCAACGTCGCGGACCGCGTCGCGGTCATGTACGGCGGACAGATAATCGAAAAAGGGACCGCCGAGGAAATCTTCTACGATCCCAGGCATCCGTATACCTGGGCATTGCTGTCGTCCCTTCCTCAACTCGGCACCAAGCATCAGCCGCTCTACGCCATCAAGGGGACTCCGCCCAACCTGTTCAACAACATCGTGGGTGACGCCTTCGCTCCCCGCAACCCGAAAGCCCTGAACATCGATTTTACCGACCAGAGCCCCTGCTTCGAAGTAAGCCCCACGCATTCCGCGTCGACGTGGCTTCTTGATCCCCGCGCGCCCAAGGTTGAGCCCCCGGATGCTATCCGCGCGCTGAAGGCAAAATACGCAAGGAGCGAGGCATGAAAGATCTGAAGCGGGGAGAGATCCTCCTGAAAGTAGAAAACCTTCGTGTCGAGTTCGACACGAAGGAAGGCAAGTTCGTGGCCGTCAAGGACGTTAATTTCGACATCAAGCGCGGCGAGACCTTCGGCTTGGTGGGAGAATCGGGGTCCGGCAAAACTACCATCGGGCGCAGCATCGTCAGGATAAACGAGGCTACGTCCGGTTCTGTTTTGTGGAAGGGGCGGCGGATCAACGGAAAAATAGACAAAGAGCTCGACCTTGAGGTGGTGCAGAAGATACAGATGATCTTCCAGGACCCGATGACGTCGCTGAACGAGCGCGCCAAGGTCGACTACATCGTCTCCGAAGGTTTGTATAACCTGAAGAATTTTTCATCCGAGGCGGAGCGCAAGGGAAAGGTGGAGAAGGCCCTCCTCGAGGTTGGCCTGCTCCCCGAGTTCGCGAGCCGATTCCCGCACGAGTTCTCCGGCGGGCAGAGACAGCGCATAGGAATAGCGCGCGCCCTCATAATGGAGCCCGAGCTTGTCGTGGCCGACGAGCCGATTTCCGCGTTGGACGTATCGATACGCGCGCAGGTCTTGAACCTGATGTCGGAGCTGCAGCGGAAAAAGGGTCTTACCTACATGTTCATCGCGCACGATCTGTCGGTAGTCCGTTTCATCACCGACCGCATCGCGGTGATAAACAAGGGAGAGATCGTGGAGCTAGCCGAGACCGAGGAGCTTTTCGAGCATCCGCTGCATCCGTATACCAAGGCGCTGCTTTCAGCCATCCCCGTCCCTGATCCCCGCATGGAGAAAAAAAAGAAGGTGATAATTTATGACAGGAACGCGCACGATTATTCCATCGAGCGGCCGACCTGGACGGAGGTTGCGCCCGAGCATTTCGTCCTGGCGAACCGCGCCGAGGCAGATCGGTACCGCGGTCAATTGAAATAAGGCGGCAGCCTTATCCGAAGAACTTGGTGCCCACCCCGGCCAGGGCGTAAAGTAGGCTGGCAGCCAGGGCGAGCTCGGCGGCGGCCCATAGGAGTATCCTGCGGGTCGGCCTGCTCGGAGCCGAGACGCCCTGTCTCTCGGCGCGGTGGTCTGCCCGCGAAACCAGCGTATTGTCTCGAGGGGCGAACATGGAAACGTCGGGCCGCCCGCTTTCACTTTCAGTGAGTAATTTTTCACTGGTATCGGTTTTATCAGCTGCGCGCATGTCGCTGATCTGGGCGGCGTCGCCCGGCCGCGGCACCGACAGTTCTCCTGCGGCGGTCCGTTCGGGGGATACCGCCTGCTTTTTGATGAAGCCGTCGTCCTTCAGGTAGAGGCCCCATGCGACGAGGAGGCAGCCGATCATGCCGAGCGGGATGAGGATCGCGAAGTAGTAGTCGTGCTTGAATCCGAATCGGGCCAAGGCAAAGGCGGCGGCGAGCAAAGCGGCGGCGAGGGCGGTTCCCCGGGCGAATTCTCCCGCGCGAAATTTGAACGCGCTCATGCCTGCGCCCCGATAGATAGCGATCGCCTGGGGTCTTTGAAGGAATCCATGGTATTCTCCTCGTAATCGGCCATGAAGCCCTGCGCAGGAAAACCCGGCGTAGGGCTATGCCGGAACAGATCGTGACCTATCGCGGTCGTAATGTCAAGAATGGCGAAAGAAGAAGGATTCATGATGAATACGGAAGAAAAGGATCGGGACGTTATTTTGGACAGGCGTTTGGCTGGGATCGCCGGAACGCCAGGCGCGGAGACTGCCGGTCTTTCCGTGGTGATCCTGCGCGACGACCGTATCGTCCATACTTTTTTCAGCGGCCGCAGGCACATCGCCGCCAGTGCGGCGGATGCAGATTTGCCGATCGAGGCAGACACGAAATTCAGGATCGCCTCCATATCCAAGCCCGTAGTAGGAATAGTCGCCGTAGCCCTGAGCGAGAGCGGCAAGCTCGATCTTGAGCGCGACGTGTCCGACTACCTCGGTTTCAAGTTGCGGAACCCTTCCTTCCCGGAGGTCCCGATTACCTGCGCGATGCTGTTGTCCCATACGTCTTCCTTGCGCGACGGGGAAGTGTATTCTCTTCCCATGGGAAGCAGTTTTCGCGAATTTTTCGAACCGGGGAACCCAGCATACGAGAGCGGTGGCCATTTTGCGAAGCCCTTGCCCGGGAAGGATCTCTCCCCGGGTAATTACTTCTCCTACTGTAATCTCGGTTTCGGCGTGGTTGGAACGGTTCTGGAATTCGTTTCCGGCATGCGCTTCGACTTATTGATGCGAGAATTCATATTCGAGCCTCTCGGGATGGACGCCTCGTTCAATGTTAGTATTTTATCTGACCTGGGTTTTTCCAGGCTGGGATCGTCGTACCGTAAAGCCAGGGACGGCGTATGGGATCCAGCCTGTCCCTGGGTGCCGCAGATCGATGACTACCTCGGGAAAAAACCCAGGATGTCCTTTTCTGTTTTGCCGGGGCTCGGCGAAGGCTCGCTCGATTCCTACGTGCCGGGAACGAACGGTACGCTCTTTTCACCGCAGGGCGGGCTCCGGGTGTCCATCATGGACCAGGCAAAAGTGCTCAGATTGCTCATGAACGGAGGTTCCGTTGACGGCGTCAGGATTCTGTCGCCCCAAGGCGTCCGCATGATGACGACGCCCCGGTGGACTTTCGACCCCGAATGGGTCAATGGCGAAATATCCGTCGGGCTTACGCGTTCCACCGGCCTTGCCCTCATCCGCAACACGGGAGCCAGCGACGGATTCGGGGGCGACAGACTTCTTCCAGGAGGCAGTCCAGCGCTCTGGGGGCACCACGGCGACGCATACGGTTTTCTCGGAGGGATGATGTTCCATCCAGAGAAGCGTTACGGGTATCTGTATTTCATCAACGGCACCGCCGCCGAGCCGGAAAAGAGACTGGGAAGGCACTCGTCCTTTTTTCTGTGGGAGGAGGAAATCCAGGAGGCTGTCCTCGGCTGGCTGGGCGAGAGTTAAGCGAGCATCGATCGGGCGATCAAGCATGCGCCTTCCTGCGCGTCGCCCACCGGGTCCGCGATCGGGAGAGCAGGGCATATCCGGGTTATGGCGGCAGCGCTCAGATTCCTCAGGAAGGCGTTTCCCTCGATGAGTCCGCCGCACAGCGCTACTCGGGAGTTTGTTATTTTTTTATTGAACCTAAAGTATACCGACGATACTAGCTTGGCAAGCGCGTCGGCGGCTTGATCGAAAATCCTTGCCGCGACCCGGTCTCCCCGGATGCGCAACTCGTCGACCTTAACCGCGAAACGCGCAATCGTCGGCTTGTCGAAATTTTTGTAGATGCAGGGGATCAATTCCTGCAGGCCGCGCTTGCCGAAAAACAGAAGAGCCTCTTCAGTGATCGCCGTAGCTTCCTCTCGGCCCTCGGATGCCCTGATTCCGCGCTTGATCGCCTCGAACGCAATCCAGAACGCGGAGCCTTCGTCGCCCAGCCAATGCCCCCAGCCTCCCGCGCGGCAGGTCTCTCCGGATACGCTCCGTCCAAGCGCGATTGATCCGGTTCCCGCGATAAGTATATAACCTTCTACGTTACCTAGGGCCCCGGCGAGCGCAGGCTCGGCATCGTCGCCGATGCGGAATTTTGCGGTTTCGGGTACCTGCCCGGCAATAAAGCGCGCCAGCGCCGATTTTTCCGCGGGCCGGCCCGCGCCTGCGCTTCCAAGGAAGCCTGCGACGCAGCCGGCTTTTTCGACGCAACCGCTTGCGTATGCATTTTCGAACAATTGGCGTAATTGTTCCTCGACCGATTCCGGACTGTTGCTGTTTAGGTTGGTGCTGCCCGCGCTTCCGCGGTACAGTACCGTCCCGTTCAGGCTTTCCGCGCGCAGGCGCGAGGCCGTTCCTCCGCCGTCAATACCGAATATCCAGTCTTGCATGATGCCCTCCCAAAAAAAATGTCAGTCAGGCAGGAAAAGCCCGCCTGCGCATACGGCGTGCCTGGCACCCGTCGCTTCCGGCAAGGTGTTGCGGAGCCCAAGGAATCGAAGCAGGCCGAACAGTCCGAAAGCAGCGGCTTCCATATAATCGATGCTGAACCCTGCCGTATCGGCATCGAGTACCTCGGAGGAGGAAAGCGCGTTGCGGAGTTCCCTCATGATGACGGGATTGCGCGCGCCGCCTCCGCTCACGATCACCGTTTTGGGCATGGCCGGCAGGTGATTCCCGTATGCCTGCGCCGTCGATAGCGCTGTAAACGTTTCTGCCGTGCAGATCAGGTCCCGCAGAAATCCGATCTCGCCGTTTGCCTTGGCCTGCTCAACGATGCCGCGCAGTTCCCGGTCGTAAAAGATACCGCCGAACTCCTCCCTGCCGGAACTCTTGGGCGGCTTTTTGAGGAGGAATCCGTGTGACAGCCAATGGGTCAATAAATCTTTACGTAGGGAACCTTCCAGTCCCATCGCGCCGTCCTTGTCGAATTGGAGGCGACCATCCGTGGCAGCCTCTGCCAGCATATCGGCAATCATGTTGCCCGGACCGGTATCGAATGCGATAAGATCTCCTGATTCGGGAATCCAGCATACGTTACCTATGCCGCCGAAATTCTGGAATGCCACCGGTTTTGGAAAGCCGTCTGCGATGGTTTTTGCGAAGAACGGTACCAGCGGAGCTCCGGTCCCGCCCGCTGCGATGTCCCCGGGCCTGAAGTCGCAGGCTGTCGGTATGCCCGTCCTTTGCGCGATTACGGAGCCCGAGCCGATCTGAAGACTCGACCGGTTGCCGGGGTCTCCTGCGACATGCCGGATAGTTTGCCCGTGGCTGCCTATTACGCTTATGTCTTTCGCGTCCATACCGGTCTTGCGCAGCAAAGCATTGACAGCCTCGGCGAACAGCTCTCCCAGTTCCATGTCCAGGAGTGCCAGCCTTTCGAGCGATCCTGCCTTGTCTTCGAACAAATCGAATATGCGCTTCTTCGTATCGTCGGGCAGGGGGTGGTCGTGCGTCGATATCAATTCCGTTAGGATCCTGTAACCTGAGGGTGCGTTTGGGGCTCGGACGATCGAGTACTTCGACAGCGAAGCGTCGATGCCGTCGACGCTCGTTCCCGACATAAGCCCGATGGCATGCCAGGAGCCTTCAACGATGTGTGCGCAGTTTCCGGTCATTCACGGTCCTCCGATCCATAAAGCAGGAAGGGCTCGCGCAGTACGTCGAACCGGGAGAGGCGAGTTTTTTCCCCGGAGTCATCAGCTATAGGCGCCAAACCGTCCGCAAGGCTGTCGTTTCCGTAAAGAAGGCTCAGGCTTCGTTTGCCGCCGGCCTTCCAGGGCGGCAAGACGGAAAATTGGAGCGGGTAAACGTCCCGAAGCAGCTTGATTATCCTGGGGCCGAGCCATACGAGGGAGGCGTATAGAGGCGAGCAGGAACGCGGATCGATGTAGAGCTGCACGCCGCCGCAGCGTTCGCCGTTATATTTTGAAAACCAAGGGGTAAAGAAGGTCGGCCTGCAGGCGAGCCCTTCGATTCCTTCCGAGTCGATAGCTTCCTTTATAAGGTTTCCGTCCATCCATGGTGCGCCGAAAACCTCGAAGGGCCGCGTCGTTCCGCGCCCCTCCGATACGTTGGTTCCTTCCAGGAGACAGGTTCCCGCGTAGGCCCGCAGCGATTCCATGGTCGGCAGGTTCGGGGAGGGCGGAATCCAGGGCAACCCGCATTCCGCCATGTCCATTCCGCGGCTCCAGCCTTCCATGGGCAGTACGTCCGCGCTCAGGCCGGACTCGGCGGCGATCATGCGCGCGTATTCACCCAGGGTCATGCCGTGGCGCGCGGGAATATTCCGCGGACCCACGAGCGATTCAAAGCCGGGGTCAAGGCCCGGTCCTTCCAGTATCGCCCCCGAAAGCGGATTCGGCCGATCCAGCACGAGAAGCCTTGGGTAAAGTTTTTTTTCGTCCCTGAGACCGGCGATGGCCTCGACGATGCGGGTCAGCGTGCCTAAATACGTATACCAGCGGAGGCCGGCGTCCTGCATGTCAAAAACGAGCAGCTGCAAGTCTTCCAAGGATTTTTTGTCGGGTCTTGCCGATTTGCCGTACAGGCTGACGACCGGAATTCCCGTTTCTGGGTCAATGCCGTCGGGGACGTGGGCGCCGGCTTGCGCTTCGCCGTAGAATCCGTGCTCGGGACCGAACAGCCGGACGAGAGATGCTCCCGTCTTCGCGGCGGCTTTCGCCAGGATTTTCGCGGCGGGGACGAAGGCCGAGGTGCAGGAGGTTGGATTCGCCACGAGCCCGACCCGGTCGCTTTTTTCGGCGAAAGAGCCAAAGACCCGCGGATCGTCGGCTGTCCTTTCGAGGCCGGTGATGACCATGATTATTATTTTGTTGCCTTAAAGGCGTCTATGGCGCTGGAAAGATGGCCGTCATGCTTTTTTACGAGCTCCGTGGCGCCTTTCGCGTCTATCCCAAGCAATACCATCACGATGGCGATTTTCGGTTTTTTACCCGAGCCTTCGAAGGCTGCCTCCGCCGTTTCGCGGTCGCAATCCGTGGCGCGCATAATCAGGTTCTTGGAACGCTCGACGAGTTTCTTGTTGACGGGCGTCAGGTCGATCATCAGGTTTTTGTATACTTTGCCAATCCGGATCATCGCCGTGGTCGTTATCATGTTAAGCACGAGTTTCTGCGCGGTTCCCGATTTCATGCGCGTCGATCCGGTTACCACCTCGGGACCGACGTCGACGAAGATGACATGGTGGGCGAACTTGAAGGTCTCGGAATTTTGGTTGCATGAAATCGCCCCGACTTTTGCGCCGAGCTTGCGCGCGTACTCGAGCGCGCCCAAAACGTAAGGGGCCTGGCCCGATGCCGTAATGCCTACCAGCACGTCGTCTTTGCCGAAATTTATCGCCTTGAGGTCGGCTACTCCCTGGTCCGCCTTGTCTTCCGCCCATTCCACGGAACGCACCAGCGCGTCGAGACCTCCCGCGATAAGACCCTGCACCATGCCGGGAGGAGTCCCGAAGGTAGGAGGACATTCGGACGCGTCCAACACTCCCAGCCTTCCCGAAGTTCCCGCCCCAACATAGACGAGCTTGCCGCCTTTCTTGAAGGACGCCACGACGTCGTCCACCAATGCGGTCATGTTCGGTATGCATTTTTCCACGGAGAAAGCGACTTTCTTGTCTTCGTTGTTTATGATGGCAAGGACTTCCTGAGTCGTCTTTGAATCGATGTCGCTGCTGGCCGGATTTTCCCGTTCTGTGGTTAGTCCCGATAAGTCGATATTCATCGCATGTCCCATTGTTTGGTCATAAGCCTATGATTTTTCCAGATGGAAGATTTCATGATTATGCCAGTTTCCCTTCGTCGATGTTTGCCTTGTCGTGTACCGCCTTCATGCTCCGTTCGATGCGCGGGATCGATTTTTCGATGCTGCGGCAGACGATGGTGGCGTAGAGGATATCCACGAGCACGAGCTGGGTAGCGCGCGACAGCGAGGCACCGGTACGCATGATAGGTTCCGTGTTTGGTACTTGCAGCACGATGTCCGACAGCTTTTCCAGCGGGCTGTTGCCGACGCTGGTGATGGAAATAAGTTCCGCCTTGGAGCGCTTCGCCTCGCGGGCACTTGCGTTGGTCGTGATGGTTCGACCCGAATAAGAAAATGCCACGGCAACATCGCCTTCTTCCAGTCCGCACGCAATGCTTGTCTGTACGCCTGCGTCGAATGAAAAGCTGCAAACGATGCCGATACGCGTGAGCTTTTGAAAAAAATCGTAGGCTACGTTGCCGGAAGCCCCGGAACCAAGGACCGTAACCGAGCGCGCCGCCAGGATTTTGGAAGCGGCGGACTCGATCGCCGTCGGATTGACGAGGGAGAGAACCCGGTCAATGGCGTCCTTGGTTTTGGCAATTACCGTTCGGGCTATGGAATCCACGGAAAGGCTTGAATCCAGCTCTATCGTCTGCTGAGGTTCCTCCGCGCCTGCCTGCTCATAAATGTCCTTTGTCAGCAATATTTGCAATTCGCGATAACCCGACAGCCCCGCGCGTTTGCAGAGCCTTATTGCGGCGGAGGGATTGCTTTTCGCTTGATTTGCAAGTTCGGCTATGGTGCAAAAGACAGCAGTCTTAGGATTCAGTATTAAGTGGTCGGCTATTTTGCGTTCAGCCTCCGTACATGAAGGTTGAATTTCTTTGAGTAATGCGATTCCGCTCGTCATGATTCCTCCAGAACACCTTTTGTTACCAAGTTTAGTGTAACATAGGTTTTAAGATAATGGAATAATATTTTAAATATTATAAAATTTATTTAAAATTTTGTTGCGTTATTTCTAAAATGGAGTGATACTATCGGCATGGCATGCAGTGTAGTCGATGTGCGGACAAAAAGTCTCGAACAAAAAATCGGACAAATGCTTCTCATTGGGTATCCCGGCGGTCAGGAAGGCTTCGCCACGCTCGCGGGTGTCCTCTCTGAACGTCCTATCGGGAATATTATTTTATTCTCGAGGAACTCAGGCTCCCCTTCGTTCATGATGGAACAGTCCCGAAAAATTCGTGCTCTAATTACCGGTAATACCGGAATACAGCCTCTTATAGCAATAGATCAGGAAGGCGGAACGGTAGCCAGGATCGTTCAGGGAATTACCTTGATTCCCGGTGCCATGGCGATTGCGGCCGCGTTCGAGGCCGGGGAGATCGGGCTTGCCGACGTGGAGCGCCTCGGTTTGATAAGCGGCACCGAACTAATGGCTTTAGGCATCAACATGAATCTTGCGCCTGTAGCCGATATCAACGTAAACCCTGCCAACCCCGTTATCGCGGTACGCAGTTTCGGAGAGGACCCACATGTCGTCGCGGAGCTTTCTGCGGCTTTTGCCCGGGGGTTGGCCTCGGCTGGAATGCTCGCGACGGCCAAGCATTTTCCCGGTCACGGCGATACTACCGTGGACTCGCACCTGAGTTTGCCCGTGGTAAACTCAGGCTTAAGCCGCTTGGAAGATGTAGAACTCGTTCCTTTCAAGCGGCTTATCAAGGAAGAAATCGCCGCGGTCATGAGCGCTCACGTGCGCTTTCCGGCTGTGGAACCGGATGCCATTCCCGCCACCCTGTCGTCTCGCGTGCTAACCGGGCTCCTTCGGGAACGGCTCGGATACCGGGGACTCATCCTGACCGACTGCCTGGAGATGCAGGCAGTGCAGGGCCGGTTCGATAAGCTGGCCGTTCGGGCAGTGTTGGCCGGGGCGGACATATTGTGCCTGAGCCATACCGCTTCCGTTCAGAACGCAGCCTTCGACTCGATCTTGGCCGCGGTGCGCGACGGAACGATTCCTGAAACCCGCATAGACGATTCGTTTCGCAGGATATTGGAAGCCAAATCCCGGATCGGCGTCGGATGCGCCGATGATTCGATATCGTCGGCAGCATTGCGAAGCCCCGCCGCCGTCGCTTTATCCGCGAAGGTTGCAAAAGCCTCGATAAGCGTCTTAAGCGGCAAGAACGCACCTTGGCTTGCCCGCGGCGGTACCTATATCGACCTGCTTCCGGAAATTCAGACCGGTGCGGAAGATTACGGTCCAAGCCGCAGAACGGTGTCTTCGTATCTTTCTTCTATGCAGCCCAAAATAAAATCATTCTGCGTCGGACTTGACCCGGACGATTCTTCGCTTGTCGCCTGCCTGGGATCGATCAGCGCCGGCCCGGTCGTCGTAGGTGTGTATGCGCTGGGCAAGCATCCTGGGCAAGGCGTTTTTTTGGCCGGAATCGCGGCCGAGTGCGCGCGGCGCGGAATCGAACTGTTCTGCGTTTCGATGCGCAGCCCGTACGATGCCGAACTCGTCGAAACAGCCTGTCAGGGAGCTGTTTCGGGTATCGCGTGCGCCTACGAGTATACCGACATTTCCGCAGAGGCAATCGCGGAATTTTTATGTGAAGTCAGCAATGCGCGTGGAATTTGCCCCGTTCGGGTGTTTTCGCGCATAGAATGAACAGGTAATAACAGGCTGGATAAGCCGGTGTTGCCGTAAAAACATCGAGGAGGAAAAGAATGAAGCAAATCAGGATGGCCGTCGTATTCGCTATGGCCGTACTCTCCTGCGGTTTCGTTTTTGCCCAAAGTGCAGGTCAAATAACTCCTGCGGCAAAAGCGAAGCTTCTGGTCCAGACCAAGGAACCCAAGGTAGTGGACGCGCAACTTACTCTGGACAAAGCCCCCAACCGCGGCGGTACGGTTACGCTCAGGCTGCCCGGAGCTCCCCAGACCTTCAATTACTACGGAGTGCTTGGCGACAACAATACCTACACGATCCAGCAACAGGCGCTTGATCGCCTCGTGGAGATGAACCCGGTGAACAACGCGCTGGAGCCGGGTCTCGCCACCAGCTGGAAGATCGAAGGCAACAGCGTCGTCTTCAAGCTCCGCGACGTGAAATGGTCTGACGGCAAGCCCTTTACCGCCGACGACGTTATCTTTACCATGAATTATTTCGTGCAGAACAAGAACGCCCTGGGCAACCAGGTGACCGTGTTCATGGTGGACGGCAAGCCCTTCGAGTGGTCCAAGGTCGACGACCGCACCGTAAAGGTTACCATGGCCAGGCCGGTGGGAACCCTCTTCACCTCCCTTACCTTCGTGCTCATCACCCCGAAGCACAAGCTCGAGCCCCTCATCAACAAAGACGACATGAGCTCGGTGAACAACCCCTGGACCACCGCTTCCGACCTTACCCAGATCGTGGGAACCGGCGCCTACGTGCTTGATAAATACATCGTGGACCAGCGCGTGGTACTCAAGCGCAACCCGTATTCGTGGCGCGTGGATACCATGGGCAACCTGTTGCCCTATGCCGATTTCCTTGAGTTTGCCCTGGTCAAGGACAACGAGGCCGCCATGCTCAAGTTTGAGTCCGGCGAAGTCAGCTACACCGACGGAATCTCCGCGGCGCAATTCCCCGGCCTCAAGGAGAAGGAACTGAAAGGCGCTCCGTATGTCATTTTCCGCACCGAGCCGACCAAGCCCACGCCGTCGCCGATGCACATCGCGTTCAACTTCGACTCCAAGGACCCCGTGCTGCAGAAGATTCTCCGCACCAAGGAATTCCGCATGGCGGTGGAACGCGCGCTTGACCGCAAGAAGGTGATCGACCAGGTCTATTCCGGTCTTGCCGTGCTCGGAGGAAGCCCGATACTGCCTTCCAACAAGGCATTCTATAATCCGGCCATCGAGAAGATCCGCCGAGCCTACGACACCAAGATCGCCGCAAGCCTGCTTTCCGGCATGGGTCTTAAAGACGCAAACGGCGACGGCTGGCTTGACCGCCCGGACGGCAAGCCCCTGGAAATCGTGCTTACCGTAGGCGTAACCAAGGAGCACGTGGACACCGCGATGCTCCTCTCCGAGAGTCTCAAGAAACTGGGCGTAAAGCTCGAGATGCAGTCGGTCGACGACAAGCTTTTCGGCGAGAAGATAAATTCCGGTACTTTCGACATGTGCATCCGCGCCTTCGGTAACCAGCCCGACCCGCACCTGCGCCTGGGAATCTACCAGCCCACGGGCAACCTGTACTACTGGCACATATCCACCAAAGACGCGGACAGCAAGCCTGTATTCGCGGAAATGTACCCGTGGGAGAAAGAACTGTACGACATTTTCGCTCAAGGTGCGGTTGAGATGGACCAGGCTAAGCGCAAAGCTCTCTATGACCGCCACCAGGCGATCTATGCCGAGGAAATCCCGATTATCTTCGTCTGCAAGGGCATGAACCTGTACGGCGCCAGCAAGAACGTCGGCAATTTCTACCAGAACCCCCAAGGCCTCATCGTCTACTCTCCATATACCGTCTTCTTCAGGAAATAAAATCTGCATGAAGGATGCCTGCCTGTTTTGGGTGGGCATCTTTCCGTCTTGCCCTGGAATGCCGGGGCACTATCCCGAAATCAGTGCTATCATAGATTGATACACCCGTCCCCGAGGAGAAAAAACCATGTGGTCATTCATCGTGCGGCGAATACTCATCATGATTCCCATGATGCTCGTAATTTCCGTAATCTGTTTCACCGTGGTGGAACTGCAGCCCGGCGACTACGTCAGTCAGTTTCTCTCCAATCCCGACATAACCAAAGAACAGATCGAGACGATCCGCCTCGAGTACGGCTTGGACAAAAGCCCGGCGGAGCGCTACTTCATGTGGATAGGCGGCATCGTATTCCGCGGCGATTTCGGCTGGTCGTTCGCCTCGCGGAGGCCGGTATGGGAACTCATATCGGAGCGCATGGGCTGGACCGTCGCCATCGCCGTGCTCGCCATAATCTACCAATGGGTTCTCGCCATCCCCCTTGGCGTCTACTCTGCGACGCGGCCGCGGAGCCTGGGTGATTATTCATTAACGGGCGCCGCTTTTTTCGGCCTGTCGGTACCCGATTTCTTCCTGGCGATACTCATCATGTTCCTCCTGGTCCTGGGCGGTTCCAAGAGCGTCGGCGGACTTTTTTCCAGCGCGTATACGGCTGCGCCCTGGTCCTGGTCCAAGCTTTGGGACCTCGCAAAGCATATCTGGGTTCCCGTGGTGGTTATCGGCTCCGCGGGTGTCGCGTCGCTGATGCGCGTAATGCGCGGCAATTACCTCGACGCCTCCGGAGCGCCGTACGTAGAGGCCCTGCGCGCCCGCGGGCTCAAGGAGTCCAAGGTGCGCGGACATATACTCAAGAACGCGATAAACCCGATGATTAGCATCGCGGGCATGCAGTTGCCCGAAGTGTTTTCCGGCACCATCACCGCTTCCATCGTAATAGGCCTGCCCACCATCGGTCCGTTCTTCTACGAGGCGCTGCTCAACAGCGACCAATACCTGATCATGGCATTCCTCATGTTCATCGCGTTCATCACGCAGATAGGGAGCCTCCTTTCGGATATTGCGCTGGCCTTCCTCGACCCCCGAATCCGAATGAGCTGACAGGAGGCATCGACATGGAAAAAAAACGTAAAACCGGAAACAGGAAGCTCTCCTCGTTCATGAAGCACAAACTCGGGCGCTTCGGCCTCGTCTGCCTTGCCGTGCTCTACCTCTGCGCTATTTTCGCCGACTTCGTCGCGCCGTACGGCATGAAGGACGACAACGAACTGGCGGCGTACGCGGCTCCGTCGCATATCCGTTGGATTCACCAAGGTAAATTCATCGGGCCGTTCGTGTACGCCAAGAGCCAAGCGAGGAATCCGGAAACCTTCCGGCTCGAGTACCGAGAGGATACCGAAACGCCGTTCAAGCTGCATTTTTTCGTGAAGGGTTCTCCCTACAAGGTCTTGGGATTCATTCCCGGCGACCTGCACCTGTTCGGCCTCGGCTCCGGAGCGGTCCTTAAGGATGAAGATGGCGCCCTTCAAGAAGGGGCCCTTCAAGTTCCATTGAATATTTTCGGCGCGGACCAGTTCGGCCGCGATCTGTTCTCCAGGATTTTGCATGGCTCCCGCGTATCGCTCTCCGCGGGCTTGGTCGGTACTTTCCTTTCCGTCGTGATAGGCGCCTTGATAGGCTCTGTGTCGGGATATTTCGGCGGCACGCCCGACGTCCTCATCCAGCGGCTCATCGAGGTGCTTCGCTCGTTTCCCCGCATCCCTTTGTGGCTGGCCCTGGCGATGATCATCCCTCCGACCTGGCCCAGCACCTATCTGTATTTCGGCATCGTCATCGTGCTCTCGTTCATCGGCTGGATGGGCGTGGCGCGCGTGGTCCGGGGCATGGCGTTGAGCCTGCGGGAGAAGGAATACGTGCTCGCCGCGAAAGCCGCCGGCGTCCGGCCTTTAAAAATCATAACGTCGCACATTATCCCCAACGTGGCGAGCTACCTCATCGTGGTGTCCACGCTCTCCGTTCCCGGCATGATCCTGGGCGAGAGCACCATCAGCTTCCTGGGCCTCGGCATCAAGGAGCCTATGACGAGCTGGGGTCTCCTCCTCAAGCAGGCGCAGTCGATCAGCGCGATACAGAGCTACCCGTGGCTGATGCTCCCGGGTTTGTTCATCATGATCGCCGTTCTTTCGTTCAACTTCGTGGGAGATGCCTTCCGCGACGCGTTCGATCCGAACGGCACCGTAGAAAAGCTGGAGGCCTAGCCATGGAAAGACTCCTGGAAGTCCAAGACGGCCGCACGCATTTCAAGACCTTCGACGGAGTCGTCAAGGCGTCCGACGGCGTTTCCTTTTACCTGGAAGAGGGCGAGGTTCTCGCGCTCGTGGGGGAATCGGGCAGCGGTAAAAGCGTTACTGCCCGCACTATCATGGGTTTGTACTCGGGCTCGAAGGTCATTCAGTCCGGTACCATCAAATTCAACGGGGAAAATATCACGGCCGCTTCGCATGCGCGTCGCCGAGAATTGCGCGGCAAGGATATGGGCATGATCTTTCAGGAGCCGATGTCCGCTTTCGATCCCCTGACTACAGTATGCGAGCAGATGGTCGAGGCCAGGCAGGCTCATTATCCCGACAGCAGGGAGCGCGCAAAGGCCGTCGCCGTCGAGGCACTGCGCTCGGTGGGCATACCGGAGCCCGAAACGCGAATTGACGAATATCCGCACCGGATGTCGGGAGGCATGCTTCAACGCGTGCTCATAGCCATCGCCGTCATGAACAAGCCCAGGCTCCTTATCGCCGACGAGCCCACGACGGCGCTCGACGTTACGATACAGGCGCAAGTGCTCCGTCTCCTGTATGCCATGAGACGCGAGACGGGCACCGCGCTGCTTTTCATCACGCACGACCTCGGGGTGGTCGCGGAGATCGCCGACAGGGTACACGTGATGTACGCAGGCAAGATCGTGGAGAAGGCCGATGTCAGCGGGCTGTTCGCCTCTCCGCTTCATCCCTACAGCCAAGGCCTTCTGAAGTCGCGCATCACGAAAGAGAGCAAGGGCCGCCCGTTGACGGCCATCCATGGCTCGGTTCCCCGGCCCAACGAGATCGCAGAAGGCTGTTGCCGTTTCGCGGCCCGCTGTGACAAGACGGGCAAGCGCTGCCTGAGGGAAGAACCCCCGCTAGGCCCGGTCGCAGGAAATGCCGGTAAGCGCGAGGTTGCGTGCTGGCTATACCATGGAGGTCTGGAATGAACGCATCGACGATACTGCGCGGAAAAGGACTCCGCAAGCTTTTCCCGATACGGAAAGGCGTGCTCATGCTCGTCAAGGGACACCTTCGCGCGCTGGACAATTTCGATTTCGAGATTTCCGGCGGACAGACCATCGGCGTGGTAGGCGAATCGGGCTGCGGCAAGACTACCCTCGGACGGATAATAGCGCGCATCCACGAAGGCGAAGGCTCCCTCGAGTATTTCGACCGCGACGGCATAGGGCGCGAAGTTCTCGGCAGGCTGGACAAAAAAAACGAACTTGCGTTCCGGCGCGACGTGCAGATGGTTTTCCAGGATCCGTTTTCTTCCCTCGACCCCCGCATGACCGTCGGCAAGATACTGCTCGAGCCGCTCGAAGCCCACGGCTTGGCAAAAAACCTTAACGAAGCCAGGGAGCATCTCGTAAGCCTCCTGGCCAGGGTCGGCATGCACGCGGATGCCCTGGAGCGGTATCCGCACGAGTTTTCCGGAGGACAGCGCCAGCGCATCGCCGTGGCGCGAGCGCTGGCGCTCAAGCCCAGGCTCATCGTCTGCGACGAGCCCACCAGTGCCCTCGACGTGTCGGTGCAGAGCCAAGTCATAAATCTGCTCAAGGAAATCCAGAAGGAAGAAAACCTGGCTTATATTTTCATCTCCCACAATCTGGATCTGGTCCGCTATGTTTCCGACACCATGTTCGTGATGTACCTCGGCAGGGTCGTGGAATCCGGGCCTTCCGAGACGCTCTTTACGGCGCCAGCGCATCCGTATACGCAGGCTCTGCTCAAGTCGATTCCGGATTGGGACCCGGAGGCCCGTTCCCTTCTGAACGGTGAGCTTAGAGGTGAGCCGCCGAGCCCGCTGTGGGATCCGCCGGGCTGTCCCTTCGAGCCGCGCTGCCCGAAGGCCCAGGAACGATGCCGTACGGGCGGCGTGCCCGAACTGAGGCAGGTTGACCCCGGCAGATTCGCGGCCTGCCATTTCGCATAAGGCCCATGGTCGCGGACTTCTTACGCGTTGAGGCCATCCCCGGCGCTTTGCGCGAAGTCGTGTATGGGTACGATAATCATTAATGAAGGATTACGCATGGAACACAAGATAGCGCTCTCCGGCGAAGGAGCCTGGAGACTCGGGAGCCAGGATGGCCTTACCCAGGACGGCAGCGTAATTTCTACGCCGTCCTGCGATGCCTCCGCCTGGCGCGAGGCGAGCGTGCCCCTCACCGTAATGGGCAACCTCATCAAGGCGGGTGAGCATCCAAATCTCTATGTCGGTCGAAACCTTGAATCCATCGGCGAGGCGCCTTTCGAGCAGCCTTGGTGGTACCGCCGCTCCTTCGAGCTGCCTCGGGACGGCCTTCCCGAGGGGATCCGCCTTGCCTTCCACGGCATCAATTACCGTGGCGAGGTCTGGCTCAATGGCCATAAGGTCGCTGGCGAAGACGAGATCTTCGGGACCTTCAGGACCTGGGAATTCGAGGTCTCCGCCTTTGCCCTTCCGGGGACCAATATCCTCGCCGTGCGCGTTACCAAGCCCCGCCCAGGAGACTTCCGCCTTGACTTTGCCGACTGGAACCCCCGACCCCAAGACCGCTGCATGGGACTCTGGCGCGGCGTCGACCTCCTCCTTTCCGGCGCGGTTTCCGTAAGCAAACCTTTTGTGCGCTCGCGTCTCGACCTGGATGGCTTGGCCTTCGCAGACCTCAGTGCCGGAGTCGAGCTTCGGAACCACTCGGATCGCGAAGTTTCCGGGATCCTGCGCTTCGCGGTCGAAGATAAATCGGTGTCGCTGGACGTCACCGTCGCCGCGGGCGAGCTCATAGCGGTGGTCCTCGATGCAGCCGCCCATCATAATCTCCATATCGAGAACCCGAGAGTCTGGTGGCCCCACCAGATGGGCTCGCCCGAATTATATTCTGCCCGGTTCGACTTCTCCATCGGCGGCGAAGTATCCGACAGCACGAACATCAATTTTGGCATCAGGCAGGTGTCTACCTACTTCAATGAAGACGGCCACCGCGGCTACATCGTCAATGGTCATACTATCCTCATCCGCGGGGGCGGCTGGACCGACAACATGTTCCTCCTGGACACGGATGCGGAGGTCATCGCCCAGGTCGCCTATGTCCGCCACCTCGGCCTCAACTGCATCAGGCTCGAAGGCATCTGGGGCAGGAATCATGCGCTATATGATGAATGCGACCGCCAGGGAGTCCTTATCCTTGCCGGCTGGAGTTGCCAGTGGGAGTGGGAGGGACAGCTCGGCAAGCCCTGTGACGAGTTTATGGGCGCGGAGACCGAGGATGAGATGGACCTCGTCGCAGCCATGACGCGCGACCAGGTGATCTGGCTCCGCAACCATCCCTCCATCCTCGGATGGATATGGGGAAGCGACAAGCTCCCGCGGCCGGCCCTTGAGAGGCGTTTCATCAAGGTGATGGAGGAATGCGACGACAGGCCGTACGCGATGTCCGCCAAGGACTTCACCTCCAGCGTGACTGGTCCCTCGGGCATGAAGATGCGCGGCCCCTACGATTATTGCCCGCCAGTCTACTGGTATCGCGACACGAGGAAAGGCGGCGCCTTCGGCTTTAACACGGAAACCGGGCCCGGTCCCCAGCCTGCACCTCTCGAGAGCATGCAAAGGATGCTGGGCAAGGACCACCTCTGGCCCATCGACGAGACCTGGGACTTCCACTGCGCACGCGGCGTGCCCATCTTCAACAGCCTTACGACCTTCCGCAACGCGCTCGACCGCCGGCATGGCCTCTCTTCTGGAATCGAGGACTTTCTCCAGAAGTCGCAGTTGCAGGCTTACGAGGCCATGCGCGGTATGTTCGAAGCCTTTGCCGTCCGCCGACCCGCGGCCACCGGGGTCATTCAGTGGATGCTCAACTCTGCCTGGCCCTCCATGTTCTGGCAGCTCTGGGACAGCTATCTCCTTCCCAACGGGGCTTTCTACGGCGCGCGCAAGGCTTGCCGACCCATCCAGCTCGCCTGGGACTATGGCCGGCGGGAGGTTTACGCCATCAACATGACCATGGGACGCCATGAGGGACTCAAGGCGAAGGCGAGGGTTTTCGACATCAATTCCCGAGAGCTCGAAACCGTCGAAACCGTCGTCAATCTGGGGCCGAACGAGTCGCGGCTTGCGATGTGCCTCCCCGAGCCGGGCGGCCTCACTGCGACCTGGTTCCTCGCGCTCTCCCTCGGGGATGCGGCCGACCTCGAATTAAGCTCGAACTTCTACTGGCTCTCTACCCGCGATGACGTGATGGACTACAGTCCTGTCCGCTTCGAGCACCTCTATACGCCGCAGGCCGCCTTTGCCGATTTCCGTTCGCTGTCCGACCTTCCTCGGGCAAAGGTATCGGCCGGCGCGTCAATCGCCCTCGAGGGCGGAGATTGGGCTGGAACCATCGTCCTCGAGAACAATGGCGACGTCATCGCCTTCTTTATGGAACTGCGGGTCGTCGGCGATGCGGACGGGCTCTCGTTCCTGCCGGTATTCCTCGACGACAATTACCTTTCCCTCCTGCCCGGCGAACGGCGCAGTATCGCGGTCCGCTTCCCCGCAGGCCCCTCCGGGAAAGGGAAACCTGTCGTGGAGCTGGCGGGGGTAAACGTAGAGAAGCTCCATCTTGCCTTATAATGCCTGGTCGCTGACGAACCGGCACGATCGTCTGGAGTGATAGTATGTCCGGAATTTGTATTCACAATGCGACGCTGCTCGCCGGCTACGCGCGGATGGACAACTGCGCGATTCTCGTTCAGGACGGAGCAATAGTAGAAGTCTTTTCCGAGAAGCGCTACCTGCAGAAGAAGTTGTCCGGCGACGTCGCGCAATTCGACGCGGGGGGGGCATACGTCGCCCCCGGATTCATCGATACGCATATCCACGGATTTGCCGGCTTCGGAACGGAAGACCTGTCGGTCGACTCGATCCTCGGTATGTCAGATGCCCTGGGTCTCTGCGGCGTTACGAGTTTTTGTCCGACGATCTATCCCATGGAGGACCGCGACATGGGCGCCGCCATAAAGGCTTGCCTCGACGCCATGGGCCGGGAAACGGGAGCCAGGATCGCTGGGGTCCATCTCGAAGGGCCTTTCATATCCCCCGACAGGCTGGGCGCGCAGAATTCCGCGCACATCAGACCTGTCGACCTGGAATTAATGGAACGCCTTTATGCGATAGGTCGCGGACATATCACGAACATGACCGTCGCGCCTGAACTCAAGGGTATGCGAGAGCTCGCGTTGTTTTGCATTTCCCGGGGAATCGTACTTCAGGCGGGGCACACGAACGCCACTTACGAGAACATGATGGAAGGCATGCAGGCGGGAATCCTCCACTCGACGCATTTCTTCAACGCCATGAGCCGCCTGCACCACCGCGATCCAGGCGCGGTAGGAGCCATTCTCATCAATCCTGAGCTTTCCTGCGAGATCATCGCCGACGGCAAACACGTACACCCCGACCTGATACACCTGTTGATGCGCGACAAACCCCAAGATAAAGTCGTTCTGGTTACCGATTCCCTAAAGCCGACGGAACAGGAGTCTTGTCCGTTTTTTGCGAATCGCGAAGAAGTAGAATTGATTGATGGGGTCTTTTACCGTAAGTCGGATAGGGTCATGTCCGGGTCTTCCCTGACCATGGTTCAGGGCGTTCGCAACCTCGTTACCTGGGGCCTTCCCGTAGAGCACGCCATAAAGCTGGCCTCCACGAACCCCGCAAGGATCATTGGATTGGGCAAGCGTGGCTTGCTGGTTCCCGGGCACGAGGCGGATATCGTCGTGTTCGACAAGTTTTTTTCGGTACTTGCATGCCTGCGTGACGGAAAGTTCCTGAAGAACGAGTTTGGCTGATGATCAGAAATTTCGGTACTTGAAAAAGCTCGAAGCCTTTTTTCTGCTGCATCGACAAGCTCCACGCGGAAACCCTTCCCGGCAGAGTGGCGGAGATCGCCCTGCCTATGGCAACAGGCAGCAACCGGGTGTCAGTTCCATCGCCAGTACCCGTAAGGTGATAGACGACATTACCGGCAGACACTCGGAAAAAGCCGCCTTTAAGAGCGGATTCCATAAAAAACGCCGGAAAGCATCATGCGCAAGCAGTGCTTTTCGGCGTTTTTATGTACCGGGAATGAGACTCGAACTCACACGCCGCTTGCGCAACAAGGGATTTTAAGTCCCTGGTGTCTACCATTCCACCATCCCGGCAACAATCACTGCATAATATCCAATGTAAACAGCTGGGTCAAGCTGATTTATAAAACCGATAGCTTGTCGAGAATCGATAAGCTGATTATAGTAGTATGGACGTGATTCGTATATCGGCAATGTAAAGGAAGCTACGAGATGGATGAAGTTCTGATTATTGACGATGAGTGGAGCATTCGGGAGATTTCCACCCTGATGCTCGAGAAATCCGGGTATAAAGTGCTCAGTGCCTCTGACGCCGCCGAAGGTTTAAAACTCCTGACGGAAAATAGCCCTGTTGCGGTAATTATCGATGTTGTTCTTCCGGGAAAAAATGGGCTTGAATTTGCCCTGGAAATTAGCCAGATAAAACCTGGTATACCGATAGTCCTCATGTCAGGCAGAATTTCCACGGAAGCGGATTCCATAAGGAATTTTACGGGGCATTTTGGAATTGCATGTGCTTTGGCAAAACCGTTTACCCATGCCCAGCTTCTTGCGGCCTTGGAAAACGCCGTTAAAAGCCGCTGTTGAGCTTTTTACATACAAAAAACCCCTGAAACATCGAGTTTCAGGGGTTTTTTTGATTATGGGAGGTTATTTCTTCGGCGTGTCTTTTGTTGCGGGCTTGGCGGTCGGTTTCGCAGCCGGTTTTGCTGCAGGCTTGGCTGCAGGTTTCGCTACCGGTTTCGCTGCTGATTTTGCGACAGGTTTCGCGGCCGGTTTTACTGTTGCCTTGGCTGCGGGTTTAGCTACAGGTTTTGCAACTTGTTTTACGGCAGGTTTTGTTTTTGGAGCGGCTTTTTTTGCAACTGCCTTGGGAGCAGCTTTGGGAGCTGCGGTCTTTTTAGGCGCTGCCTTCGCTTTTTTCGCGGCTTTTGCTTTCGGTGCGGGCTTGGAAACCGGCGTAACAACTACTTTGGCTTTTTGTACGATAGCGGACTGAGGGCGCATAATGGGCTGAATGCCCGGCTTCGCGATTAAAGCTTTGAAGGCCGTCCAGAGTTTTTTGCCTTCTTTAACGGGATCCGCATAGTCGCCGTCGATCCAGCCCTGGAGTACGAGCGTGGAAGTACCGATGAACATGCTGGTGGCCGCTTCGATATCGGCATTAGCCAGAATCTGGCCTTTTGCCTTCGCTTCCTTGAGGCATTCCAGTGCGAGTGCGCGCTCTTTCTGGTGAAGTTCCTTGAGGCGGGTCTTGAGTTTCGGATACTGGCGGAAAATCGCGTCCGGCTGGGAGATCATGTACGACAGTTCCTTGTCGTCCTTCACTGCCTGGAGGGTTTTCGTAAAGACGCTTTCAAGCCTGTCGATGCCCATGTACAGATCGTACTTGTAAAGGTCCATGAAGTAGTTGAGATAGAGCTCCACCATGGAAAAGAGCGACTGGAACATGCCGTCGACGCCGTCGAAGTGGCGGAAGATCGCAGGTTCTGTTACGCCGGCCTTGCCAGCGATGTTCTTCAATGTTGCCGAGCGGGGACCTGCGTCCTTCATTACGTCGGCAGCGGCCTTGAGGAGGATGGTTTTAGCCTTGGAAAAGGGCCATTCTTCCCCGAAAATGCTTGTTTCGTTGTTCATGGTTATAAATATAACACAAGCCCCGCGATTTGAAAAGCGGGTTTATAATAAATTATGATATTTTTCATTGTTAATCTTGCTTGTAATTAAATATTTTTTGTTGAAACAAAATATTTATCGGCGGTCGGCTTGCGCCGCGGTCTTTTTCGTAACTGTGATAATATTAGAACATCGGCGGGCCGTCTTGCCCGGCGCGGCTGTGTTTTGCCCGAAGGCGTCACGCCGGGATTGCGGAGCGAAGGGGAGTGCATATCGACTTTAATTCGTTCAATTCCGAATGCTTTACGCCGTGGGCGACGGTTTATCGCGGTAAATCGGAAAAGCTGGGTTCCATGGAGTCGTTTTACTTGACAAAACGTTTTTCAAGGGCTATTTTATTAAGCGCGTTTCAAATATCGCAATAACGTTTCGGTTATAGAAATGAGATACCATGAGTGAATCTGCATTAAAGGCATTTGAATTGCTTTTTCATCTTGCCAGAGCCGGGAATTCGTCCTTGGCAAGATTATCAAGGGAAACCGGTTGGGACAAGGCTACTGCCTTGCGTTACCTCACCGCTATGGAAAAACGGGGCGTCGTTGAACGCCGCGATGGTGATTGGGCGTTGGGACTCGCTCTCGTGGAACTGGCGAGCCGCGTTCCAGTTACTCAAAACATTGCGTCCCGGGCTGAACCTATCCTCACCGAATTGGCCATGGGCATAGGGGAAACGGCGAATTTATCAGCACTGGCCGGAAATGACGTCATGTATGTGGCTAAAGCCGACGCTGGCAGGGCCCTCAGGCTGCGATCCAATCCTGGCGATCGTCTACCACTATACTGCACCGCGGCAGGTAAAAGCATCCTTGCCCGAATGCCTGCGACCATGCGGGCCCAGTATATAGCCGATGCGAGGTTGGCTCCGATAGCGCCTAAAACAATAACCGATCCGGTTAGGCTCAGCGCGGAGATCGAAGATACCATTAAGCGCGGCTGGGCGATCGATGACGAAGAATTGGAGCCGGGCTTGGTCTGCTATGCCATGTCCCTTGAACTTCCCCGTTATGGTTTTACCGGCGCCGTGAGCGTATCGGGTCCCTCGGGACGAATGCTACAGGCAAAAGAGGAAGTTTTGGCTGCGCTGCGCTGGACAATCATGCGCTTGCAGGAAGCTTTAGGCGGCGGTGTACGGGATGGAGAGGATACGCCTCTTTTTGGACCGGGACGAGGTGGCTTCAAGAGCAGCGACTGGCATCGTCCAGGCTCGGAGGTCTTTGAATAAGATCGAGAAACGCTTTTTTAGCATCATATCTACCATTAATAAGCTATCTGAAATATTAAAAGATATTTGGGTAGCTTTTTTTTGAATCTTACAAAAATTATTTGACAATAATATGTTTACATATTACAATTATAATATTCTTTACTATAGGAGGCTACATGCGTACTTTATTAACAGATCCATTAACTGGTTTGGCTACCCGGCAAGAATTTTCCGTGCTCTTTGAACAAGCCGCCACTGAAGCTCAAGGTACTTCCATGACCTTGGCTTTGGTGGATGTCGATAATTTTAAGCGCATCAATGACGAGCATGGCCATCAAACCGGCGATGCGGTACTCATTTTTATCGCCACCCAGCTGGCGACCATAGCCGGTTCCCGGCTGATCCGCTACGGCGGGGATGAGTTCGTAATGCTTTTTGCCGGAATGGAGCGTGAACAGGCGTTCTTGAAGCTCGAGAAAGTTCGCGAGCAGGTGGAATCAAAAGGTGATCTTGACGTAGACGGCAAATCCATCGCTCTTCGCATGACGATAAGCGTAGGGGCCGCCGCCATGCCCATCGACGGCTCGAGCGAAAGCGAATTGATGCGCAAGGCCGATGGCGCGCTCTACCGCGCGAAGGTAGGCGGCCGAAACAGGGTGATGCTGGCTTTCGAGGAGCGCATGGCCCCCAAGACCTCGCATTTTACATTAACCCAGTTGGAGCGGCTTGCCGAGCTCGCCAAAGACCAAGGAATAGGCGAAGCCGTATTGCTGCGCGAGGCTCTCGACGACCTTCTCGTAAAATATCTTCATGGATTCCGAAAATAAACCGGGCAAGCCCGCCGGACTGCGTTTCAGCAATCCGGCGAGCCCGTACAGGCTTGACGCTGTCAGAATACCGCTTCTTCTTCCGGTACGGGTTCGGCCAATACTTGATGCGCGGCGTTTTCCGTATCCGGCTCTTTTCTGGTCTGCGGCTTGAACTCGACGTGCTCCGCCACTATCTTGATCTTCGTCTGGTTCTTGCCGGTGCTGTCCACCCATCGATCCTGCTTCAGCCTGCCCACGATGCGCACGCCCCTGCCTTTCTTGAGTATCTCGCCGCAGGTCTGCGCGAGGCGCGACCAGGTTTCGATGTCGAAATACGATACTTCCTTTTCAGTCTCCTCGTTCTGCTTGTAGAACCTGTTGCTTGCGACTGAAAACGAGCAGAGATTATGCCCGCTCGGTATCGCCTTGATTACAGGATCCCGCACGAGATTGCCTTCCAGGATGATGGAGTTCAGATTACTTAACATGGATTCCTCCGTCGGCCAGCGGCCGTTAGTTGTGCTTGGCACCGAGGTGCCCCGCTACCTTGAAGTACCGGACAAGATTACTTACGCGGGAATAACTTGCCATGCACGCGGATCGGCGCAATAATCAGGATAATCGCCAACACTCGGCGGCATGCTCGCGAATACTAAGGGTAGCTGGAAAAGTGGAATTAAAATTGGCCGATGAGGATTGCATGGTGCCCGACACGATTGATCTTGACGGAAAAGAGCTCCGCGACCGGATACTGCGGGGCGGAGAGGAATCCAGGAGCGCCTTCGGAGATTTTTGGCGGGTCTATTACCGGCGCATGATGCATTTCTCGAGGACATTTTCGGGCATTCCGGATTCCGGGCGCGAAGATGCCGTCGCGGAGATGCTCATCGCCGCTTTTAGCGCCATCGGAAATTTCAAGCCGGAGCTTTCTCTCAATGCGTGGGTGTATGGCGTAGCCCGGCATAAGTTTTTGGATGCTCAGCGATACCATAGGCGAATCGAAAGGATTACGGTGCAGCTTGCGCGATCCGGCACTTTAGAGGCTTCGGAGGATGCGGCAGCGGAGATTCCGGTAGCGGACGACTTTCCCGGCAGGCTTGAGACGGCGGAGACGCTGGAACTGTGCGCAAGGGCAATCGAACGCCTGCCCGCATTGAACCGCCAGATTGCGATACTCAGGTTTTACGAGGAAATGGACGCGACGGAAATAGGGCATATTCTTTTAATTCCGCCGTCCAGCGTACGCTGGCGGGTGGCGTCGATACGCAAAGAAATTGCGGCTTATGTGGGGGGCAGGCGGTGAGCATGAAAGATTCGCTGATACGCGACGCGATAGAAAAGCAGATTGGCGGCGAGCGTTTCGCGGACCCAAGCGCCGGACAGACGAGCCTGGCGCTCGAGGGAATCGAACTGGGTAAAAATAAAATCACCGGCAATCGTATGCGGCAGGTTCGGTATCGCTTCGCTAATCGGGTGCTGGCGGTAGCAGCGTGCCTGGTCGTCGGCCTTCTGCTGGCGGGACCTATCGCGGCTCGCGATTTTGGCCGGCCTTTGGCGCGGACCATAACGGCAGCGTGGTCCCCGGCGTGCGCCGACAGCCTTGCGACGCTTTTTCTTGGCGGCAAGTAGTAATTCTTGATTATCCGGTGAGCGCTCGCCGGATGTTCCAGTATCGCCCGGTCCGTAGGAACCGGTATTTAGTTTCATTAGGAGTTCCCAATGTTCAGGAAATTTTGGCTTCCGATAATCGTAGTCGCGGCGACGTTCACCTTTACTCTCGTCGTATCTCGGTGTACCTTTACGACCTTTCTAGATTTTCCTTCTTTCGCTATCGTGCCCGTTCTTTCCAGCCTTGTGCCCTGTCTTATTTTCGGTGCTGCGGGAATCAGGACTGCGTTTCACGCTCCGTTCGCCAAAAGCGCAACCAAGCTTCAGCTTCGTACGAGCGTCGCTTTTTTCAAGGCCTTAGGGACTAGTTCTTGGGTTTTCGGCCTTATCGGGACGATCATGGGAACGGTAGCCATGATGAAGAATCTCGAGGACAAGTCGCAGGTTGGGCCGAATATGGCTTTAGCCTTGCTGACATTGTTTTATGCAGTCCTGGTGTGGGCTTTGGTCGTGCTGCCGTTTACCATGAACGCCAATAAAAAGCTTGCGGAGTGCGAAGAGCAATAGCGCGGCTTGAAGTGCCGACCGAGTCTTCATGAGCGAGGATAATTCCGAAAATTCTGGTTCCGGGGAAGTTTCGTGATACCATAGAACGGTATCAGGAGCCGCCCAATGAAAAAGACCAGAGTCTGCGTGGCGATCATTTTTTTCGCCGTATCCATCTGCTCGCCCGGGTGCAAAAATCCGACCGTCGAGCAGACCGTTCCGAAGCCGACACCGCAAACAAGCGATACGAACGATATTCCCGAAACTTCCCGGTTTATCGCGGCAAATCACTCTATCGTGGAAGATTATCTGAAAATACCGGAACGGTACCTGGTTGAAGTAAAGAAAATGTGGGTGAACATCCTGGGGGAATCGCACTCGGCCGCCTACCGCGACGGCCTGCTGAAACTGGCGGAGCTTGATCCGCGATTCAGCGTCAGCGTAAGGGAGGACAGCCCGGCGGAGAGTTACATGGATACGGCTCTGCGTGCCTCGAGGATTCGGCGAAGCGACTATGGCTCGTGGATGTCGTGGGGGACGGGTGAGGATACGTTCTGGACGACGGAAGCCGGAAGTACGGAAATAAAAGCTCATATTAAATATTGCGCCGACAATGGCTATAACCTGGCAATGCTGGGATTCGGCTGGTGCTGGGACATGCAGCGCGGCGCTGCGAGCCCCACGGAGGATTCCATATACGGCTGCCGTTGGTATGGCTCCACCGATGGCGGAAGCACAGGCTGGTGGGGCCTCGACTCGAGTGATTCCACAATCAGCTGCGATACGTACTGCAAAAAAATCGACGAGTACAACGCATATGCCCAGAGTAGCTCTTACGGAACCAAGGTTGTATTTACCACGGGAACGGTGGATGGCTATGGCGAGAGCGAAGCAGGATATCAGGGGTATTTAAAGAATGAATATATCAGGAACTATGTGAGCTCGAACAAGGGCGACAGGGTTCTTTTCGATTATGCCGACATTCTCTGCTACGATAACGCCGGCCAGTTGCAGACCTCGGTCTGGAATGGGCACACCTTCAATCTGATTCATCCGAATAATGATGCCGAGGAGACAGGTCATATCAATTACGCCGGAGCCCTCAGGCTCGCAAAGGCGCAATGGTGGCTGCTTGCGCGGATCGCCGGTTGGGACGGTAAATAAAATCGATTCACGGAAAAGCCGTAACCGGATGCATTCGCGCCATCCGGTTTTTTTATTGAATTCGGTAAAATACTCAAACGCCCGCGTTATTTATCCCGTAGTATAGGGTGTATGGAAGATTCCGAAACCGCCGGACCGCAGATGGACGGAGCGGCACTGAAAAAAAACGCGTTGGCGGGTGGACTCGAGGCTGAACAGGCGTTTGCGCAGCTGTACCGTTTATTTTACCGACGGCTGGTCGTATTTGCCTCCACGTTTCGGGCCGTTGCTTCCGGGGAGCGCGAAGATGCCGCGCACGAGATTATCGTCAAGGCTTTTTTGCACTTGGGTTCGTACGACGCCGCGCGTCCTCTCGTCGGCTGGATCTACGGAATAGCCCGGAATTATCTGCTGGATTGCGGGCGTAAGAAGATGCTTGCCCAGGTGGAGCTGGAACCTGAAACGATGCTCGCCGATGGGTTCTCGTTCGAGACCAGCCTGGAAAACCGGGAGCTGATCGAACGGGTGTGGCGCACCATCCAGGGGATGAGCCCAATGGACAGGCAGATAGCGATGCTGGTGTTTTACGAGCAGCTGGAACCGTCCGAAGCCGCCCGGGTGTTGGAGATGCCTGCAGGGACCTTGCGGTGGCGGCTCATGAATATTCGAAGGCGATTGCGCGGTTTGCATGGGGAGGCCACATGAAGAAACGGGCGGGCAGCGAAGAAAATTTGGCGGGCGCCGCATTCGGCGCGGCGGTGGAAACGGTTACGAACCGAATGCCTTCGGTCGGGGACATTCGCGCGATTATAAAAAATATGCCTGTTTCAATGGAACTCGAAAATAAAAAATCACGGAGCTACTCGGCGATGCCGCTGGCGGCCGCCATGGCCTTGTGCCTGGTACTGCCCGCGCTCTTTGCGGACAGGTCGGAAAGCCTTGCGGCAATCTCAGCGGATGCGGTGCGAAACGGTTCGCTTGTGCGTTGCGGAGAAACCGCGCTTGTGGCCTTGAGCGCAGGCAGCAAGAGCCTCGGATTCGGAAAATAGAGTAAAAAACAATTAGGGTATGCATCCCCGGCTTGTGCCGGGGCAAGGTCTCGATACCGGTAAAACCGGAAAGGAAAATAATATGTTCAGAAAACTTGTAGTGCCCATGGTCGTGGCTCTGGCTATCGTGTTGACGGCCTGCATTATGTCGGGGGTATCCAATATCCTCACCACTTTCTTCGATCTGCCTTCCATCGCCATAATCGTCTTTTCGCCGTTCCTGTTGGCATCACTTGGGTTTGGCATAAAAAAAACGAAAATGGCATACTCCGCGCCGTTCAGCTCCTCTGCCGATGCGGGAGGCTTGAAAAACGCAATTGCCTACTTCAACGCCGTGCTTTCGTATATGGTCGCATTTGCCGGGATTTGCCTTGCCACCGGTTTCGTGGCCATCATGAAGAACCTGGCGGAGGCAAGCAGATTCTTGGGGCCGAATGTAGCCGTCGCCATCCTGTCGGTATTTTTCGGCGCGCTAGGCCCGCTCTTGTTCGTGCTGCCGATTCGCACGGCGGCCGCGGCACGGCTGGCGGAGTTGGAACCCAGATAAGACTCGGTGCAAACGTGATGTGCAGTAAGGGGTACATGTGTACAATGGAAAGAAGGCAATTCGGATAATTGGAATTATTCTTCTGTCCGGGGCTGGGTTAACAGCGATTGTGGCCGCTGGAAATGCGAGCCTTTCCTTGATTGAAAAAAAACTCAATCCCGCCCCAGGAAAAATGATTGACGTTGACGGCAAAAAAATACATGTCTATTCCGAAGGAACCGGCAGCAATAAAGTATTACTTTGGAGCGGTCTGGGAACTCCTTGTCCGGTCATTGATTTTAAGCCGTTGATAAAGGAACTTGCCGTAGACCATACTGTCATCGTCGTCGAAAACTTCGGCTATGGTTGGAGCGACTGGACGGATAAAACCAGAAGCTCCGAAAATATCGTGGAAGAAACCCGTGAAGCCCTTGTTAAAGCCGGCTTTCAGCCGCCCTACAGCATCATTGCACATTCCATTTCGGGCTCCTACGCTTTGTATTACTCGATTATGCATCCGCAGGAAGTAAGCGCGATACTGTGCGAGGATGCTGACGTACCGGCTATAAACCGGTATGTAATGCCGATGAAGCCTTCTTATGCCATAAACATATTTAGGAAATTAGGAGTGGTTCGCCTGGCGACGAAAATATCGCCAAGCCTGGCTCGATTACCGGGCAATGCCAGTGGCCATTATACGAAAAATGATTATAAATTATTACGCCTGATGACATGCTGGAACGCCTGGAATAAGACGATAATCGGTGAAAGCAGGATAGAAGGACTCAATATCGATGAATTTTCCGACAGGAAGTATTCCAGGGCTATTCCGGTAAAAATGCTTGTATCGCAAGAAGTGACGGATTTCGTGAAAAAGGCGGGGTGGGGTATTGATTGGGTGAGCCTCCATGAAATGGCCCTGGAAGACGATACGGATAAAAATGTAATCATCATGCAGGGCGGTCATTACATCCACTGGGAAAATTCGAAAAGGATCATGGAACTCCTTGAGGGAATGCTCGATGCATCCCACTGAAACCAGCGCTTTTGACGGCTTTCAGCCCGATCAAGACGGCGGCCGACGAAAGCACTGCCATCCCCGCGAGGAACGGCCAAGATCCCGATAAAGTCGCCGCACCGGTCCTGATCATATTGATTCCCATGGCGAGGACCGCCAGACCTTCCGCAGAACCTTTTACCATGACAGCTCCGGCTAAAACGTAGCCGCGCGGGTCGCGCCGCAGCAACCAGACTGCCGAGACGATGCATGCCGGTACCAGTATGGCGAGGTCTATGGCTTGCACGAAAAGGGTTGTATAGGCTTCCAATCCGGAGGGTGCTTTTGAGCCGAGCAGAGCCGGAAGAACGACCCCGAATATCCAGTTGATGCCGAGGAAGGCGGCGACCGCGATGGTCAGCGCAGCAGCGGACTTCCGCGGAAACGTTTTAGCGCAGACTGCCGCTAGCTTGTCGGGGTCCTGCGACGACAGTGACAGTATGAAACCCCACAGCGATACCGCGAAAAGGGCGACGTAGGCGAGGAACAATTCGTTATAGGAACTTCCTACCGACATCATGCCGTAGCAGTACATGAAGTAGCCGAACGACCCCGAAAGCAGCATCCTGCCGCCCATGCTTTTTCGCTTCGCGAGCGCTGCTGCTAACCCGATGAGCGGCACGGCGTAAGCCAGCGTGATGACGTCTTGCGCCCGCTCCTGGGCAGCGCCCGATGCAGAGTCGCGACGGTAGATTCCCTGCCCGTCGAGGCGCACTTCGGCGTTCCAGCTGCTCGTAACCGAAGCGGGAGCAGATCCTCCTCTCGCGGCGAGCCCGATCACGGCCGCCGGCAAGGACAGCGCCATGACGATCAGCGCCAAGACTCTCGCTACCGCGAGGTCCGCGTCCCTCCTCTCGGTTTTTGCCTCTGATGTATCCTGTTCCATATTTATTCGTTCTCCCTTATCGACGCCATAGGCTCGACGTCGCAATCTTAGTTTATCGTGTACCGGCGGATTCGAGTCCGCGTACGAGTATTTCCGCATGGCGCGCTACCAGCGCATCGCGCTTTCCGCCTTCCGGCGCGCGTTCGATGACGAGCCTCGCCGCGAGGCCGAAGAGCGCCATCCAGAACGCTTGTGCGGTAAGTTCGGGATCCGCTTGGGCTATTGTCCCTGATTCCATTCCCCGGCTAATCAAGTCTCTGAGGATCGTGAATGTTTTTCTCTTGAAGGCTGTTCCCGGATCGAATGCTTCGATCTTGATACCGCTCGGACCAAGGTCATGCAGAAGGATGGCTGCGAACAGGCAAGGGCGCTGGAAAGCGAACTCTATGTATGCGGGGATGAAAGATTTCAGGGTTTCAGGCTCAGTCCCCCGCGCGCTTGCGGCTGCCATCTCCTCTACCAGTTTGAGGAGGCTTTCATAGCCTTGGGCGACTACGGCGTCGACGAGAGCGGACTTGTCGGCATAATGACGGTAGATTGCCGCCTGCGAAATTCCGGCTTCTTTTGCTATGGTCCGCATCGAAAGAGCTTGGTAGCCGTGTTTTGCTAAAAGAAACGTAGCCTTCTCCAAAATTCTGGCGGCGGTGCCTGAGAGTACTTTTTCCATGATGTCTCCTTGTTAACACTGTTAACATGTGAACAGTGTTAACTTACTGTAGACGTTTATTTATGTCAAGAGTGTTAGCGCAAATTAAGTTGATGATGCTGCGGATACGACAGTATCGTCACCCCGAGCGACCATTACCACCAGGGGAAAAATTCGAAGAGGATGAAAGAACTCCTTGATGGAATGCATATAATAGAAATAAATTAAATTAAAACCGTCCCTTTGACAGCACCCCCTTTATTTCGTAGCATTGGAGCATGGTTAGAACCGCTAAAGGATGTGAGTGTGCTCAAGAAAGTACTGAAATTCCGGACCGAAACTATACTGCCCTTGCTGGGTGACGATTCTTACGCGCTGTTCGCGAAAGCAGTTCTGTTTGGCCGGGCACAGGGATCGGTATACTTGGACGATGACCGTTGCCCCAAGGTCGCCGCGATACTTTCCGCCGAGGAAGAGCGTTGCTACTTTACCTTGCGAAGCTGCGATGGCAATGCAGAAGCATGGGCGACGGCGTTAACTGAAACGGTACTGCGCGACCAGCATGAGGAGAACGGGGCGCACATAGAGTTTTTTCTTTCGCCCGAAGCGGACGGGAGCGTTCGCGCTCTCTTTGACGGCATGAAGGCATGCTGGAATCCGGCATTCCTGTACAGCTGGCATGCCGGCCGGATTATTGACCCGCCTGTCACCGTACCTGAGGGTTTCTTTCTGCAGGCGATTACCGCTGAATTCCTGGCTTCGGAAGGTATAGAGAACCTGGACTTGATATTGGACGAGTGGGACGAGCGCGACGACGGTGTGGACGGCGTAAGGGGGTTCTGCTTGCTGTCAGGAAGCATGGTCGCAGCCGTCTGCCACGTGGATTTTCGCTGCGGAGACGCCGTGGAACTAGGGGTCATTACAGATCCGGCCTTCCGCCGAAAGGGATTGGCCGCAGCCGCAGCAGGCAACGCGATACGCTACTTCATCGAGCGGGGCATCAAACACGTCGTATGGCATGCGCCGGTAGACTATAAAGGATCCTGCTCCACGGCTTCTCGCTGCGGTCTCACGATAGAGCGCGGGTTCGGCGAGTATCTGCTGCATTACAAGCTGGGCTATCGGAAGCTCATGCTCGGGTACAGGGATGTTCGCCTAGGCAACCTGGCCGGCGCCGCTTCGCTTTATAGGCAAGCCCTAAAGCTGGAGAAGGACGAGGCCAAACCTTTCGCCGGAGCCCACGAACGGTTTGAGGTAGCTTCATGGATATTGGAATGCTATTGCGCACTCAAGGACGAATCCGCTTTGGAGGATGTATTGCGGGAATTTCCCCTCCATGGAGTCTTGTTGACGCCGGAGCGGATTCTGGTCTTGGAGCAGGAGGGAGACTGCCGGTTCCTCGCGCAGTGCGAAGCGTGGAAAAGCTTCAAGGCCGACTCCTGAACCAAACCTGGTTGTTAGTATTTTTTAAGCAATGCTATCGCGTTGTTCGCAACCTCTCCGATTTCGGTATAGGCTGCCTTGGCGTATTTCGTGGACGAACTGACTGCGTCGGGAATGGCGCTGTCCTTCATGTTATCCCACCGTGCCAGCGAGGCTTTGATGCGACCCATCATCACCGTACCAAACGCCTTGGGATTGACGGCTTCTATGGATTGTACGGTGAACGAAGCGCCTGATTGCAGGATGACGGCGAATACGTCCAGCTTCAGTTCGCGGAGTGTAAAAACGATGATTGCTCCTTTTATCCTGTTTTCGTCGAAACGGTACATTTTTATGATTAATGAAGAAGGCTTATCGCTGACGACCGCGTTTTTGACGCCGAGGATATCAAGTTTCTGCGTGACCGGCGCTTGAGAAAATGCTGAAAAGCAAGTACAGAAGACCAGTAGGACCAATGCGATTCGACTCATGGTTTTCTCCTTGTGTATTTCAATAAACGCAAGATTCCCCGCTGAGACATCAAGCGAGGTGTTCGTGGAAACTGTAGATTGTTATTTCTTTTTTCATGTCGAAGTCGGCGACGGCGTGACCGAACTTGATGCATTCGTTCAGGCCCGCTTCTGCCTGATCCAGGGGAGTGTTCAGTTCCATGGCCACCATGGACAGGGTTAAGATTCCTTTGTTTTCTTTGGCCAGCTTGAGGATATTGACCGGAAGCAGAGGATCGAAATGCACCGGTTCCGGAAGGGGTTGCGGCTTGACGAGAACTTTAGCGGCTCCTGTAGCAAGCTTACCCCAGGGAATTCTGTCTTTAAACAGCATCAGGGATCCTATGCCTATGAAAATAATGCCGGAAACGATGGCTACGCCGAAAGTTGTGGGGATGGGGATGGGACTGAAAAAATCAAGGATACTCAAGATGCCGAATACAATGAATCCCTTAGCGAAAAATCGTGACCAGATTATTTCCTTTTTTGGTTTTGGCAGTTTTATTTTTTGCTGATCCTTATTTTTCTCCGGCTCTGGTTGCGTTTGATCCATCTTTTTCTCCATTTTCTGTTTGTCCTAAGTTACTCTATACCTATTTTTTAGGGATTTCAAGTAAATACTTATCCTTGGTGTTCACTAGCCTGCACAGGATTACGGCAGTATATTCAGCAAGAGGAATATCGATGAAAAGAAAATGGATCGTTTTGGCGTTAGTTGGCTTACTCGCGCTTATTGTTTCCCTATCGCTGGTTTTCGTGGTTTGGGCAAACAAAGTTAACCCAATAATGGAAGAGGCAAATAAGGCTTTGGTAAGTGATGTATCAATTACGGTTGACAGGGAACGCTGGATTGAGTTCAATCCGACCGACGTCAAGTCGTCGATTGGAGTTATTTTTTACCCCGGCGGAAAGGTGAATCCCGCCGCCTATGCACCGATCATGCGGGCAGTGGCCAAGGAAGGGTATCTGACGGTGATAACCCCGATGCCCTTGAACATGGCCTTTCTTGGAATCAATAAAGCCGAGGCCGTGACGGCGGCGCATCCGGAAATTACGCGCTGGGTACTATCCGGCCACTCTCTGGGCGGCGCCATGGCGGCGAATCTGGTATACAAGCAGCCCCTGCGCTTTGCCGGCTTGATTCTCTACGCCTCATGGCCGGCGGACAGCAACAGCCTGGCAGGCAGTGCGGTTCCGGTTCTTTCTATATACGGCAGCAATGACGGGCAAGCGGAGAAGCTTGGAGCTTCCGCTACGCTGCTGCCGACTTCGGCTATGCTCATGAAGCTTGAAGGAGCTAACCATGCACAGTTTGGGGATTATGGTATTCAGGAAGGTGACGGCGTTGCCACGATGAGCCGGGCGGAACAGCAGCAGAAGGCAATACAGGCAACCTTGGAGTTTTTGCGCAAGCTTGACCAAAAATAAAACTGCCGAATGAAGGGCGTTCGCGTCAGGGACAAAGGCGGTATCCTTTGCGTGCGAAAGCGCGCAAAGATAAAGCCGGTGGCCCGCCCGCCGTACCCGGCGTGCTTGCACGACGTGTACGGCGAGACGCCCTTGACGAAATTACCGCGCCGCGTCATAGTTATCGGCATAGGCTTTGATGGAGACGAGTACCGCCGATCAGGCGCTACAGAGAGGGCCGCCTACGGGAAACCGTTAAGGCGGGCGCGTGGCAGTAGCCGCGTTGCGGTTCGCGGCTGAGAGACCCCCAGCGACCTACGACGGGAAAACCACTCCGGAGCCGCCTTGGTGAACGACGCGAAAGCGTTTAGTAATCGGGGCCGGGTTCTCCCGTTACAGGGATGTTAAAGAGCGGGACCTGATTCGGTTTTTAGCACGGAGACACGGAGGCACGGAGGAAGACGATGGAATGGGATTCGCGCGTTGCGGGTTCTGGACCTCGACGATCCTTCGTCTACTGGGTCGCCAAGCGAGGCTGAAGCGGTCTCGAAGTAAGGTGGTACCGCGGATTCCGCTTTGGGGGCGACGTTGTCGTTTTCGGAGGCGCGCACGCAGGGTGGGTTTCAAGGCGTTTGTTTTGAAATCATAACTTGTTCGAGGCTCGCACAGGATTCGTCCTTACGCTAGAACCGGAAAAAATTCCGGCGGGGCGTAGGAACGTATCCCGTGGGAGCCTTTTTCCGTTGTAGGAGTTACCTGTATGGCACATCCCGTCGAAACCGTGCGGCATTCGCTGTCGCACGTCATGGCCGAGGCCGTGGTCAAGCTGTATCCGGGTACCAAGGTGGCCATTGGGCCGGCGATCGCGGACGGATTCTATTACGATTTCCAGCTCCCCGCCCCCATCCAGCCGGACGACCTTCCGGGCATCGAGAAGGAAATGCGCCGCATCATTTCGGCTAACGCCAAGTTCGAGAAGCGCGACATGTCCAAGGCCGACGCGCTCAAGCTGTTCGCGGACGAGCCGTTCAAGCTGGAGCTGATCAACGGCCTCGAGGACGGCACCATTACCGTGTACGAGCAGGACGGCTTCGTGGACCTGTGCCGCGGGCCGCACGTGGATTCCACCCGGGACCTGCGGCCGGACGCGTTCAAGCTGCGCGCGGTAGCCGGCGCGTACTGGCGGGGCGACGAGAAGCGGCCCATGCTTACCCGTATCTACGCGTACGCCTTCGTGAGCAAGGACGAGCTCAACGCGCACCTGAAGCGCATCGAGGAAGCGGAGAAGCGCGACCACCGGAAGATCGGCCGGGCGCTGGAACTGTTCCATCTGGACGAGGAGAATCCCGGCCAGGTTTTCTGGCACCCCCGCGGCTGGACCATCTACCGCGAGCTTGAGAATTACGTGCGCGGCAAGATATTCGCAGCCGGCTACGTGGAGGTGAAGACTCCGTCGGTGAGTCCCACAAGCCGGTGGGAGCGCCCGGGGGCTGGGTCCAATGTACAGGAGGGCATGTTGGTGACGTATGGGCGGCAAAGCCGGGTTTCACC
>CAZAJF010000032.1:0-52341 GCA_964485395.1 uncultured Treponemataceae bacterium | reverse complement strand
GGTCGGCAAAAGCGAATTGTAACCGACGTTGTTGTTCATGTTGGACCGCGCATTATGGGCAAGAAAGCATCCTCGCTCATTGACCAGCGGAATCTCGTCGGGGCTCAGGAACAAGCCGTGGCCCAATATCGTCTTGTCGCCGAGCAGCCCGGATTTTTCCAGGCGCCTAATGATGTCCATGCCGAACCGGTAGCGCGAATCCACCGCGTCGAACTTGTCCTCTGCGACGTGTATATGCAATCCGCGCCCGGTTTCGACGCAGGCGGATGCAAGTCCGGCCAAGGTTTCTTCGCCGACGGTAAATGGAGCATGCGCGCCGATGGCAGCTTCTACGAGCTTACCTTCCGCCGCGACAGATTTTGCGAACCGTATATTCTCGCGAATCCCCGCCTTGGCTTCGGGCAAGCCGTTGCGGTCTGTCGTTTCGTAGCAGAGGATGCCGCGTAATCCAACCGTCTCGAATCCTTCTTTTAAAACCGAAAGCGAGCCGTCGATGAACGATGGGCTGGCATGGTGATCCACCACGGAAGTTACGCCGCACATGGCCGCTTCGGCAGCGCCGACCATTCCGCTCGCCCTGACGATATCCTCGTCAAGGGCGCGGTCCAGCCGCCACCAGAGGTTTTTAAGCTGCTGCGCGAAATCCTTCGCCGGCTTGATATCGACCATGAGACCGCGGGCCAGCGCCGAGTAGAAGTGGTTGTGCGAGCAGACGAGGCCCGGGCTGACGTATCCGCCGACGTCGAGGCGTTCGGCGGCCGGATATTTCTCGGCCAGTTTTTGGCCTGTCTCCACGATCAAGTCGCCGTCGACCGCCACGTCCATGGGGGTGGAGACGAATCCAGGGTAAAAATGTATTACTTTAACGTTTTCCAGGATGATCATGCGCGGCCTCCGGAAATTAAATATCCGTGCTTTGAAAAAACCTCTCGGGCCATCAGGACGATACCGTCCCGCCCCGGTCCTTTGATCCATTCAGACCAGGCCAGCAACTCGACGCACTCTTCCTTACCGCGAGCCGCGCGAACAAGAAGATCCGGGGAATCGGCGTTTCCCGCGAAGAAAAATCCCGCATTGGCGCTTGCTCTCAATTCGCCTTCCGTTCCGAACAAAGTCGGTTTTCCGGAGAATGGTTCTCCCTCGAACGGGCAGAAAAATCCGCAATTCCCGCATTCATTGCACAAATCATCCACATGCAGGATCTGGAGCACCTGCTTCAGCTTTCCTTCGGCATCCATAGAAACCGGGAGCGTAAAATTGGCTCGATTCGGGCAGACTTCCACGCAGCGGAGGCACGCGGCCCCGCATGTCATGCAGCGCTCCGCCTCCCGCTGTATCCATTCGGGCGAATGCGCCGAGGCCCCGTTTTTTTCGGTAAGGCTCGGGAGCCAGACGCCGCGACGGGATAACGCGTCCCTATCAGGTTGATGCACGCCCATGACCGGTTCCGGAATTCCTGTTCCGGCCGCGCGAAGCACGCTTAGAGCGGCTTTCCGTCCGTCGGCAATGCCGGCGATAATCGTAGCGGGACCGCGGCGCGCGTCTCCGGCGACGTATACCGACGCGACGCTGCAGGCCATGGTCTTTTCATCCACCGCCGGCCTGCCGTCCCTGGCCACTTCGATACCGAGCTTGTCGAACAATGCCCGGTCGGGCACCTCCCCGACTGCGGCGATCAGCAGGTCGCAATCAAGCCTCCGCTTTTTGCCCGAGGCGACGGGCGCCCGCCTGCCGCTTGCGTCCGGCTCGCCCAGCAGCATTTCGCTCACGATAAGCGCAGGTTTATTCACGCCGGATCCGGGCGAGACCGAATCGGGCTCCATGGATTCAGGCAGCGATAACTCGCGATAGAGGACGCCGTCGGCGAGCGCCGCCTCGAATTCCTCCCGGTCGGCCGGCATCTCGTTCAGCGTGCGTCGATATAAAATAGTAACTACGGGTTTCCCCGGCAGCCTTGCGGCGACCCTTGCGGCATCCATGGCCGTATTGCCCCCGCCCGCGACGACGACCGCCGAGGCAAAATCGAAATCACCCGATTCCGCGTGGGCCGAACCCAAAAACTCGAGAGCGTCGACCGTCTTTATTCCCGAGCCTGCGAGAGGCATTTCGCGGGGAACGGGAGCTCCGGTCGCGATGACGAACGAGCTGAACCCTTCTTTCTTCAAGTCGGCTATATCTATCGCTCCCGACCAGCCAAACCTGAATTCGGCGCCCATGCCCTTGATCCGATCGATGTCCGCGGCAATATCCTCGCGCGAAATACGGAACCGCGGTATCACGTTCGACGGGATTCCCCCGGGGCTTTTAGCTTTATCGAACAATGTGACGGGATATCCCTCCAATGCTAGATAATGCGCGCAGGATAAGCCGGCCGGCCCGGCACCGAAGACCGCGGTCTTTCCTTTGCCTTTTACAGACGGCTTTGATTGGGGCGGAATAGAACAAGCCCGCGCGCACGCCATCTTCATGCCCCGGATTTCCACGGGTCCTTCGTAATCCACCCGCGAGCATACGTACATGCACTGATGATCGCACAGCATCCCCGTGATATGCGGTAACGGATTATCCTCGTATATTATCGCGAGGGCTTTTTCCTTTTCGCCCCGCGCGAGCGCTTTTATGTAGGCAGGAGGCTTCTGGCCTGCCGGACACGCTTCCTTGCAAGGCGCGGCAAAACAATCCGTCAAAGGTAAAGTTTTTTTTATGGCCGTCTCGCCTTTTTTATAATCGCCGCGGTATACCGAATCCTTCAGCGCCTCCGAGGCCAGCACGCCCAGTTTCAGGGCATCGGGGACGCGCGCCGAATCCGCGTTCGCCGCGAATCCCGACAAAGCTTGCACGGCCGCGCCCGCGATTCCCTCGAGCCTGAGGTATCCGCCGGGCTTCAATATTTCGGTGGCCACGGTCAAAGGACCCAAGCCGGCCTCGAGGCAAGCCTTCGCGTTGTGCGCGGAAACCCCGCCGCAATAGGAAAACTGCAGCGGTTCGGGCAGGGCCGCCGCGAGCTTGGCGGCCAAGCGTACCGTAATGGGAAAAAGAGCCCGGCCGGACATGTACCGCTCAGACCCGGGTAGTCGTTTTTTATCATTGACGTTCGCCAGGGTATTGGACAGCTTTACGCCGAACCTCACCCCTTTGGCCTTTGCCTTGGCACGAAGGGACGCAATGAGGGCAAGAGCCCCGGAGAACTGGAGGTCGTGCTCGAAACCGTGCCTTGAAATCTCTATCCGCTGCCATCCCGTAGCGTCGAGGATGGAACGGGCTTCGTCGTACCCGAGCAGAGTCGGGTTAAGTTTTATATATGTATCGAAGTTCTTCACCTCGATGAGATAGCTGCCGATGCGCTCTATTTCTTCGGGCGGGCAGCCGTGCATCGTAGAGAGCGTCACGGAATGGACGATATTCTGCGGCATGGATCTCACCGCGGCCCCTGCCCTGACGGCCCCCTGCGCCCCGAAAGCCTTCTTGAATGCGGGCGAATCCACAACCTGGCCGGCCTCCCTCAACGCTGTCATCCATGTTTCCGTCGCCGCCGGGTATCTCATGCTCTCTATGAAGGTATCTACCTTTTTTCCCTTGATTCCATCGAGCGTATACCCGACCGACATGTTGAACATCACATTGCCCGGATTTTCGCACAGAGCAGCCCTAAGCACGTGAATGGCGATCCATCCGCGGGCATATTCCGCGAATGCTTCCTCGAGCAGCAATTCCGTGGACCATTCCGTGTTATGGCCTTCGTCCATGGCATCGATGCACGGCTTCTCGATTTCCAGCCTGTCGTTCTCCTGAACCGTCTTCAGCTCGAACACCCGCGAGCCGGCCAGCCACGACGCCACCAGGTTCGGGGCTATCTGCGTATGCGGGCCCGCAGCCGGGCCGATAGGCAACCGTATCGCGAGGCCGTTTACGGAGATCCCCGCGGATTTTTTTTCCAAGTCCAGCACTCGGCCTACGAGTTCCCCGGGAACATCGAATATCGAGTTTTTCTCCGTCCATTCTCCGACGATCCTGGCCATGAGATCCCTCATGGGAACCGTCTTCATCAATTTGCTCACGAGCACCCCCAGACAACTTGTTTTCCGTATCCTGCAGTTACGCAAATGCCGCTTTGCGGGACGCCTACCCGCTCGGCCTCGCTCGCCATCCACACCATTCGCCCGCGAACGAGCGTCATGCGCACCGAGCCGCTCAGCTTCATGCCCTCAAATGGCGTTATAGTTCCTTTACTTAATAGGTTTTTCCCGGACACCTTGTACTCCCCCCGTGGGTCCATGAGAACGAGGTCCGCGTCCTTTCCGACCCGGATCGATCCCTTGGCTCCGGACAATCCGTAGCGCTCGGCCGCGGCCCCGCTCGTCACCCGCAGGAAAACCTTCAGGCTCAGCCTGTTTTTCCTGAAGCCCTCGGAATAAAGATACGGAAAAAGCGTTCCCGTACCCGGTATCCCGCCATAATCGCTCCAGGGAGACCCGGTTGTTTTCTCCGCCTCGGGTGCCGGCGCGTGATCGCTTGCCACGAAAGTTATCGCGCCGTCGGCAAGCTGTTCCCACAGCCTGGCGGCCTGCCCCCGCGACTTCACCGGAGGGGCGGTCTTGAGCGCCGATTTCTTTGAAACAAAATCTTCCTTTGAAAATTCGAGATAATGTGGACAGGTCTCGCAGGTCGCTCCACGGTCCATGCCATCCAGGCCATAGCCCAGGAGATCCACGACTTCGGAGGTTCCCACGTGCACGATATGCAGCTTCGGCGCATGCTTGCCCGCGAGCGCCAGCGCCTCTGCGGCGGCGACGCTTTCGGCCAACTCGGGCCGGGAGTCGCAATAGTCGTTCCAGCTCGGCTGCCTGCCTTCCTTGGTCGCCTGCGCTTTCAGGTAGCCCGTGGCGGGATACACGATACCGGGATCCTCCGCGTGCAGGAGCAGCGGGCGGCCAAGGCTCGCCGCCTTCGCGAGGGCGCGGCTGAAGCCGAAATGATCCACCTCGGTGAAGGATTCCATGCCGGAAATAAAATAGCATTTATACCCGACCACGAAAGGCGCGAGATCCGCCATGTCCTTGGAAAGGGCGGATTCGATACGGTCGCCGGATACTCCTCCGAAAAGCGCGAAATCCACGACGCTGCGGCCGGATATTACCGCCAACTTGACCTTGAGGTTCTCGAGCGTCGTGACGGGGGGGAGCGAGGTGCAGGGCATGTCGATTACGGTGGTGATTCCGCCGCGCGCCGCCGCCATGGACCCGTGAAAAAAATCCTCGCGATGGGTGAATCCCGGCTCGTCGAAATGGACATGGGGATCGATGGCTCCCGGATACATTTCCAAAGCGCCCACATCGATGACTTCCTCGCCGTCCTCGGGCTCGAAATCGGAAGCGATGCCCGCAATCTTGTCACCGCGGATCCTCACGTCCATCTTGCGCAAAAAATCTTCGTCGGGCAGCGCGCACGCGGCCTTCTTGAGTATCATAGATCATCCTCCGTAAGAAATAATAACGCTTTTTCCGGTGTCATCGGGAGGTCGAAAAACGCGGACTTGCCCGGGCGGGCTGCTTTGAGGGCGGCCATGACGGCGAAGTAGCCGGCTATCCCGTACATCAACGGAGGTTCGCCCACGCCTTTTGAGTTGAATACGGCCATCGGGTTCGGCTTCTCGAAAAACTTCACGCGCATCCTCGGCATGAACTCGTTGTCTGGCAATTTGTACGTAGACAGCGTGTCGGAAACGAGACGCCCGTCCCCGTCGAACTTGAGCTCTTCCAGTGCCGCCCAGCCGAGACCCTGCGCGAAAGCTCCCTCAATCTGGCCTAAGTCCACGAGCCGGTCTATGGATTCCCCCGTATCGTGGACTATCACCGCGTCATCGAATTTATAGGTTCCGCGCACGGCGTCGAGCGTCGCCGTTACAACCGCGCATCCATAGACGTGATAGCAGAACGGCGATCCATGCTCGGCCTTCAGATCGTAATGCAGGCCGGGCGTCGCGTAGAACCCGTGCGCGGACAAATCTACCCGTCGCTCGTACGCCTCTTTCACCAATTCCGCGAAAGTCATTCCTGCGCCGATGACTGAGTCGCCCGATGCTTTCATGACAATGCCGTCCGTTACGGAAAGATTGGCGACGGGAATCCCGAGCTTGGAGGAGGCCACCTCCAGCAGACGCGCTTGAAGCTGGACGCAGGCCGCCCTGGCCGCCATGCCGTTTATGTCCGCGCCGGTGCTCGCCGCGGTAGGCATGGTATTGGCGACGGTGCTCGTCCTCGTGGTTTCGACTTTCACCGATTCCTCGCCCACACCCAAAGTCCGGGCGGCTATGACAGCCATCTTCCTGCCGACGCCCTGCCCCATCTCCACCGCGCCGGTGCTGACTCCCACCGTGCCGTCGTTATAGACATGAACGAGCGCCCCGCCCTGGTTCATCATGATCTTGGTGAAGCTGATTCCGAAGCAAAGCGGAAATACCGCCGCGCCTTTCTTGAACCCCGAATTGGCCTTATTGAAAGCGATAATATCTTTACCGATTTTCTCCCAACCGGATTCCTCGAGGCATAGCGCTAAAGTCTCCTTCGCGCGCGCATCCACGACCGGCATTCCGTAGTGGAAGGTGTCGCCCGTCGCGAGCAGGTTTTTTTCCTGGATGACGATCGGGTCCACGCCGAGGGCCTCTGCCGCTTTTTGTATGGCGCACTCGATGACGAACAGGCCTTGCGGGCCGCCGAAGCCGCGGAAGGCCGTAAACGGAACCAGGTTCGTTCGGCACATCGTGCCGGTAACCCGGATGTTGGGTATATGGTATGCGCCCGCCGCGTGAAAAAGCGTGCGGGGAATGATCGCCGGCGAGAGATCGGCGGCCGCGCCGGAATTCTGGTAGAAATCCGCCTCGAAGGCAAGGATTCTGCCGTCCGCCGCGAGGCCGATCCTGAAATCCGACGAATAGGGATGCCGCTTGCCGGTAACCCGCATGTCGTCGTGCCGGTCCAGGTATATTTTTACGGACGTGCCCGTCTTGAAAGCGCCAAGCGCGGCCAAGGCCGCCCAAGGAGCCGCCTGATCCTCTTTCCCGCCAAAGGCGCCGCCCAGCCTGCGCGCCTCCACCTCAACCCGGTTCATGGGCAGGCCGAGTATCCGGGCCACGATATTCTGGACGCCGGAAGGGCTTTGCGTGCCGGACACGATCCTCACTCCGCCGCCGTCGTCGGGCATCGCGATGGCGCCTTGCGTCTCCAGGTAGACGTGCTCCTGCCCGCCTGATTCGGTGCGGCCTTCCACCACGACCGCGCATTCCGCGAACGCCGCCGCGGCATCGCCCATGCGCTGCGTCCTTGGGCTTAATATTATATCACCATTGGCGAACGCCTCTCGGGGATCCAGGACCGGCCTGAGCTCCACGACCCCCAATATGGCGACCTTGGCGGCCGCTTTCCTGGCCAGGGATTTCGTTTCGGCGAGCACGAGCGCCACTACCTGCCCGCGGTAATGCCATTCGCCTTCCGCCAACAGGGGCTCGTCCATCACGGCGGTACCGAGCTGGTTTTGACCGGGAATGTCTTCGGCGGTAAAAACCCTCACCGAAGGGTGGAGGGCCAGCGCTCCCTCGACGGAAAGCCCGGAAAATCTACCGCGAGCGGAGGGCGAGATCACCAAGGCCGCCTGGAGCATGCCGCATGTTTCGGGTAGATCGTCGATATATGCGGTTTTTCCCAGTACGTTCAGCACGGCGTCTGCGTTTCGCTTCATGAGAGCAACTCCTCTTCCATGCGAAGCTCGGGCCACAGACGCATGAAATGCGCCCAGGTCAGGCGCTCCATGAGCCGTTTGCGATATTCCGCGGATCCGCGAACATCGCTCAGGGGAGTCCCGGAATCGCGGGCAAGCTTGCCTGCCGCGCGCGCAAGGGATGCCCTCGGCGCCTTACCCTCGATCAGCTCCTCCACCGCGCGAATACACAGCGGCGTTGCGGCGATTCCCCCGGCGGAAAAACGGGCCCTGGCGATCGTTCCATCGCCCGCCACCGTTACAGCCATGGCCGTATTGACGCTCGCGATGTCGAGCCGCGCCCGCTTAGCGACTTTCTCGAAGCTGAACCGAACGGGAACGGCCGGCAGGCGCAGGGAAATAATCCGCTCGCCGGGCACCAGGTCCACTTTCTTATACGCTATAAAAAATTTATCAAGCGGAACCACGCGCGATCGGGCGACGGAATCGCCGGCGGTATTTTCCGCTCCGTCGCCCACGACGAGCAGGGCTCCCAGCGCCATGAGCATCGCGGTCATGTCGGCGATGGGCGAGGCGTTCGCGACGTTACCCGCGAGAGTCGCTCGGTTCCGGATGGGCAGGCTGGCCACGAGCTCCGAGAAGCGTTCGATGCCTGGCGCTTTCTCCCGGATCAAGGGCGAAGAAAAAAAATCCGAGGCCGTTACACCGCAGCCGATCTCTATGCAGTCGGCACCATCGACCTGGATTTTCCGTATAAGCCTCGAGCCGGGCTCGCGGTCGGCGTAGAGCGGACTCAAGGCGGGGTCCGGATCGGGATTCCTCACGAAGTAATCGGTTCCGCCTCCGATGAAGTAATTAACGGAACGGGTGGGATCGGATGATTTTTCCGGGGTCGCGGGAATCGGCGAAGCCTTCATCAGGGATGCAAGCCGAGGCGGCAGGACCTTTCGAGCGGCCAGAAAATCGAGGCGTTCGGGCAAGCTCGCAGGCATGCCGGAAAATTCCGAGGCAAGGCGCGAGGCGGCGCGCCGGATGGAACCGTACCCCGTGCAACGGCACAAGTTTCCCTCGACCGCCACCATGGCCGAAACCGGATCGATCGTCGTTCCCGCCACGAGAAAACTGGTTAGCGCGAGCACGAAGCCCGGCGAGCAAAAACCGCATTGGCTGGCGCCTTCGTCCAGCATCGCTTCCATGACGGGGGTAAGGCCGAGGCTCGCCAAGCCCTCGATGGTTATGACGTGCCTGCCGTCGAGGTCACCCACGGCGAGGGTACAGGAGGTAACAGCCAGCCACTCCATGCCGCCGGCGGCTCCGGGTCCGCCCATCATTACGAGGCAGGCCCCGCAGTCGCCTTCGCGGCAGCCTTCCTTGGTGCCCTTGAGTCCGGCGACGTCCCGTATCCAGTCGAGGGCAAGGCTTTCTTCGCGCAGCGGAATCGAGCAATCCGTCTCGTTCAACCTGAATCGAATCATTTTATCCATGATAAAACCTCGGATAAAAAGTAAACAATAATTCTAAGCAAATCTTCAAGTGCATTCGGGGTCTCCGCGTTGAACGGAATTCACGAAGAGCGGAACCGCTTTGAACGAATCCACGTCCACGAGGCCGTCGTTGGTAATCTTGAGGGACGGGATGACGGGCAAGGCCATGAACGACAGGGTCATGAGCGGGGAATCTCCGGGGATCCCTTCGCTCTTGAAATACGCCTCAAAGCCGGAAAGGCTTTCAAGCACCTGCGCGAAGGGCTTGTCGCTCATGAGACCGGCGATGGGCAGCGCGAGTTCGGCCAAAATATCCCCGCCGTCGGTAACCACATAGCCGCCCTTCATGGCGTTGAGGCGCCGCACCGCCTTGAATATGGAGGCATCGTCAACGCCGGCCACGATCATGTTGTGGGAATCGTGGCTTACGGTAGAGCCGATTGCGCCGCGCTTGATTCCCAGCCCGCGGATAAAACCCTTGCCGATGGACCCGGAACCGGTATGGCGCTCGATTACGAATATCTTGAGAATGTCGCGGTCCGTATCGGATTCGCAGAAGCCGGCTGCCACTTTGGGGCGCGCCCGCGAATTGCCGGTTATGATAGAGCCGGGCCGGGCTTCGATAATGCGCACATCGCCGCCTTCGTCGGGAATCCTGAAGTCAGTTTCCTCAAGCCATTTTACGTTTACGGAATCGCGGAGTACCGGGGTCCTCCGGTCTTCTTTCTTGAAGCTGTCCCAGGCTTTTTCCATGACTCCGTTTTTGGCGACCAGGACGCCGGACTTGAACATGTAGTCGGCATGGAAATCCCGGTCGTCCGAGAACGCCACGAGGTCGGCGTGATAGCCGGGGGCTATCGCTCCGCTCCTGCGCAAACCGTAATACTGCGCCGCGTTGTGGGAGGCCATGCGCATGGTTGAAAGAAGCGGGACGCCGCCTGCCAGCAAGGCCCGCACGGCGGCATCGATATGTCCCTCGGCGAAAATATCGTTGGGGTGGCGGTCGTCGGTGCAGAGCATCATTCGGTGCACGGTTTCGCCGTTCATCGCCGGGATCAGGTTTTCCAGGTCGCGCGCGCCCGAGCCGAGTCGAGCCATGATCCACATGCCCTTGGAAATTTTTTCGAGCGCTTCTTCAGGCGTCGTAGCCTCGTGATCGCTCCGGATACCCGTAAGCACGTAGGCGGAAAGATCCTTGCCGGACAAGCCGGGAGCATGGCCGTCCAACGGTTTTCCAGCCTCCCAAAAAAGCGAAAGCTTGTCCAGCACGCGCGGGTCGGCTGCCAGCACGCCGGGATAATTCATCATTTCCCCCAACCCCAGCACCCGGCTTTCACGTACAAAAGGAGCCAGGTCGGATGCGTACAAGGCCGCGCCGGCGGTATCGAAATCAGTTGCGGGAACGCATGACGGGGCCATCAGGAATACGTCGAGCGGCAAGCCTTCCGATGCGCGAAGCATCCAGAGGATGCCTTCGTAGCCCAGGACGTTGGCGATCTCGTGCGGGTCCGCGATTACGGTGCCGGTTCCCCGTGGGCTCACGAGGCGGGCGAACTCGTAAGGCGCCAGCAGGCTGGACTCGATGTGCACGTGCGCGTCCACGAGACCGGGAGCCAAGTATCGGCCGTCCATATCTATAGAAGATTTCGCTTCGAGATCGTCACCCACTCCGACGATATAGGCCCCACGGAGGGAAACGGTACACGGTTCGGTAATGACTCCGCTGAAAAAATCGAGCACGCGGCAATTGAGGAGGTTCAAATCCGAAGGAACTTTTCCGCGAGCAGTCTCGATATAATCCGACTTGAGCATAGCCTTCTCTTTCTTGGTGGACAGGGGGTTCTAATTGTATCAAATAAAGGCGCCTTGTCAAACTTATTCGTTAATATCGCAAAGCGGTCCGGCAATGACGACGATTTTTAAAATTGGCACTTGCGTGTATGGAAAAGTGGTACTAAAGTTTACTGTCACGAAGTTTATTACCCAGGAGGATTTTGATGGAAAAGTTTTTCAAACTCAAGGAAAACGGAACAAAGGTCGGCACGGAGTTGCTGGCGGGTGTAACGACCTTCTTTACGATGGCGTATATCATCTTCGTAAACCCGTCCATTCTGTCGGCGACCGGCATGCCGTACCTCGGCGTGTTCCTGGCAACCATCATCGCAGCGGCGGTAGGAACACTTTTCATGGGACTGTTCGCCAACGTTCCCTACGCGCTTGCACCGGGCATGGGTCTCAACGCGTTCTTTACCTTTACGGTATGCTTCGCGCTCGGCTTCAAGTGGCAGGAAGCGCTCGCGCTCGTGTTCATCTGCGGTATCGTCAACATCTTCATTACGGTCACGAAGGTGCGCAAGGAAATAATCAAGTCGATTCCAACGTCACTGCAGCACGCCATCGGCGGCGGCATCGGCGTATTCATCGCCTACATCGGCATCAAGGAAGCCAACTTCCTCAAGTTCACCAGCGACTCCTGGAATATCCTGGCCATCTGGCCCGCCAAGGACGCCCCCGCATTGATTCCCGCGGGCGAGCTGGGCAAATACGTCGGCGGCGTGGTTACCGACGGAGACATCATTCCCGCCCTGGTCAACTTCTCTTCCAACGGCGCGATCCTGGCCCTCATCGGCCTCGTCATCATCATCCTGCTCATGGTAATGAAAGTTAAGGGATCAATACTTATCGGCATCATCGCCACGACGCTCATCGGCATTCCCATGGGCGTGGTCAACCTCTCAAGCGTTTCGCTCAATTTCGACTCGCTGGGCCAGGCCTTCAAGGATCTCGGCGTTACCTTCGGCGCAGCCTTCGGAAATCCGGGCTTCGGATCCCTCTTCGCCGACCCCGCCAAGATTCCGCTGGTAATCCTGACCATCTTCGCCTTCAGCCTCTCGGACACCTTCGACACCATCGGAACCTTCATCGGTACCGGTCGCGCAACGGGAATCTTCAGCGACTCGGACATGAAGGCTCTCTCTACTTCCAAGGGATTCAGTTCCAAGATGGACAGGGCCCTGTTCGCCGATTCCATCGCCACGTCGGTCGGCGCGGTTTTCGGTACCTCCAACACCACGACGTACATCGAAAGCGCGGCGGGTATCGAAGCCGGCGGAAAAACCGGCCTCACCTCGGTATTCACCGGCATCCTGTTCCTGCTCTGCATCATCCTGGCCCCGATCGCCGGAATCGTGCCTGCGTTCGCCACCGCGCCCGCGCTCATCGTGGTAGGCATCCTGATGATGGGTTCGTTCGCCAAGATACAGTGGGACAACTTCGAGGAAGCCGTTCCGGCTTTCTTCGCGGCCATCCTCATGGCTTTCTGCTACAACATCTCCTACGGCATAGCCGCCGCGTTCATCTTCTTCTGCCTAATCAAGCTCGTTCGGGGCAAAGGCAAGGAAGTGCACCCGATTCTCTACGGAGCCACCGTGCTGTTCATCCTTAATTTCGTCATAATGGCCGTCAAGCAACTGTAAGCGCTGTGACCTGCTGACAGATTAAGTTACGCCCGAAACCGTCGGGCCTAAACGGGGGGCCGACTGGTCCCCCTGTTTTTTTTCGGAGGGAATCATGAAAGCAAGATTATGCATCGCATTTTTGGCGGTACTGATGGGAGGCATGGGTTTTCTTATGGCACAAACCAACGATTCCAGGATAACCGAAGTTACGGTCTATACCGACAGGGCCATGGTTACGCGCGAGGCCGCCGTTGCCCTCAAGGGCGGCGACCAGAGCGTGGTAATCGACAACCTGCCCCAGAGCATCGACGCCAACAGCATCCAGGTTTCAGGCAAGGGCGCCTTTACTCTGCGTGATATTAAATTTACCACAAAATACCTGGCCGCCACGAACTCCGAGCGGCAGAAAGCCTTGCTGGCGGAAAAGAAAAACTACGAGGAATCGGCAGGCGTCAAGGCAGACGGCATCAAGGAGGCTGAGAGCGAGCGGGTGTTCCTGGACAACATCAGCAAGAAGCTGACGGCGCCTTCCTCAGAACCGGGCGCACCGGTGCTGGATCCTGAAAAATGGATCAGCATGGTAAAGTTCTACCGCGAGAAGCTTACGTCCATAGATGCGGAGATACGGTTGCGCAGGAAGGAAATCGCGGACCTGCAGGAAGAGATAAACCGCGTCGCCCGCGAACTTCAGGCTTTGGGCAACCTGGGCGGCAAGACCATGAACCAGCTGGAGGTGTCCGTAGGTTCGGCGGCGGCGGGAAGCTGCACGCTGATAATAAAGTATATAGTGCGAGGATGCTCCTGGAAGCCGGACTACGCCATCCGGGCGGATTCGGCGGCAAAAAAAGTTTCCGTGACCTACAACGCGCAAGTTCGCCAGACAAGCGGCGAGGACTGGTCGGGAATCAGCCTGACGCTCTCTACCGCCAGGCCGCAGGTGAACGGCCGACTGCCCGAGCTTAACCCATGGTACCTGGACGTCTTCAGGCCGGCGCCGCCCATGTCCGTAAGCGCCTCTACAGCCATGCCCGCGGCAGCTCCCCCGCCTGCCCCGATGGCAAAGGGCAGGGCGGAAGAAGCCCGAGCCTCCGTTCCGGAGCCTGCCCCCGAAATGGAGTACGAAACAGCGCAAACGCAAGCCGGCGCGACATCGGTGCTGTTTTCGCTCCCGGGTAAAAACACGATCCTGAGCGATAACAAGGAATACCGCGTGACGGTTGCCATCGTGGACCTGGCCGGAAAATTCTCGTATTCCGCCGTTCCCAAATTATCGCCCTTCGCCTACCTGCGCGCCAATGTCAACAATACGTCCGACTACCCCTTCCTCCCCGGCGTAACGCACGTATTCCTGGACGGAGCCTACGTGACGGATGCGAGCATCGCGCTCGTAGCCCCCGGGCAGGAGTTTTTCGCGGATCTCGGCATCGACGAATCCATCAAGGTGGAGCGCAAGCTCGTCAAGCGAAACGAGGAAAAGCCGGGAGTATTCAACGCCAAGATACTCATAGGCTACGAGTACGCGCTGGTGCTCAAGAGCAACAAGAAAACCGCGGAGACCATCTATGTCTCCGACCAGCTGCCGGTACCCCGAAACGACCAGATCGCAGTGGCGCTCCTGTTGCCGGTCTACACGAAGGATACGGAAATATTGAAAAAAACCGATCAGGGAAACCTCACCTGGACGGTGGTTTTGGAACCGGGCAAGGAACAGGTCGTTCCTTTCAAATTCACGGTCGAATACCCCAAGGGCACGAACATCACTGGGATAGAGTAATATATTAATAACAAAGGCCAAAAATCCCATCGGGGTTTTTGGCCTTCATCCATGGTTTCAAACATCGAATTCCAGCGTGCTTTTAGTGCCGTCGCCGTTTTTAATGGTAAAAACGCCGTGCAGCGACTCGCTGAGCATCCTGACGAGCATCAAACCGAAACCTTTGGAATTGGCAAGGTCGAAATCTGGGGAAAGACCCCTGCCGTCATCTTGTATCACCAAAGTCACGTGCCCTTCAACGATGCCAATGGTTATCGTTATCACGCCCGAGTCCCTGCCCTTGAACGCATATTTCAGGATATTCGTGAGAAGTTCATTGACGATGAGCCCAAGGGTAAAGAGGTTCCTGGGGTCGAGGTTGAAATCATCGATTCGCTGGACGCTCGTAATCCGGGTATTCCCGGGGAACAACGCCATGACCGCCTCGAAAACGCTTTCTATATAATTCTTTACCGAGGCGTTTTGATAATCCTCGCCGATCAATAGCTTGTCGTACAGCACCCTCATGCTGCCGACGCGGCCAATCGCGTCCTGCAAGGTGGAAACGGTTTCGGGATTGCTGCTGGAATCCGATTGCATGGACAGCAGGGCCTCTATAGAGGCTATGTTGTTCTTTATTCTATGGTGAACCTCTTTGAGCAAGATGGATTTTTCGGATAATTGCCGCTGTACTTCCATTTCCGCGTGTTTTCGATCCGTGATGTTTGTGGCATGCGTAAGCACGAGGATTATTTTCCCGTTCTCGTCCTTTATCGGGTTGGCGGTCGCGTAAAAATAAAGCGTCTTGCCGGGTAAAGGTACTTGAACCTCGATGGACTCGCTGATACCGGTTGCCAGCACCCTTTTTGTCGTTTCATACCGATAGTCCGCGTGCTCCTTGGGATAGATATCCCAGAATGTCTTGCCGATGAAATAATCGGGGGTTTTTCCGAAAGTGCCGGCAAAAAGCTGATTAGTAAATTTATATTCCCCTTTTTCATCCACGCAGAAGATGGCGTCGCTAGAGCATTCGATCAGCGAGCGATACTTCATCTCGCTTTCCCTCAGCTCCGCCTCTCTCCGCCTGAGTTCCGTGATATCCTTGCCGAATACCGCCAGGCCGCAAAGCCTGCCGTTCACCATAATCGAGTTGATCGTCAGTTCCAAGGTGGAACTACCCGAATTTGCGCCATACTCGGTCGTAAAGGAACCGTTCTGCGTTGCCTTCCCGTAAAATCCTTCCCATATCCCCGCGAATTCGCCTGTCGGAAATAAATCCGAGGGCTTCATTCCGGGGCGTATCAAAATATTCCTTTCGGTTAAAAAATAGTCAGAGAGCGCATGGTTGAAGGCTACCAAGGCATAGTCCCCCGGGCTTACGGACCAGATCAGATCGTTTGTGCTCTCCATGATGGACTTAAGGTGGTTTTTTGCTTCGCGTACATACCGGTTACTCTCGAAGAGCTTGAACGCCGTTTTCAGGGATGCTTCGAGAACGGTGCTTCCCGAGCCTTTCACGACGAAACCATAGGCGGTTATCGTTTCAATTTTCTCCACAACATCTTTTTCCGCGCCTGAAGATATGAAGACCAATGGCAAATCATTCCCTTCAAGGATGGTTCGGGCCGCATCCGTACCGTCGATTCCCTGACCCAGATCCATGTCCATGAGTATCAGGTCGATCCCCGGGATTGCCTTGGCAGCCTCGATGGCCTTTTCCGCCGTATTCACGACGATGACTTCATACCCCAGTTTTTGAAGCGCCTGCTCCTCGCTTGTCGCACGCGATGATTCGTTTTCAACGAGCAAGATTGTTCTCTTTTTGCCAGACATGCTTATTTCCTTACGGCACCGCGCCTTTTCGGCGTTTAGGCGGTCTTGAATGACTATTGCTCCGGCCAGGTGGAGAATAAATAATTGTTTCATGGTATTTTCGTCTATCGCGGCGCCGTTGTCAAATTGTTAAATCAATTGCCTTGAACGCCGGGAAATAAAATGATATTTCGCTTTTTTAAGGTTTTTGGATATACTAAAAATTATGAAATTCAAAGATCACTCAAAAACAATGCATCCGGATGCGAGCGTCCTCGTCCCTCTGGCCATTCTTTTTATAAGCGCCCTCAATGGTCCGTCGATCAAGGAAGCGTTTTCCCAGGCCTTGTCGCTATTCATCTCTCCCGGTCCGGGAATAGTTTTCTGGTCTCAGGTGATCCTCCTGAATTTTCTCATTTATATTTATTTAGCACCGGTGTTTCGCGTTCATATGCAGTGTCTCAAAGGCTGCGACCTTCCGCAAAACCTGGCTGATCTCGCCATGTGCCGGCTTAACCGGTCCAACGGGTACATCATTCGGATCTCGACAGCGGTTTTCTTACTGGGCCGCGTTGCGATGCTTCTTGTAGAGCACAAGGCGGGAGACGCCGGCAGAACTACGTGGCAGGGATTGCTCCTTCTGGCCGAATCCTTGGTAAGCGGCTATTTTGTAGGCGTGATTCTTTCGCTCCAATTCGAAGACAGGCTTCACGTGGCCCGGGAAACGGTTTTAAGCCATAATCCGCAGGTGCCTATGAAGTATTCCTCTCTTTCCTTCAAAATGTTTTTGGTAACCAGTTCAATCGTGGCGTTCATGACCATCCAGTCCTTTACCATCGCCGGAGGGTTTCTGGCAACGGGGATCCCGGACTTGTCGCTGCCTCATAGTATACCGAAAACGGGATTCTTTTCCGGACCCGACCTGATTTTCCAGGCAAATCGATTCTCCGCTTTCAAAAACATCATCAACCTGAGCCTGATAAAACTTCTTATACTCAGTGCTTTCGCGGGACAGATGATATTCAAGCTCAAGCGCCTCATCGACAGACCTATCGTTACCATAATGGGCCGCCTGAAAACGTTGAACGCGCAAGGCGATCAACCGGTGGACTGCATCCCTATTATCAAGAACGATGAATTCGCGGAGATTTTCAAGCAAGTAAATACGCTGATAGAGCGTCAGAAAGGGCGTCTTGAACTATCCCGGCAACAACTCGACGATCTCGTAGCCGGAGCCGCCGATCCTATAATCGCGTATGACCGCGCCGGAACCCTGAGGCTTCTGAATCCGGCAGCGGAGCGCACGTTCGGCTGTCGCAGGGAAGAAGCGCTGGGCAAAAATCTGTCGCTGCTCCTGGGGGACGCGGCCAAGCGGTTCAAGGCAGCCCACGCCAACGGTTTGGCGAGGTTCGAGTGGATTCGCTCCGACGGCGTAAAGATTCTCATGGAATCCCACCTTTCAGGATCGCAAGACGAAGGCGACGGGTGGACTACCGTAATCCTGCGGGATATCGCGAAACAGGCGGAACTGGAAAAAACCCTTCAAACGGCGCGGCAGGAAGCGGAAAACGCCAATCGCATGAAGAGCGAATTCCTCGCCAATATGAGCCACGAACTGCGCACTCCGCTCAACGCGATCCTGGGTTTTACGCAACTCCTGGGAAACGACCGCAACCTGACCGACCCCCAGCGCGACAAGATACGCATCGTCTCGCGCTCGGGCGAGCATCTTCTGTCGCTCATCAACGACATCCTGGATATATCCAAAATAGAAGCCGGGAAGATGGAGCTGCACTCCGGCGTCTTCGATCTGCTGGAATTCACCGGCGACCTCAAGGATATGTTCGAGCTGAAATGCAGGACCAAAGGGCTTTCCTTCTACCTGGACATCCTCGACGGCTTACCTCGCTACGTAAGCGGCGACATAGGAAAACTGCGGCAGGTACTGGTCAACCTCCTGGGAAACGCAGTCAAGTTTACCGCGGAGGGCGGCGTCGGCATCCTCGTGGGAATGGACGGCGACAATGTTCGATTCTCGGTGCGGGATACGGGCAGGGGCATTCCCAAAGAAGAGCAGCATTTGCTGATGCAGCCGTTCGTGCAGGCTTCCACCACCGATCACGAAGGCGGAACCGGTTTGGGCCTGGCCATCTCCAGCCACTACGTAAGCATGATGGGCGGAACCCTGAGCGTGGAGAGCTCGCTCGGAAGCGGCAGCGTCTTCTCGTTCTCCCTGCCGCTAAAACCGTCGGCCGAGGCGCCTTCCAGGCGCGACGACGAGGATATTCTCATAGAACTGGCGGGAAGCAAGGAAATAGTGGCGCTCGTCGTGGACGACCAGGAGGCCAACCGCCTCGTGCTCAAGGAAATGCTGGAACACGTGGGATTTTCCGTAATCGAGGCGAAAAACGGGCGCGAGGCCGTGGACAGCGCCGCCGAAACCGGACCGAGCCTCGTATTCATGGATATCAAGATGCCTGTGATGGACGGCTACGCGGCGGTCGGCGAGATAAAAAAATTACCCGAAGGGCGCTGCGGAAAAGTATTCGCGCTTACCGCTTCGGCGTTCAACCACGACGAGGCGAAAATAATCGCCGCAGGCTTCGACGGCTTTCTCGCAAAGCCGTTCAAGCAGGGAAACCTGTACAGGCTCATACTGGAACGATCCGGCCTGGAAGTGCGGAGGATCGCCTCGGAAAAAGCGGAGGCGGCTCCCCTGACGGAACCTCTGTCGGCGGATTACGCCGCAGCCGCCGACGCGCTTGCGCCGGAAGGAATCGCCCACTTGATCGAAGCGGCCTTCATAAACGATTTTTCCAGCATCTCGGCACTCGCCCGTGAAATCGAGGGAAAAGCCGCCATTTTCTCCAGAGCGCTCGGATCGGCGGCGGCATCGTTCGACGAAGGCCGAATAGCCGTCTTGCTGCAAGGACTTGGCACAGGGGAGAAAAAAATATGAGCTCGGAAAGCGGAATGGTGCTCGTCGTCGACGACATCGAGGAAAACCTCAAAGTGCTGAGCGAAACGCTGGTTCAGGCCGGCTTCCACCCCCTCCAGGCTAAAAGCGGCGAACGCGCGTTGCAGGTGGCCGCGAAAGCCGTCCCCGACCTGATCCTCCTGGACATCAAGATGCCGGGCATGGACGGCTTCGAGACGATTCGCAGGCTCAAGGCGGATGCCGCGACCGCGGATATTCCCGTAATCTTCATTTCCGCGCTCAACCAGATAGAGGACAAGATACAAGGGTTCCAGGCGGGAGCCGTCGATTATGTTTCAAAGCCTTTTCAAAAGGAGGAAGTCATAGCGCGGGTCAGCACGCACCTGAGGCTTCGAAACGCCCTGCGCACCGTGGAAGCGGAGCGCGCCAAGTCGGACCGACTGCTGGAAGCGCTTCTGCCTTCGAGCATAGCGGCTGAACTCAGGGATTCAGGCTCTAGCGAGCCCCGATTTTTTCCCGGCGTAAGCGTACTATTTTCCGACCTCGTGGATTTCACCGCGCAGGCTTCCCGTCTCGAGCCCAAGGTTCTCATCGGCGAATTAAACGAGATCGTGGGGGCATTCGACGTCATCATGCGGGAGAATTCCTGCGAGCGAATCAAGACGATAGGCGACGCCTACTTTGCCGCGTCGGGCATGCCCGAGCCGAACCCGGATCACGCGCTGTGCATGGTCAACGCCGCCTTGGCGATGCGAGCTTGGCTGGTCGAACGCAATCTCCGCTCGGGCATCCAATGGCAAATGCGCATCGGCATCCACTCCGGAGACGTGGTGGCGGGAATCGTGGGGGTGCGCCGCTACATCTACGATGTGTTCGGCGACACGGTGAATATCGCGAGCCGCATGGAGAGCGCGTCAAACCCCATGGAAATAAACATCTCGGAAGCAACCTGGAAACTGTTGGCCGATCGAATTCCCTGCGAGGCGCGAGGCGAAATTCCCGTCAAGGGATCCAAGCCCCTGCACATGTATTTCGTGCGCTGACGATTCTTTTTTCCGCTTGATAAGCCCGGCGTCCTCAGGTTAAAATCCCCGCATCTATCCAACCTTCCGGTAAACAGGTGAAAAACATGCCTCCCCTACGCCGCATCCTCTCCACAATATTCGCGTCGCACGTTCCCGACTGGAGCCGCGAGATCAGGAAAATCGGGCGCTGGAACCCGGATCTCCACGTATTGCCTGCCGGCCTGGATCCCAGGCTTGAGAAAAAACGCGCCCCATGGCTGGATGCGCGCACGGAACTCGGCCTCGTTTTTTCCACCTGGATCCCCGGCAAAGCCTGGATCGCCAAGGCGGTGGCGTTCGATTCCACGTACGCGCTGCTGTCGGTCGCAAGCGTCCAACTGCTCAAGGCGACGCTGGGCATGATAGAGTCGCCGGAGCAATCCCGGCTCGGCAGCCTCGGCTTTCTCGCGGCGCTCGGCCCCATCGGGCACGGCTACGCGCTGGCCGCGCTCCTCCTCGTTACGGGGATACTCGGCGCGTTTTTCCGCTCCCATGCGACACGCTGCAACGTGACGGGCGCGCGCCTTATTTCCACCACCACCGTGCTCGAGATTTTTTCCCGCGTGCTGACGCTGCCCCCGGCCGTGAGACGGTCGGAAACCTCGGGTTCGCTCCAGGAAAAAATTTGGCGTGACAGTATCGACGCCTCGTTCGCGGCTACCTATGTCAGCGATTGCTTCGCCACGCCGATCAGGCTCGTGCTCTTCACCGTCTCCCTCTTTTCGCTGGTGGGCGGAGTCGGCTTCGTCTCGGTCGCGGCCATCCTCGCGGCCATCGGCATTTCCTCCCTGCTCGGCCATCTGCTGCGCCACCTTACCTACGAGCTCAGGACCCGCCGTTCCGAGCGCGTCAGCCTGGTAACCCAACTCGTATGCACCATCCGCGTCGTCAAGGCGTTCGTGCTCGAGACGATTTTCGGCCAAAAGCTCGAGCAAGTGCGAAAACACGAAATAGCCGTGCTCCGAAAGGTAATGTCCGTTGAGGCGGCACTGCAGGTAATGAGCGTCGCCAGCAGGATCATGGTCTGCCTGGCCACGTTCGGAACCTACGCGCTTCTGGGAAACCGGCTTACGGCATCAGTGGTATTCACGACGCTTTTCGTGCTCAAGGGCATAGAATACGAACTGAGCATGATCAACGACATCATACGCAGCTTCTCGCGGGTACGCAGCTCCGGCGCGCGGCTCCTTCCCATCGTAAGGGCCGAGCCGATTCCTCCGTTGCCGTGCGCGGGGGCGGGCGAGATGCCCGACGAGGCCCTGACGGCCAGCGGCTTCCGCGCGCGGTACGACGACGGCGAAGCGCCCTGCCTTAGTGATATTTCCATTACTATAAAAAAAGGCGAGTCCGTGGCCGTCGTCGGCTCGGTGGGATCGGGAAAAAGCTCGCTTTTCCAGGCGGTGCTCAACCAGCTCGTTCCCCTGTCGGGAACCTTGCGCTGGGGAAGCTATCCGGCGGGGGCTCCTTCCGTCGGCTTCGCCTCGCAGGATCCTTTCGTGATGAATTCTTCGCTCCGGGAGAACATCCTGTTCGGCGAGCGAAGCCCGGACCTGAACCCCGTGCTCGAAGCCTGCGCGCTCCAATCGGATATCGCCGCCCTTTCGGACGGGCTGGACACCGAAATCGGCGAAAACGGCCTGAACCTCTCGGGCGGCCAAAAAGCCCGCGTACAGCTTGCCAGGCTCGCCGCGCAGTCACCCGACGTGCTGCTCCTTGACGATCCGCTGTCGGCGGTGGACCATCACACGGAGCATCATCTGCTGGACCGCCTCATCTTCGGCATGTGGCAAGGCAAGACGCGCATCATGGCCACGCACCGGCTCGGCGGGCTGGCCCGATTCGACCGGGTGCTGTTCATGAAGGACGGCGCCGTCGCGGCGGTGGGCACCCACGTGGAATTGCTCGCGTCGTGCCCGGAATATGCACTTTTCGTCTCGCACCATGCCGCCACCGAGACCCCGGCCTTCCCGCTTCACGAGCAACGCGCCCCGGCATCCGCGGCGTGCGCGGACGCGCCGGGCAGCAGGCTCACGTCCGACGAAAGCACGACCATGCGCAAGAAGAACACTCCGGCCATATTCACCTTGCTGCGCAACGTAATCAAGGAATCCGGCGTCAATAAAATCCTGTTCGGAGCGACGGCCTGCGCGGCACTCGTACTCTGGGCAGTTTTCCGTCTGCTGCCCGACTCCTGGCTGGCGGTGTGGAGCGGCCAGGGAGGGACTTCCGCGCTCGGCGCAATCCTTGCCCCGCTGCTTGGAACCGAAGGGTCCAACCTGGGTATGTATGCCCTTTTTTCAGCCGGACTCCTCATTTGCGACTCCGGCTTCTCCATTGCCTGGATGATCGTCATGACCAGGCTGTCCACCGTCATCCACTCCCGGATGATGGGTTCCATGCTCGGTTCACCCGTTCGGTTTTTCGACTCGACGCCGTCCGGTCGCATCATCAACCGTTTCTCCATAGACCTGGGCGAAGTGGACTCGACCCTCGGGTCCTCGGGCATCCAGCTGCTGCGCACAATCATGGAAATCTCGCTTTCAGCGGCTTTCTGCATATTCCTGGTACCTTCCTCCGCGTTGATTTTTCCGCCTGCGATAGGTTTCTTCCTGCTCCTGAACCGCGTCAACCTGCCTGCGAGCCAAGCGCTGCAGAAGCACATCTCGGTTATGTTAGGCAAAGTTCACGCCCTTATCAAGGAAGGCGCCTCCGGCGCCGAAACCATCCGGGCCCAGGCGAAATCCTCGTACTTCCGCGGATTGCTTGCCTCCAGGCTCGCGGACCACAGCAGCGCTGAAGTCGTCCGCATGTGGATAAGAACCTGGTACGGCACGCGGGCGGAATCCATTCCGGCCTTACTCGTCGCCGGAACCGCCGCGCTTATTTTCGCATCCGGAGGATCGGGCGGAAGCCTGGCCGCCATAGCGGGCCTGGCGCTGGTCTACTCGCAGTCGGTAGGATCTGGCATAGGCAAGATCATGTTCAGCTACAACCAGTGCGAGTTGGCGTTCGTCGGCTACGAGCGCTGCATGGAATACACCAAGCTTTCCGCGCAGGCGGATACCGAGGCTGCCGCGACCCTGCCCGCCAAGACGCTCTGGCCAAGCTCGGGAAAAATTCATTTCGACAACGTGTCCATGCGCTACGCGGAGGGCCTGCCCATAATCCTCAAGCAGGTCTCCTTTACGGTAGACGGCGGCAGGCACGCCGGAATCGTGGGCCGCACCGGCTGCGGCAAGAGCACGCTTTTCCAGACCCTGCTGCGCTTCGCGAGCCTGGAAAGCGGCCGCATCCTGATAGACGGCGTGGATATCGCCTCCATTCCCCTCGCCAGGCTCAGGTCCGCCATCGCCTACATTCCGCAGGATCCGCTTCTCTTTCCAGGAACGCTGCGCTCCAACCTCGACCCCCGCGGCGCCCGCACCGATTCCGAGCTTGTCCATGCGCTTGGGCGCGCGGGCCTGGGCAGGCTTGCGGTCGCAAGCGGCGAGGAGGATTCCTTCGGGCTCGACATGCAGGTACAGGGGTCCGGAGACAACCTGAGCCGCGGCGAACGCCAACTCCTGTGCCTCGCGCGCGCTTTCCTCATCGACGCGCGCATCGTGCTCATCGACGAAGCCACGGCCAACGTCGACGTCGCCACCGACGCGCATATCCAGCGCATCATCTCGGAGGAATGCCAGGGTCTTACGGTGCTTACCGTCGCGCACCGCTTGGGCACGCTGCGGAACATGGACATGATCGTGGAAATGAGCGGCGGAAAGGTATCATCCGCCACCGGGCGTCAAGTTACGAATACTTGACCGCCACCGCGACGATGATGCACAGGATGCTGGCTGCGAAAACAATCAGGTGCAGCTTCCAGGTCTTTTTAATCCACTCCGTGTAGGACATGCCCGCTATTCCGAGGGATATGAGCAGCACCGCGTTCGTCGGAAAGACCATGTTGCTGAATCCGTCGCCCAGGGCGAATGCCTGCACCGCGATCTGCCGCGAGATTCCGGAGAGATCCGCAAGCGGCGCCATGAGCGGCATGAGCAGAAATGCCTTTGCGCTTGCGGATCCTATGAAAAACTCCGTACCCAACACGACGAAATACATCGCCAAGGCGGCTCCGTAGCCGCTGGTCTTTTCGAGCAGGCCCGCGGCTCCGTATAAAAGCGTGTCCAGGATTCCTCCGGATACGATGATGCGCTTCACGGAAAGCGCCATGAGTATGAGCAATCCGGCCGGAAGCATTCCAACGAAACCTCCGAGGAACGAGCTGAGCGTTTTTTTGGTTTTCATGCCTGAGCTGAGCGCGGCCCCCAGACCGGAGACTACGATACCAAGGGCAATGAGCGGAAGCACGACGTCGGAAAGCATCCTGGTTAAAGAAATAAAACTTACCAATAGCCCAAGGATCAGGATGCCCGCAACGAAGAATCTCACGCCTTTCCGCACCGATGGCGATATAGCTTCCGCGAGGCTCGCGTTTCCGACAATGTCGGCATCTTCGGAGAGGCCGGGTAAGCCCGGTGTCGGCGCAAAGCCCTGTTTTATTTTTTTTGCCTCGAGCCGCCGTACATGTACTAGAAGAAACGCGAGAAACAGCGCATACATCGCCACAAAAAACACGATCCGGAAAACCGCGCCGCTCAGCACGGGCAGCCCCGCGATTTTCTGGGCGATGCCAAGGCTGAAGGGATTGGCGATAGCCGACGAAAAGCCGAATCCCGTCGCCAGTATGCTGATGGCCAGACCGGTAAACACATCCCAGCCCATGGAGAGGGCCAAGGCCACGGCCAACGGTATCAGCGGTACGACTTCCTCGAATATTCCCATCAAGCTTCCCGAAAGCATGAAGACCAGCGAAATCAAGGCCAGCAGCAGAAATCTCCGCGCCGAAAAACGCCGCACCAGCGAGCGGACAGCGGCTTCCATGATGCCCGATTCCTTGAGTGTCGCGAAAGCGCCCGATATCATAGAAATAAACAGGATTATAACGAGGGCAAGTGACGCATCCTCCGAAAACAGCACTTCTACCGGAGCCGTAAACCAGCGCCAAAAAGGATATTCTGCATTTACTGCCTGTATATACGTATCAGGCACGATAACCATGCCGGCGGCCGTCTGCGTCCGCTCGTAGCTTCCCGCGGGTACGAAAACGGTAAGCATGCCGGCGCACAGCATCAGAATGAAAAGGATCAGCAGGGATGAAAGAAAAGCTTTTACTGTAGGTGATATTTTCTTTTTTCCGGTGTCTTCCATGGTTGTTCCGTCCTTGCGCTATCAGGTTAAACCGGTATTTCGCCCTTGTCCAGGGAAACCTTGCCCGCGTATGAAAAACCGTGGCCGCATTTAAAGAGCGGCAGCTTCGCGCTTACCTTGCCGCTTGCGGCGAACAGCGCGTTGGCCAAGGCCGCGGCCACGGGAACCGTGGATATCTCGCCGATGCCGCGCGCTCCGAATGGTGCATCGGTCAAGGGTTCTTCCAAAATTATTATCTCCACCGGCGGCACGCGGGAAGCCTTCAGCAGGCCCAGTTTGGCCATGCGCCCGCTTGGGGAACCATCCGTCGCCTCAAGCGTCTCGGTGGCCGCGTACCCGAGCCCCATCACCACGCCGCCCTGTATCTGTCCGCGCAAGGCCGTGCGGTTTATGGCTTTACCGACGTCATGCGCCGCCACGATGCGCACGATGCGGTAGGTTCCCGTATTGTTATCCAGCTCCACCTCCACGCCATGGCAAGCCCAGCTGTATCCTACATGGCTACGGAAACCGGGCAGGTCCGATTCCCCGGCGGGCATTGTTTTTGGCGCATCGTACCGAAACCGAAAATCCAAAGGCTCACGTATAAGAGCGGCCGCTTTTGCCATATCCGAAGTGCCATAGGATGCCATCAAGGATTCTTTGAGGGCAGCCGCGCCTTGTAACACCGCGTTTCCGGACATGAACGTCTGTCGCGAGGCGCTCGTAACGCCGGCGGGAGGCGCTTCAATAGATCCGTCATTCCGGACTTCCACTTTTTCAAGCGGCACTCCAAGACTTTCCGCTGCCATCATCCGAAGCGCATTGAATAGGCCTTGCCCCATATCGGTAGCGCCGGTGTGAAGGCAAACAGCGCCGTCGCCGGGCTTAAGAGTAAAACGAACGGAGGCGTGGTCCCGAGGGGACCCGTTTCCCAGGCTGATATTCTTGTGCGCGACCGCAAGCCCGAACGCCCGTATTGTGTTCCCCGGCAATTCCCGTGTTTTGGAAGCCCTGCATGCCACGGCTTCCAGGCATTTGAGCAAACCCTCGGAATCGGTCGCGCGTTCACCTAAACCTAGGATATCGCCATTCCGCACGAGATTTCGGCGCCTGAGTTCCGTGGGGTCGATACAGAGTTTTGCTGCAAGCCTGTCCATCATGGTTTCCAGGATGAAGCACGCCTGGTTTACGCCGAATCCGCGCATTGCCCCGGCTATCGACCCGTTCGTGTATGCGCCGCGAACGCGAATATCGCTCGATTCCCATGAATACGGACCGGACACATGCGTCGCGAAGCGCGTCAGCACGATGGACGACAGTGACATATAGGGCCCGATGGCCGAGACTGCATCCACATGCAGACTCTTGAGCCTTCCACGCGCATCCGCGCCAATCCGTATTTTGGCCTGCACCGGGTGCTTCTTCGTGGAGCACAGGATGGACTCCTCGCGCGAAAAACGGCAGCTGCAAGGCTTGCCCGAGACGAAGGCCGCCAGGGCCGCGTATGGTTGCGCCGTTAAGTCTTCTTTACCCCCAAAGCCGCCGCCCGTCCAGGCCAGGCGCGTTTCGACGGCATCCTCCGGCACTCCCAGTATCACGGCTATTTCCGCCGCGTCCGCATGGATGTTCTGGGAGCCTTCCAGGATTACGAGCCGGCGGAGTGGCTCGTCCGGCCACGCAAGCGCGGCTTCGGGTTCCAGATAGGCGTGCTCCACGGCACCGATCTCAAACTCATCCTCGGCGTAATGCTCGGCAATGCCCGGATTCCCTTGCTTCGAGATAAACTCGAACGCCAGATTTCCGCCGGCATGCAAAGCCGGGGCGTTATCCCCGAGGGCTTCATGGGCGTCGAATACGGCCGGCAAGGGCGAAATCCGCAACTCTATCAGGGCGGCCGCAGCCAGCGCGCGAGCCCTGGTATCGGCCACGACGAAGGCCACGGCGTCTCCCCGATGCAGGACGGATGCCCCAAGCGCGACGAGCACCGGCTGGTCTTTTTTCATAACTCCAAAAAATTTTTCTCCGGGCAGATCGCGCTCGGTCATTACCAGGACTACTCCAGGAGCATTTCTGGCCGCCTCGACCTCCACGCTTTCCAGGATGCCGCGAGGCTCCCCCGCCCTGCGCACGGCCACGTGATGCATGCCGGGCATTTGAAAATCATCGGCGAAGACAGCTTGCCCGAGAAGCTTGGGCATTGAATCCTCGCGCAGGGGATTCGAACCGATAAGGCTTGCCGCTTCCGGGTCCTGCTCCGTCCAGGTACCCAAAATTCCGCCGATAATCGGCTCGTAACCCGTGCAGCGGCATACATGGCCTTCCAGCGATTTTTCAAGCTGCCGCCGCGAAGGCTCCGTCTGAGTAGAGAGAGCCTCAAGGCTGGCAACGATTCCCGGCATGCAGAAACCGCATTGCACCGCTCCGGATCGATGTAACCGCCCGGCTGCTTTGGAATAACCGGTGGCAGACAAACCGCTTGCGGTGACGATTGCCTTGCCTTCAGCCTGGGCAACCGTGAGCAGACAGCTTTTTTTTGGTTTCCCGTCGATCAACACCGTGCAGGCACCGCAAAAACCCTGTTCGCACCCGCATTTTACCTCGACGTGCGCGCAGTCCATCCGCAAAAAAGTTAAAAGGGATTCGTCCGCCTTTTCGCGCGCGGCAATGAAGGGAATGCCGTTTATCGTCAATTCGATGCTTGCCATGGATCCTCCGCCGACAAAAGTACATACGACAGAATACCGTAGAATTTTAAACCATGCATAGAATTATTATTTGGGCAAAAAAAAACGCCGCTTTCGCGACGACAGTTTTTGCGCTCTCTTTTGGCGCTGGTTAGCCCGATCGGCGGAACCGGTAAAACCGGGTTCGCGTCGTCGGACTGAAATTGGGCGGCAGCCGCTAGGGTGCCGGAAAAGCGTGATCCTTTCGAATCATCTTACTGTTACTATAACGATTATCGGGATGCCTGTCAAGCTTTTTTAAAACTCCCGGTATTCCGCTCAGACTTGGCATGGCCAGAATCAATAAAATCGTATCTATCCCTTTTTTTTTCGCGCTAAAACTCGTACAATTATGAATATGCGAAAACAGTGTTCGGCGAACCAACGCGTTTTTGAAGCGTCCTCCTTGGCGAAAATCGGGAAAGAAGCGCTTTCCTCCATAGAAATCGACTCCATCCTCAAGCGAATCGTACAACGCTCGTTCGAGCTTTTCGATGCCGACACGGCGGCTCTTTTCATGCGTTTCGGCGACGAAACCGAATTAGTACTAGTCGATGCCATAGGATTGTATTCCGACGAACTGAAAAACGAAACCATAAAAATCGGAGAAGGACTCCTGGGTTCGGTTGCGGCGTCGGGCATCGCGGAAATCATTAACGAGCCGTTTCGCGATCCTCGCGCAATCCAGATCGAGGGCACGCCGCTGTCCGATGACGGAGAAAAGATCCTGGTTTCACCACTCGTTGCCTACGATCACATAATCGGCGTCTTGGCGCTTTGGCGAAACGGCGATAAAAAGAAGTTCGGACAGCCGGAACTGGGTATGCTCGAGGAATTCGCCGCGCAAGCCGTAATCGCCGTAGAAAACGCGAGGCTCTATTCCGAAGCGCAACAGCGAATCACCCGGCTCTCCATCCTCACGGAGATCGGCAGGACACTGACCGGCGCTATCGATCTCAACGAGCTTCTCGATGCCGTTCTTGCGCAAATCGGAAGGATTTTCGACACGACCAATTTTTTCATAGTCCTGTACCGGGAAGGCGATCGAGAATGGGAGCAGCGACTGAATATAGAACACGGTAAGCGACTCCCCACGGAATACTATCCGCTCAGCAAGGGCGTTACCGGCTACATACTCAGAAACCGCATTCCGGTTCTGCTTTCAAGCCGGGCAGCCTGGGAAGACCTGCTCGCGCAGGACGGCATGGAACAACTCGGCGAAACCCCGCATTCGTGGATGGGGGTGCCGCTCATCGCGGGCGACAAGATATACGGCGTCATGGTCGTGCAGAATTACGAGAGCGAAAACCTGTACACCCAACAGGATCTGGAACTGTTTTCCCTCGTGGGCACCCAGGTGGCCATCGCGACGCAGAACGCCAGGCTCTATGACGACGCAAAGCGCCGGGCCGACGAAATGTCCGCCCTCGTGGATTGCGGCACCGAAGTCACCGCGTCGCTGAACCTGCAGACCGTGCTGGAGCGCATTGCCGTCAAGGCCCACGCGATGCTCAGCAAGGACGCCACCGCCGTGTACCTGGTAGACGTAAAGAATAATTCTCTACGCGCAGTGGCGGCAGTCGGCGTCGGATCCGACGAACTGCTGTCGCGCGACGCCTCCTCCGGCGAAGGCGTGCTGCGGTCGGTCGCCGTTTCGGGCATAGCCAAGATAGGGACCGACGACACGAGGCTCGGTACCGCGGGCCGCACGGAAGAACGGCTCATGGCGATGCCTATGGCCGATCACGGACAGGTAATCGGCATCCTCGCGGTCTGGCGAAGTCTTACGGAGCGCGGCTTCGACGGATTCGACATAGCTTTTTCCGCAGGATTGGCACGCCAAGCCACGGTTGCGATATCCAACGCCAGGGCATTCGAGCGCGCCCAGGTAGCGCAGGCGGAAGCGGAAACCGCGAACCTGCTCAAGTCGCAATTCCTGGCCAACATGTCGCACGAGCTGCGGACTCCGCTCAATGCCATAATAAATTTCACGTATCTGATCAAGATAGGCGGCGAGGGAACCGTGAATCCCGGTCAGCTCGACATGCTTGAGCGCGTCGAGGTAGCCGGCCGGCACCTCCTCGATCTCGTCAACGACGTGCTCGACCTGGCAAAAATAGAGGCGGGCAAGCTTGAGCTGCTTTTCGAGGACGTAAATTTTCCGGAACTGTGCGGGGCAATTTGCTCCACGATCCAGTCAAGCCTCCTGGACAAGCCCATAGAGCTGCTCAACGCGGTGCCGGACGCCTTCCCGTCCATACGGGCGGATAAGATGCGTCTCAGGCAGGTTCTCTTCAACTTGCTCTCGAACGCCGTAAAGTTCACCGAACGCGGGCAGATCCGCATAGACGCCGAGTATAGTGATACTAATGTAACAATCAGCGTCAGCGACACGGGCATAGGCATAGCCGCCGGCGACCTGCCCAAGATATTCCGGGATTTCGTCCAGGTGGACGGCGACCTGAGCCGCAAGACCGGCGGCTCGGGTCTCGGGCTCTCCATCAGCAGGCATTTCGTGGAATTGCACGGCGGCACCATTTCCGTTACCAGCGAGGTGGGCCGGGGATCGCGCTTCTGCTTTAACATCCCGAGAGGGCTTCCGGTCCGTCAATAAAAAATAGATTTTTTTATTCACCGTAAAAACCGCAACGGCCGGTCTTTTTATTCTGTTTTGCCGTTCAACCAAGCTTCTCAATATACTAAATTATGTATTGACAAATACCGGAGCACGCATGATAATTTTTCTTCCGGATCATCATTGCTGTAGATCTAAAAAATGATTTCCGAATAAAACCCGATCTACCCGCAATTAGCGATTCCGAAAGAGTAAAAAGCACTAAAAGGAGCACTCAATGAAAATCCGACATGGACTTCCGATGTCCGTACTCTGCTTTGTCATCGTTATCGTTGCCACAGCTTGCCCCGGGCAGCCGCCGGCAAAGCCGGAAGAGGTAGCCCCTCCCCCTCCTCCTGTCGTCGTGGAGACGCTGGATATCATCAGCAGTTCCGACGTGTACCGCCTAGCCCGGGATGCCGTTCTTCCTCTGGCAGAAAAATATTTGGGAATGTCAAACACCGTCGTCTTGGTAAATATGACGGGTTTTACCGGCAGCGACTCGTGGCGTTTTAAGCCGGACGTCCCCGTCAAGGACTTCAACTATGAAAATTTCCTTTCAAAATATCCATATTTTATCGATAGTTTCGAGGGAGGAATGCAAGAAGCCGTGCTCAGCAAGGACGGGAAAGGATTTGAACGCCTTCGCCTATCCAGCCTGAATCCTGATGTGCGCCAGCAGGTCCTAGACGGGAAACTGGTTTTCGGCACAAGCGTACTCTCCGCAACCAGCTGGACGGAACTGGCAAAAAATCCGGTCAACGCAAAGCTCCCCTACACGCGTATGCTGCAATATTCAATTGAAAACGTTATTTATGAGCGGGGAAAATACATCGGTATTTTGGTGAACTTCCGCCTTCTTGATCTATCCAGGGGAACGATACTTTACAATGCCACGACGGTATTGCGCACCAAGCAGTTTCCCGAAGACCAGATGGCTTCCCTGGGTCAGCTTAGGCTTACGATTCCGGAAGCGCAATTAAACGCGCCGGCCGCCGCAATCGCCAGGGCGATCAAAAACACCGACACAAAAGCGTTTTCCAACAGTATCGCCCTTATAAAAAATGACGATTTTTCGGTTTTTGGCGGCTTCCCCGTCACCAAGGAAGACTTTGTGGTGGAAGACTGGCTTCAAGGGTTTTTCGCTTCGATTCCCGATGTCGTAACCGTCGAGAAACTTAATAAAAAAGAATATAAGCAGCCTTGGCAGCTGACAAACTCGGTCAGCAACATCAATCCGGTACAAATTGGCCAAGCCAGCGACTTCCCCGGCTTTTATGGCGCCCGGTTTTTGGTTTCCTACCGAATTCTTTGGAAAACCCTCGAAGGAACACGGAAATCAGGCGACGGCGGCTTTGAACTGGCCGATCAGATACTGGGAATTTATCTTAAAATAATCGACCTCGGGGCAAATAACACAATCGTTTACGCGGATTTTCTGCCTTTAGGCACGTTTGAAGCCATGGAAAGCAATGTGCTTTATCGATGCTTCTCCTATGCCAGGAAATTCGAGACCCCGGCAAAAACCTTAGCGGAAAAAGCCCTGCTGCAACCGGGCAGTTCGCTCATGCTTATCAATAGGCGCATGGAAATAGCCAATAACTACGTGGCAAAAAATGACACCGTGGCAGACTTGCTACGGAGCAGAAGCGACAGTTCCGATACGGCGTCAATCTGGAAACAGTATAGGGATACGGACAAAGTACTTTCCGCCTACGGCACCGCCTTGGTGGAAGATACTTCCTACGGCGAGTTTGACCAGCTCAACATCCTTTTTGCGCTCAATCTGATGTCCAGCTGGTTTGAGGAAGGCCTGACGGGCGCTCTTCTCGCCCGCGGCATAAGCGTTGCCGAAAAAATCGACGAGCTCTACTCGAGGAGCCAGATCTTCCGTCTTCAGCAAGCATCGCCCTCCGACATGGAACTGCGCTATCTATCTCCGATACTGCTTCAGCAATGGGGACCCAGCATCAAGAGCTTCTACAACGTCGACAAGTTTTTATACTTTTCCTTCAATGACAATATGACCCCTTTAGGCAAGCATTCTAAAGTTCCCGCCGCATATGCCCTGTCGCGTTTTTATCCCTTGCTCAGCGACAGCCCGGATTCATTGCAGCTGGGTCTGGTAGATGTGGATTCGGGTAATTATCTCTTTAAGCAAGACTTCAACATTAAGTGATAGGGAGCAGCCAAAAATGAAACGATTAGCAGGAATTATGCTTTTATGCGCCCTTGTAACGGGGACTGCGTTCGCCAAGGACTTTACCAACCTTATCCCACCGTCCATGGCGGTGGTGGACTTCGAAGTATCAATGCCAAGCGAGAGCAATAACGGCCAAATAGTGGCCACCAACAGCTATTATGGGCAATTGATCAGCCAGGCGCTTCTGTCCGTCCTGGTACAGCAGAACGGAAACAACAACGCCAATTTGGTCGGTAAAAAATTGGAAACAAATCCTAACGTTCCGTTATATACCCCGGGACAGCGCGTCACGACTCCGTCGCCCATCAAGCCTTCCGTGACCGGCACCGGCCGGTTCGTTGCGCCGATCCTGCGTATTTTCGATAAAAAATATATTGAAAAAGCGCTTCTGGGGGCAAACTATACCGTTAACGACCTCTACACAAAAGCCGCCGGAGCTTTTAATTTTGCCGATCTTGACTTTGTGGTCCTGGGTAATGTCTACAATACCAAGTACCAGGTCGGCAATGAAATGTGGGATTGCATAGGCTTTAACGTTCGGGTTCTCAATACAGCCCGGGCCGAGGAATTGTTTTCCTATACCGCTATCGTGCGTTCAGACCTCGCAGACCTGCAGGATGCCTGCACGTCCATAGCCCGTATGCTCATGCAGGATGTACTCAGCCGTTACTGCGCTCAATTCATGGTAACCAATACCACGGAAACGAAAGCCGACGGCTTCAGACTTTTCTGGCAGCCGCAGCAGGGCCTCAAGGACGACAACACGCTCATTACTACCGATGACTCTTGGAAAAAAGAAATTTCCCTCGACCAGTACTATTGGGTGTTACCCGGTACCTATCAGATTTCAGTTTACAGCAACGACAGCCAACTTTTGCAGAATGTTGGAGGTTCTTTGGTCCTGAAGCCCGGAGATATCCAAAAAGTCCAGGTTGTAAATGCAAACTTGGCGCCCATGAAAGGTAGCCTTACGATCAAGGTGCCTGCAAACGAAACAATAAGAGTGAGGATAACTGAAAACAAAACCTTAAATCAGAATTATTGGTGGGAAATCGGCAATAAACCAAAGCCGCCCAAGGAGTTTACGGTAAGCTTTCCCGAAAAAGACTTAAAGCGCGAAAGTACCCTCAAATCAGAGTATCTTACACTGACCAACGAGCTGGTCATACCCGATTTGCCGGTAGGCAGATATACCGTAAGCATCATCAAGCAGCCTAATGAGGACCTTGCGAGCGTTCTTGGCTGGCGCCGGATCATTACCAGCAAAACAATCAATTATGAAGACCAGCCAATCGAAATAAAAACGGGAACCCCCGCCAGGCTGGATCTGGCCAAGATGACGATCCAGCCAAAAACAGCCGGCGTCTACAAGACACGGGTTTCCTTCGTGTTCAATCCCGGGTTTTTTACGTCGCTTTACCTGGGAATTTCCGGTGATAAGAACTTATACTGGCTCGATGATTGCGAAAAGGTGGTTGTCGACGTAGAATATTCCCAGGATGAATGGAATGCCCAGCCAACCGTGGCCTATACATTTATTTCCCGCTTGCCCATAGATGATGAAACCGGTCTTTTTTTCACCAAGAATTTTAATAAGGCAGACCTTGATCCAAACCAGGATACGGTTGTAGTCGTGGATTGGCGAGCCTTGGCAAAAGCCCAAAAAATTAAGCGCGAAGCTTCCAAACCGAAACCGGTCCCCGTCCCGGAGCCTGTTATTACCCCTGTACCGGCCGCGGCGACCACGACCGCGCCTTCGGCAAAAGCTACTACGACTGCGAACACCCCCGCAGCGACGGCAACGCCGACGCCGACCCCAAGCCCCGCGCAGCCGGTGCCTACGGCTAAGCCCGCTCCGGTCGCTACGCCCAAGCAAAGCAAAACCAAGATGTCCATCGGAATCGGTATAGGTACCGCCATCCAGTCAAGCTATACCCAGCCTACTTCAGGCTCGAGCACCACGTTACCCGAGGCAGCGACCCAAATCGGCCTGGACTACAATGGATCGACGTCACTCCACTTTTTCACGGGACAGAGTTTTGGCATCGGCGTAGGCGGCATGGTCCACGGGTTGCCGGCCGGCAGTTCCGGCACTTATTCGCAACTGGGCGGGGCAGTAAGCGGTAACCTCATCTTCGGCAATCCGCTGACAGGAGCGGCTCTGACCTGGGTGGAATTTGGCTACGGCACCGGAGTCTATGCCGGATTGGGTTTTGCCATGCCTCTCAAGGCCGGCAAAAAGTCGCAGTCCGTAATACATTTCGGCGCCTTGTTCAACGAGATTTCCGAAGCCAACAGCTTGATATACAACTACGAAAACTACCCTGCCGTGCAGACCAGCATCCAGGCATCCTTCGGTGTTTTGTTCTAAGGCCCTTGGAAAGGACCCCGCATGCTGTCGCCTGAAAGCCTGAGCCGGACTATTGCCTCCATCCTCGTTGCGATGACCTTGATGGCCGGTCCGTCCGCGCTCGGGGCACAGGCGGCAAACCGCGGAATCTCCGTGATTGCAAAGCCGGGACCGATAAAAACCCTCCCCGGGAACGCGGGCAAGCGCTACGCCCTGTGCATCGGAATAAACAACTACTCCGAACCGGGCATGAAACTTGCTTTGGCCTCCGCCGACGCGAGGTCCTTGAGCGAAGTTTTCGCGAAACAGGGGCAGTTCGACCGGGTGGACCTGATGACTACCGACGTCGATCCCCTGAACGACACCGTCCTCGCCTACCCGAAATTGGGTAACGTCCGGCGGCGGATGGAGGCGCTCGAAAAAATAATCAAGCCCGAGGACATGGTGGTTCTCACCTTCGCCGGGCACGGCATAACGGATGACGAGGGCGACGGCTACCTCGTGATGTCCGACAGCGATTCCGGCAATGCCGCTTCCCTCTACGCCTCGTGCCTGCCCGTCAACGACGTACTGGCCTGGATGTCGCGACTGAAAGTTAAAAAATCTTTATTAATATTGGACGCCTGCCGCAACAACCCCGCAAAAAGCCGCTCGCTCAGCGTGGAATCCACGGGGTTGAAGATACCGCGATTCCAGACGGCGGAGGTACAGGCGGTCTTTTACGGCACCATGAACGGCTATCTCAGCTATGAGGACCCGGAGTCCGGCCACGGAATGTTTACCCGCTACCTGCTGGAAGGCCTTCAGGGCAAGGCGGACTACCAGTCCGCGGGGAATCGGGACGGTATCGTGACGTTCCGGGAATTGGCTACGTTCGTGGAGGAAGGCGTATGGGCCGCGACCCAGGCGAGCGAGCAGAAGCAACGCCCCTACAGCAGGATTCTCGGCGAGAGCTTCGGCGACCTTGCCATCGCGACGTACGGTGCCACGATCGACGAGGGAACCAGAAGCCTGGCGGGTTCCGCCCCCCGAGAAAAAGGATTCGGTGCGCTATCGATACTATCCAACGAGGATGGCGAGGTGATACTTGACTTGCAGCCGATGGGCAGCCTCGCGGCTGGAATCGCACTGGAGTTGGAGGAAATCCCGTCAGGGGCCCATTACCTCGAGATTATCCATGCGCAGGGAACGTCTCGCCGCGAATTGCGGATTACGCCAAACCAAAAAGAAGAAGTGCTGGACGTTGTCATTTCCTATGCCCAGGCTACGCGCCAGTATGGCGGCGTCAGCTTTGCCCTCGTTCGCGGCAATACGGACATGCCGGATTTCTGGATGGCCCAGACCGAGATTACCATGGAACAATACCGGCGATTTACACTGGCAACCGGGTATCGCTCCCAAGGAAATTGGGAGCAATACTATACACCGGTGCGCGAACAATTCCCGGTGCTGAACCTGACCTGGTACGACTGCCAGGAGTATCTGAAATGGTTCAACGCAAAATACAGGCTCAAGGCATCCCTTCCGACCGCCGCGCAATGGCAATGGGCCAGCGGAGGCCGCTCGGGTACCAGTTTCCCTTGGGGGAATCAGTGGAATCCCGATCTCTGCCAGAATTCAGGCGGAACCGCGACGGCGATGCTCCCGGTTCTCGGCTCCCGTGGCCCCGTCCAGGCCTTGGACGCCAGGTTGGACATCAGCCTGGACGGTATTTATAACCTGGCCGGTAACCTTCGAGAATGGGCCGCCCCGCTACCGGAGAACGAGGCGGCGAACCCGGCCACCGCGCCGACGGTAGGCGGGAGCTGGAATTTATCTGCGGCAAAGTATTTTGAACGCTCATCCAGCGTCATGGCGGCTAAAAAAACCGGCAGCACGGACCTTGGCTTTCGCATTGTTCTCGCGGGCGATTGATTTACGTAGTGATTCAGCGCTTCCTTCGCCAAAGGCGAAGAATTATTTTTATTTCTTGTAAGGGGATCTAGATGAAAAGGATTATTAATCGCATCGGTCTTACGGCCTTGGCCCTCGGCGTCGTTCTTGGATTTTTTTCCTGCAACCTGCCCACCGCGGTTTTTATCAGCACGGATGGCGGAACCACCCTGCTGGTTACTTCCGCGAACTTCCTGAAAACCGACGTAACCTATACGGAGTCAAGCAATACCGAAACCTTCAAGAGCGACGGCACCTATGAATATAACGTAAGCTCGCCGAACGCCACCTCGAGGAAAGGAACCTATACCTATAATCTCGAAACCTTTACCCTGAGTATCATCTATACCCAGTGGTATAATACCACCACATCAGCCTGGGTTACCTACGCGACCAGCGAGACGAACAGTAGCAAGTCCATGTCCGTGCTCACGGAAAAAAAGAGATTCCCCGCATACATGTACCGCGACGGAGTCTTGACAGGAAGAAGTACCGTTACAACTTCTACTATTGCTACAGCTTCCGTTCCCTCCGTAAAAACGGTCGTGGACACAACCGCAGTATGGACCATTACCTTAACCAAAATTTCCAGTGCATATTCCGTACTGACGACGACCGGAACGGGTGCGGCGGTCACTTCCAGCCCCGCGGGAATAACCGGCGTCATTACGAACACGGATCCCTCTACCCTACTGGCCAAGGCCGGAGACAGCGTTACATATACTTCTTCCACCGGTGTTTTCGAAGTGACCCTGATTCAAGGCAACGTGGCGATCTTCTCGCAATTCCCCTGATCAAGCCTGGATACCGATAACGGGCACCCCGGAAACCAAAAAGGTTTTCCGGGGTGCTTTTATCAATAAAACCGATAAGTAATGATTTTTTTCTAAACTTGCACTATAATACAAGCAAGATATCGTTTTCTTTCCGTACTTCTATCCTCTTGCAACAAAGTTGAGGTGGTCTATGCGGTTTGCACGCCTTCTTCCCGCCTTTAAACTCCGCCGGTTCATGCTCCTGCAGGTTTTCAGCTTTCTTTGCCTGCTTGGAATGACTGCTCAATCCGCCCCGCCGAAAGAACCGTTCGTCAGTTACAGCTTCAACCTGCTCCCCGATACCCGCGGAACGCTCAACGCCCGGGGCAGCATCGGTCTCAACTGGACCGCCTGGCTCTCGTCGGATTTGAGCGCGTTCACGGACAACTACACAAACTCCCTTGATACCGCCTCGGATGTGTCCACAGTGGTATCAAGCGGCCGGACAATAGCACTCACCATACTTAGAGTCGATGACGATCTGCTCTGGACTCTCCTTAAAAAAAAGCTCGAGTTCATTAAATTTTCCGCCGGAATCAGAGGCGCATACGACTGGACCGAGCAAAAGCAATATGGTTACGACCCCTCGCAGGCCTTACCGGTTTTCTATATCGACGAGAGCGTAAAGACCGTCCTCAGGCCGCTTCAGAGCTACTCGCTCGGGTTCAAACTCGGACCGGTGCTTGTCGGCGGGAAATTCGAATCGACCATTTACTGGTCTACGGAAGCCATCACCTCAACGCACTTTACTTCGGCAATGACGGCAGCACCGGCAGCGGTCGCCATTGAATACGACGGCGGGGAAACACTGGCCGGCGGAGACCTCGAAGTTAACCTGCGCGTCGTCAACGTGATCGGAGGCGTGGAATACTATCGTCACATCATGACCGACGGCACCAAAGCGAATACCAGCATGAGCGAGACGTGGACCTATCGCGGAGCGCTGCAGCTCTCGTTTCTCCACCTGGCGGGAGGCTCGCCAGTCATCGGCGCCAGTTTCGTGAATAAAAGCGACTACTTCGTCATACAGGATAAAAACATCGTTACCTCCACGGTCAGACTGGAAGTAGGCCTGAGGTACTGAAGGGAATATCTACGCTGGGCGGTTGAGATTATTTAAAAATTCATGCTCGAGTCTGGATTTTTTGGGCAGCGGCTAAAGCCAAGGCTTGATGGTTTCTATAGGAGTGTGGATATGCGTAAATGTACGGCTCTTTCAATTTGCATCATCGGGGTTCTGCTGGCATTAAGTTGCCAGAACATCAATATCACCGAAGACTCCAGCGCGGAAACGCCCACCTTCGACGCAAACGACGGAACCTACTTCGCTCCCAAAACCATAACTATTTCTTCCAGTACCGCGGACGCGAAAATAAGGTATACGCTCGACGGAACAGCTCCAAGCAAAACCGCTGGAACGCTCTACGAAGCCCCATTGGTGTTGGTGGATACGGGCACGACCACGATCAAGGCGGTGGCCTATACGGACAGCCTGCTCGCGTCCGGCATCGCGGTGGCCACCTACAAAATAGTTCCCGTAATAATCCAGGCGCCGGAAACGGTAACCGCCTCGCCGGCCAATGCTTCCGTATCGCTGGCCTGGACGACCGTTGATGGCGCGACCGGGTATAATATTTACTACAAGGCAGGAACGACCGCGGCCAAGACCGATACGAAGGCTGCCGGGAATCCATATTCCGCCAGCCCCGCCACGATTACCGGATTGATCAACGGTACCGCCTACGCGTTTATCGTCACCGCCCTCGATGCCGTCAACGAAAGCGAGGCCAGCGAAGTAGCTACTGCCACGCCGTCGCTTGTCGTGCTCCCGCCGGCCGCGCCTGTGCTCTCCGCCCTGACCCGTGAATCGGGAAAGACCACCGCGACATGGTCGGCGGTCAGTGGAGCCGCCAAGTATACGCTCTATTACAAACTGGGCACCACCGTCTCTAAAACAGACTACGGCCAGGTATTCCCTGATTTACCAGGCGCATCGACGAGCTATCTTATCTCCCCGCTTACAAACGGATCGGAATACGCCTTTATCGTCACCGCCTCGAACGCCGGCGGCGAAAGCGACGCCAGCAATATCATGACGGTAAAACCTGGCGTAACGCCCATACCCACCGGAGTGTCCGCGGCAAATGTGGGAGCTTTTTCAGTATCCGTTACATGGACGCCCGTTGACGGCGCCACCGGATATAATATTTACTACAAGGCCGGAACGACCGTCACAAAAGCGGATTCAAAAGCCGGGGGGAATCCCTATACCGCCCCTCCCGCCACCATCTCGAATCTAGACACGGGGATCACGTACGCGTTTATCGTAACCGCGATCGACGCCTACGGAGAAAGCGAAGCCAGCGAGGTTGACACGGCGACCCCATCGCTTACCGTGTTGCCTCCCGCAGCCCCTGTTCTGGCTCCCATGAGTCGGGAAGTTGGAAAAACGACGGCTTCCTGGACACTGGTAAGCGGAGCCACGAAATACACGCTCTATTATAAAGCCGGAACAAGCGTGTCCAAGACCAGCTACGACCAGGTTTTCCCCGATATACCCAGTACCGCCACCAGCTACCTGGTAAGCCCGCTTACCAACGCATCGGAATACGCCTTTATCATGACCGCTTCCAACTCGGGAGGCGAAAGCGAAGCCAGCAACATCGCAACAGTGAAGCCAGGTATCCCCGGGGTTCCCACCGGCGTATCCGCGACCGCGCTTGGTCCGACATCGGTGCAGATCACCTGGACCGCGCCGGTCGGAGCCGTCACCATTACCGATTACAAGATTTACCGCTCAGGCACGTCCGGCGACACGAATCCAACGCTTATCGTCGGGGGAATCAGCGGCTCTTCCTACAACGATACCGGCTTAACCATGGGATCGAATTATTACTATTGGGTTAAGGCCAGCTCCGCGGACGGTAACAGCGAGTTCAGCGCGCAGGCTTCGGCAACCACACCCACGGGAAGTCCGCCACTCGTGCCTACCTCGTTTGCGGCCAGCGCAGGCGATACTGCCGTTACCTTGAGTTGGACGGCCCCAGCCACCGGCGACCCCGCTACGTCATACAAAATTTACTACAAAGCCGGCGCTACGGTTACTACGGCGAGCCTTGATACCGCTACGAGCACCGCCTCGCCCAAAACGATTACTGGGCTCACCAACGACCTGCAATACGCCTTCATCGTTGCCGGAGTCAATGAATTTGGAGAAGGAACCGCGACCTCCATCATTACGGCGACTCCAGGCACCGTGCCCGGCGCGCCCGGTACGCCGACGGTAAGCTCGTTCGGCGACGGAACCGTTACGCTGGCCTGGACTGCCCCCACGACCGGTTCAGCGGTTGCCTCCTACAAGATTTATTACAAGCAGGGGGCGACGGTCGCGAAGACCGATCCCCTATCCACCCCGAGCGCAACGTCTCCCAAGGCCATCGAAGGCTTGAGCAACGACCTGCAATACGCCTTCATCGTTACCGGAGTCAACGCGTACGGCGAAGGCGCAGCGTCGGGAATCGTTACCGCAACGCCGATCGCGCCAGTCGGGATACCCAACGCGATCGCGGCCGCCGATCCGCGATTGAAAAAAATCGCGGTAACCATCGATGCGCCTACTTCGGGAGGGACGGTAGCTTCCTATAAAATATACTGCGGCGGTACATTGATCGGAACGAGTACATCGGCGGGAATCTATGCAGATACGCGTAGCGCGCTCGTCGCAGGCACCTCATACTCCTACACCGTATCAGCCGTGAACGCCCTGGGGGAAGGCACGCAAAGCTCGCCAAGCTCGGCAACCGGCACGGTACCGCCGACTCCCACGATCACCGTTGACATGAGCAAGACCGGACGGGGATTCACCAACAATTTCGTATGCTATTCCATGAAACCCAACTCAATCCATATCAGTACCACGAACGCCACGGGTTCGCATGTTACCGGTAACAGAAGCGGTTTTACGGCCACCGACGTTTTCAACGCCGTGGGCGTGTATTCCAACTCAGCGGACTTTACCGGTCCATTGGGTCTGATTTATCCCAACATGTCGATCATCATGGTCTGGTCGGGGCATACTTTCAACGAGTGGGGGGACAGCCCTCCCACGACATATAACTATACGTTCGTGGATGCGGACCAAGTGAATAGCACGGATCTATCCAGTACTAAAACCGCAAACTCCATAACGGTAACGTGGACGGCACCCGCCGGAGTAGTACTCGCAGATCGATATGCCCTTTATACAAGAACCTTGGCAACTGATCCTTGGACTCTTTATCAAACATATTCAGCAGCCGATTATAGGATTTTTTCGGGGCTTGCAAACGGAACCTACTATTACGCCGTCGTTGCCTATAATACTACTAATACTATTGCTGGAAACATGGCGACGATCACGGTTACTCTTCCCTGAGCTATCGGCAAGCAGCGCTTGACAACCGCTGCTTCAAGCCAGAAGATGTTGTCATGAAAAGAAGAAATGGGCGCCTGAGAATAGCTCTGCTGGTAGCGCAGTTGGACGATGGATACGTAACGGGTATCGTCAACGGAATAATAGCCCAGGCCCATGACATGAATGCCGACCTTTTCATAATCTCGGCGCGCAATCCCGTCGATAACGGGCGCGATTTTCAGAGCAATGTATCCGGCGGCTTTATAACTCGAGATTCCTTCGACGGCTGCATAGTCATGACCGCCGAAATGAGCGACTACCTGGATGAGGCAGCCATCGAACGGTATCTGCATAAGCTCGCGCCCCTTCCCAAAGTGTGCATCGGATCAACGATTCCCGGCTATCCAAGAGTAAGCGTGCAGGGCGGTTCGGGTATCGGAGAAGCGGTTCAGCATCTTGTCAAAATCCATGGCATGCGGCAGATAGCCTTCGTCCAGGGACCTGAAGGCAACAAAGAGGCGGAAGAGCGTTTTATCGCCTATCGGGAAGCCTTGCAAAGCCTGGGTCTTGCCTACGATGCGAACCTCGTTGTGCGGGGAGATTTTACGAACAAGGGCGGCATGCTTGCGGCCGCTGAATTCCTGAAGCGCTTCAAGACTCCGCCAAAAGCCATAATCACCTGTGACGATACGACGGCCATCGGTCTCTCCGAGACTTTTTCCCTGGCAGGTTTCGAGGCAGCCCGCGACTATGCGCTCATCGGCTATGACGACGCGCCTGAAGCCCTCTTACCGGCGGTACCGTTGACCACCGTGCGCCAACCGCTGCGCGAAATGGGCACCGCCGCGGTAACGCTGCTTCTGGACCTTATCGCAGGCAAGAAAGTACCTCCCGAATCGGTACTTGATACCCAGCTTCTTCTCAGGGCCTCGTGCGGTTGCGGCTACGACCCGCTGGACGAACTGCTTCGACCTTCCAACGCCCGGAACTACCATCTCCTGCCCGGCTTTGATCCAAAAACGAGCGCCAACCAAAAGTCCGACTGCATGGGGCTTGCCGTTCGCGCGTTTGAACGCGATGCATTGCGCTCGCGCGAGAGCCTCTGGGCGCTGTTCCACGCATTGGGCGATATCTCGACTTCATACGATGTGCAGAATATCTTCGACAACCTTAATACGCATATGGGAGAACTTGGAATCGAAGATTGCTGGATTGCCCTGTACGACACCTCGGAAGTTTTGGACGAAACTCTGATACCCGCAAAGTCGCGTCTTGCGTACTCGCTCGAAGGAGGAATGACGCGCTCCATTCCCTCCGGCAGTCATTCTTTTCCAACTACCCGCATACTGCCGGAATCCGCCTACAAGGAAACCGGATGCACGCTGCACTATCTCCTGCCGCTTTTCTACCGGCAGGAACAATATGGTTATATTCTCATAGGCTCGGAAACAAGCACCCTGTTCGCGATGGAAACCATACGCCTGCTCGTTTCAACGGCGTTGAAGGAAAATCTGCTTCTCCAGGAGAGGGACCAGGCGCTCTCCGAACTCAGAAGCTCCTTTGACGAACTCGAAGGCGTAAACCACAGACTTAAATACCTGTCGCATGTCGACGAGCTAACGCGGCTCCATAACAGACGGGGATTCTTCGAAATCGCCAGGGACAGGCTCGCCATGGCGAAACGCTCGATGAGCGAGATGACGCTTTTCTTCCTGGACATGGATGGCCTCAAGACCATCAACGACACCTTCGGGCACGAGGAAGGCGATAATGCCCTGAAAGACGCGGCCGAGATACTCAAGAAAACCTTCCGCGGAGCCGACGTGCTTGCCCGCATCGGCGGGGACGAGTTTGCCGTTCTTGCCATGAGCGCGTCCACCGATTCGAGCACCAAGCTCATCCAGCGGCTGCGCCAAGTCTGCGCCGACTTCAGCGCCAAGGGTACCCGTAAATACCCGATCTCGCTCAGCGTGGGAACAGCCGCGTTCAACGGAAAAAGGGGACAAAAGCTCGAAAATCTCCTTGCCGAGGCGGACGAGGCCCTATACCGGGACAAGCGCGCCCGAAAAGAAAAAAAGTCATCATAATTTACCATACGCATCACAGGAAAATCCACGGAGGACTACTATGAAAATCACGAAATGCACGGAGCCGAAGCTCATAAAAAACGGCTCCGGTGAATTTATCATGGAAGGCGACGAATGCACCCAGATTTATTTTCATACCGAAAAAATGATTTTTTCGGTGAGCACGCTTTTACCCGGGCAAAGGGCGTGCCTCGATAAAGGCCATAAGGAATCCGACGAGGTCGTGTATCTCGTACAAGGTTCCCTGATGCTCCATCTTACCGACAGAAACGAGTACTATCGCCTTGAAAAAGGCGACGCCTTGATTATTCCGCCCGGCGAAGGCCACTATTCCATAAACGTGGGCGAAGAGCAATCGGTGGCCGTGTGGTCATGCGCGCCTAAGCTGTAAAGCGCCTCGGTTTTAACAGCTTACCTGAACGCGTGCGATGCCATAGATTGATTTCTCGCCGTTTTTTGTATTTTTGCGTCGTATCAATTCGCCGCCGCATGACTCAATTATCTTGCTTGATCCTAGGTTACGGCTAAAGCACGCTACTTGGATGCCATCATTCCTGGTCTCAAACCATAGCTCCACGATTCGCTTGAGCATGTAGCGGCCGTAACCTTTGTTGCGCTCGCTAAACCTGACTCCATACGCGATATTACCGCCGTTTACCTTTAAATAAGGCGTCAGTTTATGCTTGACGCTTATCGCTCCGACGATCGCGCCGGAGTCTTTTATCAAGAAATATAAATATTCCTGCGCGTTTTTCCGATTTTTAAAATTGTCATTTCCTGGATTATCAAGCTCGGCTTTCCATTGTACAAAGGAAATTCCGCTCAGATCGGTGCACGTTGGAATTATTTCTTCCTTGTGGTTTTTCCATTCAAGGAAATAATCAAGGACTTGAGTTTCCGTACAGTCGATCGCCGATACTAATTTCATCGCTCTTCCCGGAAAAGAAATTGCGGGGAACCGCTATTTGAACAGGTTCTTTAAAAATTTCAGGAGCCTTCCGGGATATGAAATATAAATATTGGAATGGCTGGCAGAGCCGGAAATTTTAAAAACGACGGCAGCCCCTGTATTTTCATTCCTAACCCTGGGACTTGATATATTTGAGGCGTCTTGCTTTATCCTGTTCTCGATAATTACGCCATCAGGGATTTTAATATGGCAATTCGAATTGGCGGAATCGACGATTATTTCATAGGTACCGTCAGGGATGCTGAGTTTTCTATAATCAAGGATCAAGTTGCTATGCATGATTTTTACATTGGTTGTCTTAGCAAGCAAAATCTTATCGCCGACGATTCTTGAGGAATGGCTCAGCTCGATGCTCTCGTGGCTATTTACGGAAAGATCGCGGGTCGCGGCCGCCTCTGGAATTTGCGCACCTTGGTGTTTGAGCATTTCCTGCCGAATCGCGTCCGGATCGTCCGAGTGTTGAATCAGTCCGACGGATATTTCAAATTGTTCCATGCTGATCAAGCCGCGTGAAAATGATTCGGTCATAAAATCGATGGCTTTTTCCTTTACGGCGGGCAAATCTGAAAATGCAGGCAGCCGGGAATCATGTTCTGACATACGGTATCCTTTGCGCTGGTCATGCGTCCACTGCTAGTTGGACTTTCCCAGTATACCACAGGCTACCTTATGTTACCGTCAAAATACAGCGTAGGGACCAATGTATAAATTCCGATACCCGATGCGCAAGGACTTGGACGGAACGGCTTAGGTGCGGAGAACTGACAGTACTTCCCATCCATACTCGGCGGCGACCGAGATGATGATCTCACGGATCAGTTCCATGCTCTCCGAATTGACCATTACCGCCACGCCGTAACCCTTCTCTTTGTGGGCAAGAACCATCGAGGCAAAGCCGCGATTGCCGCCGGAGTGTCCGAAGTACTTCCCCTGGAAGATAGAGTCGAGGGAAAATCCCAGCCCATACTCTTGGGAGCCCCATGGCGTGAGCATCAACTGTTCCAGTTCACGGGAAAGAAAGGAATCGTTGCGACCGAGCGCCGCCAATTGGTGGGCAATCGCGAAACGGGCCAGGTCGGTAGGAGTAGTCCACAACCCGGCCGCCGACAGTTCCGGATAGACGGAGCCGCCGCCTGGACAGGGCTTTCCATCGACATGCGCCATGGCGGCGTTTGCTTGCCATGTCGTGCCCAGCGACTGCTCGAAACAACTGCGGGTCATTCCAAGCGGCGTGAGCATCATCTCCTGCATGAGCGCCGCATACGATTGTTTTCGGATATCGCTCAGAACCTGGCTGAGCAGCAGCGAGCCGCCGCCCGAGTAGTTGAAGGCAGTCCCTGGGCGACTGGTGACTCGCACTTGGGGCGTGTTGGCCGGAGAGGATCCATCGAGAATTTGCAGCAGGTTGGGAAGCGGCGTTCCAACCGGATAACCGGGGAAACTCGGCAGGTTGACGCCGCCTGTGTGACTGAGCAAGTGGGCCAGGGTTACAGGCTGTTGGCGGGTAAAATTGTTTTCCGGTAATTTCCAATTTATCAGATAGGAGTTGACGGGTTGATCCAGCTTTAAAATCCCCGATTGAACCATTTTCATGACGGCAGTGGCAGTGAGCGATTTACTGATGGAAGCAGCCTGGAACACGGTGGAAGTGTCCACCGGGGCCGGTTTACCCGCCTCCTTCAAGCCATAGGACTTAGCCCAGACGATGCGGAAATCTTCGATAACGGCGATGCTCACCGCAGGCGTCCCGGTCGCTTTCATCCGGTCCAGGATGCTGGTACCGGCTGCGTCGCCCCTGATCGCGACAGACGGCGAAAAACCGTTCTCCACCCTGAGAATACGCGCCTCAAGGGAATTATCTTCATCACCCGCCAGGGGCATGCTTTGCCAGACCAGACTGAGGGTAAAAATGAAAAAAACGCGCATTGCACGATTCATGGAACCTCCCAAGGACCCGAGACTGCTTTTTGGTCTCATGCAAGTTTGAGCCAGGGTAAGCGAAAAAGGTTTACTGCGAATATTATTTTTCTGTGCCGTCTGATAGGAACCGGTATAAAGCCGGCTGCCGTCAGCCCAGGTATTCCGGTTAATTCATGGCATGTGCCGTGGTCCGCTATTTTATTCCCATCGGCATCAAGTTAAGTTTAATTGCTTTTGCGACGACTTCGCCCGCAACCGGCATGTCAGTCGTCGGCTTCGATCAACCCCAATGCGATCTTCAGGAATTTTCCTGGTTTTGATAGTGCAATCCCTTATCCTGCATAAAAAACCCCATGCCAGGTTGCAAGCGGCTCCCAAGTGCACTATTATTTATTCCCTGGTACCCGCGTGAAAGGGTGCATATTCCAACAATGTGGAGATTTTATGAAGATTATTACGCATACCGTCAAGCCGAAAATCCCGGAAGCGCTTCTCCCGTTGGAGGAAATCGCGAACAACCGCTGGAGATCGTGGAATTTCGACGCGATCATGCTGTTTATCCGGCTGGAATACGATGTCTGGGCGCAGTCTCACCAGAATCCGGCCAAAATGCTGGGTATGGTCTCCCAAGAGCGTTTTGACCAAGCCGCAGCGGACGATTCCTTCCTGGCGGCGCTCAAGGAAGTCTACGAAAAATTCACGGATTACCAAAAAGGCGCCGCTTGGTACAAGGGCAGCTACGATAACACCGTAGCGTATTTTTCCATGGAATACGGCATGGACACCTCGCTGCCCATCTATTCGGGCGGCCTCGGCATCCTCTCGGGCGACCATATGAAAACCAGCTCGGACATGAAACTGCCCCTCGTTGGCATCGGCCTGCTGTATAGGCAGGGCTATTTCCGCCAGTACCTGAACGCGGACGGATTCCAGCAGGAAGAATATCCGGAAAACGACTGGTACAACATGCCCGTGCGCCGCTGCGAGAACAAGCGCGGAGAGCCAGTAAAAATAGTGGTGGAGATGGCCGGCGAGAATATCGTGGCCCAGGTGTGGATGGCCAACGTCGGCCGCTCCATACTGTATCTCCTGGATACCAACATCGACGAAAACACCCCAAAAAACAGGCCGATTACGGCGGCGCTTTACGGCGGCGACAAGGAAACGCGCATCAGGCAGGAAATGCTCCTGGGCATAGGCGGCATCCGCGCCTTGCGCGCTCTGGGCATCAATCCCGCGGTTACTCACATGAACGAAGGCCACGCCGCATTCCTGGCGTTCGAGCGCATACGGGAGATCATGGGTGAAAAAGGATTCACCTTCAGCCAGGCGGCCCAGGCCATCTGGCCCACCAACATCTTTACCACGCATACGCCCGTACCGGCCGGCAACGAGCGCTTCGGCATCGACCTCATGGAAAAATATTTCAAGTCGTGGGTAGCCCCGCTGGGCCTGGACTGGAAGTCATTCCTCGCACTGGGGCGCGAACGCCCCGACGACGATTCCGAGACCTTCTGCCTTACCGTGCTGGCCCTCAAGCTCTCCGCCTACGCCAACGGCGTCGCGGAGCTTCATGGCCACGTGTCCCGCGAGATGTGGCAAGGCATCTGGCCGGGCCTTTCCCGCGAAGAAGTGCCCATCGGCCACGTCACCAACGGCGTGCATCCGCGCACCTGGATATCCTACAACATGCTGGAGCTCCTGGACCGATACTTCGGCCCCCGCTTCATCGAGGATCCCACCAACCTGGAAACCTGGGATCGAATCGACAGGATCAGCGACGACGAACTCTGGCGCACCCATGAGCGCAGGCGCGAGCGTCTCGTCGCTTTCGCGCGCGACCGCCTCAAGGTAACCATGAGGCGCATGGGCATCTCCGAAAAAGGCCTGGTGCGTGCCGACGACGCGCTGTCGCCCAACATCCTCACCATCAGCTTCGCACGCCGCTTCGCCACCTACAAACGCGGCAGCCTCCTCATGTCGGATCCCGACCGGCTCATCCGGCTCCTGTCCGACCACGACCGCCCCATCCAGATGATATTCGCCGGCAAGGCGCATCCGCATGATCTGCCCGGCAAGGAAATAATCAAGGAACTGGTGCATTTTTCGCGGCGCGACGACGTACAGGGCCGCATCATCTTCCTCGAGGACTACGACATGACCATGGCGCGCTACATGGTTACCGGCTCGGACGTCTGGCTCAACACGCCCCGGCGCCCGCTCGAGGCATCGGGCACCAGCGGCATGAAAGCCGGTATAAACGGAGTCCTCAACTGCTCCATCCTGGACGGCTGGTGGGCGGAAGCCTATAATCCGAAAATCGGCTGGGCCATCGGCAAGGGCGAATACTATGCCGACGAGGAGCTGCAGGACGAGATAGAATCCAAGGCGCTGTACGACCTGCTCGAGCGCGAGATCGTACCCACGTTCTACGACAGAGGCCGCGACGGACTGCCGCGCGACTGGATTCGCATGATGAAGGATTCCATGAGAGAAGTGGGAAAAGGATTCGCCTCGCACCGAATGCTCATGGATTACACCAACAAATACTACATGCCGGCGCTGGAGAACTCGAAAAAACTCATGGCCGCAAATTTGGAGCCTGCGCGCAACGTAGCCAATTACCTGGACACGATCCGCGCGCAATGGGCTAACGTGACAATAGAAAACATTACCACAAACGCCAAACCGGTAATGGACCGCGGCGACGAAGTTACGGTGGACGCCATCGTGCGCCTGGGCAGCTTGAGCGCCGACCAGGTTCTCGTAGAGCTCTACCACGGCCCCGTTTCAAGCCAAGGCGAAATCCTCACGCCCCAAAGGCTGCCCATGAAGGTTCAAAAAAGCTCCAATGGGGTGCACAGCTACTCCATCAGCCTGAAATGCGAAATTACCGGACAGCACGGCTACGCGGTCCGCGTACTGCCAAGCCATCCGGATCTGGTGCATCCGTTCGTTCCCGGGTTGGTACGCTGGGCATAAAACCGCCCGCAAGCTCAAATCTACGCCTGCTTATGCGCCCCTGGAAATCCAGGGGCGCTTTTCTAGGCTTGCTCTGTAACGGCACTTTCTTGTACCTTAAGGGGATATCGAAAAACTTCAGTTTTGCGATGTCATCCAAATTTAAATGCAATTCGTAGTACGAATTGCCAAGGCACCTTTCGAAACTAACCGAGTTTCTCAAGGTGCCCTTAGTGATCATTCTGGAGGAACCTTATGTGCGGAATAGTTTCACTCGTCTATAAAGAAGAAACACCAAATATGGGCTTCGAAGCGTCTGAGCTTCTCAAGCGACTCGAATACCGAGGTTACGATTCCACCGGAGCGTCCTTTATAGACAAGGACAGGCATATCGTCGTCGTAAAAAAAGTCGGCGCGCCCAGCAAAGTCACCCGTGAGCTCAAGATTCCATCGTATAAAGGCCAACGCTTCATCGGCCAGGTTCGATGGGCAACCTACGGCGCCGTAACCGACGTCAACTGCCAGCCTCACCACGTGCGCTGCAAGCACGAGATGGTCGGGGCCCACAACGGCAATATATCCAACACCGATGCCCTTAAAAAAAACCTGACCCTTCGCGGCCATAACGTCGTATCCGATAACGACGGCGAAATTATCGTGCACCTGGTGGAAGACGCCTATGCCGCCAACCGCGCCGCCCCCGATGCCGTATTGGCCACCATGAAAGCAGCCTGCAAGGCCGCCGCCCTGTCCGAGCCGCTTGCCGACGAAGTGCTCCTCATCATCGACGCGATACGCAAGGCCGAGGCGGAAGCCGAGGGGTCCTATGCCGCAGCCGTATCCGACCCGCAGGTTCCCGGCGTCTTCGCCATCAAGTCGGGCTCGTCGCTGTACGCCGGCTGCGGAAACGACAAGAACGGCGACTTTACCGTAATTTCAAGCGACCTCACCTCGGTGCTTTCCAAGACTCGCCTCCTCATCCCGCTGGCGGAAGGCGAAGGCGTCTGGTATACGGAAAACCGTTACGTTATATTCACGCTCCACGGCGATATAAAGCTGTCCGTGCCCAAGCTGAAGCGCTCCAAGCTCAACGTCAGGGATACGGGCCTAAACCCGCGATATAAATATTACATGGAGCAGGAGATATTCTCCGCCCCCGCCAACATAGAGGAACTCGCCCGTTTCTATTTCCTGGACCCCGCGGAGGACGTGTTCCTGCCCCTTTTCGAGAAGAACGCGGCGGACCTGGGTACCGTCATCGATTCCGTGGGGGCGCTCACCTCCCATGCCAACGACGGGGATTTCGCGGACGCTTATACGGCCATTACGGCCAACCCGACTTTTACGGGTTGGATATCATCGCTGAAAAACATTCCCTCGGTGGCCATCCACCTGGCGGGAAGGAAGCCCGAGGAATACCGCTCCGACGAAGCCCAACTCCTCGCGGAGCTTGCCCGCGTGTGCCCGGACAGGCTCGAGGAGCTCGCGTTCCTGGATATCGCGTCCGTCTGGCGCAAACGCAGGGATATCCTGCAATATTGCGCGCAGTTCAAGGACATGGTCGGCAAGACGAGGGAGTCCCGCGGAACCATCTATATAATAGCTTCGGGAACGTCCTATCATGCGGCTCTCACCGCATCCTATTTCTTCGGCGGCATGGCCGATCTCCCGGTGTTCCCCTGCAACCCGGGCATGTTCAGAAGCGCTTACATGAACGCCCTGTCCGACGGCGACCTCGTACTGGCCATCTCGCAGTCCGGCGAGACCAAGGATCTGGTGGACATATTGCAGGAAATTTCCATAAAGCGGCCGGCCGTAAAGCGAGTATCGCTCGTGAACAACGAGAACAGCCGCATACCCCAGGAACTTTCGGACTTCTACCTGCCCATCCTTTGCGGGCCGGAGACGGCGGTCGCCGC
>CAZAJF010000031.1:24823-54186 GCA_964485395.1 uncultured Treponemataceae bacterium | reverse complement strand
AGGATATTCCTCGAGCATCACCGAGGTGGCCCCTATTTCGCGGATTTCATAGCCGCCATAGCTTTTCGTCTTGGAAACGACTCGAACCATATGCGTCCGGTCCTTATTGCTATCCATCGTAAAGGTAACCAGATAGTTCCCGGTATCGTTGACGGTATACTTGATTCCCATCGTATCCAGGGATTTTTTAACCCGTGGGTCACCTGCCGTTTGAGCGCCGGCAATGACCGGCAGCAACAAGGCGAGCGCTAAGAACAGAAACCTTCTTGATGTACGCATAAAAACCCCTTTCGTGCTGGAAATTCGACTTCTTTGTGACGTTGCTATTAATTCTAGGCATTGGGGAAAAAAATACAAGGTAAAAAATCGGGTAACCGAGAACGCGGGCTTCTCCTTTAGCCCCGCCTGCGCTTCCGCATAAAAATCTCATGAATCAATTGCCGGGCAGGAATTTGCATGCTACACTTTTCAGGGAGATGAAATTACCAAAAAAAACCATACTTTTTGGTCTCGCAACAGCCCTTCCTTTTGTACTATTGCTGGCTTTTTTGTTCAATCTTCGATTCCCCCTGCCCCGAATACTGTTGACGGAACGAAAATACCTGCTTACCAAAGCGCCGCTTGCCAAAGCGCCGATTCCTCCAGCGACGGTCTTCGCAGTGCTCCAAAACTCCATCATCCGATTGGGTCCCAACGGGTACAATGACGAAAATCTCAAAAAACTGATTCCTCCCCATCCGTCGATCGCCCTGGCTTTGAAAGATTCGGCCCTGCATCCGTTTTCCGCCGCAACCATGATCGTCGACGGATCCGTCTCGGCCATGCAGGCGGATCTTGCGGCACGCCATTACCGCGAAACGGGCATCCCGGTACAATTCACGAGATTGCCCGCGACCTACCGGAGTTTCATATCGGCTTCTTCCGTGGAATACGACGCGGGTACCAGCAACGTTCTCGTATCCATACTGCTTGAGGCATCGTGCGCCGGGGCGGACGCTATCAGCGCAACGGTAAACGGCAAGCAGGCATTTGCCACAGTTGGCAAAAACCTGGACAAAAGCCGCAGGATATCATTTGCGGTTCCGGCGGACACGCCCGAAACCGTGGTAAAGCTGAAAGTGGATTTTCCCGAGCCAAGAGGCTATGAGGAATCAAGCCTGCGATTCATCACCACGGCGACGGACCAAATTAAAACCTTGCTGGTTAGCCGCAGGCAAAACGTCCGCAGCGTCATCGAATCATTGTATCCGGTCAAGAGAATCGCCTTGGAAAATCTGGCGAACGAAAATATCTATCTGTATGAGTTGATCGTGTTGGACGGAATACGCCTGGCCGAACTCCCGCACGGCGTATCCGAAAGACTCGCCGATTTTGCGCGACGAGGCTCGGGGAGCCTTTTTTTCGCGGCTGACTCGCCGGATTTCGCCAAGCCCGGGGATGCCGCCGTAATCGAGGAAATCCTGCCGGTGGACCTGTACCCGAGATCCTTGCAAAATCTTCCGGACATGGCGCTGCTGCTCGTAATCGACACTTCGGGCTCGATGTTCGGGGACAAGCTTTCCTTGGCGAAAGTGACGGGCGTTGAGACTCTTTCCAACATGAAGCCCGACGACCTGGTCGGGATACTTCTTTTTTCGGAAAATTTTTCCTGGCTGCGGGGATTCGCGGTGAAAGGCGGTTTGGAAATAGCCCGCGACCTCGATCCTGTAAGGGCAGGCGGCGGTACCAGGCTCTTCGACGCCATGAGGGAAGGTATTGAAAAAATAAATAACACCTCCATGCCGATGCGCCATATCGTCCTGATCAGCGACGGGATAACGGAACCGGCGAATTTCGAATGGCTGATAGCCGAGGCGGCCAATAGCGGAATCACGGTATCCGTCATGGCGATGGGCGAGAATTACAACCGGGAACTGCTGGCGGGCATCGCCGCGGGAACGCGCGGGAACTTTTACAATGTTCGGACGGCCCAGGAGATCCCGTCGCTTCTCGTCCAAGACCGCAAAAACATTTCACGCGGGCTTTTCTCGACGGAAGAGGAAAAAATCGTTAGCATGTTCGGAACCGATTCCGGCAGCGTTACCGGCATGTCCCGGTTCACCGCGAGGGAAAACGCGGCGGTGCTTTTTTCCACCCCGTCGGGGGATCCTTTGCTGGCTTCAAGGGAAATCAACTCGCGATCGGTATTCGTGTTCTCCAGCGATATATATGCGGGATACACCAAGAATTTCTTCGCGGACGAAGACGCGATGATCCTCTTGAAAACGGCGCTCGACAGTCAGTTCAGGGAACAGTCACCCTCTTACACGGTTGCGGAGACGCGGGAGCAAACGACGATAGTCGTGCAGAGCGACTATTTCGTAAAGCCATCGATCGCCGTCGCGGACGAGGTCGGCAACATCATCCAGGACATTCCCATGACCAGGATAATGCCTTCCTGGTACTCGGCGGTGGCAGCACCGGAATTCGACGCTCCGCATACGGCGATAATCAGCGACTGCGGAACCTCGCTGGCCAGATTTTCATTTTTCAGCAACGGAACCATGGAGGCGGTTACGGATTCAAGCAAAAGCGCCGATGACTGGTACAAAAGCCCTTTTCTGGCGTTGGTACCCGGAAAAAACATCTGGCTCATTTTATTTTTTTCTTTTTCGCTGGGACTTACGATCTTGCGCAGGATCGTAAAATGACAAGAGGAAAAATCCTTGTGCTTTTATTTTCCCTGCAGCTCATGCCGGTATTTTGCCAGGACTGCTACATCGATGCGCCAACGCAAAAACCTTATGCGATCAACGAAGCGAAAATATACTCGAAGCCGGGTTTCATAAAACCTGTTTACATGTTTGCGGAATTGCTGAACGGCGATTCGGTCCTTGTTTTTAAAACGGAGAAGCTGGGATATACAAAGGAAATTACCGCTGAATATTACTCGCAAGGAAACATCCTGGCGCTATCCCTCTACCATGAACCGGAAAAAAAAGTCCTGCTGGCCAGGCAGGACATGGAACTGCCGCCGCCCGTTCAAGGCGCATACGGGATTTTCGCGAAAAGCCCCGAAGTTCAGAGTCCTGCCGTCCGGTTATTTTTCTCGGCGTTCAAGCCGGCGAGATATCTTCCGTTTGCGATTTTGGCCGCCGCCGCGCTGTCGGCCGCATTGCTGCGTCTTAAAAAGAAGACCCCGAAAAAAAATTTCCTGGCGCCGGTCATCCTGCTGGCCGCGGCGTTGGCAACGACGGCAGTTATTTTATTATATACAGAAAAACCTGAAATCGCCGAGATTCGCGAATCAAGCTCCCTGACGCCAGCCGGGTATTCGCACTTCGCCATAAAATCGGCAGGTACGCTGAGGTTCCCCCTGCACTCCATCCCGGGGTATCCGGATATCCTGTTGGATCATGTTCCGGTAATCGTATTTTCCGCCGGAATGGAATATTTTCTGGAGGAAAACACGAAGATAGAAGCCTGGGCCAAGCATGAATAAAAACACCTTGCCGAGAAGCTTCATTCTCCTGTGCCTTGACATCATCGCATTGGCCGCATTGGACCTGAACGACTTCGCCATTTCGCGATGGATCGTATTTTTCGCATTTGCCGCCGCAGGTATTCTCATAGGCCCCGATGAAACTCCTCTCTTCCGTGTGACGGGATTGCTGCTGCAGACACCGGCCCTGGCCTTTCATGAAAAATTCATAGCTCTTTCTTCCTACCCTCAAATCATCCTGTGCATCCTCTATTTTGCCTGCCTTGGTTCGACACTGTTTTCCGTACGGCGGCTTGAGCTGAAAAAAGCGACGGGACTCGCGTTATCCCTCGCCCTTGCCGCAGCTTACTCGATAGCCTTTTCCCGCATCGAACTCGCGCGGCTCGTCCTTCCCGCGGCGCTTCTCAACATGATCGTTTTTGCGATTGCCCCAAGAGCCGGCCGCTTCAAGAAAAGGATCGCCTGATGCTGGCGCGCGATGCCGAAATAATCTTGGCCCGTCTCAAAATCCGCGCAAGCCTCGACCATCTGACAATACGGACGCTCTATTGGGCGGGCCAGGTCTACTGCGTCTTTCTCGTCCTCTGCTCGACAAGTTTTGTATTCGATTACGGCGCATTGACCTTCCATGCCCTTATCCTGTCCTCCTTGACCTTGCTTCCGCTATTCCTCCTGCTCCCGTCCAAAAAACGCAGTTTCATCAAGACGCTGCGCCCTTACGACATTCAGGCTACAATCGAGACATATCTCACAACCCATAAAGAATTTATTACAAAAATTCTGAAGAAGCAGACCGAGGAGGCTTTGAGGATAGTGGTGATGAGCGGATTCAGGAGAGCGAAGCCCGGCTTGGCGTGGTTTATCGGCGTTGCCTGCTCTACGCTGATATTCATCTCGTTCCAGGTCGCGTCCCTGAAATCGGGACACGGATTTTTTGCATCCTACGTGGAGCGGAAGCAAGACGCCCCGACTTACTCCGGGAACGAAGGTGATACTCCGGGTTACGACAGTCTCACGCTGGAAGGCTCACCGAAAAAACAGGAAAAAGAAAATCAAGCGCAGGAACCTCTGGTTGGCCGCTCCAGGAGACAGGAAAAAATTTTGGATGACGAGCGATTGTATCCTTCCGTCGTCCTGGGGGACAAGGAAAAAGCAAGGATCCCGCAAACTTCGCAAAACGCGGAGAAAGACCGAGGGACCGCGAGCCTTCAGGATTCAAACTCCGATGATGGAAGGCAAGGCTCCCGTGGCACTAATCCGGAAGGCGACGCCCAAGAAAAAAAAGCAACAGACTCGAATCCGCAAAATCCGGGCTGGGAAGGCACCGGAACCGCCCTGCAAAGCAATCCTCTGGTCAATTACACGGCATATTTCGAACGCTTGTACCTGGAGCATTCAGGTACGCAGACGGCACTGAGCCAAATACAGACGGAAGGGGATTTCATCGATTTGATCTCAAGCTATTATGCATCTTTTACCACGATCGTTGATATAAAAATTCAAAAAAACACGATGATCACCGCAGTGAAGCAATCATGGAAAAAAACATTCCAGGCAGGCATGGATGAGTAACGATCGCAAGTTTATTAAACTTTATAACGTGGCTATGCCTTTGGGCATCTTCCTGCTTATCGTAGCCGGTATTATCTTCTGGATTGCGTCGCGATGGATTTCCTCTATCTTTCAGCCGTTATACGAAGCGATCCCAAGACTCGCCGTCATCGCGATCAACGCATCCCTGGAAGAAATCCTGCGCGCGCTTATCGCCGTTTCAACTCTTTTTTACCTGAGTCGCTTCGGATATGGAAAAAAATTCATGCTTTTTGGCATCCTCGCATCGCTGATGTTCGCAATTCTTGAAAATATCGATTATCTGACGGCTTTTCCGTCGAGCGATATCTACGCGCGCGCAGGTTACTCAAGCTTGATACACGTAAATAACGCCGCAGCCATGGCTCTTGCGCTCTCGGGGCCGTTCACAAAAATAAAAACCCTGCCGGCGACCGCCGCCATCACGTTTTTCTCATGCCTTGCCTGGCATTTTATATTCAACACCATCGCCGATTCCCGCTACGTGGATTCTTTTTCGGCATTCGGAATAATACTCAATTGCGCCGTTCTGCTTGCGCTGTTTTTCTGGTCAGAGGCAATCAACTTTTACAAGGAAGAAATCAATGAACGAAATTGACGCGACCGACGGACTGTTGTCTCTCAAGAATTTTTACGACTCGTACTCGCTCTACGTGGGAACACGGATCGTCGGGTGCAAAAAACTGCTGGACAGGCTCTTTATCTCCTTCCTGGCCGGGGGCAACGTCCTGCTGGAAGGCGCTCCAGGTCTCGGCAAGACCAGCCTTGCCAAAACCTGGGCGGAGTTTTTCGGCTTCAGCCTCGGACGCATCCAGTTTACGCCCGACCTCATGCCCTTGGACATCATCGGCTCCAACATCCTGCAGGACGGCGAGAAAGGTCGTTCCTTCGAATTTTTCAAGGGACCTGTTTTCGCCAACGTGGTCCTCGGCGACGAAATAAACAGGGCAACGCCCAAGACGCAATCCGCGTTCCTCGAGGCAATGGAAGAAAAAAAAGTAACATTTCTTGGAGAAACCCATATCCTGCCAGACCCCTTCTTTATAATTGCGACCCAGAACCCCATCGAGCTCGAGGGAACCTATCCGCTCCCCGAAGCCCAGATAGACAGGTTTTTCATGAAGCTGAACTTTACGATGCCGGATACGCACGCCCTCCTCGAAATAATGAATATCGCCGAATCCCCCCAAAAAAAAGAAAAGAGGACAAGCTGCGACTCGGAAAAGGCTTTGTCCTCGTTCCGGGAAATGTCGGGGAACATCCGGGCAATCGAGAGCATCAAGGCGTATATCGCCCATATCGTGCAGGAAACGCACCCGGACAGGTCGCAGGTCGATCTCGTTAAAAAATACGTGCTTTACGGAGCGTCTCCCCGGGCGGCCATCTCGCTTTTCCTCGGAGCGAGGGTCCATGCCGCCATGCAGGGACGGCTGCACATCTCCTTCGACGACGTCGACGAGCTTCTCATGGACATAGCCGCGCACCGGATAATACTGAATTTCGAGGCGGAAGCTGACGGCGTAAGCCCTCGGGAGATCCTCAACGCCACGAGGAATTTCGTGAGCCGGGAGTTTTCGCGCGACGCGAAACGGGAAAAAACCAGGTGACTTGCATAGACAGGGAATGCCCGGCCATCATCGATTCGTTCAAAAGGCGAAACATAAAGTCGCTGCTCCCTGATTCGATAAGCGCCAAGGATCCCATGTACAAAAGATCGGGTTCGAGCTTCGACCTGAAATGCATACGCTCGTATCAACCCTTCGACGATCCCCGGAGCATCGACTGGAGGCTTTACGGCAGGACGGACAGAGCGTACGTAAAAGAATATTTCAGCGAGGAAAACGAGAATCTCACCTTCTTCATAGACAAGTCGGCGAGCATAGGTCTTTGCGACGTCGATGGTTATAAAAAATGCATATCATCGCTCGCGTACATACTGCTGGGTCTCGGCGTCGGCGTAACCGCAGTCACGTTCGACTCCAAGCCGGGCGGGCATGCGGTACGGGCAAGAAACCTGTCAGGCCATTACAGGATAGACCTGCTCGCCAAAAACCTGGAGTTCAAGGGCGAATCCGACATAAATGGAGCCTACCGTAAATTACTCGCCCGATCCCGCCAGCGCAGGATCGTCATGTTTTCCGATTTTCACGAGCAGGAATTCCACCCCTCCCCGCCGGGGAATGGCAAGCTGCTGCTGATCGACTACAGAAAGGATCTTTCGGAAATATCCGCCACCGGAACCGAGCTTGACATCCTCGATCCGGAAACCCTAAAGACACGAACCGTATCATGGAACGGGGAAGACAGGAAGAAACTGGAGGATCACCTGCGGAACCGCAAAGCCCTGATAGCCGGATCGACGAAAAGGATCGACTATTTCCACATTCGCGATATGCAGGGAAGGGAATCCCTGTACTGGGCGGTTATGGGAAGCCTTTATGCATAGCGTGATTTTTTATGCCTGCCTCTTGCTTACTCCGGTCGCGCTCCTCCTGTTCATCGCCATCAGGCTAAAAAAAACAATAACCTATCCTCACGGCCTTACCCTTCTTTACGCCAGGAAAAAACCTACGGACTTTTTGATCAGATTCTTGCGGCTCTATGCCGATCTTTTTTTTGACGTTCTGCTCGCGCTGGCAGTGGCCTTTTTTATCGCGGGGTATCCGCGCGTCGGAGAACCCAAGACCGCGGCGGTAGTGGATTGCTCGCTTTCTATGACCCGGGGCTTCTCGGGATCCACCCCCCTTGACCTTGCCATAAGGGAAACATTCAATAACAAGGATCTTTCCGCCGCCGATCTGTATTTCCTGGAATACGACCGATCGACAAAAAAAACACGGCTTTCACCGGCCGGCACGATGAAGGATGAATTTAACGATTCTCTCTCGCTGACCGGCGAATTGGATAAAAGGGGGAAGTTTTTCTCCGTCGACTATTCCATCCTGTCGGGTTTGTCCGGCAAAGGATACGGAAAAATAACCTTGCTCACGGACAATGAAAACCTTGACATCGATGGCGTTGAAATAAAAATATTTCCTTCATCCAGCATGCGTTTTTCCTACCCCACTCAAGGCTTCTTCGATCCGGGCAGGGATGAAAGCACCGTATTTTTCCGATCCAGGGACAGTTCGAGGCTCCAGAGGATTTTAGTCAATACGGACGGCTCGGATTTCCGACCTGCGAAACCGGAAGCTTTCCATATCGAAAAATCACCATCCGGATTCGCCCTCCATATCAAGACGCCCGGCGTTTGGGCCATCGAGGAAAACGGCCGGCTGCTTCCCTTCAACGCGCCTGATCCGGGAAAACCTCCTCGATCCGAAGGACTGCTCGCCGAAAAAATAGCGGAAACGCTTTTTACCGCAGCTCAAACGGCATCCGCAAGCAAGCCTCAGCTGGTCATCAGCGAAAAGCGAAATAAAAAAAAGGCCGATCTCATACGCATAGCCGCCGCGGAAAAAGACGCGTGCGTGCTTGAACCATCCAAAACCCTCGGCGCGTTGGTCGCCTCGGGATACGACGGAGAGAAGGATTTCGCGCTTACCCGGGCAAGCTTCGCTTCGGACGATTCCTCCCTCGCGTTTTTGACCGCATTGAACCGAATCAACGGGTTGACGAACAGCATTCCCGCAGAGGGGGATTCGCTCGAGCGAGCCGGGGATGGATATCTGGTACGGGGAAACGACGGTACCGGCGCCTTGTACGCGGCCCCCGAGGAGTACTTCCCTTTTCCCGAAACCCTGGACATGCCGGAAGCCGACTTGCAAATCCCTCATTATTTAATATTTATTATCCTGGCGGGCATCTTCGCGTTAAAGGCGTTTATCGCGCTGAAAAGACCGGGGAGTGTAGGCTAAAAACGCGAATCGGTCGATATGGCCAGAGATATGTCGAACTTCGGGCTTTCGACCGCGGGATAAAAAACCCAAGGCTCCGGGATGGAGCCCTGAAGCTTAATATCAAAACCTCCGATGCGCGTACCAAAGGCAAAGGAAGCCTTCAAAGCCCTGCTCGTTTCCAGGAAACGCAGCAGAAGCCCGGACTCGAAGCTCAATTTTCCGCGCAGCGCCAAGGCAAGGGATAAATCCAGTTTCCTCGAGGTTCCGCCGGAGGATTCCCAATATGTCCCAACAGTGAATCCACGAATAAAAAACGGCGTTACCGAACTTTCAACGCTGAAAAGAGGCGATGCATCCGCGCCGCGAAAATCGAGGGCTGAATCCACGCTCAGTTTTAGGATCCTGAAAACCGCGACGCTGCCAAGCGAAAGCGATTTCTTCGCGGGAACATCCGACCTGCTCTCGGTTTCCCTCAGTTTCAGCTCCATCCCCTGCCCCCTGGGCCCGGAAAATCCTATAGCCGAAACAATATCATACAGCGGTACGGTCGAGCCGCCCAAGGCGCGGAAGTATCCATCGCTCACGCATGATTTCAGGGAATAATAAAATGACTTGACGTTGAGTTTCGCGTCGGCGCGGATAAAGAATCCTTCACTCCCCGGAAATTCCAGGTATCGACCGTAAGCAAGAAAAAATCTCGTGTCATCGCCGGCGCGAAAGCCGTTCAAGACCAGCCAGCCCGCTTTGCCGCCGATTTCCGAAACATCATACCAACCTGCGGCGGGCGACGCGGTCCTGCCCTGTACGGCGACTATAATTCCGGTATCCGATATGCCCGTCGATTCCCAAAAACCGAAAACCGGCTCGCGTGACTCTTTATGAACCATGAAAACGCCGCGCTCCCCGCCCAAGGCAATACCGTTGAACGAACCTTCACCGGCGACCGCGCGCGACAGGGGCCTGCCGCCGGGCTTGGTCGATCCGACCTCCGCGGAGAATGGCGAGCCCAATAGATTACCCGAAGCGCGGAAGTCAAGCGAGCCGAGTACGAATACAGGAGTCGACACACCCAGGAACCATGCAGGCACGCCGGGACTTTGCGCTTCCGGGCCGACACCTTGCGAACCTGGAGGCCACGGAAAGCTGAGACAGGATTCAACGCTGCTATCCCGGCCATTCAAGGACACCGAGCTGCGCAGACCCTGGTCAAGCGATATTTTTGTTACAGTCTGGAGCCGCGAGGCTGGTTCCGCCGGCAGCGGCACGCGGGAAACGAGAAGGAGGATAAAAACGGGAAGGATAAGGATTAGGCGATATTGGCGCATGCAGGGTATACGCGTAAAACTTAAAGCCCGCATGCGGATATAAAAAGCCGGCGGCAAGTTTCCCCGCCACCGGCTTCCTTTTTAAAAACAAGAGAAGCTGAACCCGGGAATTACCCCCTGTAGCACAGCACGGGAGCCCGGGCCGCCGCCACTTCGTCAAGGCGCCCGACGGGCGTATTGTGGGGAGCGTCGTGCAAAAGCTCGGGGTTCGACTTTGCCTCGGCCGCGATCTTGGCGAGTACGGCGGCGAACGCGTCGATAGTCTCCTTGCTCTCGGTCTCGGTGGGCTCGATCATCATGGCCTCCGGAACGATGAGCGGGAAGTAGATGGTCGGCGGATGGAATCCGTAGTCGATGAGGCGCTTGGCGACATCCAAAGTATGGATGCCCGGCGCTATGTCGCCCGTGCACACGAACTCGTGCATGCAGGTGCGGGGATACTTCACAGGGAAATATTTCTCCACGAGAACCTTGCAATAGTTGGCGTTGATCACGGCGTTCTCGGACATGCGGCGCATGCCTTCCGCGCCCAGCATGAGCACGTAGGTGTACGCGCGCACGAGCACGGCGAAGTTGCCGTAGAAACTCTTGAGCCTGCCGATGGTCTTGGCGGGCATTTCCATGGCGTATTTTCCGCCCTTCTCCACCGCGATGGGGCCGGGCAAAAAGGCCGCGAGCGTGTCGTTGGCGCCTACGTAACCTACCCCCGGGCCTCCGCCGCCGTGGGGCGTCGAGAAGGTCTTGTGCAGGTTGTAGTGCATCACGTCCACGCCGATATGCGCCGGTTTCACGATGCCGGCGATGGCGTTCATGTTGGCGCCGTCGCCGTATACCAGGCCTCCCGCGTCATGCACGATCTTGGCCACCTGCTCGAAGTTTTTCTCGAAGAGGCCGAGCGTGCTGGGGTTCGTGATCATGATCCCGGCCGTCTCGTCGTTGCAGGCTGCTTTCAGCGCCACAAGGTCGATGCCGCCGTCCGCACCGCTCGCCAGCGGGACCACGTCCATGCCGGCCATCGTGCAGGTGGCGGGATTGGTGCCGTGGGCGCTATCGGGCATTATCATTTTATTGCGCTTCAGGTCGCCGCGCGCCACGTGGTAGGCGCGGATCATGAAGACGCCGGCGAGTTCGCCGTGGGCTCCGGCGGCCGGCTGAAGGCTGCCCGACTTGAAGCCGCCGATCTCGTTCAGGCTCTTCTGGAGCTTGAACATAAGCTCGATGGCGCCTTGGCTGAATTCCGCGCCCACGAGGGGGTGCGTATTCCGCCAGCCGGCGAGGCCCGCGGCCTGCTCGTTTACCTTGGGGTTGTACTTCATGGTGCAGGAACCCAACGGGTAATATTGGCTGTCTATGGAAAAGTTCTTCTGGGACAGGAGCGTAAAGTGGCGGACCACGGTAAGCTCGTCCAGTTCGGGGAGCTTGAGCTCGGCGCGCAGCATTCCGGCCGGAAGCGGCGTTACGGGAACGTCGCATTTCGGGAGAATGACGCCCACGCGGCCGGGGCTGGAAAGCTCGAAGGCGAGCGCTTCTGGTTGCAGGTTCATTTGGTCACCTCCGCGAGCTGTGCGGCCAGCATGTCGATCTGCGCCTTGGTGTTCATCTCGGTTACGCAGACGAGCAGCTCGTGCGTGCGGTCCTTGTAGTAGCGCGACAGTGGCAGGCCGGGGACGATGCAGCGGCGCTCGAGCTTCTCGGCGATCTCCGCCGCGGGCTTCGGGGTCTTGAGGACGAATTCCTTGAAGAAGGTACCGGGCGCCACCGAGAATCCGGGGATCTTACCCAGAACGGTCGCGGCGTAATGCGCCTTGTTCCAGCACAGGTTCGCCACAGCCTTGAGGCCGTTCTTGCCGAGGGTCTCGAGGTAGATCGTGGTCATGAGCATGACGAGGCCCTGGTTGGAACAGATGTTGGACACGGCTTTCTCGCGGCGGATATGCTGTTCGCGCGCGGAAAGGGTAAGTACGAAACCGCGTCTGCCCTGCTTGTCGAAAGCCTGGCCGACGAGGCGGCCGGGCATCTTGCGCACGAGTTTCTGCGTGGCTCCGAGCATGCCCAGGAACGGTCCGCCGTAGTTCATCGCGTTGCCCAGGGCTTGCCCCTCGGCGGTGACGATGTCGGCTCCCAGCTCGCCGGGGCTCTTGAAGAGCGCCAGCATGATGGGATCGGCATGCACGATGAACAGCGCGCCTGCGGCATGCACGGCATCGGCCACGCCGGCGAGGTCGCTGATGCGTCCCTCGAAATCCGGATAGCTGGCCACGAGGGCGCAAGTCTTGTCGTCGAGCTTGGAAAGGGCCGTCTTGGGGTCGCCCTCGAACTCCACGAACTCCACCTCGAAGGCGGCGAAGTACGTCTTGAGGACTTCCTTGTATTCCGGGTGCAGCGCGGCAGGGACGAGTATGCGGTGGCGTTCGCCGCCCGCGTTATAAGCCATCAGCACGGCTTCCGCCAGGGCGGTGGCGCCGTCGTAGTGGCTGGCGTTCACCGCGTCCATGCCGAACAGGTTCGCGGCCATGGACTGGTACTCGAAGATGGCCTGCAGGGTTCCCTGCGCCACTTCCGGCTGATACGGCGTATAGGCGGTAAGGAACTCGCCGCGGCTGGCCAGCGCGGATACGGTCGCGGGAATGAAGTGGTTATAGGCGCCGGCTCCGAGGAACCAGGCGCAGGCGGACGAAGCGACGTTCTTGGCGGCCATGGCCTCCAACTCGCGCATTACCTCGAGCTCGGACAGGCCTTCCGGCAGATCCAGCTTGGGGAAGCGCTTGTCCGCGGGTATGTCGGTGAACAGGTCGGCCACCGATTTGACGCCGATGGCGGCAAGCATGGCTTGCCTGTCGGCGTCGGTATTCGGGATGAAGGGCATGGTTACTCCTTGCCGGCTTCGACTTCGTAGGCTTCGGGAGAGAGGAGCGCGTCGAATTCAGCGGGGTTCGTGGCGGTGAATTTGACGAGCCAGCCGCCGGCGAACGCTTCGCGGTTCAGGATGGCGGGGTCGCCCTCGATGGCGCCGTTCACGGCGGTAATGGTTCCGCCCATGGGCATGTACACGTCGCTGGCCGCCTTGACGGACTCTATGACGCCGAAAGCCTCGCCCTGCTTGAAGGTCTTGCCCACCGCGGGAAGCTCGACGAACACGATGTCGCCGAGGGCGTGCTGCGCATGGTCGGAGATGCCGCATACGAACGCGGCGCCGTCTTTGCGGGCCCATTCGTGCGAGGGGCGGTAACGTGCTGATTTATCGATATTCATGTAGTCCTCCTAAAAATTATCGGTTAAGCTTATCTTTCGAAAACGTAGGCACGGAGACACGGAGGTACGGAGAATAAGAAAGAAAGAAAAAGCGAGAAATAAAACATTCTATCACTTTATCAGCCTTCATCTTCATTCGTCTTCTCCGTGCCCTCCGCGCCTCCGTGTTAAAATCCCGGTCTTAACGACGGCAATCAGGGCGGAGCCGACGGGGAACAGCACAAGAGAAACTTTTCCATCACTCTGCCCATGGTTCCCTTCATTCCTCTTCTCCGTTGCTCCGCGTCTCCGTGCTAAAATTTATTTACTGTTATCTTCTGTAGGCGGGGATGTACATGGGGCGCTTTACGACTACGGCGTCCTTGCCTGCGCCGCGGATGACTACCTTGAGCGCGGTTCCCACCTTGGAGAACGCCGGGTCGAGGAGCACGTTGGCGGCCATCTTCTTTACCGTGGGGCAGAACATGCCGGCCACGACGATGCCCACTTTCTTGCCTTCCGCGTTCTGGACCTCGAAGCCTTCGCGCGGGATGCCGCCGGTCACGTCTACCGTGACGAGCTTGCGAGGGATGCCTTCGACCTGGAGCTTTTCGAGGGCCGCCTTGCCGATGAAGTCTTTTTCGAAGTCGCACGCCCACTTGAAGCCGGACTCGAGGGGATATATATCCTGGCTGATTTCGTGGCCGTGGAGCGGCATGCCCGCCTCGAAGCGGAGGCTGTCGCGCGCGGCAAGGCCGATGGCCTTGGTCTCGATGCCGTGTTTTTCTCCGGCGGCCAGGAGGCCGGCCCAGAGTTTCACCGCATCGTCCGCGGGGAAGAACAGCTCGACGCCGTCCTCGCCGGTATAGCCGGTGCGGCCTACGAGGCAATCCACGCCGAGCACTTTGGTTCGACCCGAGGTAAAGCGGGGAAATTCGGAAATCTTCGTCGCGGAAACCAGGTCGAGAAGCTCGATGGCGCGGGGACCCTGAATGGCGATCATATACGTACCGTCGCTGTGGTCGATCATCTGTACGCCGGAGGGTTTATGCTTGTTGAACCAGGCGAGGTCCTCCATGCGGTTGGAGGCGTTCACCACGATCCACCAGGAGCCGGGCAGACGGTAGATGAACAGGTCGTCGATGACCGTGCCGCGTTCATTTAACAGGAGGGAATAGCGCGCGTCCCAGTCTTTCATGTCCAGGATCTTGGCGCTTGCCATGCGGGAAACGAATTCATCCGCGCCCGGTCCTTTGACTTCGATCTGGCCCATGTGGTCTATATCGAACAAGCCGACGGAGCGGCGAGTAACAAGGTGCTCCTCGACGGCGCCCAGGGGATAGGTTATGGGCATGTCGTAACCGGCAAACGGAACCATTTTGGCTCCGGCGGCTACATGCCAATCATGCAAGCGGGTAATGTTCAAGGCAGGATCCTCCTTTTAATGCGATAAAAGCCTGCCGCGAGACATTGGAATTGGTCACGGCGAGCGGACACTATCGAATTTGGAACGAGTGTAACAAGAAAAAGACTGAACTGCAAGTATCAGCATGTAAAATTTAGTTTCGATAGGCGAAATTCCGAACCTATAAAGCATCGATCAGCTTTGCCAGCTCCGACGCCCCGATAGCGCTATTCAGGCTGGCCAGCAGACCGCGAAGTTTGGTAGAACTCTCCAGTACACGGTTAAGTACCAAGCCATATTCCCGCTCGAGAGTTTCGTGCCTTTCCATCGCCTGCCGGTTCGATCTCCGGCGCTCAAGCAAGTCCCGGTAGTCCCCCGTGGATGTATCGGCGCAATCCGCGAGCAGCGCATCGATGCGGACGGACTCGACGTAAAGATCTCCGGAAGAAACGCGGGTCATCGTATCGCGCATTTCTTTGAGACGCCGCAACGCTTCGCGATACCGAGCGAGCAGCTGGCCGACGGCGGCTTCTATGTTCGACGTTTCGCCGCTGCCCAAGCGAAGTTTCCCGAGGATGCGCCAGGCGTCGAGAACGAGATCCGAATAAAGCGTATCCGTTTCCGCCGCGTCGGCTCCAGGCACTTCAGAAGGCTCGTGAATTACGGCAAAAAGGTTGCGCTCGAAAAAATCGCTCGATGACGGTTTAGGCCATGGCCTGGCCGTCGGCAGCAAGGGAAACTTTAAACGGAATTTCTTGCCGTTCAAGACTTTCCGCGAATTAATCCGCGTTACGTGAATGCTTTTGGATCCTGAACGCGAAATCAAGGCGGCGATATCGGCTGCCACGAAATGATCCAGCCAAGCCATAAGCGGATACGGCAGCTTGATTTTACCTACCTGCTCCTCCTTGGAATACATGCGCGCATCCTCGGTGATAAATCGATACTTTTCGTCCCGCGTACCTTTCCACGCGTTCATGAAGCGCGACAATGCAGCCATCGCCTGAGCGTCTTCGGGGACCTTTTCAAGAACGAGCGTTTCCGCTAAATCGTCCTCGTAAACGTCAGGATACAAATCCGGGACGCCGCAGGCGGGGCAGACAGGGCAATCCACCGGCATGGCGGCGTCGCAGAAAAGGCAATTTTTTTCCGGCATGCCGGCCAAGTCCCGGGTGCCGTCCAGAAAGCCGATTATAGCCAGCGCATGTTTGGGTCGCTGGTTTTTGGGCGACAGCAAGGCATCGATGAGCGCGACCAGCCGCGGGGGAGCATCGGGCAGAACGGCGGCCAGACTCGGTACCGGCTTGACGGCTGCGGAAAGCAGATCGGCGAAACCGGTGCCTCGATGGGCCTTGCCCGAGAGCGCTTGATAGAACACCGCGCCCAACGAGTACAGGTCCCAGCGGGGATCGGCGGCCTGCGAGCGAATCCCCGCCGAAGCGATCTCGGGAGGCAAGTACAGAGGGGTGGACAAAAACGTGGTGGAGGCCGTGAGCCCCATCAAGTCCTGCACCTGCGCGCTGCCGAAATCGCACAGTTTAGGCTCTCCCGCCGCATCGAAAAGAATATTCTCCGGTTTTATGTCGCGGTGCACGAGGCCCGCCCCGTGGGCGTGCGCGAGGGCCAAGGCCAAGGCTCGCAGCCAGCGTTCCGCATCGGCGCAGTTTATTGTGCCGCGTTCCGCGAGGCTTCCGCCGGGACAATATTCCATGACGGCTGCGTCCCGTCCGCCTTCGCTTGCCAGGTCGAACACCTTGACGATATGCGGATGGTTAAGGCGGCGGGAAACTTCCAACTCGCGGCGAAAGCGCTCCCGCACGACGGCATCCAGGCTTAGATGCGCATGCATGACCTTGAGTGCCACTAGAGCCGGCGTCTCCTTTGGAGTCGGCGTCTCCTTTGGAGTCGGCGTCTCCTTTGGAGACGGCGCGGAACCATCCTCCGCAAGGTATACGGTGGCCGTGCTGCCCTGCCCCAGAGTCTTTATTATTTTATAACGACCGAAAGAATCTTGATCAGTCACGTTTTGGCTCCTGTAAAAGATGCGTCTCGCGCGAGGCTGAAAGGAGGTCGTCCGCATCCGCCAGGGATCCGGTAAATTCGCCGAGCGCAAGCCGCAGCTCAGATAGATTCCCGGCCGATAAACCCATCAGCACCGAGTCCAGCAGGGACCCAAAGCCCAGAAGCCGGTCAAACGCCTGGTCAAGGGTTCGCTCGATGGCCCTATGATGCGCAAGCTCGTCCATCAGTTTTGAAATCATGTCGCGCGCTTCGAAGCTTCCTGCCGCGGCCTTGTTTTCATACGCCCGGATATCCCGCCGAACCACGGCTTCCGGACGGGACTTGAGATACCGTTCCAAATCCTGGGCACATAGGCACAGGCTCACCCAGGCGTCCAGGTCGCGCACGAGGCCATCCTGATCTTGCCGGCTCATGCCTATGGCCGATTCCGATTTTACGACAGCGTCGACCTTGCGCCCCACGTCGTGGGCCATCCCCTGAAACGCCGTGGCCGACAGTTTACCCTGCAGACGCCTGAGGGAAACCTTGAGTTTCTGGGCAAGGTCGTTTACCGCTGTTTTTTTCCTGAGCTTCACAAGCGGCAGGCTCAACTTAACGGCATATCCGAGAGGCATCGCCACGAAAATGATCAGTACCGCAGCCAGGATCAATTCGGGTGACTTGACGATATTGCGTCCGATCTGTATCCAAAAACCAGACGAAGCACCGAATAGGATAAGCCACATTCTCGGAACGACCGCTAAAATTTTCTTCCAAAATCCTACGCGTATCGCTCGGTCGGCATCAAGGTCGCCAGCGCCCCGCAGGCTTGCCTCGATGCCGCGCGAACCGAGTTCGCGCGCAAGGGATGCTGCGGAAGAAGCCTCCATCCCGCCGGCAAGCTTGAACGGCAGGCGGGGAATGGATTTAACCAGCTTCCTGCTGTCCGCCTCGTCGTTGGCGATGAGCGAGAGCAGGTCCTGCCTGTATTCGTCGTCCAGCTTGAATCCGGGTTTTCCCGGACCCATAACAACCACCGAAACGGGCTTGGTGCCTTTGGGCGCCGCCTCCAGCGCGTGCGCGGCTACCCCGCAGGCAAAGCAATACGGCAGGCTCTCGGACAAAGCCTTTCCGCAGGTCGGACACAGGGCGACGTCGCTCCGTTCAGGCGCTATCAGGTTTTCCGAATAAGACGCATCGGCATGACGCACCGCGATCGCGTCGGCGAATTCCGCAGCAGTCCGGAATCGTTCCGAAGGATCCTTGGCCACAGCCTTGAGCAGCGCGGCGGCAAGCCGGTCGGGTACGGCGATACCTAAGCCAGCCAAATCGGGAATCGGGGCCTGCACCTGTTGGCGTAAAATTTCCAGGGGCGAATTGCCGGAAAACGGCAGTCTGCCCGCAAGCATCTCGAACAGTACGATTCCCAGCGAATAAATATCGCTTCGCGCGTCCGCCAGCTGCCCCAGAACTACTTCGGGAGGGCAATATTCGGGCGTGCCTGCGAATACCGAGGCCACCGCGTAACCCTCGCCGCTGCCCAGCCGCGCCAAGCCAAAATCGCCCAGCTTGGCCCTGCCCTTGGAGTCGAACAAAATATTATGCGGTTTGATGTCGCGGTGCACCACGCCTCGGCCGTGCGCGTATGCGAGGGCGGGAAGCACATCTACCATGATGCCGCAGGCGTCCGCTACGGACAGCGCGCCGCGCAGAACCAGGCGGTTTTTCAGGTCGGCTCCCGGCATGTATTCCATGGTGATGAACCGCTGGCTGCCATCTTCGAAAAACTCGAATAATTCCAGGATGCCGGGGTGCGGAATGGAACGCGCCACCGCCAATTCCCGCTTGAAGCGCTCGCAGATGAGCGGGTCGGAGGCAAGGTGGGCATGTATCATTTTTATGGCGATATCGCGGCCGAGGAGCGTGTCCTTGGCAAGAAACACCTGGGCTATGCCGCCATGGCCCAAAGAGCGAACAAGACTGAAACGGTCAGCAAGCAGTTCCATAATACTCCCCGGGTGAAGATAGCATAAAACCTCCCCCGCGTCATGGCCCAGGCAGCTTGGTAAAACCGTACAAACGAGGCGGAACTATGGTATCATCGGGCACCATGGAATTCCTGAACCGCTTTCCGCGCAAGCATTCGTTCGTCGCGATCCACGGGGCGCTGCTCCTGCTCCTCCACGCCGTCTGCCTGCTGCTGACCAACGAAGCCCTCCGCACGAGCAAGGCCTTTGAGCAAAGCTCCTACCTCATCCCGGTTTTCATCATCAACTTTTTGCTTACCATCGTCTTGCTCGTCTTGTTCCGCGATACGTTTCCGAGAATCGGCGTGCTCTGTCTCAAGCTGCTCATTCTTATGCTGGCGATAATTCCGCTGGGGTATCCGACGCCACTCAAGGCGGCGCTTTTATGCACCTTTATTTTGGAAGCGTCCCTGGTACTCTCCAGCCCCTGGGACATCATCGTAGAACTTGCCGTGCTCGTGTTCGCGCTCGGTACCCAGCAAGACAGAAAAGCGTGGGATACCGTCGTACAAGGCGCAAGCTTCGACGAATACATCGGGCTCCTGTTATTCCCCCTGCTGGTCATGAGCCTGTCCTGGGGTTTCAAGGTATCGGCCCGATCCCTTCAGACCATGCGCAGCGAAGTGGAGCGCCTGCTGGAATGGAGCCAACGCATCATCATGGCCAATGTCAGCTTCCAGGAACTTGCGCAGGAGGTGGAGGAAGCCAGCTCCGACCGTGAGCGAAAGCGCATCAGCCGAGAAATCCACGACATCGTCGGCTATACCTTGACCAACCAGTATATGGCCATGGAAGCCTCGATTATTTTATTGGACAAGGACTCGCAGCGCGAACGGCTGCGGGATCTCCTTGAAACCGCGAAGGACCAGACGCAGGAAGGCTTGACCGAGGTGCGGGCTTCCCTGCACAAGCTTCGCAACCATATTCCGCAAAGCGTGGATTTTCTCGAGCACATCCTGCATATCTGCAAGACATTCCAGAAAGTCACGTCCGTGCAGGTCAACTTCGAAACCTCGATAGGCCAGCATCAGGTTCCCCTCATGCTGGAAAAGGAGATATTCAGGATGGTACAGGCCGGCTTGACCAATTCATTCCTGCACGGCAGGGCTTCGAGGATCAACGTGGATCTTCATATACGGGAAGACATACTCAAGCTTTCCATCCAGGACAACGGAACCGGCGCGGGGAACATCAGCGAAGGCATCGGCCTCACGGGCATGCGCGAACGCGTGATACTCTTCAACGGGACGCTGGGTTATTCCACCTGCGACAACGGTTTTCTGGTAGAGGCGGCCATACCTATTTCTGGACTGGAGATGGATCAATGACAAACATCCTCATCGTAGACGACCAGCGCCTCTTTGCCGAAAGCCTGAAAACCGTCCTGGAGGGAACCCAAGCGGACTTCACGGTGTGCGCCATCGCGGAAAACGGCGCCGAGGCCATCGCCGCCGTCAGCGAGCATAAGCCGTCCATTATTTTAATGGACGTGCGGATGCCGGAAATGGACGGAGTTGCCGCAACCCGCATTATCCATGGCCGCTCCCCCGAGATTCCAATAATAATGCTCACGACCTTCGAGGACGACGAGTACGTACGCGAGGCGCTGTCCCACGGCGCAAAGGGCTATCTCCTCAAAAACATTCCAAGCAGCCAATTGATCGCGTCCATTCGCGCCGTCCTGAGCGGAGCCATGCTCCTTGACCCGCGCGTACTCGGCGCTTTGGTGGCCAAGGGGAAAGCAGGCGCCGGGCAGGAGCCGGGAGAGGGCCAGCCTTCGGCAAAGCCGCAATGGTTCGACCTGCTTTCCCGCAAGGAGAAGCAGATCCTGGGCCTCATGGTGGAAGGTTTTCATAACGACGAAATCGCCGACAAATTATTTATCGCGGCCCAGACGGTGCGAAACTACATCAGCCGAATCTACGATAAAACAGGGGCCGAAGACCGCGTGCAAGCTATCAGGATAGCGCGGTCCAGCGGCGAGTTCTAGGCGACGTCAGCCTTTTACGGCACCCGCGGTAAGACCCTTTATGAACTGCTTGGATAAAAGCAGGTAGATGAGCAGAATGGGCACGGTCGCCAAGGTAAGCGTGGCCAGGACGCTGGTCCAATCGGTCTGGAACTGGCCGAAGAGGCGCGTTACGCCCAGCATCAAGGTACGCTGGCTTTCGCGCCGTATGGTAATGAGCGGGAACCACAAATCGTTCCAGATGTTCACCAGGTTGAAAATAGCCACGGTGGCAAGCGCCGGACGGGCAAGCGGAATCATTATCAGCCAGAAAATCTTGAAGCTGCCCGCGCCGTCGATATGCGCGGCCTCGATTATATCCCGCGGGATGGTCCTGAAATACTCGGTGAGTATCATGATGGCCATCGGCAAGCCCATCGCCAGATAGATGGGCAGGAGCCCAAAGAGGTTATCCATGAGCCCGATGGTCTTGAGGATTATTATAAGGTTGATGGACGCGATGCGTATGGGGATCATGAGCCCCAGCAGGAAGAACATCCCGAGGATCCTGGCCAACGGCGCGGTCCAATACGCCAAGGCGTAGCTGGCCAGCGCGGCCAGCAGCATTATGCCCACGATGGACAGGGTACTGATCAGTATGGAATTGAAGAGATAGACGAGGAAATTGCCTTCCTGCACCACCATCCGGAAGCCGTCGAGGGTGAATTTCTCGGGCAGCCTGAACGGTGACATAAAAATAGCATTGGCGCTCTTGAACGAGTTCACGATCATCAGGTACAGCGGCGCGAGCACGATGACGGACCAGAATCCCAGCACCAGGTACATGCCGGCGTTGCCAAGGATTCGCGACGATCTTCCCGCCGGCTTTATCGATTTTTTTCGAGACATGGCGGGCTCCCTACTTCTTGCTTTCGGTGGTTTTCTTCATGACGAGCACGCCTATCAGCAGCATGATAAACGTGACGGTGGCGACGGTGGACCCGAGCCCCATGTCGGGTATGCCCACGGGGTGCTTGCCCGCGATGCCCGTGCGGTAGAAATAAGTCCCCAGGATGTCCGCGGAATAGTTGGGGGCCCCGTTGGCACCGGACATGGCGTACACGACGTCGAAGGCGTTGAAGTTGCCGGTGAAGGTTAAGATGGAAACGACCCCGATCATGGGAACGAGCATCGGCAGCTTGATATATTTTATAACCTGCCATCCGCTGGCGCCGTCTATCTGCGCGGCCTCGAAGTATTCCTCGGGTATGCCCTGAAGCGCGGCGGTAAAGATCATCGTCGGGATTCCCACCCACTGCCACGACGACACCAGCGATATGATGGGAAGCGTCGTGGATTCAAGTCCGAGCCAGGGCAGCGCGAACCTGTCCAGCCCTATTCCCGTCAGGAACTGGTTGATGGGACCGAAGTTGGGGTCCAGCATCAGCTTCCACAGGAATCCGGTTACCACGATGGCCAGGGTCGCGGGTATGAAGATTATGGTCCGGAAAATATTTGCGCCTTTCAGGGCGCGGTTGGTTAGCATCAGGGCAAAGACGAGCCCGAGCGTATTTTGCACCAGCATGTGTATCGCGAAAAAGATCCAGGTATTGCCGAAGGCTTGCCAGAATCGCGGCGAGATTTCGGTGTCGGAGAACAGTTTCTTGTAGTTGTCGAAGCCGACGAAGGTGTCCAGCTTGAAACCCGAGCCGGTATAAAAACTCTGCCCGAGCGAGGCCAGCAGAGGAATGGCCATGAATGCGATATAGACAACCAAGCCCGGGATCAAGTAAAAAAACCAGCTCGGCCGATTATAAATCCCTATCCTCCTCGCGGTGCGCTGCAAATGCACGCGGGATCCGTTGCTCGAACCAGGTTTTATCGCCATCGTTTCTTTCCTATCGACAAAAATGCTCCTTGCCGCCAGAGCAAGGGCTCCTTGCAGCCGGGGCAAGGGGCTCCTTGCCGCCACGACAAGGAGAAACCTCCGCCTTTTGGGCGGAGGGGACTAAGCGCATGGATCAGTACTTGTACCACTTGGCCAGGCCGGCGGCAAAAGCGTCGGCGGCCTGCTGGGGAGTCGCCTTTCCGTTCAGGACGGCGATGACATTGGCTGTTATCAGATTATAACCTGATGGCTCGCCGGAATTCAGCCTCGTCCAGCTGAAGCGCACGTCGGTTTCCTTTCCGGCGTTGAAGCCCAGGAAAGACTTGACGGCTTCGTTGGAGAAGGGAATCGCCTTGGAGGCTTTCGCCATGGGGAAGAATCCGGTAAAGTTCTCGGCCACGGACGCGATTCCAGCGTCGCTTACGAGCCAGCTCATGAAAGTCTTGGCGGCGGCGATATTCTTGGACTTGGGATTGATGGCCATGCCGGTATCCGCGTGGAACACCTGAGCCTGCTTCACGCCCTTGGGGGCGGGGGCGGCGAATACGCCGAAGTCAACGCCGGCCTTGACGTGCTCGGGGATCGTCCAGGAGCCGTCGAACATCATGGCTGCCTTTCCCTGCTGAAACAATACTTTGGAGGAGTTGTAATCCACGGCGGCGAAACCCTTGGGCAGATAGGGAGTCAAATCCTGTATCGCCTTGAAAACTGCCACGACGCTCGCGTCGTTCCATTTCTTCTTGCCGGTCTCCAGTTCCCTGCGCCCGGCGGACGCGCCTACGAGTGACGGAGCGAGCGTCTGGAACACCACTTCGTTGATGTCCCACTCGTCCTTGGTTCCGTTGGCGAAAGGAACGATTTTCTTGTCCAGGAGCTTTTTGCTCAGGGCAAGGAGGTCTTCCCAAGTTTTGGGCTCAGAGAGGCCGTTATCCTTGAAAATCTTCTTGTTATAGTAGATGCCTTGGGAAATCGCGAATACGGGCATGCCGAACGACTTGCCGTCATCCGATTGCCAGAAGAATTTGGAAGCGGCGTCGAAGCCCTTCATGAAAGCCTCGCTGCTTAAATCAAGCATGAAACCGTCTTTGAACAGAACCTTGCCTACGTCGCCCGAGCGCGCGTAGAAAACATCCGCGCCGGTGCCGCTCTCAAGCTGAAGCCTGAGGGTGGCGTTGTAGTCCGGCGGATTCGTGGGATCGAACTTTACTGTTATGCCGGGATTGGTCTTGTTGAAATCCGCGATCAAACCCTTCCATTGGGCGACGTCGTCCGTACGCCAGGAACCGACGGTTATCGTCTGGGCCATGAGCATGGAGGGAAGAATCAGAACCATCATCAGCAGGACGAGCAGCTTTGCTACTTTCATGTGCATCTCCTTTTAAGAACCTTCATGCTGGCATTCTAGGGTGTTATTTTTAAATCCGCTACGGTTGCCGTGTACCGATATTGTACTTGTTTTGTACTTCCCCCGGATTCGCAATCTCCCGGCGAGGCCCCTTTGACAAAGTTCCGGCGCACGGTGGATACTGTCGGCATGGATATCGAGAAAGTAAAGCAGTGGATAGAAGAGCACGGAGACGTCTCCTTCTCCCGTTCTTCCGGCCCGGGCGGCCAAAAAGTAAATAAAACCTCCACGAAAGCCCTGCTGCGGATTTCCATCAAGGACCTGGAAGGCGTTTCCGAGGAGGAAAGACTTCGATTATTGGACAAGCTCCGGGGAAGACTTACGGTTAACGGCGATCTCCAGGTACAAGTCCAGGACGAGCGGAGTCAACTCGTCAACCGATTGCTGGCGACCGAGCGAATCCTTGAAACCCTCGAAAAAGCGCTATACCGGGATAAACCGAGAAAGAAAACCAAGCCGACGAAGGCATCGAAGGAACGTCGGCTCAAAGCCAAGAAAATCAATACGGCGAACAAGCAAGCTAGAATCGCCAAGGAAGAATAGCATTGACCGGCGACAGGTCACTTAATTATTCCGGCTCCAGTCCATCGCTCGCACAATCCGCGCAGCAACCTGAACTGATTTTTTGGACTTCAAAATGGATTCTACCGCTCGGCCATACATAACCGGGATATCGGCACTCAGGATAGCGGCGACCGGTAACCCGCAAAGGGAAAGTCCGGCTCGCCGCTTATCGACTCTCAGTCCATCACCTTGAAATTCTTCTTGAGGTAAGCCATCAGCTCGGCCAGGATCGGCGATACGGCGGTGGAAATTCCCAAGTCGTTGAGAATGTCGGAGCGTTCCCTCTTGAGCCAGGTAAACATGCGCGTTCGCAATTCCGATTCCGGATCGGTATCCGATGCGATGCGCACGAGAATCTTGAGTTCTTCCTGATCCAGCATCTTCCACTTTCCGTCAACTACTATATGGAAGAAACGCTTGTCTTCCGAGACTTCTATCGTCAGAGGAGCGGGCATGCCAGCGGTCGTATTCATTGGATTGGCGCCGGGCTTCATGCCCTGAGATTCGGCCGCCCGGGCTTCCTCTCGCATGATATCCTGCCTGCAGGACTCGGCAAGGTTTTCCGCGGAATGAACGAGCGCTTCGAGGCTCTCTTCGTCAAGATGGGGAATGGCGTCCGTCAGGCGCGCCAAAAGCGCTTTCTGAGTTTCGCTGATCAAAGATTTAGTTGCGGTCTTGGCCACGGCCTTTTTTACGGCGACCTTTTTAACGACGGCCTTTTTTACTGCGGCCAGTTTTATCGCAGCCTTTTTAACCACGGCTTTTTTAGTCGCGGTTTTTTTCGCAGGAACCTCTTTTGCTGGAACCTTTTTTACGGGGACTTTTTTAACCGCGAGTTTCTTTGCCGCGGGCTTTTTAACCGCTACCGTTTTGGCAGGGGCTTTTTTTTCCAAGACTTTCTTTTCCGCCGCCGGTTTTTTCAGGGAAACTTTTCCGGCTGCAGGTTTTTTAACCTGCTTGGCAGCTGCCTTGGGACTCGAGACGATCTTTTTAACGGCCATGTTTTCCTCCGAACGCTAAAAATACGACCGCGAAAGCGGTCGGCCAATATAGACGCCTTCTCCACCAAGATAATCGCGGGTCTGACCCTCGATGAGAATCTGCACATCCTTGACTGTAGAAAAGCCGGTAGCCGTATAGACGATTTGTTTCAATTGACCGGCGTAGCCCTCGATTCCGTAATGGTTGTACATGAAAGCTTCGTTAAAGTTCAGATATGCAGTGGAACCGCGTACCTGGGCCGAAATCAACTTGGTATCCACGGGTACCAGGGAAATGAGATTGCTGCTCAATTCGCTGGAATTCGGCCCTTTAAGCAAGGCTTGGATCGCGTCGCTCAAGGGCGAATCGCTCGCTTCAACCGTGCGCTTTATGTCGCGGCTCGAGATGCTGCCGTCATCGTCCACCCTGATGAAATACAGCGTCGCTATGCGTGTTTTCTTTACTTGGTCTACTGTAGTGGAAGCCGGCGCCGGGGTAGTCGCCGGAGGCGGTTTCGTGGCGCTTGCTGGAGGTTTGGTGTTTTTTGCGGTGGGGGTCGCCACCGTCGCTGGCGGCGTTTGCGCGGCGGGCTCGGTCTTCGCCGGCGCCGGGGTCGTTGCCGGAGTCGCCGCCGGTGCAGCGACCGCGGGGGCCGTTACGGTTGGGTTCACGACCGTAGGCTTGGGCTCAGTGACTGCGGGAGCATCGGTCTTGGGCGGGTTCGCGGTCTTGGCAGTGGAAACCGCCTGGATAAAATTAGTAGACTCGAGAGTGCTGCGAATCTTGTCCCAATTCAGCACGAACAGAAGTAGTGTCACGAAGGAGAGAGCCAGCCAGAGCAGACACCCGGCTCGCGAGCCGGAATTGCCGGATTTCTGTGATGCCGAGCTGCGTTGCGTTGTGTTTCGTGGTGCCATACAAGGTAGATACTAGCCCGGAGCCGTTGCACGGTCAAGCCGCAAAGATGCGTAGAAAAAAAAAGAACGGTATGCCTGGACGTCTTGGCTCATACCGTTCCGGTGAGTTCTGCTCACCTTTACTGTATCGACGCGACGTTCCGCAGTCTTTAATAAATTTTCGCCGGTTTAATCCACGATCGGCGGAAGCCCGGGTCTCCCGAGAATTTCACGGTGCCAGCGCGCGCTGGACTTTATGCGCTCATAGACATCCATCGTTTTCTGGAGGCTTTCCTCGAGAGTCTTCGCGCGCTCGCCCAATATCTCGCCCAGCTCCGGAAACAAAAAGCCCACCACGTCCCGTGCCGCGCTGCCGGAAACCTTCGCGTCGGAATCATCGAGCTGCCGCAGGATTTTACCCAGGGCCGCCCCGGACATTTTTTTTGCCTTGACGGCGCACGCGATTGTAGAGACTGCCAGCGATTCTATGGAGCTTAATTCATCGCACAGCGCACCGATGACGCGTTCCATGGCGCCGGGATTCCTATGCCTCGCCGCGAGCCGGTCTTGGCAGGCCGATGCCAGAAGGCGGTCGAGCTCATCGCGGATGCACATCGATCCTGAGAGCTCGGATATCTTGCCGCAAGGCATCCCCTCGATCTTGAGCCCGCGCTCCGAGAGATTGACGGTTTGCGTATCCGGGTACCGTACCGTGGTGCGGGTAAACCACCAGGCATACAAAGACAATCGCTTGTCGCTTACCACGCGGGATCCGTCGTTGGCGTCGCACAGGTAGGGATGCCCGCCGCGCATTGCCTCGAAGCCCGCCAGGGAAGCCGGGCGCAGCCTGGTCCCGGCCGTGAGCGAACGTTGCTCGAACAAGCTCGCGCGCGCATGGGTCTTTCCACCGGGAAAGCTCAAATCAAGGCCGGCCATGTAAATGGGCGAGCATCCAAGCACGCGCGCGAAATCCCACGCCGTAGTTGCCACCGAGCCGCCTGCCCCAAGCTGTCCCAACGGAATCGCGGCTTTTTCCTCAAGGTAGCGGCCCAGCGGATAAATCGACGAGCACAGGAAAACGGCCCGCGCCTGCATTCGGAACACGGACGGCCAGACGGCCGCTTCGCTGATCAATATCGATGCGCCCATGCCGCAGCGGTCCAGGTGACGGGCGTTCCAATACTGCGGGTCCACCACCACCACGAAATCCGGCTCTACGCCGGCGGCCAATACGCTGCGCAGCGAAGTATCCACGCAGACGAGCACGAAACATTTTTGAAGTTCGGCCAAATGCGGCAGTATCTCGTCCAAAGATGGCCCGGCCGCCAATACGATGGCCGGTTTTCCCGCGAATAATCCTTCAAGCTCCGCTATCCCGCCGAACGTTCCCAAAAGCCCGGCGTTTTGAGCGATATTGCGCACCCATAATTTCCCGAAGCGCTTCAGCGTATTCGCGTTGATGCGGTCTTTTTCAAGATATCGCCCGATCGCGGCGCGAAAATCCGCGACCTGGTCGGGAAACGCATGCGACAGCGCCGGATTTTCCATCACCGCGACGGCGCGCGGATTCAGTTCGTGCAAGGCAGCGAGTATTCCGTTGCCGTCGGCGCAGAATACCAGGGCCAGCCGGGGATCGGCCAGGATCGATTCCATGGGGGCGGCTTCCATGCACGAGCGCAGCCAGGCGGGATCGGCCTCCACCGCCAGCACGATGGTGCCTGACGCAAGCGCTTCCGCGACCTGGTAGCCTAGCCCCATTCCCAGGCACACGAGCATGTCCGCGCCTTGCGCCAAGGCTTCCTTCACCGCATTGCGAGCCTCGCCTTCCGGGTCGTAGCGCGAATGCAGGTACACGCCCGAAGCCCGGGCGCTCGGTGCCCCGGACCTCGCCGCGCACGATTCGAACGGAACGGAAGCGGCGTGCCGGACCAGTTCGGCGAGCTCGGGAGCACGCCGCGAAAGAGCCGCGAGATTTTTTTCGAACATGCTCACTTCAGCCTCAGGATGACCATACTGCCCGGGGGCACGCTTTCGCCGGCTTTTGGTTCCTGTTCCACGACCCAGCCGTCGCCCTGTATGTCCACGGTTATGTCGCTGCGTTCCAGGAGCGGCGTGAGCAGACGCTTGGGCACGCCCATCAGGTCGGGCATTATTTCGCCGATGCTCGGCGCCACGCTGTGCGGCATGCTTATCTGGCCGGAATGCGTGGCTACCGGGGTGCTGCCGCGGGCGATGCCGTACAGGTTGGCGATGGTGATGGCCGCCTCGCGCACGAGAGGGGCGGCTATCTTGCCGCCATAGATGGATTCCCCTCGGGGTTTTATGATGGCGGCGTAGACGATGTATTCGGGAGCCTCGCTGGGAAAAAGCGTCAGGGTGCTGGCGATGAAATCATCGGGAGAATAACGTTTGGTTTTCGTATCGATCATCTGGGCGGTACCGGTCTTTACCGACATGCGAAGATCGTCGATGCGCGCGCGGTGGCCCGTACCCGTATCCAGCGTCACCGCCTCCATGCCCAGCAAGACGGCTTTGGCCTCCCGCTCCTCCATGACGCGCTTTACCACGATGGTTTCCGGCTGGTCCAGCACCGTGCCGTCGTTGGCCTGTATCCTCTCCATGGTTCGCGGGCGCAGGAGCAGCCCGCCGTTGGCCAGCACGGTCGCCGCGCCGGCCATCTGCATGGCCGTCACCAGTATTTCCTGGCCGAACGCGATGGTGGGCTTGGGCGGAACCGTCATCTCGTCGCCGGCTGCGTTGCGCATCGGGCGCTCGCGGACGC
>CAZAJF010000031.1:0-24813 GCA_964485395.1 uncultured Treponemataceae bacterium | reverse complement strand
AAAAATCGATATTGGATACCGTATCGGAAGCATACGACGCTCCCGCATTGCATGAATACTCAAGGATCTTCGTGAGGTTCACCGCGCCGTGCACGCCCATGCACTTGATGAGGACTTCCTCGCCGAACGCCATCGTGCGCTCATAGGTACCGTCGCAGATAAACGTGGATTTCTCGTTGATGCCGCCGAGCGCCATGAGCGAAGCCATGCTGTACACCTTGAATACGGAACCCGGTTCGTAGGTATAGATGGAAACCCTGTCCTGCCACGCCGCCTTGTCCGCGTCCAAGAATTTATTCGGGTCAAAATCGGGCATGGAAACATAGGCGAGCACCTTGCCGGTTCGGGCGTGCATGGCCACCATGACCACCGCCTCGGCGTCGTTTTCCTTCAGGGAGGCCTGGCACAATTCCTCCAGCTTGAATTGCAGGTCGGCGTCTATGGTAAGGAATACATCGTTGCCGTAAGAAAAGCCCGAGCGCGCTTTTTCGGGATTCGCGCGAAGCTCCGCCTCAAACGCAGCCTCCGCCCCGGCCAAGCCGATATTCTCGGTACCCACGAAGCCGACCAGCTGGGCCGCCAGGTCGCGTTCCGGATACACGCGGCCGGGCACGCGTTCCACGCTGATGCCGGTGGCCCCGCGCTCGTCCAGCAACTGGGACACGAGGCGCGCGCTGTCTCCCGAGATGCGGCGGGCAATATATACGAAATCCGCGGGTGACGAATCGATCGCGGCGAGAATCGAGCCTGCGGGAACCTGAAGCAGGGAGGAAAGCGCATCCAGATCGTCCTGCAGCGTTTTTCGGCGCAACGAAGGCTTCCAGACGCTCAGGTCGTACAGGTCCGTGTCCACGGCCAAGAGACGGCCTTCGCGATCGTACAGCGAGCCGCGCACCTTCACGACCTGTCCGCCCGCATCCCCCGAAGGCGACGCCTCCAGGGCAAGCGAGCCGTACTTCCACAGCACGGCCGCGGCGGCAAGGGCAAACGAGGCGATAACGATATAACGACGCAGGTTCCGTTTGCTCATGCTTCCCTTCATTGTACTGGGCACCTCTAAAAACCCCTTTGGTTTCTAGAGGTGCCTTGCAGATTCCTTTCAGGAATCTGTTTTTCAAAGGTAGACTTCTCAAAACTGAAGTTTTTAGAAGTCCCCTAATCCTTTGCGGGTCAAGAATAGCACCTTTCCCCGGATATTCTCAACGGGTATGGAGCCATAGTGCCTTGAGTCATAGGAGTCGAAATTATTGTCCCCAAGCAGGAAAACGGAATCAGGCGGAACATATACTTCCCGTACTTGGCCGAGGGGGGATTCGGCGTCCAGGGGGCTGCTGCCGCGACTGCCGTAAATTACCCCGCGTTCAGATCGAAGAAAGGACGGACCGTATTCGAATACCCTTTTTACCGCGTCATGGGTACCCGAAGGATCCCTGCGAACCACGATAACGTCGCCCAACTCGGGGTTTGCCCAGCGCAGTATATAGGAGGAAGCCCAAGCCGGCCGAATGCCGTAGGCGCAGCGGAGCACCAAGGCCACGGTACCGGGCTTGAGGCTCGGTATCATGGACCGGCCGCGCACCAGTACAAGGTCGAAAATAAAAAAATAAAGGAAACACGCGATTATGAGCGCGCTGAGGATTATCCGCGGCGCGGAAAGCGATTTTTGCCTGATTCCGTGCTCCGTCCGCGATCTTAGCATACCGGTATTCTACCATAAGGACTGCGGCTTACCAACAAAGACTAACGCTTTTTACCTTCCCGCCGATATTTTCAGTATGGAAATGGATAGCGTTATAATCGGCCAACGTATTGCCCAAAGAAGAAAACCCGTCAGAATCGTGCATTCTGCTACAAATACGTATTTTTCGCCGCAAAATAAACCAGCCCGAAGGGTTGTCGCAAAACCGCCCAAGCTGAAGCCCCGCGGAATCGAGAAGCCTCGCGCAATCGTGGAATCCCGTACGATAGAACAATCCCATACAATAGAACAATCCCGCATAAGCGAGAAAATCCGCTTCGACTGTATTTCTTTCCTGAAGAATAAGATTCTCGATGCGTTCCATAACGCCACCCAAAGAGCGGAGAGACGCGCGGCCCGGCCCAGCCTGTCGGTTTTCCCCTCGCTCAAAGCTGTCGCGCACCGCAAGACGGCTGTGATCCTCGGTGTTTTTTTGGCGGCCGCGCTGCTAGTCTTTGGCATTGCGGAAGCCGTTCGATTTTCCTGGAACCATGTCAATCTCAAGCTGTTCACCATGCCCGAGGACATGCAACTCACCGAACAGTTATTGCTGACGCTGTCACCCGAGGCAAGCGCGGAGGAGGAACTGCCTCCCAGCCTGCCCCTGACCATGAGCACCAGCATCTACAGGATCGGCAGGAACGAAACCCTGGACGCGATCGCCCGGCGTTTCGGGGTGCGCATCGATACCTTGATCAGCCTGAACGCCATAAAGGATGCGCGACGCATTCAGTCAGGTGCAAGCCTCAAGATTCCCAGCATGGACGGCATCATGCATACGGTAAGCAAGGGCGAGTCGTTGGGCAGCATAGCGGCCTTATATAAAATAGACATACTCGATTTGGCGGACGCCAATAATCTGGCAAGCAAGGTAATCCAGCCCAAGCAAAGCCTGTTCATCCCCGGGGCCAGACTGGCGCCTTCCCAGCTGAAACGAGCTTTGGGTACCTTGATCGTGTGGCCGGTACAAGGCCGCATAAGTTCTGCATTCGGCTACAGAATCAGCCCGATCAGCGGCGTTCGCCATTTTCATAACGGTTTGGATATCGTAGGGCAGGAAAACAGCGTCATTCACGCCGCAATGGACGGGAAGGTCGCGCAAACCGGATTCAGCCCTGTTTTCGGCAATTTCGTGATACTTGCCCATAGCGACGGGTATCAAACCCTGTACGCGCACCTCAACAAAATAAACGTAAAATCAGGACAATCGATTACCCAGGGAAATTCCCTCGGTCTTTTAGGATCGACAGGAATGAGCACGGGACCGCATTTGCATTTCTCCGTGTTCAAGCGCGGAGTTGGGCAAGATCCGAGAAAAATCTTGGGGAAATAATCCAGGCGGGGCTTGCCAGCGCGACCAGGCATTTCAAAAACCAGTTAGAGTGCGAGATATGTACAAATATTCCTATGGATAGGAACAAATGCGAAGAAAATTTGCATAAAATCACGGATCTATAAAAATCTGTACTTGCATATTTTTTTTATTAGCGATACCATCGATGAACTTGAAGCTGGAAACAGCGAGGGAGAAAGCATGAGGAAACTGGTATTTGCAGTAATTGCCGTACTGGCAATTTTTACTTTTATCCGTGAATATTCACCGCATAATTCAAATAGCGAAATTCAGCGAGCACAAATATTATCCAGCAAACCTAATTGATGGAGCCTATGCGTTCCTGGAAAGCCGTTCAGCCCTCTGCTGTACGGCTTTTTTTGTATTCTTTTCTACACACCGTATTGAATCAATAGTGCACAAAACGATACTTATTAGTTAAAAATCAAGAAAACCAGAATTCTATATCTAGTATTTTCTTACCATACAGTGAATTATAAACATTTAGAATAATATTTAATATTTGGCACGATTATTGCATCAATACTGTACAGAGGTTACTGCAATGAGAACAAATATTAGTGCGAATGACGACAGCATCAAAATCTACTACGAACACGTAAAAAACATTCCCTTGCTTACCGCTGACGATGAACGGGAACTTTCCATCAAAATACAGGCAGGCGACGAGCAGGCAAGGTCCAACCTGATAGAAGCCAATCTTCGCTTAGTAATAAAGATAGCGCGCGCCTACTCGAATTTCGAGATGCCGCTCATAGATCTTATCCAGGAAGGCAACATGGGCCTCATCAAGGCGGCAGAACGCTTTGACTACCGCCGAAACGTGCGCTTTTCAACATATGCTTCATGGTGGATCAAACAGGCCATTACACGGTCGCTTGTCAATTCCAGGAGGACCATTCGCCTTCCTCACCGCAAGGAAGAACTGCTTCGGCATATTCACAAGGCATTCGGAGTTCTGTTGCAGACACTCGGACGCGAGCCTAGTTTTACGGAAATCGCCGCGGAGCTCTACGTAAGCGAAGGTGAAGTGCGCGAAGCCCTCGAGATGTCGGGAACCATGATTTCCCTGGAAAGCGACAGCGACGACGAAGACAGCGTTTCCATCGTGGATATCTTTGAAGACAATACCTACAGCCCCGATGCGCAATTCATGCGCACCTGCCTCCAGGAACGCACCGCCACGATGCTGGAAACCTTGATGGAAAAAGAGCGCCAGGTTCTAATGGCGCGATTCGAGTTCTTTGGCGCAGGGAAAAACACGCTGAAGGATCTGGGAGAGAGCATGGGCATTTCTGCGGAAACCGTTCGCCAGATAGAAAAACGAGCCATCCGCAAATTAAGGCAGAATTCCGAAGAGCTGATGGCCTACATGTGAAGCGCTATTGCATCGCAAACGCGATACAATAGCTCCGCACAGAATTCAATTCGCCCGCGAATTGAATTTGGAGGCAGAGGTCTCTTGTTTTCCATAAAACGCTGACGTATAGTAAAGCCTGAAAAAGGCATGGCAAAAAAACGAGAAAAAAAACGAAATAAATCCACAAGCACGGAGACGATGCTTTACAGCAGCACGCTTCTGGTCTTTATAGCGCTGATCGCGGCAGTGATACTGATACGGCCCAGTCCCGCCGCAAGCGTGGAAAACCGCATAGTCGGCACTCCGGAACCCGCAGCTCTCCCGGAAGCCGTAACGATCCCTGAACCGGCGGCAGTCATCGCAAGAACCTTCCCGTCCACGGGTTCGGCCGCCGAACCCGACCCGCTCCGGACCTTGCCGAAAGCAAGCAAGGGAACACTGATATTCGTCATTGACGACGTAGGCAATAACACCTGGCAGCTGGAACCGTTCCTAAAGATACCCGGTAATCTTACATTTGCCGTACTGCCTAAAGTTCCCTATTCAAAAAAGAGCTCGGAAATGATCCAGACCGCAGGCAAGGAACTGATCCTGCACCTGCCTATGGAGGCGCTCAACCACCTGAATGCGGGACCTGGGGCCATCAACACCGGCATGAGCGATACCGAGATACGCGCAAACTTCCGGGAGAATCTGGCTCAAGTACCCGGCGCCAAGGGCGTCAATAATCACATGGGCTCCAAAGCCACCGCGGATGTACGCACCATGTCCATCATACTTGACGAAGCACAGAGAAAAAGTATCTACTTCTTGGACTCTTTAACCATTGGCGCCTCTGTGGTACACTCAGTGGCCAATCATCTTAACTTGCCCGCATGGGAGCGAACCGTGTTTCTAGATAATACGCCCGACCGGGCATCCATACTTGCCCAGGTAGCCGAAGGCGAAAAAATTGCCCAAAAAAGGGGCTACGCCATCATGATCGGGCACGTATGGTCCGCCGAACTGGCGCAAACCCTCACCGACATCTTTCCCCAGCTCCTGGACCAAGGGTTCACCCTGTCCACCATCTCCCGCATGATCATGGAAAAGGACGATGCGGATACTGGGCATTGAGACATCCTGCGACGAATGCGCCGCAGCCGTCGTGGAAGACGGCAAAACAATACGATCCAACGTAATAGCCACGCAAATAGCCTTTCACGCGCAATGGAACGGCGTCGTACCCGAGCTCGCCTCACGCATGCACGTGGAGTGGATCCAGGGCGTGGTAGGCAATGCGCTTACGGAAGCTTCCTGCACCATGGACGATATCGACGGCATCGCGGTAACCGCCCGCCCGGGCTTGACCGGCGCGCTGCTTGTGGGTGTCGCGTTCGCCAAGGCGCTGGCTTGGTCGTGCGGCAAACCCTTCGTCGGCGTCAACCACATACTGGCGCATTTATACGCGCCTCAACTGGCAGGGGACATACCCTACCCGTTCATCGGCCTCATCGTCTCGGGCGGGCACACGCTCATTTGCCGCGCCAACGGCTTCGACTCCATTGAAATCATGGGAACCACCATAGACGACGCGGCCGGCGAGGCGTTCGACAAAGTAGCCAAGCACTACAAGCTCGGTTATCCCGGCGGCATCGCCATAGACAGGCTTGCGCGTTTAGGGGATGCCCGGGCATGCCGATTCCCCCATACCCACCTCAAAGGTTCCGATCAGCGCTATGACCTTTCCTATTCCGGCCTCAAAACCGCAGCCATCCGCCAAATCGACCAGTTCTGGAATCCCGCCTTTCCCCGTACCGACGAAAACTTCGCGGCCGCCTTTGAAAAAGCCGCCGTGGACATGCTTTTAGCCAAGCTCTTATGCGCGGTGGACGACACGGGCATACGCACGGTGGTGGCGGGCGGCGGCGTCGCGGCTAACAGCTATCTGCGCTCGGTTCTTGCGGAGCGAAAAGACCTGCGGACATATTTTCCGCCGCTTGTGCTGTGCGGCGACAACGGCGCCATGATAGCGGGCTTGGGATACCACCTGCTGACCCGGGGCGACCGCGACGACTTTACTTTAAACGCCTCTCCCCGGGTCCCCAATTTCAGGAAATTCCGCGGCTGAACGTTTATCAGGGTGTTGAAAAAGCTGGTTGCTTTTCCAACATCCTGTTATAGGCCGCCGTACATGCAAACCGGTAAAACTCCGAGTATTGCTCTACGGGGGAAGACCTATGAAAACGCGTCTGTTAACGCTTTGTATCGTACCGCTCGCTTTAGGATTGGCGCTTGCCCGACCCGTGGCCGCCGCGCCGGCTGCAACACCCGCCATTGCGCACTCCGTGACCTTTATTCCTGATATTCAGCTGAGTTCGTCCTTTACCTGCAAAGGCATGCCCGATACCCTGGAAGCCGGATTTTCCGGTATATTCCTGATTACGGAATCTTCATTGACGGCGGAGCCGCCGTTCGCTGCGCAACCGAAAAACCTGGAAGCCCGATCCTGTTACGTGGCTTTATGCTGCACGGGCGGGTACGCATGGGTGCCCGCTTCTTTCGTGGCCAGGGCGACGCTCCGCCTTGGGAATCCACGCACGGGCAGCTTAGGGACAGGCACCGTAATCAAAAAATTATATAAAAACGATATTTTTCGGTTCTACTTACAGGCGGAAATAGGCATGAGACTGTTGGAACAGCATATAGGCCCGGCAGTACTGACCGTGGATATCAGCACGCGCTATACGATTCCGCGCGGGGCAATTCCGCAAACCGGACAGACCCTTCTGGACTGCGTCGAGGCTGGCATCATGGTGGGGTGCCGATTTCCCGGAGGCAGGCGCTGAAGGTGATGGAGGCCTTCGCTCTTATTTCTTTATTTGCACACCGGTTTCGGAAAGTTTGATGGAGCGTATCTCGTTGGTAACCCCGCGCCTTGAAATGCGCATGTCGGCGAGCAGCGCCTTGTCAAGACCGTTGGACTCGGGTGCTACGATAAGAAAACGCTGTACTTTGTCTCCGTCGGCATCCGTCGTCCCGAAATCGAAGAGCTCGTAATCATCCCGGCTCAGATTGAGCGCAGGCAGGTCGGAGACGAAATCCGGGCCGGTCAGGTCGCCGATGGCGGCGGTATCCTTGGCGGCGAGCGCGTGGAAATACTGGGAAAGAAGGTGTATGCGCGCAGACCTCGAGTCTGCGTACGCTATGAGGCCGATAAGGATTCCCGCGATGACCAGCATGGTGGCCAAGCCTGCGACGATCGCAGTAAAACGCATGTTCCGCATGGACTAAATGTTACTACGCGCCGTATTCAATGTCAAGGAAAGCCCATCCTCCCGACGGGCTCGAGGCGGGTACGGCCGCATCCCGTTCATATTGACCCTTCCAGCCCAATCAGGTTATACATATATCGCATTTACTGGTATACCGTGTTCGCACTTTGAAACCGCTATCTGCACAAATCACCATTCAGGAGTTCTCTAAAACATGAACACTCAGAAAATCGCAAACCCCGGCCCCTTGGGTCTCGCTGGCTTTGGTATGACGACGATACTGCTCAATATACACAATGCCGGATTTTTTCCCGTAAGCGCCATGATCATGGCAATGGGAGTCCTTTACGGCGGCATCTCCCAGATTATCGCCGGCGTACACGAGCTCAAGAAGGGCAACACCTTCGGCACGGTGGCATTTACCTCCTACGGCTTCTTCTGGATAACGCTGGTCTCCACCTGGGTTCTACCCAAGCTTGGATTGGCAGACCCGACACCCGCCGCCTACATGGGCTGGTTCATGGTTGTATGGGGCGTATTTTCCATTTTCATGACCATCGGCACCCTTAATTCCAGCAAGATGCTTACGTTCGTGTTCGTGACGCTGGATATTCTTTTCATCCTCCTCGCCATACGGGACTTCACCGGTTCGGAGCTGATCGGCCGCATCGCCGGCTGGGAAGGTATCGTCTGCGGTTCCGCCGCCCTATATCTCGCCATGGCTGAAATGCTCGAAGAAAAACTCGAAAAACGAATCCTTCCCTACTAAAACATTAGGGTCCTTCAAATGAAAAAGACTGTCGCGCAGCAACGCCGACAGTCTTTTTTTTTGCTCACGTTCAAGTTTGACAGAAACCGGAATCTCGTTGATAATCCAACTATGCGGCAACCTTGGAATGGCTCTTTTTCGCACGATCGCCGCAAAACAATCTTTGGAGGTTTTTATGCTTCACGAACCCGCGGCCACGAGCGGACCGGATCCCGCATTTGCTTATAAAAGACGATTAGGCGTTATTATGTGCGCAGTGTACGCCGCGGTTTATGCGGTATTTATCGCGATAAACCTGATTACTCCCAAACTTATGGGCACAGTAGTATTTATCGGGCTCAACCTCGCGGTTACCTATGGTTTCGGCCTTATACTGCTCGCGCTACTCATGGCGCTCATTTACAGCACGGCGTGCGGAATCCGCGAAAAGGCCCTGCTCCACGAAGGGGGAAAATAACATGGTACAGGCATTGCCCGTAATCATTTTTATAGCGATCGTAAGCCTCGTGCTTATACTTTCTTTTTATTTTGCCAGCAAAGCAAAATCCTCAAGCGGCTATTACGCCGCGGGCGGCAACATACACTGGGGCATCAACGGCATAGCCTTTGCCGGCGACTATCTGTCGGCCGCCTCTTTCTTGGGCATCTGCGGCATGATAGCCACAGCGGGCTACGACGGATTCCTCTATTCAATCGGCTATCTGGCCGGCTGGGTCGTAGCGCTGTTCATCGTAGCGGAACCGCTCAAGCGCCTTGGCAAGTATACCTTTACGGACGCGCTCGACGCCAAGTTCGATAAAAAAGGCATCAAGCTTACAGCAGCAATAAGCACTCTCGTCGTATCGCTGTGCTACCTTATTCCTCAGATGGTTGGGGCTGGCACCCTTATTACCCCGCTTCTGGGATTCCCCCATTACGTAGGCGTAATCCTCGTAGGCATCATCGTCATTACCATCGTGGCCACGGCGGGCATGACGTCCACAACCTACGTGCAGTTCATAAAAGGGGCGCTCCTCATCGTGTTCTCGCTGGTCGTGGTAATAGTGCTCTGCGTGAAGGGCTTGTCTACTGCACCGGACCAGAATGGAGCGGTACCCTTCAAAGCATATGTTTCGATTCCCGCGACCCAGTCAGGTGAAACGGTGATTCCCGAGGACGCCTCCTACAAGCCCCTAGCCGTTAAGCATGTCGGCAAGCTTGTCTTCGTAAAGCTGGAAAAAGACGGCCGAGCCACTTGGTGGAATCTCCTCACGACCGATTCCGGCGCAACCTTGCGCGAAACGCAGGAAGCCATTACCGCGGCCGACGGCAAAAAATTCGTAAACGGCGCGCCGGCATCCGCATCCAACAAATTGCTGCAAGTCGGAAACATGGAACTGATAGCGGGAAAATCAGGGGCCGAGGCTTCCACAGGCCCAATCGGTCCGTTCAAATTCCTTTCGCTCATAGGGGATTCCAAGAGCATCGTCCGCCGATGGAAAGAAGCGAAATTCGCTGACGGTAAAGATAAAGTTACCGTGTATTACTCCGTGCTTACGCCCGGCCCCCAGATCATGAAGCCCGGCCTCACCTTCAAGGTCGAGGGAACGCCGCTGGAGCGGCTGGATTTCCTTTCCCTCATGATAGCGCTGTTCCTGGGAACTGCAGCCCTGCCGCATATCCTTATCCGCTACTACACGGTACCCAGTCAGGCAGCCGCCAGAAAATCTACGATCGTGGCGATAGCCGCCATTGGATTCTTCTACATACTTACCCTATTCATGGGTCTTGGCGCCATGACCAGCGGAGTAATAAATCTTGCGGACAGTAATATGTCCGCCCCGCTCCTTGCAAAGACGTTTGGTACATTCCTCTTTGCCATGATCTCGGCCATCGCGTTTGCCACGGTACTCGGCACGGTGAGCGGTTTGATAATCGCCGCATCCGGCGCAGTTGCGCACGACCTCATGGACCGCTTCGGCGGCATTATCAAGAACGACAAGCACAAAGTAATGGCAGGCAAGATTTCAGCTTTCGTGGTTGGGTTCCTGGCGATTCTGCTTGGCATAGCGTTCAAAGGAGTGAACGTTTCGTTCCTCGTGGGATTGGCGTTTGCGGTGGCCGCGTCGGCCAATCTGCCGTCCATCATCATGACGCTGTTCTGGAAGCGGACCACATCCAAGGGAATCACCGCTTCAATCGTGGTCGGAATCGTTTCGTCGATAGGGCTCATACTGTTCTCGCCGACGATGTACGAACTCTACGGCAAGGACCCCGCAACGGCCCTCGTGCACCTCAAGAACCCCGGCATCATCTCCATACCGCTCAGCTTCCTGGCCATCGTCGTCGTTTCGCTCCTTACGAAAGCCGACATGAAACAGGATAATCCGGAAAAGGCGCGATGACGAAATATTCGGCATGCCGAAAGTAAATTTCCATACTCACTCGTCGTTCAGCGACGGTGAGCTCAGCCCCGATGCGCTGGCCGGATATCTGGCGGCGCAAGGGGTTGTCTATGCCGCGTTGACGGACCATGACACGGATTCAGGCTCCCTGGCCTTCAGGGAGTCCCTTTCCTCAAAGGGCCTCATAAGCATAGACGGCATGGAGTTGAGCACACGCTGTTCTTTCGGCGACGTTCACATCCTGGCTTATTGGTCCAACATGCATCATCCGAGATTGCCAGGATATTTATATAACGGAAAAAACGACCATCCGCATCCGAAGCAGCACAGCCGCGACACAACCGAAATAATCCGGGCCGTACGGGCCTCGGGAGGTTCGGCGTTCCTCGCGCACCCGTTTACCGTTTCCCATGACATAGCCGTCCTTGAATGCCTGCTGGACGAATTGATATCGGCCGGACTCGACGGCATCGAGGCGCGCTACGCCCAATACTGCCGGGAGGACAGGGAAATCCTTTCCTTGCTTGCTCAGCGCCGGGGCTTGATCAGCTGCGCGGGCACGGACCTTCACGAGCCCGGACAGCCGGGCCAGGACGCGGGCATCCACATATCGGACGAGGAGTGGCAGAGCTTCCGCGACACCCTGATTTTCAGGGCGGAGTCCGTAAACGCCGAGCACCATGCAGATCCTGCGCGAGCGCCGCCCCCCGCCCAGAAACACTCGACGCGCCGTTTCGCCGCCCGCATCATCCTGCCCGCGCTCGTGGTGATGATACTCTTCATCACCGCGCTCTTCGGACTCATCATCCCGCAATTCAGGAACCTGCTCCTGGACAAAAAAAAAGACATGATCAAGGAAATCACCGAATCTGCCGCAAGCCTGCTTTCCGAATACGCGAAGGAAGTGGAAAAGGGAAAGTTGACCCTCCAGCAAGCCCAGGGCGAGGCGGTGATCCGCATTCGCGACATACGGTTCGGCAGCGAAGGAAAAGATTACCTGTGGATTACGGACACCACCCCCCGCATGATCATGCACCCCTACCGGCCGGACCTGGACGGAACCGAACTGACCGATTACAAGGACGAAAGCGGGCTGCGTGTCTTCGTGGAATTCGTAAAAGCCGTAAGCAGCAAAAACGAGGGCTACGTAGAGTACCTCTGGCAATGGAAGGACGATGCCAGCCGCATCGTTCCCAAGCTTTCCTATGTCTATAAATTCAGCCCCTGGAATTGGATAATCGGTACGGGCGTCTACCTCGACGACGTCAACGCGGAAATCGCGGACATAACCCAAAGATTCGTTTTGATCTTCCTGACGACCAGCGCCATCCTCGCCGGACTTCTCAGTTTTATAATACAGCAGACCCTTGCCAGCGAGCGGGCCCGCCAAGCCGCGGAATCTTCAGTTCGCGAATCGCGGGAACGCTACCGCGCCCTGGCGGAGGCCTCCCACGAAGGAACGGTCATCGTCGTGGACGGAATATGCTCGTTTGCCAATTCGTCCTTCATAGAGATGAGCGGCTATTCGGCTGCAGAACTTCCGATGCTCGGCGCCACGGAGATAATCAGGACCTACTCCGACGGACTTCCCGAGGCATCCGATTTCATCGAATCCCTAAAATCCGGAAACCGCGAAAAAGATGCCGATCTTCCCATCCCCGCCCCTTTCGACTGCTGCATCGTCAGAAAATCGGGAGAGCCGCTGGACGTCATCATAACGGTAACGCGCTTCAACCTGGGCGGCAAGCGCGGCTTCGTCCTGGCTGCGAAGGAAACAGGCGTACGATTTCAGCCCCAAGACCCTGAAACAGGCAAACCTCAGCGTTCCGCGTCGGCTGAAGACAAGCGAATCGGATTTTTCCGGGCGCATGCCAATCGCAGGGGCGGCTTCATCGAGGCCGACGCGACCGCGCGCAGACTCTTCAGCATGGACGAAAACCCGGAAACCGCCGGCTTTTTCTCCATTTTTCCGGAACGCCACGAGGCGGACGCGCTGTACAGAAAATTATTCACCGAGGGTTCCGCCCTTGGCATGAATCTTACGCTCACCCTCCCCGGTCAGGGAAGGAGGGATGTGTCCGTATCGGCCTTCCTTGCCAGGGACGGCGACGACAAGCCTTTACGCATCGACGGCACGGTCGAGGATATTTCGGACACGATAAAACTTGAACAGGCGCGCGACCGTCACCTTATGCTCGGCAGCGCGGAATCCTTATACCTGAGCGCCCCGGTATCATCCAGTTTATCCCAGGCAATGCTGTGCAAGGGCTCTGAGGCGATTTCCGCGGTCGCGGACAGGATGAGACGCGCCAAGACAGGAGAAGCTTTCATAACCGATCCGGAAGGAACCGTCATCGGTATAGTCACCAGAGGGGACTTTGCCGACCGGGTTGTGGCGGCGCGCCTTGAACCCTCGAATCCCATACATGCCATCATGACCGCGCCTCTCATAACCATTCCAATCGATGCCCCCCTGGGCAAGGCGCTGGAGCTTATGACGGCGTTTCATATCGGGCGCATCGCGGCAAGGAAACCGGACGGCGCCATTGCCGGGATTCTGCGAAAAGACGACTTGCTGGGCATGCAGAATGAAACTTTTCTTACCTTCAAAAACGCGGTTCTCAAGGCGCAGTCTCCCGAGGAACTCGCGGACTGCAGGAACAGGCTTCTTGAGGGTACGCGCATACTCGTTGCGGCGGGAGTGCATGCCAGGCTTATAACGAGTCGATTCTCGGACGCCCATGACCTGCTGACGCAAAAACTGCTGGAATTTGCCGTGCGAGAACTGGGCCCGGAGCCTTGCCCCTTCGCCTTCATGTCATCGGGCAGCTTGGGTAGGCGCGAACAGCTTCCTCTTTCCGACCAGGATAACGCCATTGCCTACACACAGGTATCCGGCGATGGAACGGCCGAGCAGTCATATTTCCTGAGACTCGGCGATTTTATATGCAGGCACCTGGAAAAAATTGGCATCCCCTTCTGCAAAGGCGGTATCATGGCCATGTCGGAAAAATGGTGCGTGCCGCTTTCCACCTGGGAAAAGTATTTTTCACAATGGATATCGGATCCAGAACCGCAAAAACTCCTGGAAATGCATATGTTTTTCGACCTCCGAGCATGCGCCGGGGATGGAGGCATCGTGGAGCGGCTCAGCGCATCGGTACGGAATATGGTGGAACGCCAACCGTCTTTTCTTATCCATCTGGCTACGGCCGCACGAACCCTTAAAATTCCTTCAGGCCCTCTGGAAAATCAGGCCGCCGCAAAAGAAGGCGCATCGCTATTTCCTGCGCTCGTGCGAGCATATGCCCTGAAACACGCCATTTCGGAAACGGGGACATTCGAGCGGCTTGAAATGCTTGCGGATGCGGGGATAATAGCTCCCGAGGCCGTCAGCGAGTATTCCGACTCTTATTAGGCGCTTCTTGGGTTGCGGCTGTCGCTGTGGGCGGAAAGCATGAATTCGGGAGGAACGAAGATCGGCTCCCGAGGCAAGCATTCCGATCGAAGCATGGAATTACTGGTAAAATCCGCGCTGGGAAAGGCAAGCGCCTTGCAAAGGCGCTTAGGATTCGACTTTCTCGGAGCTTCCCTGTAGAGGAAATAATTAATTTACACCAAGCTTCGCCGTCGTTCGGCTAGGCTTCCGGTCCGCGTCGCAGCAGCTTCCGGCCAAACACGTGCACCAAGAGACCCAGGAATATTATCCCCGCGGCCAGGAGGCTTCCCGGCGAAAAGCGCTCGCCCATGAGCAATGCCGAAAAAAATACGCCCGAGACGGGAACGAGCAGAGAAAATGGCGCTATCGTGGAAGCGCCGTTTTTGGCGATGAGATAGTTCCACAAACCATAGCCCAGCAGCGTGGAGACAAAGGCCAGAAAAGCGATGGCACCCAGCGAGATAAAACTCATTCCCAGGATCGCTGAGCCGACGGCCTTTGGTCCCTCGATCAAAAAAGACAGGCCCAATAACGGCAGGGGTGAAAAAAGGCTGGACCACACCATGAGGCCGAGCGCGTTTATCCTTCCCATTTTCTTTGCCAGGATATTCGCGACCGCCCACATGAGCGCCGCGAGCAGAATCATTAGCAGCGCCGGAAGCGGCATTGCCAGGGACGATGTCCCGGTGAATTTCATATACACGAGGAGGCCTATCCCGCCAAAGGCCAGGAGCATGCCCACGCCGTGCCTGGGGCGAAACGTTTCCTTCAGGAACATCGCCGCGAGCAGCGCGGTAAAAAAAGCCTGGGACTGAAGTATCAGCGAGGTCAAGCCCGCGCTCGCACCCATTTTGATTGCGCAAAAAAGCAGGCCGAATTCACCGACTCCGAGCACCAGGCCGTAGGCCGCGATCGATAGGAACGGCGCGGCGGGACGGCGTATGAAAAAAACCGCGGGAACGGCTGCCAACACGAAGCGCAGGCATGCCAGGAACAGCGGCGGAACGTCCTTCACGCCGACGGCGATAATGACGAAGTTAAAACCCCAGATCACCGTAACGAGAACGACGAGGAAAATATCGTTCGCCGAAATCTTCCCCGTCGATTGCACCTTATTATTCCTTAACGCAGTCGACGTAGTAATGCCGGAGGCCGTCCGCTTCCTTCTGGTCCACGAGGCCGTGGATATCGGTTTCGAAGGCGGGAAATTGGCGGTTGAAATCACGGGCAAACTGCAGGTACCGGACGATGGTCTTATTAAAACGCTCGCCGGGGATAAGGAGGGGGATTCCCGGCGGATATGGGGTGAGCAGTACCGACGTTATGCGGCCCTCAAGCTCGTCTATGGGTACACGGTCCGTTTCGTGATGCGTCATGCGATCCCAGGCGTCCGACGGCTTCATGGCCGGGACCATGTCCGACAGGTACATTTCGGTGGTCAGTTTGGCTATGTCGGACTTCTTGTACTCCGCATGGATGGACTGGCACAAATCTTTAAGGCCCACGCGCTCGTATTCGGGACACTCATGCACAAACTCGGGCATGACGCGCCAGAGCGCCGCATTCTTGTCGTAGGCGTCCTTGAACTGCTGCAATTCGGTAACGAGCGAATTCCAGCGGCCTTTCGTTATGCCGATGGTAAACATGATGAAGAAACTGTAGAGACCAGTCTTCTCCACAACGATTCCGTGTTCGGCCAAGTATTTCGTGAGGACGTGCGCCGGGATGCCCCAGTCCTCGAAGCGACCGTTCACCTGCAGACCGGGCGTCACCACCGTGGCCTTGATGGGGTCCAGCATGTTAAAGCCCGGTTCAAGCTCGGTAAAACCGTGCCAGTCCTCGTTGGGCCGCAGCACCCAGTCGCTGGCCTCGCCGATTCCCTCTTCTGACAGTTCGTCCGGACCCCACACCTTGAACCACCAGTCTTCGCCCCAATCCGCATCCACCTTGCGCATGGCGCGGCGGAAATCCAAGGCTTCGATTATGGATTCCTCCACGAGCGCGGTACCTCCGGGCGGCTCCATCATGGCGGCGGCGACGTCGCAGCTGGCGATGATGGCGTACTGCGGAGACGTGGAGGTGTGCATGAGGTACGCTTCGTTGAACAGATTCTTGTCGAGTTTTTCGCTATCCGAATCCTGTACCAGGATCTGGGAAGCCTGGGAAAGTCCCGCGAGCATTTTATGGGTCGACTGGGTGGAGAAAATCATGGATTTTTCGCAGGGCTGCCTGCCTTCCCCGATGGCGTGGTAGTCGCCGTAAAATTCGTGGAACGCCGCGTGAGGGAGCCAGGCTTCGTCGAAATGCAGCGAGTCGATCCTGCCGTCCAGCATGCTCTTGATTTCCTCGACGTTGTAGATGACGCCGTCGTAGGTGCTCTGGGTAATGGTAAGGATTCGGGGCTTCAGGTTCTTGCTGTTTTTGGCGAACGGGTTGGCCGCGATTTTTTTCTGGATATTTTCCCAGACAAACTCCGACTTGGGAATGGGGCCGATGATGCCGTAATTGTTGCGCGTGGGCATGAGGAAAACCGGGACGGCGCCGGTGAGGATTATGGAGTGGAGAATCGATTTGTGGCAGTTACGATCCACCACTACGATGTCGCCGGTGGCTACCGTGGAGTTCCAGACGATCTTGTTGGCCGTGGACGTGCCGTTGGTAACGAAAAACAGGTGGTCAGCGTGAAAGATTCGCGCCGCGTTGCGTTCGCTGGCGGCTACGGGGCCGGTATGGTCCAGGAGCTGGCCGAGCTCGTCCACCGCGTTGCAGACATCCGCGCGCAGCATGTTCTCCCCGAAAAACTGGTGGAACATCTGGCCTACCGGGCTCTTGAGGAACGCAACGCCGCCAGAGTGCCCGGGGCAATGCCAGGAATAGGAACCGTCGAAGGCGTAATGGGTAAGCGCGCGGAAGAACGGAGGAGGCAGGCTGTTTACGTAGGCCTTGGCCTCGCGGATGATGTTGCGCGCGATAAACTCCGCGGTATCCTCGAACATGTGGATGAAGCCGTCCAGCTCCTTGAGCACGTCGTTGGGAATGTGCCGGCTGGTTCGCGTCTCGCCGTACAGGTAGATTGGAATGTTTTCGTTCCTGAACCGGATTTCCTTGACGAAATTGGAGAGCTGCTCCACGGCCTTGGGTATTTGACCCGGAACGGTATCGGCAAACTCCTCGTCATCGATGGAAAGCACGAAGGCGCTCGCCCGGGATTGCTGCTGCGCGAACGCCGAATGGTCGCCGTAACTGGTAATGCCTACGACCTCCCAACCTTCGGCCTCAAGCGCCTTGGCAAGCGAGCGGGCACCGAGCCCGCTTGAGTTTTCCGACCTGAAATCCTCGTCGATGATGACTATGGGAAAATGAAAATGCATACGTACCTCTGTGGATTAGGAATAAAAATACATCTTTGCTACAAGCACTAGCATAACGACCCCAGGCGCTCTTTTGCAAGCCGCGAAAGGGTTTTTGCGAGGTTTATTTTTTTTGCTGTTCAAGCCGGGCAAGCCGTGCTACTTTAGGGAATCGCCGGGCAAAAAAGCCGAATAAGGAGTAAAAATGACACGGGACACCAAAGAATCGCTGATTACGCGTTTTGAACAGGCCTCCACCCCCCTGGTGGACGCAGTGCTGGCCGCTCCTGAGGAGTTTTTGGATTACCGCCCCAGGCTCAAGGATGCCTGGACCATCCGGGAGCACCTGGCGCACTTTTTCGATGCCGATGTTTTCGCCTATACCCGCGTGCGGCTCTGCGCCGCGGAACCCGGCGCAACCTTGTTCGTGTGGGACGAAGAACGCTGGCAGGAACGACTCGCCTATGGCAATACGGAAATCGACTCCACGGTTGCGGGCATCAGGCTCATGCGAAAGCTCATCGCGGCCAGCGCCAGAAATCTCCTGGACCGCGACTGGGAAAGCATGTTCGCCAATCATCCCAAGCGGGGAAGAATGACCCTCGCCGACGTGCTCAAACTCTATGAGGAGCACGCCGCGTTCCACCTGGCATACGTGGAGCGGAACCTTAAGGAAGCGAAGGAAGCCTGAGCCGGGCGTCGCGCAGCATCAAAAGACCTGCACAGAGGAAAAGGCAGAAAGACAAAGCGAAAATCCAGGTCATGGGCACGGTAACGAGCAGAAGGTACCCCAGCAGCGGCACGATAAGCCCGCGGATTCCCGTAAGGGTCAGGTGAATCGCCTGGTACTGCTGCGGGGTGCCGTGCTTGGCAAGCTCGATCGTGGAGATTGCCCATGCAAAGTTGACGCCCAGCATGCCAAAGCCGTACAGCGCATACGACGCGAACAGAAAGATTACGGCAAGCCGTGGCCCGAAGAAAGCCGCGCTGCCCAGCACCAGCGGAAACGCGGACAGAATGAGAAAGGCTATGCCGCTGAATTTCTGCGGCGAATTTCGGCCATGCAATTTGCCCACGAGCGGCGCAAAAAGGATTATGAGAACCTGCGGGATCAGCACCTTGGCCGTGGAAATCATGGAATAGTCGAGCCCCAGCGTTTGCACGAGATACTTGGGTATGGACGGCAGGATGATCATGAAGCCCGCGCCATAGATAAAGAAATACGCCTCGAAGCGCATGAACACGGGATCCGCCTTGAGTATGGCTATCAAAGGCGCGATGATGCCGCGGTCGCCTTTTTCGCGCCGCACGACGGCGACATCGCTGAAGGGCGCCGAGGTAATGAAGATTAAAAGGAAGCCGCCAACGCCTCCTATCGCCAGGATCAAACCCTTGAGATCGGGCCTGGTATCCAAAACGTAGCCCGCCACCCGCGAGAACACCACGGCAACGGCCGCCGTAATTGCCATGCCCCTGCCTACGTAGCGGCTACGGTCTTCCGTGCTGAAGGCCGTTGACAAAAACGCGTTGAGCATGGGGTTGAACAGGGTAAACGTAATATAACTTAAACTGAATATGAGCAGGTACAGCGGCACGTTTATGAAGAATATGAAGATTACGAAGGAAAACCGGCCGATGAAAGCGATGATGCGGAGAATCAGCCGTTGCCGTGGGAAAGCCTCCACGATGCGCACGATGAACACGGAGCACAGGAGCGACGTGGGCGGCAGCATGGTAAGGAAGGTAACGACCAGCGGGGAGGCGCCCAGGGATTTCTTGGCTATGACGTCCACGAGAGAGTCCACGACCATGTAAAGCCCCGCGAAAATCGCGCCTATGAGATAATAATGCTGTGCCGGAAGTTTCTTGGACATGCCTAGGAGCGTATAGAAAAAGACGTGCTTTGAGAAGGGGACAGGTACCGGATTATTCCGATCCGGTACCTGTCCCTAAAAAACTTGACAGTTCCACCATTATAATTCACCATGACGAATCCGGCTTTACCGGAAATATTGGTGAATGGGGATATCATGAAAAGAATTTTTGTGGTGCTGATTATCGTTTCGATTCTCGCTTCATGCGTTACAAGCCCAAAGGCCGAGCCGACGTTATCCGAAGGCCAGCGAATACAGAAGAGCAATGAGCTGACCAACCAGGCCAGGAATAAGCTTGATCAGAATCAAAATGGTGAAGGGCTTGATCTTGCCAATAAGGCTCTCGAGTTTGACCCCGAAAACGGAGCTGCCTATTTGCAGCAGGGTCGCGCCTATAAAAACCTGAATAAAACACCGAAAGCGCTTTCATCCTTTGACATGGCCTTGAAATATTCCGGAGAAGCAAACGAAATTTTAATAAATATCGGGATGTGCTATCGAGATACGGGAAACATAGCGAAGGCTAAGGAAAACTTCGATAAGGCGTTGGCAAAATCGCCGAATGACGGCTGGGCGAACCGTGAAATCAGGAATCTTTATAATTGGCAGCTGAACGATTGCAAAAAGGCGCTTGAACACTACCTTATCGCCGTAGCGCAAGGAAACAACGATCCCTGGATTTACAACGACATGTCCATCGCCTATGAGAAATCAGGGAATATGGAAAAAGCCCGCGAGTTTATCAATTTGGCAAAAGCAAGGATCGACGCTGGTCAAGGAGATGAATATATCAAACGCCAAGTTGCGGAGCGGATTTTAGCGCTGAAATAAATAAGTTAAAATAATAACCCCGCGACAGTGCGAAAGAGGGACAGGCCCCGGTTTATCCTGAGCCGGGGCCTGTCCCCAAGCTTTAATTTTCAGCGGAGCGGTATACGGTCTCGCGTATATGCCGCTTAAACTTGGTGCGAGTCTGCGGCGCCAGCGTGCGGAAGGTTTCCGGGCTCATCACGAACTCGCCCCGGTAAGAACCGGAGCCGACGCCGGCGGCGCGATTCACCTCGTCACCGTACACATCGATCTCGCCGCGCGGTCCAAACGGCCCGAAGGCCGCTTCTCCCGCGTGGGCATTGATTCGCAAGCGGTTTTGCAGGCCTCGTCCGCGCAGGTATTCCTCCACGGCTTCCTTGAGCGCAAGCAAAGCCAAAACCGCGGCATCGGAATCGGCTACGTCAAAAACCATGAGCGAACCGTCGCCCATGGTTTTTATATAGCAGCCGCCGGCTTTTTCCACATGGCTTGCGATGATGCGCACGATGTCGTCCATCAGATGGAATACTTCGACGGGTTCGCGAATTTTTTCCGCGATTCGCGAGAAGGCCTCGAGGTCGGAAAAGGCGATCAGAAGGTGCCGGTTTTCCGGCATGGTGGGTAGAGAGATACTCATAGGGTGCTCCCCTGTGTTGACTTTCAGCTGGTCCATACGTCCAGCGGTTCGGAGCACTGCAGCCGGCTTGTCATCCATGAAGAATCATCCGGCGGTCGGTAGACAGTATATCCCGGATTTAATTTTTGTCAACGTTCCGAAAAAACGCAATCCTGATCATCAAGCCGGCTTATCCAAGGATTTTATAAAGTCGACGATGGTATTGATATTTTTCCTGGAAAGATGCCGGTTCGGCTGCAAACGCGTGCCGGAATCCTTTTTCCTGACGATCTGGAACACTTGTTCTTTTGTGAGGATGCTGTTGGGAGGACAGTCGGCTTCTTTGGCCATTGCCTCCCGAATGACCATGAGGTTTTCAAAAATCAGCAATTGCTCCCTGTTGAGCCTCTGGTAATCCACGGTTTTCTTAATGGCCGGTATGGACTTTTTGTTATAATCGATCACGCTTTTTAAAAAGGCCTCTTCAAGAGGAGCCGCCATGTTCTTTGCGGTAATCAGTTTGACCAGCTCTTCCTTGAGCCTGAACAGATGCTCCACATCATTGAGCGCGTATTCGAGCGCTTCGGTTTCTATGGGCCGCCTCGTCCAATTGTAGCGTTGGAATTTTTCTTTCTTGTTCACGGTCACCCGCAGCAGGACTGACAGCACCGCGTCCAGGCCTTTTTTCTCGAGTTCCAGGACATTCACGGGAATCTTGAGGTCATAGACCGACGCGATCTTGATACCGTATTGCTTGTACAGGAGCTTTGCGTCGGAGGAACAGTCGTAGAACAGTTTTTCAATACCCGCATCCTCGAAAAACAATGCGAGTTCCCGGGTGGCGATTGCGAATGGATCGATCAGGAAATAATTCTTTCCGTCGAAAATCTTAACCAGGCAGAGCTTCCCGCCATAGACATGCAAGTTGAATTCCGCTTCGACGTCCACCGCCAGGGATGTAATCCCGTTCGATGCGAGGCAGCTTCGGAATTCGATCATGTCCCCGTCGGACGAAATTAACGTATATGGTTTCAAATTATCCCCGCTGGCTGATTATGGCGCAAGAGCCGGCAACTGGCAAGTAGGCCCATCGACGGTCAGCCCGCTTCAAACTCGAACACGTACTTCGTGCCGTTTTGCCGTTCGAGCCGAACTGAACCGGAAACTTGCTCGATGAGCATCTGAACGAGCTGCATGCCGAATCCAACGGGATTCTCGAACGAAACGGATTCGGGTATCCCTATGCCGTTGTCGCCGTATTCAAGGCAAACCGCGGTTCCGAGCCGGAAGGCGCTCACGGTTATCAGCGCATCCTTGGAGGCCTGGAACGCATATTTCATGGAGTTGGTCACGAGCTCGTTGATGATGATGCCCAAAGTGGAGAGCAGCTTAGCGTCGACCAGGATTTCTTCGGCGCTCAAAGCGCTCCGTACCGACCCGCTATCGGGGAAAATTCCCATTATCTCGCTGATGAGTTTCGGCAGGTAATCTCTGAGCGACACCTTGCTGTAGCTCGCCGAAAGATACAGCCGGTCGTAGAGAACCATCATGCTCTTGATGCGCGCGGCCGCGTCCTGCAAGATCAATTTCGAATCTTGGTTCCGCATTTCATCGGACTGCAGGCGGAGGAGAGACGCCATGGTATTCATGTTATTTTTTATTCTATGATGCACTTCCTTGAGTATGAGTTCCTTTTCCGCCAGAAGTTCGGTTACTTTTTCATAAGCGACCTTGCTCTCCGTGATGTCCCTGAATTCCACGGTCCGGGCGGTCCGGCCCTTGTAGGGTATATTCCTGGCTTCGAGGCGGATCGGATACTCCTCCCCGTTTTTACGCACGCCGTACGCCTCGTAGGGTTTCTCGTATCCGGCCCGAATGGCGTCCAATACCGACGCGCGGGACTTTTCGGCGATCAGGCGCAGCCCGTCCATGCCGATAAGCTCCGAAAGCGCGTACCCCGTCATTTCCGCCAAGCCCTGGTTGCATTCCAGGATCAGTCCCCCGTCGTGGATTATGATACCGCCGAAAGAGGCGTTATGAAGCGCCTTGAATCGCTCTTCGCTCTCCCGCAGAGCCGCTTCCGTTTCCTTGCGGTCCGTTATGTCATGGCTTACGCCGATGATTTCCGCCTCGCCGTCCGCGTTCATGCGGTATCGGACGGAAATTTCCACCCAGACGAGACCGCCGTTCCTGTGCGGCTGCTGAACCTCGGCAACCCGGTAGAAAGGATAGTCCGGATTGCTCATGAACGCCGGAAAAGTTGAGGCTATCATCTCGTTTACGAGCTCGAGGGACCGCGGCGAAAGGGATTCCCCGAGAGTCTCGCGCAGCGCCTCCTCGATGGACAGCCCGCGCAGCTGAAAAATCGCCGGACTTATATAAATATAACAATTCTTGGCAAGATTGAAAACCCATATCACGTCCGAGGAATTCTCCGTGAGGAGACGGTAGCGCTCCTCTTTGACCTGCAGTTCCTTTTCGGCCAGCTTTCGCTTCGTAACGTCCCGCAGGAAGCCTTCCCGATACAGCTCCCTGCCGTTCCGGTCCTGCACGATGCAGTCGGAAGCTTCCACCCATAGTTCCGATCCGTCTTTTCGCTTTAACCTGTACGATTCTTCCGCGACGCCGTTTTGTCCTAAAAGGGATATCCGTCGGTCGCCGGGATCGAAATATAAGTCTTGTACGATATCAACGCCCAAGAGTTCTTCAATGCTGTCATATCCCAGGATATTCACCATGGCCTGATTTACTTTCAGGAATTTGCCTTCGGCGGTACTGCGGTAAAAACCGTCCATCATGTTGGAAATAAGCTTGACGTTATGGTCTTCACTCGTTCTCAGCGCATCCTCGGAGCGTTTTCTCTCGGTAATATCCCTGGCATATACGCAGAGAAGGGCCTTACCTTCGAAAGCAAGGTGGCAGGCGGTTACGGCGACGGGAATCCGGAGGCCTGTCTTGGAAAAAAAAGTGGTCTCGACATGTACTGTTTTTTTTTCATTCCACTCGGAATCGAAATCATGCCGGGTAAAGGTGGGGCTTATCTCAAAAATGCTTTTCTGGAGGAGTTCGTCGCGGGAGAATCCCAAAAGCGCGCACAGCGACTCGTTCACGAATTTAAAATCGCCGTTACCGCCAATCCACATGATCGCGTCCGCAGCCCTGTCTACGGAAGCCTGCGTCAAACGCAAAGCCTCGTTCGCCGCCTCGAGATCCCGCCGATGCCGTTGAATGTTCAACTGCGCCTCGAAAAGCTTGAAGGCCATTTTTATGGAGGCGTCCAAGACGGTAAAGCTGGAGCTCTTGACGACATAGCCGTACGACGTTATTTCTTCCGTCTTCTCCACGATTTCTTTTTCAGTATGGGAAGAAAGAAAAAGGATCGGGGTCTCGCGGAATTCCAATATCCGCCGGGCGGCGTCCGTACCGTCGATTCCTTTTCCCAAGTCGATGTCCATGAGGATGAGATCGACGGTCCCGTCGCCTTCCTGGATAAGGGCTACGGCGGCCTCGCCGCTTGCGGCGTGGAGGATCCTGTAGCCACCCATCTCGAGCTGTCTTTTTTCAAGACTCGCGGTAAGGGGATCGTCTTCCACGAGCAGTATCGTCTTCTTGTCGGCCATATCCCTCGTATCCTGCCGCAGCCCCGGCGAAACACTCGTTTCGACGCGGCCGCAGGCATTTAAAATCGGCTATTTCTTTATGGCGCCCAACTCCGCCCCTACCTTGGCGAAAGCCGCTATGGCCTTGTCTATCTGAGCCTCGCTGTGCCCCGCGGAGATCTGCACGCGAATGCGGGCCTTGCCGCGCGGCACCACGGGGAAGCTGAAGCCGATCACGTAGATGCCTTCCTCGAGAAGGCGGTCGG
>CAZAJF010000030.1:8501-55414 GCA_964485395.1 uncultured Treponemataceae bacterium | reverse complement strand
GTAAGGGAGAGGTCTGCAAAACCTTCATGCATCGGTTCAAATCCGATCGGCGCCTTTATGCTCCTTTGGAGCCAAACCTGCAAGTCCGTTGCCGCTTCGCGTCATCCGATCGGCGCCTGTCTGTACCTGAAGGTACCAACCGAGCAAGTCGGTTGCTGCTTCGCAGCATCCGATCGGCGCCTGTCTGTCGTGATCACGACCAAACCTGCAAGCCGGTTTTCGATTTTTATCGGGAACCGGCTTTTGCATATGGGGACATCGAAAAACTTCAGTTTTTCGATGTCTTCCAAATTTAAACGCAATTCGTAGAACGAATTGCCAAGGCACCTCGAGAAGCTAACCGAGTTTTTCGAGATGCCCATATGGCTTTTCGGTATTTCCTGCGCTATTATTTCGCAGGAGGCGCACCGTGAAAAAATCGTGGAAACTTCTTTGCATTCCAATCGCGCTGCTTTTCTTTTCGTGCGGAAGCGTCGCTTCCCTGATCGTAAACCTGAATCCGGATCTTTCCGGGCAGGTGCGGCTCCTCACGATGTCCGTCGATGAGGATAAGCCGGCGGTTCCCGCGTGGAACCGCAGCCTCGCGCCCCTGAAGCGGCAGACTCTGACCGTCCAGCGGGAAACTTTCGGATTCAGCCGCCTGGAAAAATCGACCATCCCCGGATTCTCCGTAAGCACGGCCGATGGCTCCAAGGTTTTATCCTTCGTTGCCGGTCGCGGTTCGCCGCTTTTCGGAATCCTCGGTCTCGATAAAAATACTTCGCTGGAAAAATTTCAGTCCGGCGACGAGAGCGAACTGACCGTAACCGTCGGACTAACTCTTTCCGAATATTCGGGAAGGGCGGCCGAATTGGCTTTCGAGCTGATTTCTCCAACCGCGTTGCCTGAAGGCTGGAAGGCGGAATTGCGCGACGGAGAGGACGACGCCTCCGGCGAAGGGAGCGGAACGGGATTGTTCGTGGAAATTCCACTTGACTTCATGCTGTCGGCGAAGCCTGAAAATTTTTCCTTCAGGATTTTTCACGCGGACTGACGGACCCAGGCTCAGCTGATGCCCAGTTGTTTCATGCGCCTGGATAAGTTGTTGGGGAGCAGTCCCAAGGCTTCGGCGGTGGCCTTGACCGACCTTCCGTGCAGCATGAACTGCTGGGCAAGGTAAGCTGTTTCCAGCATCGTCTTGGCTTCGGAAAAAGGCATCGTCCTCGACAGTATGGAATCCGCCACACCGGTATTCTGCGCATCGCCGTTCCCGATCGGCGCTGCGCCGCCGAGTGCTTCGCGCACTGTTTTGCGGTCTATGCCCGTTTCGCCTGACATGCATGAAATTCGCTCGATCACATTTTTCAGCTCGCGGACGTTTCCGGGAAAATCGTACTCCTCCAGCGCGGCGATGGCGTCGCCTCCGATGACGGGAGAATGCCTGCCGGATTTTGCCGTCTCGGCAAGAAACCATTTCGCGAGCGCTTCTATGTCGTCCTTTCTTTCGCGAAGGGGCGGGACGAAAATCGACAGCACATTGAGGCGGAAAAAAAGATCTTTTCGGAAACCGCCCTCGCGCACCGCCTTTTCGAGATCGACGTTGGTCGCGGCGATGACGCGGGCTTTGACGATCCTGCTCTTGGTCTCCCCGATTCGCTGTATCTCGCCCGATTCCAGGAAACGCAGGAGCTTGACCTGGACGGCCGGCGGCAATTCCCCGATTTCGTCGAGAAAAAGCGTTCCGCCGTCCGCCGCGGCGATGCGCCCCCCGTACTCGCGTTCCGCCCCCGTAAAAGACCCGCGGGCATGGCCGAACAGCTCGCTGTCCGCGAGGTCCTTTGGGATGGCGCCGCAGTTAATTTTTATGAACGCCTTGTCTGCGTCGGGCGAAAGCGACTGTACGAGGTTCGCGATGACGTCCTTGCCGGTGCCGCTTTCTCCCGTAATGAGGACGGGAGCCCGGGAGTTCGCGTATTTCGCCGCGCTTGCGCAGACCGCCTGCATGGCGGACGAGGAGCGCACCGGCACGGTCCGCGCCAGGATGCTCGCGCTGAGCTCGCGATACCGGTATGCGTTGCGCACGGTGAGCAGTAGCCGTTCCGGGGAAAACGGCTTTTCTATGAAGTCGAAGGCTCCCGCCTTTATGGATCGTACGGCTTCCTCGGGCGAGGCGAGGCCGGAAATCATGACGACGGGGAGAAGGGGATCGCGCAGCATGAGCGAATTCAGTATCTCGTGGCCGTTCTGGGAGCCGATGTACATGTCCAGCAGCACGAGGGCGCAATCGCCGCCGGCGGACTTCTCGGCCCGCTCGTCGAAACCCGGGAAAGTCCGGGTTTGTATTCCTTCCATGGCAAGGAGGCCCTTGATGCTCGCGAGTATGTTCTCGTCGTCGTCGACGACCGTTATATATGCCCTTTCCGCCGTGCCTAGGCCGCTATCGTCATCGTGCATGTCGTGCCTTCCCCTTGCTTGGATACGAACGAGATTCCGCCGCCATGGGCCTGGGCGACGCGGAGGGCGAACGAAAGCCCGATGCCCATGCCCTTTCGCTTGGTGGTGAACCACTCCCCGAAGATCCTGTCCAGGGTTTCGGGGGCCATTCCCGCCCCGGTATCGACTATCGTGATTAAAATATTACTTCCTGATTTTTCAAGGGAAACCCGGACCGTCCCGCCCCGGGGCGTCTCGGCGCAGGCGTCGAGGGCGTTGGCGAGGAGGTTGCCGATGGCTTGCGACAAAAACCTGAGATCGCCGTCGGTGACAAAGTCCTCCTCGGTTTCCACCGTTACCCTGGCGTCGGCCGCCTGCGGCAACGCCTTGAGGAGCTTCGTGAGGTTGCACGGCGCCTTGCGCATTTCCGGAAATCGGTAAGTCTGCCTGAAGCGCTCGAGGAGCGCGCCGATGTCCCGCGTCCGATTCTCTATCATCGAGAACGCGGCGCATGCATCGGGCCCCTCGCCCCCGTCGACTTCCCGGGGCCTCAAGGCGCGGAGCGCGAGCGGGATGGGCGTAAGTAAATTTTTTATCTCGTGAACGAGATACCTTCCCACCGTCTCGCGCTCGGCCCGCTGCAGCTGATCCTTATATTCCCCGAGCTTGCCGCAGAGGGCGTTATAGGAGGCGCACAGGTTCCTGATGTCCCATATGCCCGTCACCGGAATCTTCCCCGGCAGGGTGGTAGAGAGGTCCACGGAAAGGTTTTTGCTGAGTCTCGCGATCGGGTCGGCTACGGCCTTCATGAGGAATATCCAGAGCGCCGCGAGCGTAATCAGGGACAGGGCACCGGTAAAGACGGTAAAGGCGAGAAGACCCCTGGCAAGCGTAGCCCGGGAGAAATTTACGCTGCCGGATTCCGCGCTTGCCGAGTCCAGCAGGGTGGACAACGACCGGATGCTTTCCAGTTCGGCCTCGCTGCCTGAGAGCGCATAGCGTTGCCTGAGCAGGTCCCTGGCGGCATCCAGCGATTTCGGCGAATCCGCTCCGCCGGGTTGGAAAGTTTCCGCGGTAATGGAGGAACTGAGGGCGGCGAGGTAGGCGAGCGCCCCGAGGAAGACGAAAATAACGACTGAATACAGCGCGAGGAATTTTTTCATGGGTTGCCCGGGCTGAAAACGACGGTCGGATTCTTTCCGCGCCACAAGCTGGCCACGGTTTCGGTATCGGCAATGGAAGGAATGCTCAACGCCGCGTGGAGCACGATGGACTTGAAGTCCGGCGAAGGAATCTCGATGTCGAAGGTTTCGAGGTCCGCGATCGCGGAATCGATGTTTCGATGGACGACGCTGTTATTATTTTTTGTTACCACGTAGGCGAGCTCGAGGCTGCGGTATTCAATGCGCTGCCCGAGGGAGAAGGCGGTTCTCGTGCCCGCGCGCGCATAGAGTTCCGCCTGGACGACCAGGGTGACCGGGACCGATTTTTCCAGCAGGGGGATGAGTTCTTCCGTGATCGCGCCGGAAACCCTCGTGCTCACGATGGCTGTTCCGTTCGGCAGCCCGCGCAGGACGGGTTGCTCGAAACCCACCTGCACGAGCGTTATCAGCCCGAACGTTACCAGTATGTCCCTGCCCAGTTTGGCCAAAGCTGATTTTATGTCCACGGTCTAGAGGTTGAAATCCATGCCGATGCCGGCCCAAAAGTTCATGGGAACCCAGTCCGCCGGCGGCGCGCTTATGCTTTTGTGAACGCCTGCCGTGGGGCTCCAGTCGCCCAGGGCTATGGGATAGTCGAAGCCGCCGTTCAGGCTCAGCTTGAACCATCTAGATTTTTCGTTGGGCTGCAGCTGGAGCGTGACATAGGCGCCGGTATCCAACAGCGAACGTTTCCACTCGCTGGAACCGGTAATCGAACTGACCGACGTTACGACGAAGCTGCGCTCATTCTGTTCGATGCTGAACGATTCGCTTCCAAGGCCCACGAGAGCTCCGGCGCCGAAGAAAAACCTGTTGGCTATGACGGGAACCTTGAACTGCACCAGAAAATCATTGACGTTGATTCCGTAGCTGGCATAGCTGTAATAGTCGTCCTGGCCGTCGGCGTCCTGGTCTATCGTGTCCACTGCGTTCACCGACCGTGAGCCGAGGCTCGACACTCCGCCACCCCAACCGTTCCAGCCGATTTGCCAGTTTTTGTTGAGAACAAGCCGGGATGTGCCGGCGCCGGAATTGATAAAGGGAAGAAAGTACGCCTGGAAAGGTTCATAGTTTCCACGCGTAGCCAGGTAGGTATTCATTTTTGGCATTTCAAGGAAATAGCGAAAATCGAAGCGCGGTCCGCCGCCCATGCCCATGCCGTTACGCTTTTCGTTATCGGATGTGGTTTCGTGTTTTTTATCGGCATCGAGCTGGGTGCTGATCTTTTCCAGCGCTACCACGACGTCGGCGAGCGTGACCTCGTCTTTTTTTGTCTCCTGCGCGAAAATTCCCATGCTGGCGACCGTGAATACTACGACGGCGATAGCGATTCCTTTTGGATAGCTGATTTTCTTGATGTTCATAAAGTCCTCCTGCTCTATCTACTGCAATAAGTATGCCATCTTTAGGCTTTTTCTATAAATAATCGCCAGTATTCAAAAAGTTATTTATTATATATAAAATAAGGAATTAAAACCAAAGCCGTCTTTGATAATCAGCGCTTCGCAGTTAAGGAATGCCCATAGGTCTTCTTTAGCTGCAAGGATAATATTGATAGTATCACAGATGATACTATCAAGCTATCACCGTCGATAGTGTGAGGCCGACGCATGGTTCCGGGTGGTTCCGCAAAGCAAGAATATTTGTTATAGTCATTCCTTTTTAGCTGTGACGGAATACCGGTTTGGTTTCGTGCCATGCCTGTGCGCATCAGCCCGCTATCCGCTTTTAAATTCGGGAGTTATCGCAAACTAAAGTTTTCGATAACCTTTTTGTATGGTTTTATGGAGGATTTTCAGTGTTCAAGAAAACGGTTGCCGGGATGAACGTGCCGGCTTTTGCATTTGTCGCGATATCAACCGGCAGTTTGCGCGCACCGGCTCTCCGCTGCGCTCGCAATGCCGCCACAGAATTTTTCGGCGTCCAATGGCGCGCACGTTTTTCTCCCGGTCTCAAGCCGCTCTCGAGCGTCGATCACGCGCTGGATCCGCTCGTGCCGTTTACGCCGGGCTACATACATATATACATGGATTTCATTCCCTTCTGGATACGCACGGCCGCTTGGCTCCATGCGCATTACGGAAAGCGGGCCGCGCCGGAAGTCGGTGAATTCATCGACGGAATCGCCGGATTGTACAAACAGGCGGCATTGGTCTATCGCGCCCGCCTGTCCACCACCAAGCGGCCGTTTTATATAAAGCGGCCGCGTTTCGCGCTTATACACGTAACCGATCCGCATTTTGCCTGCGTGCCCAGCCTGCATGTAATGATCGTGGTGTATGCCTGGTTGGCGTTCCGGGAATTTGTGCGCAGGCATGACGAGGAAGCCGCTGCGGCGGATCGCATACGGGAGCTTCGCGCTGGCGCCCTCGCCATCACCGAGTCGATCCTGTACGTAAAGCAGCATAGCGTCAATTGCGTCTCTGCCGCGATGTACGCCATCGCGATCCTGTATCCAAAACTCATCACGGTTGCGGAGTCGGAAGAATTCATCATGCAGATGTTCGCGGGAAAATCCGTGCCCGCCGAAGAAGACGCCGTTAAAGTGAAGGCGCATATACTTGATCTGTTCAGGCAATTCATGTCGGAGGGCAAAGGCGTCGCGGACTGGCGCATGCCGTTGCTGGATTTCCTGGCAGGGCTCGAGACAAAGCCCGGCATCTGATTTTTCAGGGCAACGATAAAAAAAGGGACGCTCGCGCGTCCCTTTTTTCATAGGCTTTTTCCCTTATCCGATGAGCCGGTTCATGCGCGCTATGAACTCCGCTGGATCTTTCACCGGCGCGCCTTCCACGAGCAGCGCCTGGTCCAGGAGCACGAAGGCGATGTCCGCCACGGTGGCGTCGTCGGAGCTTGCCGAAGCGCGGCGTACGAGCGCGTGGTCGCCGTTCATCTCGAGGATGGGCTTGACGTCCATCTCGGTGCCGCGTCCCATGCTTTTCATGAACTGCATCATCTGCATGCTGGGATCGTTCTCGTCCACCACGATGCATGACGGGCTCTCGGAGAGGCGAGCGGACAGGCGAACGTCCTTTACGGTGTCGCCAAGCGCTTTCTTGAGCTTTTCCACGACGGGCGCCATTTCTTTTTCTTTTGCCTCGTCCTTCTTGCCCTCGAATTCCTTCTCGGCGCCGGCGCGGTTAACCGACTTGAACTCAAGCTCGCCGTATTTTCCGGCCATGGGCATGACGAGCTCGTCTATCTCGTCGAAGCACAGCAGGACTTCTACGCCCTGCTTGCGGTACATTTCCAGGAGCGGCGATTTCTTAAGGCGATCCTCGGAATCTCCGGTGATGTAATAGATGGCTTTCTGGTCGTCCTTCATGCGGCTCTTGTACTCGGCGAGGCTTACCCAGCCTTCGGTCGTGGTGCTCTTGAAGCGCACGATTTCGAGCAGGGCTTCCCGGTTGGCGAAGTCCGAGTACAAGCCTTCCTTGAGCGGGCGATTAAACTCTCCGGCGAAAACAGCGTATTTATCCTTGTCGCGGGTGGAAAATTCTTTCAGCTCGCCCAAGACTTTTTTTACCGATGCCGTGCGGATGTTCGTCATCACGCGGTTCTGCTGGAGAATCTCGCGGCTCACGTTGAGCGGCAGGTCCTCCGAATCGATGATGCCCCGCACGAATCTCAGGTACGTAGGCAGCAACTCCTTTTCGTCGTCGGTTATGAAAACGCGGCGCACGTAGAGTTTTACCCCCGGTTTGTAATCCGCGTGGTAGAGGTCGAACGGGGCTTTCTCCGGCACGTAAAACAGCGTGGTGTACTCGATGGTGCCTTCCGCCTTGGTGTGCATCCAGAGGAGGGGTTTATCTTCGGTATCGGTGATGTTTTTATAGAATTCAACGTAATCGTCGTCGGTCAGTTCGGTCTTGGAACGGCTCCACAGGGCTTTCGCGCTGTTGACCTGCTCGTGCTTATGCTCGATTTCCTCGGTTTTCTTGCCCTTGTCGTCGTATTTTTCCTCGTCCCAGGACATGAAAATGGGGAACGCGATGTGGTTGGAATATTTCTTGATGAGCTCTTCGAGGCGCCATCGCGAGAGGAATTCGCGGCCGTCGTCATTCATGTAGAGGGTGATGGTGCTGCCGTGGCCGTCGCGCGTAGCGCTTTCTACGTCGTAGGCTCCCTTGCCGTCGCTTGTCCATAAAAAGGCTTCCGCCGTGGCTGCCTTGCGCGTCAACACGGTTACCTTGTCCGCTACCATATAGCTTGCATAGAAGCCCACGCCGAAGCGTCCGATCAGGTTGGAGTCTTTTTTCGCGTCTTGCGCCATGGCTTCCATGAAGCGCCTGGTTCCCGATCGGGCGATGGTTCCCAGGTTCTCCACAAGGTCGGCTTCGTTCATGCCGATGCCGTTGTCCGAGATTACGAGCGTGCCCGTCTTGGCGTCGAACTCGATGCTTATCTTCGGATCAAAGGCGACGCTTTTGTAGGCTTCGTCCGATGCGGCGAGGTAACGGAGCTTGTCCAGCGCGTCCGATGCGTTGGAAACCAGTTCGCGGAGGAATATTTCGCGGTGAGAGTACAGCGAATGGATAATGAGCTGCAGAAGCTGATTGACTTCAGCTTGAAATTGGTGGACTGCCATGAGAAATCTCCTAGAGGATACATGTTTTTTTCGTTCTATGCCCCACGGGTTTTTGAACGAGTATAGGAAAATACTTGCTAAAAATACAAAATACGGAGGTAAAAGGCAATATCTTCAGGTTGTACCCGTTATTTAGAACGAATACGTATGCCATTGCTCCACAAAGCCCAGGAATCCCAGATTTATCGCGCGATCCGGTTGGGCAAGAGCAGCGTCACCGTAATGCATCAGGCGCATTTTTGCCTTTATTTTGGGCGGCAGGGTGGCTAATTCATCCAAGGATGCGTGCACTCCGCCGGTAAACATCTGGCAATCATGGAAAATTGAAGTTATTTTGTAGTTATTCTCCAGAAAATCGATAAGGTCGCGGTCGAATCTCGTGTCGCTCGTAAACGCCACGCTTTCGTTGATTACGACTCCGTAGCTCATCGACGATGTTTTCCAATCCGGTGCCGAGTCCGGGATATGCTTGGTCCTGAAAATATCGATGCGCAGGGAACCGAGGCGTACGAAACTAAGTTCGCGATCGGCGCCTTTTATGGGTTCCGGTTCCATGATATTCCAGAAATCCTCCAGCTCAAGCCATTTACCGTCTTTTTTCTCGTTGTAGGCATTGCCGCCCTTGAGCGATTTATCCCAAAGAAATTTCCGGTATTTTTTAGGGGCGATGAGCGTGGGTTTTTTTCTTGCGACATATCGATTGACGAGCATGACCTCTTCAAGGCCGCCGACGTGGTCCGCATGCGAGTGGGTTATCAGGTAATTGCGCACGTCCATCACCGAAAGCCCGAGGAGCGCCAGCGCTTCGGGAGCCCTGGTGCCGCAATCGATCATGACATGCTCGTCACCCTGCACGACCAATATATTGTTTTGAAAATATTTTTTGGAAAAAGCGCTTCCGGATCCGACAAACGTCAATTCAAGCGTTCCATCATTACTTAAAGACAAGGCTCCAAGATCTCCACTTGGGCCTAATTTATGTTGTGTTTGGCTCATTTAGAGATACTATAGCTTACTTTTAAAAAAAATCCAATTCTTTTTTTTATTTTATCGGTCGCTAAAAAATAACGGGCTTTTCTCATGGACATACCATTAAATCGGACCGAAAAAAATTTAAGCTCCCTCGATGCCCACTGCTAATCAACCTGGAATATGGCATTGCCTCGCCAAGAATATCGCCCAGGCATCGTATTTGAAGTTTCCCGTAAAATCATAGTTTGACATAGAGGGGCAGGAGTGATAAAATACACTGATCTTTTATGTCCTCTGCAGTGTGCGCAAGGGAATCTGATAAAGAAAAAGTACGAGGAGGCCGGCGTGTCTGCATTGAAACGATACAAAGATGCCGAGAAATCGTTCGCAAAGCGTTCTGCCGCACTGTTTCGCCGCCTTTGGGGCGTTTGTTCCGACGCCTTCGCGCGTTTCGTAAAAGCCGGCCGTCAAAAACTTACCATAATGTTCGTTCCCCATACCCAAAAAAAAATTGTCAATATTCAGATAAGTTTTTTTGGTCTCGCTGGAATCCTGACTGTTTTTGTCGTGGGGATGTCCATTCTCGGCTGGGGCGCCGGGAACTATAACAAAGTCGCCGGTAAACTGGCCGGAAAAACCACGTCGCTGCAGGCAACCCAGTCCGACCTCGATGCGATGCGCGACAATATGAGTCGCCTGGTCAAGGCTTCCCACGCGTTTCAGCTTACCCTGGACTCAACTTTTTCCCGGATCGGCGTAAAGCAGAGCTCTCCGGCGGAAAGTTCCAGAACCGGCGATATGTCCTCGTTCTTCGCGAATTCCGTATTGTCCAAAGGTCGGGTACGCGAAGTTACCGAGATCGATCAAATTGCTTCTTTAATAGAAAAAAGCATCAAGCCGCTGGATGAACTCGGCGCGATGCTCTCCTCTCAGGGAGACATTCTTTCCGAAATACCGAATCTTTGGCCCATCAAGGGTGGAATCGGCCATATCTCCATGTATTACGCCCAGAACGAAAATCCGATTTACGGTTCTTGGTACATGCACAAAGGTATCGATATTTCCACGTTCCGTACCGGTGACCCGGTCCTCGCGACTGCCGACGGAAAAATCGTAACAGTGGCTTTCGATATCGGAATGGGCAATCATATAGTAATCGAGCATAAATACGGCTTCCTTACCCGCTATGCCCACTTGAAGGCGTTCAAGGTTCAAAAGGGCCAAATGGTTCAGCAGGGGCAAATCATCGGATATATCGGAAATACCGGTTTATCTACTGGGCCGCACCTTCATTACGAAGTTCACCTCGGAACGGAAACCATCGATCCCCTGCGCTTTTTAACCAGCCGCACCAACGGAACCACCGTCGGCTTCTCTGAATAGGCGGAAGGTTAAAACTGGATATGGCACAAAATCGCTCCGCATTGGTTAATACGCTTCTCGGCCCGGACAGTTCGTTCCGGGGCGATTTGGCTGTGGACGGTTTCGTGCGCATAGACGGAAGCCTGCGGGGCGTCCTGCGATCGAACGGCAAGGTCGTCATCAGCGAGCTCGCCCGCTGCGACGCTTCCATCATGGCCGTTTCCGCGGTGATAGGCGGAGTCGTCCGCGGTGACGTGTTCGTTACCGAACGGCTATCGCTGCAGCCCGGGGCGGTTATCGTAGGCAATGTTTTCGCGCCGTTGCTCGATGCCGAGGGCGATATCGTCATCCATGGCGATATTGAAGTATCGGGAAAGCTTGCCGGGGCCGCCGACGCGCTGCATGCTTTCATGAAAAAGCATAATTCCGGGCTCAGACCCATGGGCCAGGATATGCCGGAATCGGGCAACGGTTCTGTTTCAATCGGCTCCGAAACTACCTAGTCGATGGCCATACCAGGAATTCCCGATCCTATCCAGTCCAGCCTTTTATCGGGATTGCTGAACCGAAAACCGGAAAAAAAACCGGTGGCAGTAAAAAAGCCGCCGCTGTTCGGAAAGATCCTGGAGACGGCGCGAAAGGCCGAAGAGGATTTTTCGCTGGCCGAGATTCCTTTTTCGGAAGCTGCAGCGGCCGAGCTTTTGGATTCCGTGCATGTCTCCGGGGACGCGCTTAAAAAGGATGCGTCCACGGAAAATATTAAAGCCTACAAAAAAGCGGTACGCGATTTCATACATTACGTCGTTGAAAGCGTCTACGATTTGCGAGAGCAGACTTCCGGCAGGAATATCCTCAAACGCAAGAAGTTTACCACGGTAGCTGTCATCGACGAGAAGCTCGAACGTTTCGCCGCAGATATCATGAGCGGGCAGCGCGACAAGCTGGACATCCTCGGCCGTTTGGAAGAAATCCACGGCTTGCTCGTGGACCTCCTTCGGTAGAAGGAGCTCCTTCGGTAGAAGAAGATTCTACGCCGGGGGATTTTGGTATTGGAACCGCATCCAGTCACTAAGGATGCGGGCAAGGAGAACTACGGTGAATGATTTTTCAGATCGCGAGCTTTCCGAAGAGGACTTGCGTCAGCTCGAAGACGAGCATTTTGACTTTCCCGAAGGCCAGGCTTCCCACAAGGACCTTCCCGAACCGCTCTACAGGCTCAAGGTTGCGCCGAACAACGAGACGTACTACGCTGGTTCGGAAATACCCCTGGAGCCCAACATGTATGTCATCGCGCAGACGCGCTATGGCCGCGACCTGTGCCTGGTCTTGGGCACGGTGAAGAATCCCGGCTACGTGCGCCTGGAGGACGTGGTGCAGGTGGAGCGCATGGCCAATCCCGCGGATATCCAGAAGCGCAAGGACGACGAGGAAAAGGAACACCACGCGTTCGACGTGTGCAAGGCGAAGATCCATGAGCACAACCTGCCCATGAAGCTGATTTTCGCCCACTACCTGTTCGACGAGCAGAAGGTGCTTTTTTTCTTTACCGCCGACGCGCGGGTTGATTTTAGAGACCTGGTCAAGGACCTCGTGGCCATTTTCAAGATGCGCATCGAGCTTCGGCAGATAGGCGTTCGCGACGAGGCCCGCGTCGTGGGCGGCTGCGGCGTATGCGGCAGGGCCCTGTGCTGCCACGGCGTTACGGACAAGCTCGTTCCGGTTTCCATCAAGATGGCCAAGGATCAGAACCTGTCCCTCAACTCGCTCAAGATATCCGGTCCCTGCGGCCGTCTGCTCTGCTGTCTGGCCTATGAGTTCGGTTTCTACCGCGAAGCCAGGCGGACGATGCCCTCAGAGGGTACGCGCATGGCTTATGACGGCACAACCTTCCGCGTGATCGAGATAAACGTGCCCGCGGGACGATTGCGGCTCGCCGGCGAGGATGGTCGCTATATCGTCGTAACGGCGGACAAGTTCGTGCAGAAGGACGGCCGCTGGGCCCTCATCGACGGCGTCAAGATAGACTGAGCAAAGGACGGGGCGATGGACGAGGCAATGGACCAGGCGGCGGAGGTATCCGCGGATGCATCCGAATACAGGCGCCCCAGCTGGGATGAATATTTCATGGAAGTGTGCAGGTCCATCGCCAAGCGGGCGACCTGCGATCGCGGGCGCTCGGGTTGCGTCATAGCCAAGGATCACCAGATCCTGGCTACCGGCTACGTTGGCGCCCCAGCGGGCTTGCCGCACTGCGACGAAGCGGGGCACCAGCTCAAGCAGACGGTGCACGAGGACGGATCGGTTACCAAGCACTGCGTGCGCACGGTGCACGCGGAGCAGAACGCCATCTGCCAGTCCGCCCGGCGCGGCGTTCCCATAGAGGGCGCCACGCTGTACTGCAAGATGACGCCCTGCCGCGCCTGCGCGATGATGATAATAAATTGCGGCATACGGCGCGTGGTCTGCGAGCGAAAATACCACGCGGGCGCCGAGAGCGAGGCTATGTTCGCCCAGGCGGGACTTTCCATCGAATACGTCGTGCAGGAATTCGAGAAGTACGAGAATCAGTAGGGTGAATATACGAGTATTGTACATAGGCGAGATCGTGGGGCGCGTGGGCGTGTTCGCCGTGAAAAAAATGCTGCCCGCGCTCAAAAAGGAATATTCCCCGGATATCATCGTGGCCAACGCCGACGGCGCTACCGGCGGGTCGGGTGTGGGCAAGATGCACGCCATGTACCTGCGCAAGATGGGCATCGACGTCCTGTGCACCGGGGAAGGCGCGTTCTACAAGAAAGACATCCTGGATATCTTTCCCACGTCTTCGTGGCTCCTGCGGCCTTTGAATTACCCGCAGGGCGTACCCGGCCGCGGTGTCAAGCTTGCCCGCATCGGCGAAACGAGCCTGGCGATCGTGCAATTGCTCGGTCAGTCGGGCTTCAGCAGGGTTCACCTGGATAACCCGTTCTTGATGCTGGACGAATTGCTGCCTCGGCTCAAGCGCGATGCCTCGTGCATCATCGTTGATTTTCATGCCGCCACGACCGCCGAGAAAAACGCCTTTGCCCTGCATGCGGACGGTAAAGTCAGCGCCGTGATAGGCTCGCACGTCCGCACGCTTACCGCGGACGCACGCATCTTGCCTAAAGGCACGGCGTTTATCACTGATGCCGGCAGGACAGGCAGCATGGTGAGCGTGGGCGGCCTGGATGCGCAAACCAGGATACAGGAATATCTCTCCGGCATTCCGTCGTGGGCGAAGGATTCCATAGGCAGCCCGGAGCTGCAAGGCGTGTTCCTCGAGATTCGTCCCGACGGAACCGCGCAATCCATCAAGACATTGCGGCTCTGCTGCAAGGAGACTTTTAATGAAGGAACAGGGAATACTGATAAAAATTGAGGGCAATTCCGCAAGCGTCCGCCTTTCCATGGGCGGCGGCTGCGGATCTTGCGGTTCCAAGGATGCGTGCGCCTCCGGCTCAACCGGAAAACGCACGATCAGCGCAGTCGTGGCCGAGGGCTTGTCCGCAAAGCCCGGTGACGCCGTGGTGCTCGAGATTCCCGATCGCGTTCAGCTTGTGGGAATCCTCTGGTTCGGGTTGCTGCCTTTGGCTCTTTTTGCCGCTGGATACGCTGGTGCCGGTCGAATTTTCGGGTCTGACTCCGAGGGGCTTTCCGCGCTGGGCGGCATGCTGGGCATTGCCGTGGGACTGGTGCTTGCCGCGCTGGTGTCGCGCAGGGGAAGCCTTGCCGCGCGCCCCGTCATAGTTTCGGTGGAGTCCGGTACCAATGCGGATGCCGCCTGCGAAACCTGCGCCGGCTGCAAGCCGTAAGTTACGCCTTGAGCGCTTCGGCTATTACCAGGGCGGCTTCTTGCGCCCCATTTTCCCGTGCGATGTTCTCGCCTAAAATTCGCGCATTCTCGATACGGTCGCGGCTTGTCGCGAAGCGGATGGCCTCGGCCAGGAGTTGAGCCGAAAGGCGTTTTGCGGGCAGCGGCTTGGATCCGACGCCCAGTTCGTAGGAACGCTGAGCCCAGGCAAACTGGTCCAGGGCGAAAGGCGTGATGATGCTGGGTACGCCGGCACGGAAACCCGCCGCGCTCGTTCCCGCGCCGCCGTGATGGCATACCGCGGCCATGCGGGGGAATAGCCACGAGTGCGGCGCGCCGTCGATAGCCAATATTCCGTCGGGCAATTTTTCCAAGCTACCAATCCCCCCGCTGATGATCCCGCGTTTACCGCTGAGCGTCAGCGCATCGATGATGATCCGCGAAATCTTTTTCGCTTCGTCCCGGTCGAACATTGAACCAAAACCCACATATACAGGTTTTTCACCTTTTCCCAAAAAAGCGGCAAGTTCGATGGAGGGTGAATACTCCGTCGGCTCTTCGACGAACCAGTAGCCTTTTTGGTAAACGTGGGGGTTCCAGTCGGCCGGCCTTGAAAAAACATGCTCGCTGCAGGATACGACGGCGGGATGGCGGGTATCGCCATGGCGTTCGAAGGGTGGGCCGAAGCCGTCGGGCAGGCAGCCGTAGAGCTTCTTCCAGAAAGGTTTCAGGGAGGATTCGGAAGCCATCCAAAGCATTCCCTGCAAGATTCCATAGCTTTGGCGATTTATAAATGGATTGGGTTTTGTTTTTCCGTATAAAACCACTGAAAGCCTATCGGCTGTTTTATGCATGGGAAACGGCGAGGCGAGTATCGATGGGATTCCCATTTTTTCTGCCATGAAGTAGCCTATGGACAAACCCGGGTGATAGACGATGGCTTCGCTTTTTTCGCAAGCGGCGTGATATTTCTCGACCATGTGAACGCCGTATTCGCGCATTTTTCGGAAACTGCGAATCATTTTAAAAACATTATCCGCTTTTTGGGCTTCTTTAATCATGGCCGGGTCTACATTGAGCGATTCAAAGTCCACGTCGATCGGATAGACATCGATGCCATACGCGCCGATAAAACCGGCAAAATCCCTGCTCGCGGCTATCCTCACGGCAATACCTGTTTTTTTGAGCTGTTGTGCCAATGCGATATACGGCTGGACATCGCCGCGCGAACCCGAACATAAAATAGTAATCATCAGACGCTCCTGAATTGCTTGACCGACCTGGTGTCGGGGATGTCGGGAATCCTGCGGCGCTATTTCCGGAACAGTTCGAGGCTCCCCAAGAAGAAATGGCTGTGATGTTCTACCGCGTCATGGGCGGCGAGATGATGTCTAAATTGCCGGCGGGCCCTTAGGCGATCAACGTTCCGCCAGCCACTTCCTTGGCTTTTTCCACCCCTGCGAGCGCTTCGATGATGGCTATTGCGAAAGCGCCGGCCATGCCCGGCCCTCGCGCGGTAATTATCTGGCCGTCGCGCTGGACGTCCGCGCCCGTATAGATTCCTTTGGCGACGTGGCTTTCCATTCCCGGATAGCAGGTGTACTTTCGGTTATCCAGGATTCCGCAGGCTTCGCCCAGGACAAGTGCGGGGGCGGCGCAGATGGCCGCGATGATGCCGTCGCGCCCGACATGCTGCTTTATCAATTTTCGTACGCCGTTTGATTGCGCGAGATTTTTGGATCCGGGCATTCCTCCGGGGAGGATGACGGCGGAGAACGTGCTTTCGCCGAGGGCGGCGAGCTCGATGTCCGTCTCGATGCGTATGCCGTGGGCGCCTTCGATCGTCTTTAGGCCGAGACCCACTACGGTTACCTGGATTCCTGCCCGGCGCAGAAAGTCGATCGGCGTTACCGCCTCTACTTCCTCAAAACCGGCAGCCAACAGGATGCATGCGGTATTTGGCATAAAAAACCTTCTTTTATGGACAAAATTATCAACACGGAGTATACTCCAAAACGATACAATTTGATACGCAAAAGGAGTCGTTTGGTATGGATACCAAGAATGGTCTTATTAATTTTTCGCTTTTTGGCTTTCTTTTCGCTTTTTCCTTTATTTTCTGCCTTGACGCGCTTTCGCTTCCCAATTCTCTATACGGAGTGCTTGCGCTGATCGGCTATGTAGTCTGTATTTCAGGCTCGTTGTTCAACGGCGTTTTGGCGCGCAGGGACGGCGAAGCCCTGACTATCTGGTATTTCGTCTATGCCGTCATCGTAAGCATCGTTACCGTATGGTACCTTACGCGCTGCGGTACCGCCTTCGGTTGGTGGTAAGCTCCCTTATAAGATTCCTTTCATACGACCGCGGTTGTATGGTGTCCCCAAAAAAACAACCTGGCGTATTAGTCAGGTTGTTTTTATTTAGAGCATGGTTACTTAAGCAATGCTGAGGAGAGGATATGCATGTGCCGCAATGGCTTCTCGCCGATTCCGATCCTGCGCTGCTGTATCAAGTCAACCGTGACCTGCTCCATCTGCCTGAACCCGCTTTAAAGCCCCTGCGCGATAGGATCGGTACGGAAGGCCATGCTTTTCTTCTGATGTCGAAGAGAAACGCGAACGGTCATTGGGGCAACGGCGTCTATAATCCTAAATGGACCTGCACGCATTACGTTTTATATGAACTTCTGCAGCTTGGCCTCGATCCTGAAAATCGGGAATGCGCGGAATCCGCGGGATTGCTGCTGGACCAGCCATTGGGTAGCGACGGCGGCGTTAACTACGCGAAAACGGTGGAATATTCCGATGTCTGCATTAACGGGATGCTCCTGAATATTGCCTCGTATTTTGGTCTCCGGCATGAAAAAATCAAAAAAATCATCGATTTTATCCTGAGGGTTCAAATGGCCGACGGCGCTTGGAATTGCGAGTATCTGCATGGCGCGAAACATGGCTCGCTGCACACGACCATCAGCGTGCTGGAAGGAATATCGAGGCATCGGGAGTATTCAGGCAGGTACCGGCTTGCGGAGCTGGCGGATGCGCGGCATCGCGCGATCGAATTCATTCTGCGCCACGAGCTTTTCAAGTCGGAAACCACCGGAGAGACAATCAAGGACGAGTTTTTTAAATATTACTTTCCCGTACGGTGGAAATACGATATTTTGCGCTGCCTCGATTATTTTCAGGCGAGCGGCGTATCATACAATTCCAGAATGGAACCGGCTTTGGCCATCCTGCGAGATGGCGCGGATAAAAACGGAACATGGAAGAAGTATTCGCAGCCTGGCAAGACCTATGCGTCGCTTGAAAAAGCCGGTAAGGGCAGCAGGTGGAATACGCTGCGCTCAGTGCGCGTGCTTCAAAGATATAAAAAAGAATATCTGCCAAACGGCTTTCAATAAATTCCTTCGCATAGCCGGACCGATAAAAAACCCCAAGCGCCGAAACGCTTGGGGTTGTATTGGAATGTAAGGACCTGTTAGCCGATGAGAGCGGCGAGAGCCTCGACGGTAAGCCCGAGGTGTGCGGCTACTTTTGCGCCCGGTCCCGATTCGCCGAAGCGCTCGATGCCCAGAAAGTTGGCCGTCAATTTATCCCAGCCCAGGGAAAGCCCGGCCTCGCAGGCCACGACGCGGGACTCGCGGGGAATCATGGCCGTGCGAACGGGTTCGGGCTGGGACAGGAAATTTTCCAGCGACACTACCGATACGACGCGGACGCTCTTTCCGGTAACGCTATCCGCCGCCTTGAGGGCAAGTTCCACTTCGCTGCCGCTGGCGAGCACGACCACGTCTGGTTCGTCTTTGGTGTTTTTTACCACATACGCGCCCGTGCGTATGGTTTCACGCCAGTAAGGATCGGCCTTGGCCAGCACCGGCAGATTTTGCCTGCACAGAGCGATGACGGTGGGGCCGTCGGTTCGTTCCATGGCCATGAGCCAGGCTTCGGCAGCTTCTTCGGCGTCGGCGGGGCGCAGCACTCGCACATTGGGAATCGCGCGAAGCGATGCCAAGTGCTCGATGGGCTGGTGGGTGGGGCCGTCTTCGCCGACGAACACCGAGTCGTGGGTAAGCACGTAGATTACGGGAAGGTTCATGAGGGCGGACAAACGCAGAGCCGGCCGTAAATAGTCGGCAAACACGAGAAACGTGGCGCAGAACGGGCGGAATCCGCCGTAGAGCGCGAGGCCGTTGCAGATGGCAGCCATGCCGTGCTCCCGCACGCCGAAATGGATCATGCGGCCGTTTCTGTTCGATTTTGAATACGGTGCGCCGGGAAGCGCGGTAACGTTGGGTCCGGTAAGGTCCGCGGAGCCGCCAACTAGCTGGGGCCAGCTCACGGACAAGGCGGTTATGGCCTTGCCGGAGCCGTTTCGGGTGGCTATCTGTTCGCCTTGCGCGTAGGCGGGCATGACGGGAACGCTGACGGCTTTGCCCGACAGGGCGGAATCCAGCGCGGCGGCCTTGTCCGCATGGGCGGAACGCCATGCATTAAAACGGGTTTCCCAGGCGGCGCGCGCGGCGGAAAGCTCGGCTCGGCGATTTTTAAAGAAGTCGGAGGCTTCGGGGGCCACCCAGAACTGCGCGTCTACGGGAACGCCCATGGCTTCCTTGGCGCGCGCGATCTCTTCCGGTCCCAAAGGGGCACCGTGGGTTTTTGCCGAGCCCTGCAGGGTGGGCGCGCCTTTGCCGATTACGCTTTTGAGCATGATGATGCTGGGCTTGCCCGCTTCGGCCTTGGCCTTCGCGACCATGGACCGGATGCCCTCGGCGTCGTACATACCGCCTTTCTGAACCTGCCAGCCGTAGGCGGCGAAGCGCGCGCCCACGTCCTCGGTGAACGACAGCCCGGTGTCGCCGTCGATTGTTATATTGTTATCATCGTAGAACAGGATGAGCTTGCCCAGGCCCAGGTGCCCTGCGAGGCTTGCCGCCTCGGAAGCGACGCCTTCCTGCAGGCAGCCGTCGCCGGCGAGCACGTAGGTAAAATGGTCGATTACGGAAAAATCGGGAGTGTTGAGCTTAGCGGCCATCATGGTTTCGCCCACGGCCATGCCCACGGCGGTGGCGATGCCCTGGCCCAGCGGTCCGGTGGTAGTCTCGATGCCGGGAACCATGCCGTATTCGGGGTGGCCCGCGCACTTGCTTCCCAACTGCCTGAATTTCTTGATGTCATCGAGCGATACGGGGAATCCGGCCAGGTGCAGGAGCGAGTACAGGAACATGGAACCGTGCCCGGCGGAGAGCACGAAGCGGTCGCGGTTGAGCCAGGCGGGGGCGGCCGAGTCGTAGTTCATAAGCTCGCCGTAGAGCAGGGCGCCCAGCTCCGCGCAGCCCAGGGGCATGCCCGGATGCCCGGAATTGGCTGCCTGGATGGCGTCCATGGAAAGGCAGCGGACGGAAGCCGCAATTTTAGCGAGTGTGGTGTCGTTCATAAGTACTCCCTAGCAAGGCTGGATTATTTTTTGGATGGCGCACCGAGGCGCTTCCTCGTTTCGTACATGAAGATGCCCGCGGCTACCGATACGTTGAGCGAGTCTACGTGGCCGAACTGCGGGATGCACAGTGTGCCGTCGCAGGTGTCCGCCAGCAGGCGGGATACGCCTTCGCCCTCCGAGCCCAGCACCAGAACGACGCGCTTGGGCAAGTCTGCCTCGGGCAGGGGCGTGCCCTTCATGTCGGCGGAGTACGCCCAGAAGCCTGCTTCCTTAAGTTGGGTTAAAGTTCGGGCCAGGTTGGTGACGCTGGCCAGGGGCACATAGGCGATGGCACCTGCCGATACGCGCGCGACCGTGTCTGTTTCCTTGGCGGCGCGCCGCTGCGGGATTATCACGAGGTCGGCGGCGAATACGTCCGCCGATCGGAGTATGGCGCCAAGGTTGTGCGGATCCTCGATGTGGTCCAGCATGAGCACCATGCAGCGTTCGGGTACCCCCGAGGCGATCCAGGCGCCTATGTCAAGCTCGGGCGTCTCCGCGGAATCCTGCAGCGAAAGGGCCGCGCCCCGGTTGTCCGGGGCAAGCCTGTCCAGTTCCGCAGGCGATACTTTTTTTATGGTTACTTTGGCTTTTTCCGCCAATGCCACGATCTTCTTGATGCGCGGCCCCGGAGTGGCCACGAGCAGGCTGCCCGACTTCGCCCTGCCGGATTGGATCTGTTCCTCGATGGCATGAAACCCGCTGATATACGTCATGGCCGCATTGTACAAAAAAAACGGGATTAGTGGAAGAGCAGAAAAAAAGCGCCCCCCGGGGAGCGCTCGCTTGAATGAAGGACTTGCTTAATTTTTGGGATATAAAAGCTTAACTCCGTCTACGTCGAGGGTGGAAAGCCTGCCGTTGCCCACATAGGCGGCGTACTGCGGGTAGAACATTATGGAGTAATCGTCGCGGGCGGAAGAAAGCAGCTTCGCCGGTGAACTGGTCTCGCCGGTCTGTTTCCAGGAGAGGCCGGATTTCGTCCAGATGAATTCATGGCGAAGGCCGATGCCGTGACCGAGTTCGTGGATCAGGACTGCGCGCATGTCCCAGCCGTAGAAGGTGGCTCCGTTGGAAAAGAGTTCGTAAAAATCGGCATAAAGCTTAAGTTCCTTCTTGGCGTAGCTGGGAAAGAAGGCCGAGGCTATGACGCCGGGAGCCGCCGCTTCCTCGGAGGCTGTGGCATTGCGGAGCGTGAAAACCGGTGTGGCGCTGGTTCCGGTAATGTTCTTGAAATCCACGCCGGCGTAAGTTTCCCATGCGCCGAGGGCGGTTTCAAGTTCGGTGCGCACTGCCAAAGGAATGGTGGCGTCGATCTTGTAGGTAAGATTGAGGCGAACGGTCGTCGAATACGTATCGTAGACATATTTGCCGTTTTTCCTTATGAGCATGACGGAGGAACGGGATTCGGCGGGGACCGATGCGGCTTCCGCTATCAGATCGTAGTATTGTTCCACTTCCTGCATGCTCGTGGCAATCACGTCGCCCTCTATGAGATATTGCGTTTCGCCATCTACGACAAGTTCCTTTACGGACTGGCCGTAGAAATTTTCCCAGCTGGGGGCTGCGGAATTGACGGGCGCGGTCGGGACCGAACAGGAGACCACGAGCGAAAGAGCGAATGCAACGCCCGCGATGAGACCTATCTTCTTCATATACACTCCATTGGTTGGTTTAATTCGGCGGGGCCGTATATACTTTCATGAGCCCCGCTGAACTCTTGTAATAAAAGTGTAAGGCCATTTCCGGGCGCTGGCAAGTTTAATTTTTATTATTTCGAGGTTTATCGCCCCCGTGGCGATGGGCGGAAGTGACATAAATATTATGTAACGGGCAATCCGCCTGTTTTCACGGAAAAATGCCGGATCGCCCGGTTTTCCAGGCATTCGATCGCCCGGAAAATATATTTCGATAACTTCGTTATTTTTAAATTATTGACGGAAATGTCCCGTCCTTGTGATGCAAAGATCACGTTCCGGCATTTTTTTCCGGTTGACTCCGCGCGCATTCCGTGCTTTTAGGCGATCCGCCCGTCATCGGACGTCCTCCACCTTTTTCGCAACGGCCGAAACGAGGTAGAGAATCCACAAGACGAGTCCGAGGTGCAGTACGTCGTTCTCGTTGAACCAGATTCCCCTTGCCCATAGGACGGCGGCATAGCCCGAAACGTAAAAGGCGAAATACGCGGCCACGACGAGAAGCATGAATATCCACGCTCCCGCGAGAAGCATATCCAGGCGGCGTCTGGTTTTGACGAATCCGGCGATATTGACCGTCAGCAGTATGATGAACGTGGGGCTCGCGAACAGGACCATGAATTCGAAGGATACGAGAAAGCGGTTGGGAAGGAAAGCTCCAGCCAGCGCGGCAGCGGCATAAACCGCGGCGTTCGCCAGCGCATATGCGACGATGCCTTTCCTCGTTTTGCCTCTACTGCCCGAAAACGCCACGGCAACCGTAATCGCGTTCATGCTGATGACGAAGAGGATGAGGTACCAGACCTCCCACCAGGTCGTCCACAGGCTTATGGTTCTGCCCGCGCACTTGAGTTCGTAGCTGAAAGCTTGGTAGCTGGTGCCCGCGCTGAACGTGGCGGCGGCCCAGAGCACCAAGGCGATGCCCCACCAGAGTCTTGACTTTTCGGCGCCGCGATTGCGCAGGAAGTAGAGACCGGCTAAAAGAATCAAGATTCCCAAGCCGTAAACGATGATCGTGGAGCTAGGTTCCGCGAGGATGAAATTCAGGGATCCCACTGAAATTTTTTGATATGGGTGGGTAGCGAGCCATTGCTCTGCCGTCGTATCCCAGGTAAGGGAATCGAGGCGATTGCAGCCGGAAAACGCAATCAACCCCAGCAAGAAAATAGGAAGGAAGAATTTTTTCACCGGTATACTCCTTGTTTTTCCAGTATTCGGCATTGAAGCGGAAATGTCCAATGCCTGGAAAATATCGGCATCTTGGGAACGGGACTGCCTTGCGCGGTTTATACTAAGCCTCTAGCCAAGGCTGAACGTATGCAGTATCTTGAATTATTGGCATATGCTAATAATAAGGAGCTTGGAATGCCACGCCCCCTGAATAATCGAGCGGTGTGTTTACATGAGATATCTACGCGCCTGTTCAAGCCCGCCGGCGTCAAAACCTGCGAGTTGGAAGAAATCGTCGTCTCGTTTGACCAGGCAGAAGCCGTACGGCTTGCCGACCTGGAAGGCCTGTACCAGGAAGCGGCAGCCCGCAAGATGGGCGTATCCCGCCAGACTTTCGGGAATATCCTGGAAGGCGCGCGGCGGAAGATAGCCGATGCGATCGTAAACGGAAAAGCCCTCCGCATAGACGGCGGGCAGATAGTAGCGCGAGAGGAAGACAGCATGCATAAAAAGATAGCGGTCCCGACGAGGGCTGGAAACGTAGACGCCCACTTTGGCCATTGTGAATACTTTACGGTATTTGAAATCGAGGAGACCATGGTTAAAGGAGAGAAACGGATGGACAGCCCCGACGGCTGCGGCTGCAAAAGCGACATCGCCTCCCTGCTGGCCAAGGACGGCGTGACGCTCATGCTCGCGGGCAATATGGGCGACGGCGCCGTGCGCGTGCTCAAGGCCAACGGCATCGACGTTGTGCGCGGAGCCGGCGGGAACGCCAAAGCCGCCGTGGAAGGTTATCTGGCCGGTTCGATCGTGGATTCAAAGGAAGGCTGCAAGGAGCGCGGCGACCACGACTGCGCTCATTAAAATCTATAATTCCAGGATGAAATCCTCTTCGCCGTCGTCCAGTACGCCCGTGTCCTTGAAGCCGAACTTTTCGTAAATCCTGATGCCGTTGGCGTTGTGGGGTTCGGTGCTCAGCTTCATTCGCTTTATGCCGGGCGTATTTACGGCGATATCCTTGAGCAGGTCGAGCGCGGCCTTGCCGTATCCTTTGTGCTGGTGATTCTTGTCTACCATGAACCTGCACAGGTACAGTTGGTTTTCCTCAAGGTCGATGTCGTACATGACGAAACCCACCATGGTTTCGTCGGCATAGATAGCTTCCGTTATCCAGAAGGGTTCAACCTTGGATTGCGCTATAGAATATACGTTTGGCGCGACGAAGGGTTGGTCCTCGCGTACCGCGAGCTTGGTGCACTCGTGGAAATTAGCCTCGGTGATCGGTTTGAATGATACTGCCATTTATTTCTCCTGAGATATTTTACCATGGAATATTACTCGGCCAAAGGGACCGTATGTTCCTAAATTACTTAAATGTGATCTTTCCGGCCAAGGCTTCATACAGGGCTTCGTTCTTTGCCTTGCCGAAACCCAGCATGATCTTTTCGGTCGGCGTAATGATCAACAGGTAGGGCTTTTCTTTTTTCAGCTCGAATATTCTGACTATTCCCAATTCCTTATAGCTGAAAATGCCGACGCTCATGAAGCCAAGATTGATTCCGTTCAGTTTCATTCGAGCCGGGAGCACTTCGATTTTTTCCAGTCGCGTAATGGTATCTATTTTTATGGCGGTGCCGTAGACGCCTTTTATTTCCAATGCGGTGTCTGATATTTTAGCGTCGATTCCGTTTATCAAGACCAAAAAGACCGCTAAGATCAGGCAGGGTAGCAGCAGTCCCGTGATAACGTTGATCCGAAATTCTTTTTTCATAGGCTTTCCTTAACGATGAGCAAGCATCATCGCGACGTAGTATACTCCATAAATTGATAGAAATTCCTCCAATCGGCGTTAAGGATTTATGTTCGGTTTTTAATTTGTTAAAGTCCTTGACAAATTACCGGAACCGATAGGACAATCAGCACAAGACAAATAATCGAACTGAAATAGGAAGGCTATATGGATTCACCGCTCGCCACCGGAAGCAGCATGCTCATGACCAAAGATTATTATAAGAAAGCCATTCTGCTCGGCTTCGGGCTGTTGGCGGCCCAATTAATGTGGACGCTTTACAACACCTACATGCCGCTGTTCCTTCAGGCGGGCAGTCCCAGCTTCATGTCGGGCACGGTGAAGCTGGGTTTCGGCCTGTCCGCTACCTTGGCTGGGTTCATCATGACGCTGGATAATATAGCCGCGTTTTTCATCCAACCCCTCATGGGACCGATCAGTGACAGGACCAGAACAAAAATCGGGCGCCGGATGCCTTTTATACTCATCTTTGCGCCTCTTTCCGCCATTTTCTTTGCCCTGATTCCTGTGGGTCCAATGCAGATTACCCCGGAGCTGTCCGGTAATCTCGCCGCTCTGGGCGGACCCTTCGCGCTTACGATCGCCGCGGCCTTGGGCATGGTCCTCTGCATGGCCTTATGGCGCACTCCGCTGTTCGCCCTCATGCCCGACCTTTTTCCTTCGCCGCTGCGTTCACAGGCCAATGCCATCATAAATATCATGGCGGGCATAGGCGGCATCCTGGTTTTCGTCGTGGGCGGCATACTCTTTGGAATTTACGGCGCGCTGCCTTTCTGGTTTGGGGCGCTGGTTACCATGGCTGCCGTGGCTATCCTGTATTTCAAGGTGCGCGAACCTAAAGAGCTGGCGGAAGCGGCCGAAGTGCAAGGTGGGCTCAAGATATTTTCCAAGCTCAAGGCCATTCCGCCCGCAAATAAAAAAAGCTTGGGCCTGCTTGTGCTGACAGTACTTTTTTACATGATGGGTTATATGGCCATCGAGACGTTCTTCTCGTCTTTCGCGGTAACCAAGCTAGGCCTCAAGCCGGGCATAGCGGGTTTATTGCTGGCGGTGGCGTCCATCTCCTTCCTGATTTTCGCCATGCCCAGCGCGGCTATCGCTAAGAAGCTCGGGCGGAAAAAAACCATCTGCCTGGGGCTGCTCGTATTCTCGGCGGCTCTCGTGATTATCTGGCTGTTTCCGGTGGTGCCCCTGGTCGCGGCGATGCTTTTCATAGGCGGCTTCGGCTGGGCCCTCATCAACATCAACTGTCTTCCCATGATTCTGGACACATCCACGACTGAAGACCTCATGGGTACGTTTTCCGGTCTCTACTTTATCGCGACGACTCTGGCGGGAACGCTGGGCCCGCTTCTTAACGGCTCGATCATCGACGTGGTCGGAGGAGATTACCGGGTGATATTCCTGGTGTGTCCCGTATTTTTCCTGCTGTCCTTCCTGGCTTTGCTGGGCGTGACTACCGGCGAGGTGAAGACGGGCGGGGCCAGGCGATGAGCGACCTGGGGCTTGCGTTCCGCGGCTGCTTTACCGCGCCGGGTTTCGAGAACGTGGCGTCCGCCTTCGATGCCCAGCTTGCACGGGGGCTTCATTACGGAGCCCAGCTCTGCGTACGGCTCGGAGGCAGGATCGTCGTGGATAGGCATGGTGGATTCGCCGATTCCGCACGGCGTAGACCGGTGGAATCATCGACGGCGTTCATGGTGTATTCCGCTACCAAAGCCTTTACGGCTACCTGCGTGCACAAGCTGGCGGATGAGGGGAAGCTCGATCTGGATGCCCCGGTCGCGCGCTACTGGCCGGAATTTGCGCAACACGGCAAGGAGCGCATTACGGTACGTCATCTGTTGACGCATCAGGCCGGCATCATGGGTACGGCCAATCTGGGGGATATCTTGTCCTGGCTCAGCCCGCGGGCCGCTGCCCAAAAAGTCGCCGCCTTGAAACCAGCCTACGAGCCGGGCGTAAAAACCGTATATCATATGTTTACCGCCAGCGTGGCGCTCGGGGAACTTATCCGCAGGGCAAGCGGATTGAGCCCTGCGAATTACCTCACGAAGGTTTTTCTCGAACCGCTGGGCATGAGCGACAGTCATGCAGGGCTCCCTTGGCGGCAATACGCCCGGGCTTCACGCATTTACAGCGGCGACAAAAAGCAAAATATCGCGGCTCGAGTATTCGGCACCGCGCTCTATAGACGACTGTACCTGCCTGCGGCCTCTCTCAATACCACGGCGCGGGATATCGCGGTATTTTACGAAATGCTCCGCTTGGGCGGAAGGTACAATGGTAGATGCTACTTGTCCGCATCGGCAGTTTCGCACGCTACTACCTTGCAGTATGAAGGACCGGACGGCGACTCGGGATTAAAAGTCCGCTGGGCATCCGGATTCGGGCTGGGCGGTTATTCTCCGTTTCCCGACAAGGACATCCGGCACATGGGCAGGGGCGCAAGCGCGATGACCTTCGGGCATTCGGGGCAGGGCGGCTGCGGTTTCGGGTGGGCGGATCGTGATTCCGGTTTGGTTTTCGGGTTTACCTGTAATCGATTTTTGGAGCTCGAGGCGGCTCATCTGCGGTTCCAAGAGCTGGCGGATGCTTGCTGGACAGCTATCGGAAAATAGAAAATCTAAAATTTTGTAGACATTTTTTGTTTAAAGTGTCTCTGGCGGTAATTTGTTAAAAGATTTAACGAATTACCGTTGACAGCTCCGTAGACCCGTGTTTAACTGAAATTAGTCGGGAACGTAAGCCCGACAGGAGGCATAATGTGAAGAAATTGGCTATTACCGCACTTTTTGCGGCACTTGCAGCAATGTCTGTATTCGCACAGACCGTCACCATCAATGTGCTGGCGTGGGACGATCCGCTCCCCCGAGCAGTCAAGGAAATGATCCCCGAGTTCGAGAAAGCCACCGGCTACAAGGTGAATCTCGAGCTTCAACCGACTACCAGCGTTATAACCAAGACGACCGTAGGCGTTACCAAGGACCGCGCGGACTATGACGTCGTCGCCGTGGACGAAGGCAATATCCCCATCGTAGCCCCGTTCATGTTGCCCTTCGATAAATGGCCAGCCGGCAAGAAATATGCCAAGCTCGGAAAAGACAGCGTGACCCCTGCCATGCTCGACGCGGCTACCTGGGACGGAACGACCGTCGGTTTTCCGATAAATGGAAACTTGTATGTGTGGATGACACGCAAGGATCTCATCGAGAACGCGACATATCAGCAGGAATTCAAGGCGAAATATGGCTATGCCCTCCGCGTTCCCCAAACCTTCAAGGAAATGCTCGAGATGGGAACGTTTTTCCATGAACGCGGCATAGCCACCGGTTTCGGCGACTTTGCCACCGGAGCGCCCGGAGTCCATGCGGAAGCCATCTATATGTGGGAAAGTTACGGTACCAAGTTCATCGACCGCGTAAAAGGCAAATATGCCGTCGTGCTCGATGAGAAAAAAGCGATCGAAGGCATGGAATTCTACAAGAAGCTCATGGCTATTTCCCCCGCCAACGCAGCCACCTTGGGCCACTCCGAGCGCCAGGCGGCCTTTACCACAGGCAAGGGTATCTTCAGCATGTTCATCTGGCCCAACCAGATCGCCAATTACGAGAACGTGGACAGCTCGATGTTCGCCGGTAAGATCGCCTATTCTCCGCCCCCGGCCGGTCCCGCCAAGCGCGTCGCCGTTCGAGGAGCCTGGACGCTCACGATTCCCGCGGCGACTAAGCAGCAGTTGGCAGCCGCCGAATTCATCTATTGGTGGGGCAGCAAGGAAGTGGGCTACAAGCTCGCCGACATGAACATCCCCGGCGCCCGCAAGGACGTTCTTGCCGATGCCCGCTACGCGACCTCCAAACCCTGGTATGCGGCGATGGCTCAGGCAATGGATTTCGCCGTCGCACGCCCCCGATTCCCGCAGATCGCGCAAGTCAACGAGATAGTGAAGAAATATTGGCTCGCCGGCGTGACCGGTTCGATGCCCACAGCTGACGCCGTCAAGGCGATCGTAACGGAGACCAATGTCGTACTCATCGAGGCCAACAAGTAAGAGGCTTCGTCGAGGATTCTCGGTGGAGGGCGGTTCCGTAAGGACCGTCCTCCCGTTCCTCGCGCCGGCGCTCGTAGTCGTTTTCGCCGTACTCCTCTTTCCGGCCCTGTACTCGCTGTACGCCAGTTTCTTCGACTGGCCGCTCAACGACGCTTCCGCGCGGCAGTTCGTGGGCGTGGGGAACTATGCCAAGCTGTTCGCGGATCCGGAATTCTGGAACTCGCTCAAGCTGCAGCTGGGCTTCATCGTGATAGCCCTGCCCATAGAGCTGCTCCTGGGCTTCGGCGCCGCGCTGCTCCTGAACCGCGAGTTTCCGGGAGCCGCCGTGGTGCGCACGCTGATACTGCTTCCGGTATTCATGCTGCCCGTCCTTTCGGGTTTTACCTGGCGCTATATGCTCCAGCCCGACTACGGCCCCATCAACTGGATAATTAACGCGCTGGGCGGCAAGCAGGTGCTCTGGCTCAACAGCCCGACGCTGGCATATACCTCGGTGATCATGCAGGATGTCTGGCGCATGTGGCCGTTCATGTTCATGCTGCTTTACGCGGGGCTCACCACCATCTCGGCCGAGATGTACGAGGCCGCCGACATAGACGGCGCCAGCTGGTGGCAGAAGCTCCGGTACGTGACGATTCCCATGCTCAAGCCTACGATCGTCACGGCATTGCTGCTGCGCCTGATCGACGCGCTGCGCATATTCTCGGAAGTGTACACCATGACGGAGGGCGGGCCGGGAAGCTCCACGCTGTTATTTTCTCTTTACACCCATAGGCAGGCCTTCAGCTTCTTCAAGGTAGGGCTGGCAAGCGCCATGTCCATCTTCCTCCTTTTGGTATCCGTGTTCGTCGCCGTGCTTATCGTGCGCAAGAACATGCGCCTCGAAGAAATGGAAAAAGGGGCGGACGCATGAAACGAAACAAGACCTTGCTGAATTGGACAATAGCGATCGTCGCCTTCGCCATCCTTGCGGTGGAGCTGTTTCCCATCTTCATAACCATAGCGTCCGGATTCCGGCGCGATCTTGACATACTCTCCTCGGGGCCGTTCTCGCTCAAGTTCAACCTGCGTTCCTGGTACCTCGTACTGTTCAAGAACACCGAATACCTGGGCTATGTGTGGAACTCGGTGCAGGTCGCTTTTTATTCCACGACCATAAGCCTCGTTACCGGATCCATGGCCGCCTATGGTATCTCGCGGTTTCGCTTCAAGGGCCGCGACACGCTGGCGTACAGTTTTCTCGTATTCCGCATGCTGCCGCAGATATCGCTCGTGGTGGCTCTGTACATGATGTTCCAGAGCATGGGCCTCCGCGATACTATTTTCGGGTTGACGCTTGCGCATTCGTCCTTCAACGTGCCCTATGTGATCTGGATGGTCCTGCCGTTCTTCTCGCAGATAGACAAAAGCTACGAGGAGGCCGCGCTGGTGGACGGCTGTTCGCGCTTTCAGACTTTCAGGCTCGTGTTCCTGCCGCTCGCCGCGCCTGGACTCGTGGTGGCCGCGGTCTTCGCCTTTATCATGTCGTGGAACGAATTCCTGTACGCATTGATACTGACGAGCACCCAAGCCAAAACCGCTCCGCTGCACGTCGCGGGATTCATAGCCGCAGACGGTCTCAAGTGGGGGCAGCTGTATGCCGCGGGAACTGTGCTGCTTATACCCGTTTTCCTTTTTACCGTTACCATGCAGAAGTTCATCGTCCGGGGCATCAGCGCCGGCGGCGTGAAGGGCTGATACTTGAAAGATTAGCATGGAGACGCGGAGAGCACGTAGGAATAGAAAGAAGTAGAAGAATCTAACCACAGAGGCACAGAGACACAGAGAAGATGAATGGGAAGATGGGCACGGAGACACGGAGTAACGGAGAAGAAAAGAAAGAGAGAAAGAAAGAGAGTGAGAAAGATATTCTGGGTCACGAATGGGAAGTTGAAAAGTGGATTATTTTGTCCCTTCAATCATTTTCTCTTTCCATCTTTTCTTTTTTCTTTTTTCTTTTTTCTTTTTTCTTCTCCGTATCTCCGTTACTCCGTGTCTCCGTGCCAAATTTTTAAGTATTCTTTCGTATTGACTTCTCTGTGCCTCTGTGCCTCTGTGATAGACTTACCGATATAAATCTTTGGAGGATGATCATGCTGGATTGGCAGCTTGTCGATATACGCGACGGCTTTGAACTGAGACTGGAAGGCAAAGTCCTCATCCGGCATACGAAGCGCAAGCCTTGGCTGAGCTTGGGGGCGGGTCAAGCTTCCTACAGCATGTACCGGGGTAATTTTGATATAACCGACAAGCTCGACCGCACGGTGTGTCCTCAAGATTTTTTCATAACGCGAAAAAACGGTTCTGCTACCGTTCGCATGCCCTGCGGGGACGGCGAGGCTTTGATATGGATCGGGACGGCGGCCGGCTGCAGGCGCGGTCCCGAGGACGACGGCAGGCGGGATCTTCCGGGTGCTTCGGAAGTAGCCTTGGCGGACGAAAAACTCTGCGTGGAATTTGTATCCGGTCCTGATTGGGCAAACCGCTGGTCTATTGTCCTTTTTGCGGAACCGGGTGAGCATGCATGGGGATGCGGCGAGCAGTTCTCGCACTTCAACCTGAGAGGGAAACGCTTTCCGCTTTGGACAAGCGAACAGGGCGTGGGACGCAATAAACGCACTTTGATAACGAAGATGGCCGACCTTCACGACAAGGCAGGCGGCGATTATTGGTGGACTTTTTTTCCGCAGCCTTCATTTTCCACGAGCAGGCGCATCAGCATACACTTGGAGACCGCTGCGTGGTCCGAGTTCGATTTCAGGGGGAAGCGTGGAATCCGTCTCTCCACCCGACAGAAACCCGACCGGCTCGTGTTCGGCACTGCCTCTTCTCTCAAGGAACTCTCCGCCATGACGGCGCGGTACTTCGGTTTGCAGCCCAAGCCGCCGGCATGGGTGCACGACGGAGCGATACTGGGCATCCAGGGTGGAACCGAAACCTGCCTGGCCAAGCTGGATGCGGCGCGCAAGGCAGGCGTTCCGGTTTCGGGCATCTGGGCGCAGGACTGGGCGGGGGTTCGACACACGAGCTTCGGCAAGCGCCTGTCGTGGAACTGGGAACTGGACGAAAGCCTGTATCCATCTTTAAAGAATACCTGCGATAAACTCGCCGCTAGAGGCGTTCATTTCATGACCTACGTGAATTGTTATTTCGCCTGCGACAAACCGATTTTTGCCGAGCTTGACCGCCTCGGATTCCTCGTCAAGGCTAAGGACGGCGCCTCATACCGGATGGATGCCGGCGAGTTCGAAGCGGGTATTCCCGACCTCACCAATCCCGACGCCCGGACGTGGTTCAAAAAACTTATCCAAAAGAACCTGCTCGGTACCGGAGCGGCCGGTTGGATGGCCGACTTCGGGGAGTATCTGCCGGCTGATTGCACCCTCCACGACGGAACGCCGGCCGAGCTGGCTCATAACCTTTGGCCGTCCCTGTGGGCACGCGTAAACTTCGAAGCATTGGAAGAGGCGGGAGTCCTGGAAGCAGCCACGTTCTTCATGCGGGCAGGCTATACGGGCAGTCAGCGCTGGTGTCCCCTCATGTGGGCCGGCGACCAGAACGTCGATTGGTCCAAGGACGACGGCCTTCCTTCGGTGATTCCGGCTGCGCTGTCGCTGGCCATGGTCGGGCACGGATACCATCATTCCGATACGGGCGGCTATACGACATTGTTCGGCATGAAGCGGACTAAAGAGCTGTTCCTGCGCTGGGCAGAACTCTCGGCGTTTACCGTGATGATGCGCACGCACGAGGGTAATCGGCCCGGGGACAACTGGCAGTTCGATTCCGACGAGGAAACCCTGTCCGGGTTCGGTCGCATGGCACGGCTCCGCGTTGGCCTATCTCCGTATTTCAAGGCGCTGTCCGAAGAGTGCTCCAGCCGGGGGACTCCATTGATCCGTCCTCTGTTTTTCGGGGACGAGTCAAGTCGATACGCGCTTCGGGCGGAGGATGCCTTTATGCTGGGCGACGATCTGTTCGTGGCGCCCGTGCTCAAGAAAGGCGCGCGTGCCCGGAAGGTGCGATTCATCGCGGGTGATTGGATTCATCTGTGGTCGGGAAAGACTTATTCCGGCGGATCGGTCGCGCGAGTCGCCGCCCTCCTGGGACAACCCCCCGCGTTTTATCGAGTCGGCTCGAAATGGGAATCCGTTTTCCTCGCCGCCGTAGCGTCCTCTCGCGCCTGACCCCGTCCAGGTAACGACGCCGTTGAAAAAAAAATCGCTTGCGCTTCCCCGGCTTTCGGGGCATGATTCCGCGAGGGGCAGGGAGGAGTCATGGGTATGGCCGATCTTGCGTTCGAAGAGCGGGTCGAGGATGTAATCCTGTCGCACGGCGATCGCGGAATGGATGTCGTGAGGCAGGCGCTGGAGCCGGGGTATTGCGCGCGGGCAGCCGAATCGCTGCTGAAAAACAAGGGCAGGGTACTCATCGCCACGGGATTTCCCGTAGAGGGGACATTTGAAACCGACGGTCCCCTCGGCGCGATAGCTCTTTACCGCGTACTGGAATACTTGGGTTCCAAACCTGAGTTCATCTGTGCGCCGCCCATTTCACGAGTGCTTGAAACAGCCTACAGAACCCGAGAGATACCCATACTTTCCCGTGGGGAAACCCTTCCCCTCGTAAAATCGACGCTTTCCGAAGTGAAGCCGAGCCTCGTCATCTCCATCGAGCGTCCCGGGGCCGCCGCGGATGAAAACTATTATAACATGAGAAAGCGCGACATAAGCGATCGCGTCGGAAAGCTCGACCTGTTTTTCAAGCTATGCGAATGCCCGACGATCGGGATAGGGGATGGCGGTAACGAGATTGGCATGGGCAACGCGGCGAAAGCTCTTTCTGGGCTGCCGATCATCCCGTCGGTCACGACCTGCAGCGAGCTCGTCATCGCCACGGTGAGCAACTGGGGCGTATATGGTATCGTCGCTTCCTTGAGCCGGCGGCTCGGGGAAAGTCTCTTTACGCTTTTCAATCCAAAGGAAATAATCGAATACCTTGTAAGTCAGGGTGCCGTGGACGGAAAAACGGGTAACGCCGAACCTACCGAAGACGGATTTAATTTGGACGTCGGACTTTCGATTATTGCGAGCCTCGAAGAATTGCTATGATTCACCGCAACCCGTAAAATCCTCCCACGACGCTGAAAACGACCGCGATGGCCAATGCGGCCAAGGGCGCGAATACAAGGCCGTTCTTGGCCATGTCCCTTATGGAAAAATAACCGGTGGACCACGGGAGCACGTTTACCGGGCTCGTGGTCACGAGGATGACGGCCAGGTTGGCGGCGAAGCCGGCGGCGAGCGCGTATAGCCTCGGGTCCAGGCCGAGCGTCGGGCCCAGGGATATTACGAGCGGCACGATGATGGTCCCCGTCAGCGTGTTGGAGGAGAACACCACCTTGACGGCCAGGACTCCCGCGGCCACCGCGGCGATGCGCCAGAACGGCTGGAGGTTTCCGATTCCGCCGAACGCTATGTCGGCGACCCATGCGGCGGCGCCTGATTTGTAGAGCGCCGTCCCCAGTGAAATTCCCGTGGCGATGAGCATGACGCCGGCCCAATCGATTTCTTTTTCAATATCCTTCCATTTAAACGATGATACCCCGGGAAAGAAAAGCGCTGCCGCGCCGATGATTGCGACGAAGCCGACGCTCGGCTTGAATCCCGTATGCTTCGCGATGAGGGGTGCGCAGAGCCAGACGCATACCACGGCGGCGAACACGATGGCTGTCGCGATTTCGTCGCGTGCGGGCTTGTCGCGGCCTGCGGGAACTTTGGAGCTTTCATCGCGCGGTCCAGTGAGTTTTCTGCGCTCTGGGGGGGAGAGCAGTATGATGACCATCCAGGCCAAAGGTAACAGGATTATAACGATAGGCAGCCCGAACGCCATCCAGTCGAGGAAGCTGATTTCGAATTTAGCCAGTTCCGCCATGAAGCGGACGACCACGGGATTTGAGCCCGATCCCGCGGGAGTGGCGCAGGCGCCGATAAGGGGGCCCCACGCCACGGCAAGCATAAGCGCACGGCCGAAGCGGCTTTTACCGGGTTTCTCGCCTTCTGATTCCAGGAGTCCCAAGGCCAGGGGCAGCATGAGCGCGGCGGCCGCGAGCGCGGTTACCCACATGGCCAGCGCTGCCCCTGCCGCGAGGAAGCCGAAGACGATGGCCCTGGTGGAGTCGCCGGTAAGCGCCAGGATTTTTCTGCCCAGCCTTGCTGCAAGGCCGGATTTTCCCATCGCGGCGGCGAGCGACAGCACTCCTATGAAGAATACGATGGACTCGTCCCCGAATCCGGTCTTTACGATGTCGGTCCACGGCGATACGCGGAGTATCGCCAGCAGCGCCATCGCAATGAGGCCGGTAACGTGGAACGGCAGCGCCTCTCCGATCCACAGGACGAGCGCGAAGGCGAGGGCAGCGAGGGCGTTTTTCCCGGAATTGTCGAGGGCGGCCGGACCGGCCAGCTCCGTAGATACAGGTAAGAGGAGTATGGATGCGAAAACCGCCGCACCCAGGGCGATGACCGCGATTCGAAGGGTTACTGAATGTTGTTTTTTCTTTATAACCTGGTTCATGTTCGCTTTTCGGTTTTCGGGATTGCCGCGGGAAGGAGCCTCTCCAGAAGTTCTCCTACCCTGGAGGGACGGTCGGCGACCAGCGCCCCGACGCTTTCGAGGATCCGCGCCTTGTCCAGGGCCGAGCCGGAACTGCCCGACGCGATGGCGCCAGCATGGCCCATGCGCTTTCCGGGGGGAGCCGTGCGGCCGCCGATGAACGCGACGAGGGGCTTGCGGAATTTTCCCGAGCGTATCGATTCTGCCACTTCCTCTTCCATCGTGCCGCCCAGCTCGCCGATCACCACGACGGCGTCCGTATCCGGGTCGGCCTGGAAGTCCGGCAGGTATTCGGCGAAGCGGCTGCCCGGTACTGGGTCGCCTCCCACGCCGATCAGGCTCGATACTCCGAATCCGCAGCGCACCACCATGGCCGTAACCTCGTTGGTCAGTGAGCCGGATCTTGTCATGACGCCGATTCGGCCGGGTTTGTACACGCGCTCGATCCAGTAGGGGAACATGCCCATCATCGCGAGGCCGGGGCTTATCACGCCCGAGGTATTGCCGCCCACGATGCGGGCGCCCAGCCTTATGGCGGCTTCGCGTATCATGGCCGCCTCGTGCAGCGGGATCCCGTCGGCAACGGTTACGATCTTCCTGATGCCCGCATCAAGGGCTTCCATTACGGCGTCCATGGTAAAGCGCGGCGGGACGAAAATCATCGCGGCATCCGCTCCGGTGGCGTTCACGGCTCTGCGCACCGTGTGGAATACGGGGACGCCCTCCACCGATTGCCCTTCCTTGCCGGGAGTCACGCCTGCGACGACGGCGGTGCCGAGGTCCCTCATGTGCCTGGTCCAGAAGACGCCTTCCGATCCGGTGATTCCTTGCACAAGGACCCGCGTGGACTTGTCTATGAAGATGCTCATCGCGGGCCTCCCTTGGCGAGCCTTACCGCGGAGCGTACCGCTTCCTCGGTATCGGTGAGCGGGACGAGCCCCGCTTCCCTGAGCGTGGCCTGCGCTTCCTCCTCGCCCGTGCCGCGTATGCACGCGACGATGGGGCAGCGCGGCTTGAGCTTGGCGATGGCCTCGGCGATTCCCTTGGCCATGACGTCCGCCCTGGCTATTGTCCCGAAGGTGACGATGAGAACGACCTTGGGATCGTTGCCCAGGCACAATTCCATGGCACGTACGGCTTTGCGATAGTTCGGTCCGCCGAACTCCAGGTAATTGGCGACGGTGCCCCCTTCGTAGTTGACGAGGTCGTACACCGTAGTGGTAAGCCCAGCTCCGGCGCACATTAAGGAAATATCACCATCGAACTGCAGATAGGGAATTCCTTCGCGGGCGGCTTCGAAGGCGATGTCGGAGTCGTAGTAGTCGCGGCCGGGCTCTAGTTCCCCGTGGCGGAACATGGCGTTGTCGTCGATAAACAGCTTTCCGTCCCCCGCGACCGTCGAACCGTCGGCAAGCAGGAATAGCGGATTGATCTCCGCAAGTTCGGCATCGTGCGAGCAGAAGACCGTCCACAGTTTCAGGATCATGGCAGCGACGTTTTTTGCCGCGTCGCCTTCAAGGCCAAGGGAATAGGCGATGCCCCGTGCGCGGAAGGGAAGCATGCCCTCGCCGAGATCCACGAGCTCGCGCACGATTTTTTCGGGCGCGGTCTTGGCGAGCTCCTCGATATCGACACCTCCCTCGGCGCAGGCAAGCACGAGTGCCTTTCCCGTCGCCGGGTCGACGGTTATCGCGAGGTATATTTCACGCACGAACCGTATCGCCTCCTCGACCAGGATGCGATTCACGCCATGCTCGGAAGCGAACAGCCGCCGCGCCTCAGCCTGCGCGGCATCCGGGTCCCCGGCAAGCACGACCAGGCCCGCTTTGCCCCTGCCGCCGCGAAGCACCTGCGACTTGAGCACGCAGGGCCAGCCGAGATTAACCGCCGCGATTTGGTTTTCTCCGCTTATAAGGACTGAGCGCGGAACCGCCATCCCGGCGGCGGTAAAAACAGCCTTTGCCTGGTATTCGTGAAGTTTCAATCGGTCCTCACTTTCCGTACTTGGCCAGGTACTCGCCGAAGATCTCGTCGTCGGACGGTCGCGAGGGAGGAAGGGGGAGAGACAGCCAAGTCACGTTGATGAAGTGCTTCCAGTGGATGTTTTCCGTAGTGATGTTTCCTCCCCAGGTTCCGCAGCCCAGCGTAACCGTGCTGGGCATTCCGTTGGCGAAGGTTCCCCCGTTGCCCGAAGCCATTCCCTGGCGCACCATGATTCGGCTCGAACGCATCGTGTGCCCCATGCGGTCGATGTATTTGTCGTCAGAAGTGAATATGCCGGAGCTGTGCCCGGTGCCGCATGCGTCGGTGATTCCCACGACCAGACCGAGCCCTTCGTCGAAGGATGCGCATTTCCAAAGGGTAAGTACGGGGGATATCTTCTCTTGCGTGAATTTTTCATCACGCGGAGTGCCTTCCGCCTCCACCATGAGGATCCTGGTTCCATCCGGTACCGTAAATCCCGCTTCCCGCGCGATGACTGTCGCGTCCTTGGCTATTATCCTGGGGTTCAAGCCTTCATGCCCGTCCTTGCCCACGATCCAGATGCACGAGCGCAGCAGCTTTTTTTCCGCCGGCGAGCAAAGATGGCCGGACTTGGCTTTCATTGCGGAGACGAAGGCATCGTAGACGGCCGCGTGCGCCACCACGGAATTTTCGCTGGAGCAGCTCGTGGCGTTGTCGAAAGCCTTGCTTGCCGCGATCTTCATCGCAGCATCTGCTGCATCGGCGTCCTCCGCCAGCAGCTGCACGGCGTTTCCTGGCCCTACGCCATATGCGGGCGTCCCCGACGAATAGGCCGCCTTGACCATGGCTCCACCGCCGGTGGCTACGACGAGGTCAACTTGGCGCATGAGTTCCTGCGTCAGCTCGACGCTCGGTTCCGCCACCAGCTGCACCAGATCCTCGGGCGCTCCTACTTTCTTAAGAGCCGCGCGCATGAAACCCACGGCGAGGGCGCTGGATTTTTTCGCCTTGGGATGCGGCGCGAAGATGACCGCGTTGCGGCCCTTCAATATCGCCAGCCCGTTGGAGGCCGGCGTGGCAGTAGGATTGGTAACGGGAGCGAGCGCTCCCACCACGCCTACCGGCTTGGCGTACTTCCGCAGTCCGCGCGCCTCGTCCACTTCGATGAGGCCGACGGTCTTTGCGGTCTTGATGTCGCGAAGGAGGCCCAGCACCTTGTTCTTGTGCTTCGTAACCTTGTCGGCCACGACGCCCATGCCGGTTTCCTCGACAGCGCTCGCCGCCAGTATCGCGATATTGGCATCGTTGTAAACCGACCATCCCACGGCGACGCATACCTCGTCCACCCTGGCCTGATCCCAGGTCGCGGCTATCGCCTGGGCTGTCCTCGCACGCTCGACGAGCAGGGTTATAGTCTTCTCGTTGTCCGTCATTTGAAGTTCTCGCCTTCCAGCTCCACCACCTTGTTGAAGGCGTTGGTTAAAAAATCTTTCTTGAATTCCATTTTCTGGGTGAAGGCCACGGAAAGCCACGCGTCGACGATTTGCGTTCCCAGGAACGGCGCGGTAATCCAGCCGCCCATGGTAATGACGTTGGCGTTATTGATTATTTTGGAACGCTCGCCGGAGAACAGGTCATCCACGACGCAGGCATAGATTCCCTTGTGCTTGTTGGCGACGATGGCCATGCCCTGGCCCGTACCGCAGATCAAGATGCCCCTGTCGGCCTGTCCAGCCTGTATGGCCTTGGCCACCTTGGGCGCCTGGATGAAATAAGGCTGAGGCGCGTCCTCGCTCTCGATGCCGAAATCCACGACCTCGACGTCGTTTCGCTTTGCCAGGTGCTCGATAATGGCTTTCTTGAGAGGGAATCCCGAAAGGTCAGATGCGATTGCAATCTTCATATAACTCTCCTGGTACTAATAATTTTTGCACGGAGCCACGGAGGTCACGGAGGAAGACGGAGGCGAGACTTTTCAAATAATTCTTCATGAAAATCATCCTTCCCATCACTCCTATCCCTTATTTTCTCCGTGTTCTCCGTGTTCTCCGTGTTCTCCGTGCCTCCGTGCTAAATATCCTATTTCAAGCTCTTTACTGCGTTTACTATATGGCTTGCGGTCAGCTTGAAGCGCTCGGCCAGCCAGTCCTGCGGTCCTACCTCTCCGAACTCGTCGGCCCCGACGCCGATCCTGGCGAGTCTGGCTGGTACGCCTGCCTCGGCCAGCAGTTCGGCCACGGCGCTCCCGAGCGCTCCGTTTATGCGGTGGTTCTCGCAGGTCGCCACGCGCCGGCTGGACTTCGCTCGTGTTAATATAAGCTCACGGTCAAGCGGAGCTAAGGTGAACGCGTCGATGACGGATGCCTTTATTCCCTCGGCGGCGAGCAGGTCGGCCGCCTTGAGCGCCTCGGCGACCATCAGCGCGCCGAGGGCGACCAAAGTGGCGTCGCCGCCGTCGCGCAGGACCTTGGCCTTGCCGAACTCGAAACGCTCGCCTTCCGGATAGCGGTCGGGAGCGGGCTTTCGCTGCAAGCGGATATAGGTACAGCCCGGATGCGCTGCGGCCATGCGAACGCAAGCCTGCAGCGACACCGGATCGGAGGGTTCAGCTATGACGAGACCGGGAACGGTGCGCATGAGCGAAAGATCCTCGAGGGGCATGTGGGTGCCGCCGTTGTAGGCCGCCGTGACGCCGGGGTCCGTCCCCACGAGCACTACGCTCAAGCCCGCATAGTTCGCCGAGAGGAAGAACTGGTCGAAGGCGCGGCGGCTGGCGAAGCAGCCGAACGTGGCTGCGAATGGTTTTTTCCCCGCAGCCGAGAGTCCGGATGCCACGCCCACGAGGTTGGCTTCGGCCACGCCCACGTTGAAGAAGCGGTCGGGGTATGCTTTGGCGAACGGACCGGTGCCCGTCGCCTTGGCCAGGTCGGCTTCCAGCACGCAGATGCGCGGATCGGCGGCCGCGAGCTCTATGAGGCTCTGGGCATATACCGCCCTCATTTCCCTGTCAGCCATGGGTGACCTCCTCGTTGTCCAAGGCGGCCAGCGCGGCCTCGAGCTCCGGCTTTCCGAACGGAGCGTTGTGGCTCTCGGCCTTGCCTTCGAACGCCGGGATTCCCTTGGCTTTTATCGTATCCAGGATTATCATGACGGGTTTGCCCGTAAGCGAGCGCGCTTCCATTATGGCACGGTCTAGCGCCGCCAAATCGTGGCCGTCCACCTTTATGGCCTTCCATCCGAAGGCCTCCCATTTGGCGCCGAGGTCTCCCAGGCCCATTACTGAGTCGGTGGAACCGTCTATCTGCAGCTTATTGCAGTCGGTAAACGCTATGAGGTTGTCCAGCTTGTAGTGGGCCGCGAACGCAGCAGCCTCCCAGACCTGGCCTTCGTCGCTTTCGCCGTCGCCTATGATGGCCCAGCAGCGGCGCACGCTGCCGTCCGGTCGGTGTTTGTCCATGCGCAGGCCTAGGGCGATGCCCGTCGCGGCGGAGAATCCCTGTCCCAGCGAGCCGGTGCTCATGTCCACGCCGGGAGTCAGCTTGCGGTCGGCATGGCTGGGCAGTCTCGTGCCTCCGCGGTTGAGCGTTCCCAGCAGCGCGCGGTCCAGGAATCCCTTTTCCGCCAGGGTGGCGTAGAGCGCGGGGCCGGCGTGTCCCTTTGAGAGCACGAACATGTCGCGGTCCGCGGCCTTGTCGTTGTCCGGATCGAGGCGCATATGCCTGAAATAAAGTATAACAAGGGCTTCCACCACGGACATGGAGCCGCCGATGTGCCCCACGCCCAAGGAGGCGATGGACTCGAGGCATCCTTTGCGTACGGCCTTGGACAGGGCTGCCAGCTGCTTCAGTTCCTGGGGCGTCGCGGCGGAAACGGGTACGGTACTCGTCATGTGGTCACCTTGGAGGCGGAGCCGTCCATGAAAGCCTTGCTTTTGTCGCCCACCCAGTAGCGTTCGCCCGCTATGCACCAGATGAAGCACAACGGTTCCTCGTGGCTGAAAACGGGATGGTAGTTGAGGAGCGGAATGGTTACGTGCGAGCCCACCTCGACGCCCTTTACGAAGGTGAGGCTTTCGTCGTCGGGGTATACCTGCATGGCGCCTTTTCCTTCTATGAACGAGTAGCATTCTTCCTGGTCCGTGTGGTTGTGCGGCGGCCAGGCGCGGGAATGGTCTTCATAGAACGTATACCCTGCCATGAAGCGGTCCGCTTTCTCGCCCACATCGAACATCAGGTGTACCTTTTTGCGCTTGAGCAGCCTGGTCCGGGCCGGGTCGCCCTGCAGCTCGGCCCACTTCATGTGGCGTACCGGATGCTCATTGTCCGCCTTGGCGCGGTAGATATAAAGCTTTCCGGCGTCCGCTCCCGCCTGCACGGCGAATTCCGCGCCTCGGGTAATATAGAGGACATCGTAGTGAGCCAATTCATAGGCGATTCCCTCGACTTCTACGCTGACCGCCCCCCCTACGTTGAAGATGATGGTCTCCTCGCGCTTGTGGCAGAGGCTCGCTATGCGCGCGTCAACGATATCCAGTTCGGCGAGGGATAAAAGCTCGAGGTTCGAGCTGCCCTGGTTGAATACTTCGCGAAGAACCGCCTTGCTTTGACGGGCATCGAATAGTTTTCCTTCTAATAGTGCCATGAAAGCTCCTTATAGGGGACATTGAAAAACTTCAGTTTTACAATGTCTTCCGTTAATGAATGCAATTCGTAAACGAATTGCAAAAGCGATTCGAGGAACTAACGGAGTTATTCGAATCGCTCGTATGTTAAAGCCTTTAACTAATATACCATGCCGGCAGTTTACTGCAAGTAGTTTCGATCTTTATTTGTTAAATCTTTTAACTAATTTGCTTTTTTTAGGAGAGCATGCTAGTCTGTATTTGCCCTGCCATGTATTATGGCTGCTGCGGAGGATACAATGCCCCTTGATGCCTTGCGCCGGGCCAACCCCGGGCTGGAAATTTTCGATATCGAAGACCCTGAATTCGCTGCTTACGGCACGCCGTTCACCGGCACCTGGTCTGGCATGGTGGAAGCGCTGGAGCGTTTCGCGCCGATTCCGGACGAAGGAGTCTCGTACGTCCCTTCATGCCCTCCGCTGGAAGCCTGTCCCGCCGGCGAAGTGCTGCTTGCCGCGGCGTATGGCGGTTTGCCAGCGCAGGTGGGCTATTGTACCGGAAGGAATTTCCGCCTGAACGGCCTTGAATTCCACCGGGCCAGCGAGATCCTCGTTGCGGGCAGCGACTTGACCCTGCTGCTCGGCCTTCGCTCCGACCTCGAGCAGGGGGCGCCAGGACCGGGTTACGATTCCTCCAAAGCCGTCGCTTTTTTAGTACGGAAGGGCAGGGCGGTAGAACTGTTTTCCGGTACCCTGCATCTGGCGCCCTGTCAGATTCGTTCCGGAGGCTTCCGCGCCGCCATTGTCCTGCCGCGGGGCACCAACGAAGATTTCCCGCCGGGTACGAGGCCGGAAGGCGATGCCCTCCTGCGCAAGCGGAACAAATGGATACTCGCGCATCCCGATCGTCGTGTTCTGGTGGATCAGGGAGTGATTCCGGGGATTCGGGGCAAAAATATAGAAATATACCCGGTAGAAGCCTCATGACGCCGCGCGGTCTCAGCTCCCCGGATCTGCGCAAACGCAACCGGACCGGAATACTCAGGCTCATCCATCGCCACGGAGGCATCGCCCGCAACGACCTTGCGAAGGCTCTCGGGCTGACGCGCGCATCGGTTACGTATCTCGTAAGCGAGTTGATGGACGACGGTCTGGTCGTCGAAGGCGCTTCATCCGAGTCGGCCGGCAAGGTCGGGCGTCGGAAAATATTCATGAACATTCGGCCTGAGGCCGCGTCGGTACTCGGCATCGGCTTGGACTTCGATCGACTTCAGCTCGTGTTGACCGACCTGGCGGGCACGGTGCTCGGCGTTAGAAACCTTCCCTCTTCCGCTTCTCCCTCCAGCCATGGACAGGAAGCAGCTGAAAATCTGGCAAAAAAGATCTCCGAGGCAAAGACGAAACTAGTGTCCGGGTCGAACGGAGGCCCTCTCATCGGTGCGGGATTCACCGTAACCGGCAGGGTGGATTCTTCAGCCGGAGTGTCCCTGCGGGAACCGCGCCTATGGTCGGGTTCCGTCGCCCTGCGGGATCCTCTCGCCGCCGCGCTTGGAATCCCGGTGGCGGTGGACAACAACGTCAGGGCTCTGGCTCTTGCCGAGCTTCTCCTCACGGAAGCCAGGGCTTCGGCGCCCACGGGATTATTGTTCGTGAAGTATGGTCCGGGAGTCGGCGCCGCCTGGGCGGTGGGCGGCGTGCCGTGGCCGGGGGCGCATTTCAGGAGCGGCGAGCTTGGGCATACCCTCGTGGAAAACGACGGCCCCCCCTGCGTCTATTGCGGCAGGAAAGGGTGCCTGGAGTCGCTGGTATCGGCAATGGCGCTCGGTGAGATGCTTGGCGCGAATGGCGGCAGGATCGAGGATTTGTGCCATGCCCTCGAAGCCGACGATCCAGCCGGTTTTTCGACGCTTGCGCAACGTTTCGCCCGCGCCATAGGAAATGCCATCGAAGTCTGCGACCCGGCCGTCGTTACCCTGTACGGAGCGCCGTTCAGGAGTGGACGATTATTCGAGGAGATAGCCGCGAGGGTCGAATCGAACGAACGCCCCTGCGAAATTCGCAGGTCCGCCCTGGATCCCGATCTTCCGGCGCTCGGCGGTGCAGCCTTGGCGCTGGACAGGTTTTTCCTGGGATAATGACCACACCAGTTTTCCTGCGCGGTTTCTTCTGATCGGAACCGCGCGGCAGGTTATAGCATTATTTCGCTTATTCCCACCTGAACAGCAGCGATGCTATTACGAGGAATACCGCTGTCAGTCCTCCCAGTATCAGAAGTTCCGGCGCTATCGCCGCAAGGCCGGCTCCTTCGAGCATGATCTTGCGCGCCGCGTTGATGAAGTGGGTCAGCGGAAAAACGTTTCCGATCGTGCGCAGGATGGGCGGGCTGCCTTCCAGCGAAAAGAATACGCCCGAGAACGCCAGCATCGGGAACGTCACGATGTTGAACAATCCCCCCGCCAATTCCTCGTTTTTTATTCTCGCGGCAAAGACGAGGCCCAAAGAAATCATGCACAAGCTTCCGATCACCATGAGCAGGAACAGGTTCAGATAGCTGCCCAGCATCAGGAAGCGCAGGAAGAAATTCGTTCCGGCATAGACGAAGACGGAAGTGAATAAAACTATGCAGAGCCTGCTGGCGGCCTGGGCTCCGATGAAGTTGAAGGCGCCGATGGGCGTCGCCTTGAGCCGCTTGAGGACGCCGTTCTTCCGATACCGTACGATGACGAACCCGACGCCCATGAGGCAGCTGAACATGATGTTCATGCCGATGATGCCAGGCACGAACCAGTCGACGTACCGTATGGCCTTGCCGCTTACGGTCTTGACGGAGAACGGGTTGCCAGGCACGGTAAAAAGTTGTTTGAGCAGCATGCTTTTATCCGACAGGGAATTGAACGTCGCCGATGAATCCGTAAAGTCGATGATCATGTCTATCTGATGCCGAGCCAGGAGATCCTGCGGTTTTTGTTTTTCGGCCGTAGGCATGTCATAGGAAATAAATTGAATCTGGGGCGTCTTCATGAACGGCATCGAGCTGTCCTGCTGGCCCAAAATGCCAACCTTGAACATCGGGGAACCTGATCCGGAAAACGCGAAGGCGAAACCGAAAACAAGAAAAACGGGTAGCAAGAGGCTCCAGTAAAAAGAGCCCTTATCCCTTACAAACTCCATCGTTCTGGCTTTGAACATCGCCAGGAATTGTCGAAAATACATATTACTTCCTTATACAGCTTTAGGTTCGGAGCGAGGATCCGGTCAACTTTATGAACAAGTCTTCCAGATTCGGCTTATGTATCGAGAGTCCTTCCAGGCTTATCTTTGCGTCCAAAAGCTCCTTGATGCTCGTGTCCAGGTTGTTGGTCTGCAACTCAAGCCGGTCTCCGCAGATTTCCGCGCTTGAAGGAATGCCGTCTTGTCCGGGCTTGCATTCCCGGCACGGAATCGTAATGAGAACACCTTGGAAATGCTTGTCCAGCAATACGTCCGGGGTATCAACCTCGAGGATTTTTCCGTGATCCATGATCGCGATTCTGTCGCACAGTATCTGGGCTTCGTCCATATAGTGCGTCGTAAGGACGATGGTGGTGGATTCCGACTTTATGAGGCGGATGAGGTCCCAGAAATTACGCCGCGCCTGCGGGTCGAGGCCGGTGGTCGGCTCGTCCAGGAATACGATTTCAGGCTTCGGGATTATGGCGAGGGCCAGAAGCATCCGTTGGCGCTGCCCTCCGGAAAGCTTGCGGTTGTCCCGGCTCAAAATATCGTCGAGCGAGCATAGCTCGATTACTTCCTTGAGTGGCCGGGGATGCGGGTAAAACGAGGAGAAAAGATCCAGCGTTTCCTTGACGGTTATGAATTCGGGCAGCGCCGTGCTCTGGAACTGTATGCCCACTTTTTGCTTGAAAGCCCTGTCCAGCGGCTTTCCCCTGAATAAAACTTCACCTGATGTCGGGGCGGTTATGCCTTCCATCATCTCGATGGTGGTGGTCTTTCCGGCGCCGTTCGGCCCCAGAAGGCCGAAGCATGAGCCTTCGCCGATGCGCAGGTCTATTCCGTTTACCGCCTGGACCGGCCCGAAAGCCTTGGTCAAGCCATGTACCGTTAAAATATCTGTCATTTATTCAAGGTACGCAAACAAAGCGTCAGGAACAAGGAGAATCGCATTTATCAGCGTCGAAGGGCTTTTTTCTTTCTATGGTCAATCAGATCCAGAGTGTCTTTTTTGTTCAGTATTTTTCCGAACGATATGGAAACCTCGGGGAATTTTTTGAATATCTCGGTAATAAATCTTTTTACCACGGCGATCGCCGCCTCGTCCGCTTCTGTTTTTTCGCCCTCTAGCCTGACAAAAACCTTGTAATCCAGTTCGGTACCTTCGTTGAATTCCAGTGTGCAGAGGGGCACGCAATTCACAAAAGAACCGTGAGCAATCTCTGTTCCGGAAATAACATAGCAATCGAGCGCATCCTCGTCGCTCGTCGCCGTATCAACGATAAATCCATAGGCATAAGGGTATGCCGCGGATACTTCGCTTTCCCGCTTGAGCTCATACGAAAATTCGTCATAATTCCGCCGTGTCGTCGATCCTGCCGCGCACTCGATAAATGCCTTCATCCGCGATTCCTGGCTTTCTTCCCTCTTCCTCACCAGTCGAAAGCTGATACCATAAAATCGCGCACAACGATAAAACCACGCATCAATTTTATACAATCAGCTATCGGTGTGGGGTGGCACAGAAAACGCACCCCAAGCGATAAGCGCAGGGTGCGTTTTCAGCGCCAGGCCCCCACCCATAACCTTATTAAAAATTCATCCGCGATTCTTGTCTTTGCCCCTCTTCCACACCAGTCGAAAGCTGATACCATAAAATCGCGCACAACGATATAACCCAGGCTTCTGATTTTATTAAGCCAACTATCGGTGTGGGGTGGCGCAGAGAACATGCCCAAAGCGATAAGCGCCGGGCGTGTTCTCAGTGCCAGGCCCCCACCCCTAACCTCCATAAAAGTTCTTCCGCGATTCCTGGCTTTATCCCTCTTCCCCACCAGTCGAAAGCTGATACCATAAAATCGCGCACAACGATATAACCCAGGCTTC
>CAZAJF010000030.1:0-8401 GCA_964485395.1 uncultured Treponemataceae bacterium | reverse complement strand
TGATTTTATTAAGCCAACTATCGGTGTGGGGTGGCGCCGAAGACGCACCCCAAGCGATAAGCGCAGGGTGCGTTTTCAGCGCCAGGCCCTCACCCATAACCTTATTAAAAATTCATCCGCGATTCGTCTTTTGTTCCTTTTACGGCATCACGGCGAATTCCTGAACGATTTGTATGGAGTTTACCACCTTGCTGATGCCGGGAACCGCCGCCGCCGCTGAACTTGCCGCTTCGATGGCTGCCTGGGTATTGGCAACTCCATGCAGCGTAACGACGCCGTCTACCACGTCCGCTTCCAGGAAATGAAGAGGAAGACGCTGTTTATACAAGATTTCGGTAAGCACTTTTCTGGCCAAGACCAGCTGGCCGATACGCTCTTTGTGCGCCTTTTCGACCTCATCGGTTATGGTCAGGAGGCAGAGTTTTTGTACAAGTTCGGATATGGATTTAGGATCCTGCTTGCCGGTATTGATAATCAAGTGATAATTGGAAGGATCGCACCAATTGACGTTGAAGAAGTAATCGTGGAAGCCTTTGCGGTCGTGGTCGCTCTGCTTTATGAGCTGTATCGCATGACGCTCGTCACAGGAAAATTGCTCCCTGATGCGCGCAATCCTGGTTTTCATCGGTGCTACCAGCTTGAGCGTAATGACTCCGGGGACCCCGTCAAGCAACGCAAATCCACCGCGTCCGGTAATTATGCAGTCGCCTTTCGCGATCTCCTCATACAAGACGCTGGCCAGGAAATGCAGGTAATCGTCCCTGTCCTGTGATAGCGACGCCCAAAAACCAGGTTTTTTTTCGTCATACTTGACGCGCGTTTCGGGCTTCATGCCCAGTTCCGTCATGCGGTTTTCGAGGAATTCCTTGTCGATAGGACGGTATCCGGTCGTTTTGCTCAACTCCCGAACGGTTTCCTCCCCCAATGCAGCCATCTCACGCGCAATACAAATTACTGCCATGGTATCCTCCTTGAGGGGGTTCTATTACCACCTGATAAAAACATAGGGCTATTCCGGTGGAATGTCAAATTTTATGGAAACGTAACGCGAGGATTCGTGTGCTAACTGCATGAAATTCTCCCGTATGCAAGTTTGTTGGAGGTAGTCGATATTCTGTACAGGCAATTCTAATGTATGGTATCGTGGCCAGCGATTCAGTGAAAAAGCTGAAAATCGATTGTTCGATTACGGAAAGGGAATTAATGAAAAAGGCAGCGGGTCTGATAATTTTAGCCATCGGATTGGCCTCTTGCGTCAGTAACGGTTCTGCCGCACGGAATGCAGAAAAGTCCTGGGATTCTTTCGCGGAGCCAACGTTTCCGTATTTGGCCTTTGATGACCTTTCGCAAAATGCAGATTTTCATAGCATTATCGATGGGACTTTCGTTAAGAGCGAACCGGACGGCAATGGGAATCTCAGGTTGATACTCGACTGCGGTTTCAGCTATTACCTTACGCAGGAAATAACCCAATCCCGTTACGAGTTGGTGCTTGGCGGGTTCGGATCGGTTACGGCAAAACCCGGCGAGATTCAGGAAGGCGACGTTCTCGGTTCGGTCAGGGGCCTGCCCTATGCCAGCGCCCGAAGCGCTGATCTTGAACCATGGATGATCCGGTCAGGCAGCGTTCCCGTATTTTTTGAAGGATACTGGTGGTATTATCCAGCGTGGCTAAACCCGCAGAAAACTCAATGGTTGTCCTTCAGGCCCGTAGACTCGCTTTCGGCTGCGGTTAAGGATTTTTATCAACGCTGGGCGTCCGAGGAAAACCCGGCAGTGGGATCCACGATTCATTATTTCCCGAACCTGGATAGGATCAGGACCCGAATCCGTCTCGAATCGTATCCGGTGCCTGTGGAACCCAACGATGCGCTTAGCGTGACCGAACGCAAGTTATATGGCCGCACCGGTTTGTTTGCCTTCCAGAATTTCATCGAACAGGAAGGCGATTACGACATCATGCTCTACTGGCAGCAAGGTTTCGACAGATACCTGCGCGAGGAGTATCGGTTGGGAACGGATTTATGGGTGTACTGCAGCATTTTTACCCTGGATCACGAGCGTAAGCTGATTATTGTCTGCGCCAGGGATTTTGCCCTCAAGTCCGACGAGGAAATACTGTCCGAGCGGGAGCTGAAGGCTCGGCAAAGCCTTCGGTGAGGAATCGCGCGAATAATCCGACGCTGCCGTTTTAAAGTCGCCAGCCTATGCGTATGAAGTTATAAATAGGAGCCTCTAACAGCAGCGACGATGACAGCGGCAGAATCGATATCCTGAGTTCCTTATTCGGTTTGGTGCGCAAGTCGAAGCAGAGCGGCTCGATGATCACATCGAAGCTGTTGATTATGTCGGACCTGGCATCGGAGGAGTAGTTGATGCCCATGATGCCCGAGTACAATTCGGTAAGCGAGACGCCGAACGTAACGGCCGGCCGCCATATTCCGATTCGTAAACGCGCTGGGCACAGTTCCAGCCTCATGGATTTATATCCGTCCAGAAAGATCATGACGGCGTTGATGCGCGCCATGACGGAAGCCGAATACCCGCCCTTTACGATCTCGTAGCCGAAGCTCCATTCGGTAAAGGGCAAGGGGAGCCATATGTAGATAGGAAGCAGGGAAATGCTGGTTTCCAGCAGGAATGCGTTGCCTTTTCTGCCGTCCATGGAGCTAAGCTCGGCGAAACGGGCGGGAATCTGCCGCGCGATACGATTTCCGTCGAACCGGTACGTGGTGTCTACGAGGCTCAGGTCGAAGCCCACGCCATTGAGCCGCGGCTCATTGGAGAAGATCGCTCCAATCGACATGCCCAAGAAGGAGAAATCCCATACGTTGGATTTTTTATCCGGAACGGAAAGAATCATAGGTTCATAGCGGATCTTCAGCCTTCCTGAGAATGTCGCCTCCGATTCGAAGCCCGCCATCCCCGCGCCAACACTGAATCCGTAGCGAGAGCTCAATTTTTTATCCATGCGGCCCGGCCACAATAATCCCGCGTCAAGAAAAAGACCTTCGGACATCAGGAACCCCAGTTCTGTACTCAGCCATGGGGCTTTCGGCTCTGGTTCCTTGCCTAAGAGCCAGTAGCTCGATGCACGCACCCCGAACAGGGGAATAAAACTGCCGAATTCGCCGAAGGGCGATATCCCGGTCATGAACAGCGTAGAGCCGAAACCGATGGAAGGTTGCGCAGCCAGGGGCTTGGGGCAGAAGGTTGATGTCAGCAGCGCAAGCGTTAAAAGCAAGAAAAGACGGCGATGCGTCATCGTCGTCTTTTTATTTTCTTTCGTTCCCATGGGCGACTCCCTGTTCAATCGATACTATCATAGTATCTCGCGACACGGGTGTTTATTTGGCAAGTAACCTCATAGGTTATCGTGCCCAGCGTTTTTGCCCACTCATAGCAGGAAATTTCCTCAGTGCCGGATTTTCCCATGAGCACGACTTCGTCGCCGACCTTGACGCCGGTTTCCGGTCCGAGGTCGACCATGCTCTGGTCCATGCAGACGCGTCCCGCCAGCGGATACGACGCGCCGTTTATGAGCACTCGACCCCGGTTGGAAAACTGGCGGTTGAAACCGTCCGCGTAGCCCGCGGGAATAGTTGCGATAAAAGTATCACGCCCGGCTATCCAGGTCCTGCCGTAGCCGATGCTGGTTCCGGCCGGGACTTTTTTAAGGAACGATACGCGCGTAAGCAGGTGCATTCCCGGCAGCAGGGGAATGCTACGCGGCGTGCCTTCGTCGGGCTAGTAGCCGTATATCATGATTCCGGGCCGAACCATGTCCAGCCAGGCGTCCTGATGACCAAGTACGGCGCCTGAGTTGGAGCAATGGGCAATATCGATTTTTCTGCCGATGGTCTCGTTTACGGAATCCACGACGGCCTTGAAGGCGGTAATCTGGCTTTTGGTAAAATCGGTTTCTTTTTCGTCACTTACCGGGAAGTGGGAAAAAACGCCTTCCAGATATACGTCCGGGCAGCTTTTTTCTATGAAGGCTGCGAGGCCGGGAGCTTTTTGGGGAGAGATGCCGACGCGGCCCATGCCCGTGTCCACCTTCATGTGCACGCGCGCCTTGAGCTTATCCGCCGCGCAGACTGCCTGTACCGCACGACTCGATTCCTCGTCGCATACCGCCAACGTAAGGTCATTGCGCAGAGCCTCCCCGATCTCCTCGGGGAATACCGGGCTAAACTTGAGTATGGGCAACTTGATGCCCGCCTCGCGCAGCTGGATTCCTTCGGGGACGGTGGCGACTCCCAGCCAGTCGACGCCGATGCGCTCGGCCATGCGCGATATTTCTATGGCGCCATGGCCGTAGCCGTTGGCCTTTACCGCGATGAGTATCTTGCGCCCGGAGCCTACGGCTTTCCTGATGCCTTCGATGTTGACCCGGATATTCCCCAGGTGAATCTGCGCATGCGTCTGGTACAGCATAAAAATCCCTTTAATGGACATCGAAAACTTCAGTTTTTCGATGGCTACATTATATTTACGCGATTCGTGGAACGAATCGCATGCATGATGGCAAAAAATAACAATTTTTTGCCATCATGACTATTCCTCGATTATTATCTTGCTGACGTACGGTGACGTGGACAGCGCCAGCAACGCCCCGTAACCGGGTCTGAAGGCTATCTCGTCGCCCACCTTGACCGGAACCGCCGCGTCTTCCACATCCAGGATGAGGTGGTCTGAGCTTCCTCCCAACACGGTTATTCCATGGTCTTCGGGCTCGATGCCGTCCACCACAACGTCCTGGCGCCCGATGATGCAGATCGCGCGCATGCGCACGCCGCGGTCCACGAAGTCTGTGGTGCCGCCGAACGCGTCCTGTCCGCGGTCGCCGATCGGAACCGAAGGCTTGCGTTCAACTTCTATAACCTCCGCCACGACCCGGAACGTATCCTGCCTGGTTCCCGGCCAGGGGCTGCGGTCCAGTACGTTGCGTCCCAAAACGATGGCTTCGCCGATGCGGAAATGGTTGATTTCCTTGGGCATCTTTCCGGAAGCCAGGAGCGGAAGGTTGGCGCTGTTGCCGCCCGAGAGAACGTTCAGTTCGAGGCCTGTCCGCTGCCTGCAAAGGTCGCGTACTTCCACGAGGGTGCGCATGTTCTGCTCGCTTGGAATGACGCCGCCGTAGCAGGCAAGGTTGCATCCAAGCCCGATTATATTGAGGCCCTTGAGCTGTGCGGCATCCTTGAGCAATTCCGGCGCATTGTCAGGCCACACGCCTTCGCGCAGGTCGCCTACGTCCACCATGACGATGACTTTATGTTTTACGCCTTGGGCGAGCGCCGCGTCGGAGAGCAGCTGCAGGGTATGCAGGCCCGAGTTGAGGCTTACCTCCGAATCGTGTACCACGTCCGCAACCTCGGAGGGGGCGGGCAGTCGGAGAAGGAGCCTCGGCAGCGTCACGCCCATCTCGCCTATCATGCGGAGGTTGCTGATGCGGCTGTCCGCTATCATGTCGGGGTCGGCCTCGTACAGCGCTCGCGTCACGCCCAGGTGCGCGCTCGTCACTTTGGTGACGCAGGCGATGTCCGCCCCGTGCTGATGGCATAATTTTATGACGGAGCGGGCGTTGGCCCGGATCCTGTCGGGGTATATTTCCAGTCTCGGCGTCCTGAATCTCATATGGTTCTCCTTGGGGTGCTTTGCTTCAAATTTTATTTTCCAGATCCACCCATGCGGCGAAAGTCTGCTTTACGTCAGCCGGATAGGCTTGCGCGATGGTGCCGAGGGCGGAAAACCGGTAGTCCCGGTCGATGAGGATGCGCGCTTCCGGAGGGGGTAGCAAATGTTTTTTCGGGCCGGTGCAGATGGATCGCAGGCAGTCCGCGGCGCCGTTCACGCGGGTAAGCGCGCCTCCCGTGGCGATGACCCAGCGTACGGACGTAAGGTCCTTGCCTTTTACTATCTGCTTTTTGCCGGTCGGCGTATAAATGTCGGCAAGATGTCCCGCATGGCGCCGGGCTCCTACGTCCACGGCGCGGGCGCAGAGCCACCGCGTCAGTTCTTTTTCGCGTTCGGTGGAGGGCATGGCCTGCAGGTCGATCATCCTGTCCTCCCAGGAGGGGTCTCCGGTCATATGCACGATGTTGGCTGCGTTAACGAAGACGCCGAGGTCGCCCTCGACGGTACGCTTTGCGCGCGGTTCGGGCTCGATGGCCTTCATCTGATACTCCGGGCTGCCGTCGGTGACGCTGTGCACGTCGGTCGTCGCTCCGCCCACGTCGAACACGAGGCAGTCGCCCAGCGCTTCGGCGAACAGTTCGGCGCCGCGAAGTACGGCTCCCGGCGTGGGCAGGATTCCCCAGGTGGAAAGCCCTGCGAACCTGGCCATGCCCGGCGCGTGTATTATGTGGCGCCCGAACACTTCGTGGATTACATGGCGCAGCGGCTCGATGTTGAGCACGTCAACTTCGGGAAAGACATTATCGGTTATGAGAAGTTCCATTCCCGCTTCGTGGAATATTTTCTGTATGGGTTTATGGAGGACGGAATTGCCCGCATAGACGACCGGGGCGGCGAGCTTCAGCGAAGCGAGCTTTTCGGCGTTACGGAGCACGACGGTCTTTTCTCCGAATTCCACGCCGCCGGCCAGCAATATTATGTTAGGATTTATTTCTTTTATTTCGTCGAGCTCGTAGTCCTCGAGTTGGCCCGCGGTGACTTTTTTTACGATGGCGCCGGCTCCCAATGAAGCTTCGTGCGCCGCGCGCGCGGTCATGCTGTAGGTAAGCCCATGCACCGTCATGCGAAGCCCGCCCGCGGCCGAGCTGTTCACGAAGGTCTCGGGCGCGCCGACGGAAGCTCCGAAGGCCGCCTCCAGGTTCGCGACGGCCTCATCCACGCCCACGCCAACGTCGCCGGCCAGCACCGAGGTCTTGGCGAATCCCTGCGCCACGTGCGCAAACCCGCCTTCGGGCAGGAAGCAGAAACCGTTGGCCTTGGTGATGGTCGAGCCGACCTCTATGGTAAGTATGTCGATCGTATCGGGCATGCGCTACTCCGTAAAAGCATGGTTCTCAAAGAATTCGCCACGGAGGCGCGGAGAACGCGGAGTAAGAGGGGAAGATAAAGGATAAAGTAAATTTTCCATACTTTTTCCTCGTCTCTTTCACCGCCTTCCTCCGTACCTCCGTGCCTCCGTGCTAATAATTTATTATATCTGGCCTCTTGCCTTGAGGGTCTTCACGATGGCGTTTACCACGTGGATTCCCTTGGTGCCGCGGCCGAACGTCGCGTCCAGGCCTGTTTCCTTGGCCATGTCGCGGTTCACCTGCGTGCCTCCCGCTATCAGGATGATCTTGTCGCGGATGCCTTTTTCCTTGCACAGCTCGGCGAGCTTGCGCATGTTCTGGCGGTGCACGTCGCTGTGGCTGATGATCGTGGAGATGAGGATCGCCTGCGCGCCGGTCTCGATCGCCGCGTCCACGAGCTTGCCTACGGGAACCGAAGTGCCCAGGTAGGTGTACTTGACGCCGTATTTCTCGATGCCGCCGTGCTTGATGTCCAGGATTTCGCGGAGGCCCACCGAGTGTTCATCCTCGCCCACGGTACCTGCCACCACTTTGATGCCCAGCTTCTTTATGGCCGCACGGATTTCTTCCTCGTCCAGCATCACTTCCTTGGGGGGAATCTTGAGCTCGGATTTCTTTACGTCGAAGGCTACCTTGCCTTTGACTTCCACGAAGCAGCCTTCGGACGGGTGCATTACCTGCATGTTCACGATTTCCGGGTCGAGGAGGCCCATCTTGCGGCCCATTTCCAGAGCGGCTTCGCGCGCGATGTCCTCGGATTCGGGAACCACGAACTGGAGCAGCACGGTGCCGTCTCCGGCCCATTCGGCCTCCGGTTTCAGGAGGTCGCCCTTGCGGTACGGCAACGTCTTCTCAAGGCGCTTGTCGGCGTTGTCTTCGGGATCGAGCTCGTCGATGTATACGATTTTTTCGGGTTTGCAGAGCGTGCAGCCGTTGATGGGGTCGCAGGGTTTCTTGATTCCGGCAGGGAGTTTGTTGTTGCCGAAGTGATCGCACACGGGCGCCATGTAGTCGGCGTCGCGCTGTACGAGAGTGCCGGCCCCGACGCCGCCTTTGCCGTCGCGGGCGATTCCGTCTTCGTTGCGCTGGGGATATTTTCCCGAGTCCACGAAGAATCCTTTTTCCACGGCGGCGAAGTATCCACCTTCCTCTACGAGTTCTTCGAGGAAGGCCACGGCGCGTTCCTGGAGGTCGCGGACCATTTCGCCCAGAGGACCCTTCATGTTGAGCGATACCAATTCCTTGATGCCGTCGAGGGCGGCCCAGGTCTGCTTGACGGTCTGCACGCCGAGGATGTTGTTATAGTGCCACGGCACGTTGCGGCCCTCGTCGGGCGTGATCTTGGACTGGATGTC